>CAZBLM010000025.1:0-35270 GCA_964492675.1 uncultured Sulfurovum sp.
TAGTGATGAAAGTGAGAACATACGCTTTTCAGGTATACCCTCAACGATAGACAATGACATAGCAGGCACAGAGTATTGTCTGGGTGTAGATACTGCACTCAACAGTATAAAAACAGCCATAGATGCTATTCGTGATACGGCATCTTCTTTTAGTCGGGCATTTGTCATTGAGACGATGGGAAGAGAGTGTGGATACCTGGCATTGGTATCTGCACTGACATCAGGTGCAGAAATGTGTCTGATACCGGAAATTCCCTATGACCTAACACAATACCAAGGGGCTTTTCAAAAACAGATCAAAGAGGGTAGGGAGTACTTCATCGCTGTTGTCTCTGAAGCATTAGAATCATCAGAAGAGATAGCTTTATGGTTTGAAAATGAAGTGGGTATCGAGTCCAGGGTTATGGTTCTTGGGCATACACAGCGTGGGGGGAATCCCACAGTGTATGACAGACTGATGGCTTTTCGTTTTATAACACATGCCATAGACGGTCTACTTAAAGATGAAAAATGTAAAGTGGTTTGTTATACAGATGCCGGGTTTGAGCATAGGTCTATCGATGATGTGGCTTTTAAAACATATCATATCAACAGTGAACTTTTAGAACTTGGTATGGAGTATGGAGAAACGAGGTAATGAATACGCTTATGCCGTAACAAGTCTAAACTATTTTGCAGTTTCTAAGATGGATTGTTCCATATAGTAGGTTATACGGGCTATATGGTGGTTCACCCGTACAAGCCACCTGACCGCTTCAAGTTTTCCCGTTCCCACAGGCAGGTCTATCTCATCCTTGACCATCTCTTCTACAGTCGCATCTCTATAGTGTTTCATAAACTTTTTGATCTGTTTTTCATTTTTTTCTGCATATTTTCTGGCTTTGGAAAACTGTTTTGTACTTAATGCCATGATAATGTGAACATTATTGTCGATCAAAGATTGATGTTCTGTATGTAGATCAGGCAGTTTTTGAGCAAGTCTAGCTCTGTATTCCTCCTCTGTACAGCGTTCATGAAGACGATGTGCGTGATCAAGCATGTGGATCAGTGAAATGACCTTCTTCCATTTAGCATCTTTTTCTGTGCCAAGGTCGATCAGATCAATATAGTTTTGTGTTTTCTTCAGGGCAATTTTCAAACTGTTAAGATCTGCTTCTTGGCCATGTTTTAGATCACCCAAAATAAAATTGGTATGTTTTAATAGTGCAATGAATTCATCTTGCGCTGAAATACGTGCAGATTCCAATGCAAGATTGCTCTCTTCTTCAAGCAGTCTCTTATCTAACTTTCTGGTAAATCTTGGTGTATGTGAGGGTATTATTTTCCTCATTAAGGATGCAAATTGACGGGTAAATGGCAGGATGATCACTACACCCAGTGTATTGAACATGGTATGAAAAGCGATTAGGGAGATCTCTGCATTTTTCATCAAGGCATCAGGCGATATACTCTCCAACATATAGGTATAAGGTGTGATGAGAAAAAGAGCCATAGTTCCTGTAAAAAGATTGTAGATCACATGTGAGAGACCGGTTCTTTTGACATTTTCAGAGCCCCCGATGGAAGCTATGGCAGCAGTTACGGTAGTTCCCACATCCATACCTATGATCAGTGCTGCTGCCTGTTCAAAGTTGATAGCATTGCCATAGAGTGCAGTGAGCGTCGCAGCGATACCTGCACTGGAAGACTGTGTAATGAGTGTTGCAACGATACCAAGTGCTACCAGTTTTAATCTTCCCATCCATGAATCCGAGGGTAGATGATCAGGAGTGATAACCCCTTCAAACCCACTCATACCTTCCTGTAAAAGGGTAATACCTACAAAGATCAGTCCAAAACCTGCCAGAGCATAGCCGAATGATGCGATCCTGTCACGAAAAAAGAGTTTTAGAATGGCACCAAGTAGTATAAATGGCAGGATGATCGTGCCAAGGTTGAGTTTAAATCCAAGTAGTGCAACCATCCAGCCGGTGATCGTTGTACCTATATTGGCACCAAATATGATCCCCAGTGCTTCAGGAAATGCTATAAGTCCTGCACCGACAAAGCCGACTGCTGCAACTGTTGTTGCACTGGATGATTGGAGTATGGCTGTAGTGACTGTACCGGTAACAGCACCGGATAGAGGACTTTTGGTAAAACGCATCAATACATTTTTCATTGTATCACCTGCTAAAGAGCGCAGTCCACTGGTCATGACGATCATACCTAGTAAAAAAAGACCCAATCCACCAAATATATTAAAGATCACCAAAATAGATATATTATCCATTAAGTTTCCTGTTGTTGTCCCGTATTTTTAGTAGAACGAACATCCAATAATTTCTTATAGTGTCTCTTAAATAAGAGTATATTTATCAAGGCACCACCTACAGCTAAGAGTGTATCTTTTTGTGCATCCCAGATATCTCCCTGTGCTCCTAGAAATGCATGACCTAGTTCAGGGTGTAAAATGGCTGCTGCAAGCCATTCTACTATCTCATAGACTGCTGCGATAGAAACGACCAAAGTGAATGTAAATAATAGGGCAGTTGTAATATCATCAATATGTGCTGTACTCATTTCAAAAATAATTTTAAAGAGTAATAGTCCAAATAAGAAGTGTACTAAACGGTCAAAGTGGTTTCGCTCGAATCCAAAGAATTGGCTGATGACATTAAAATGTTCCATCTCTGCATAGGTATAGTGTGATCCTAAAGAGTGTAATGAAGCAAAGATTAGAAGAAAGACGATGGCCGTCAGGCTATAGGTGTGCTGCTTGTCCATCCACACTATAAAAGGAAATATAAGAAAGACCAGTACATTCTCAAGTAACCAGTCATCAGGGTATTTGGGGTCTATCGCCATGATGATCCATACGATACCATACACTGCATAGACTATTTTATGTGATGTTGGCATTATTTAACCTTCTGTTTTTTTAACATGAACCACTTGTCCGTCTCCATGACCACTACCAAACCTAAAGCTATGAAAGCCAGTTCAAGCCAGATCTCAAAAGATACCGGTTGAGTAGAGAGTACATTTTGCATAAATGGGATATGCATACATGCGATGTGCAATATCTGGGTAAATAGTACTAAAATTATCAGTAAGGCACTGCTTTTATAGCCCACTTTATGTAAGAAGTTGTATTCGGTACGGGAGTTGAAAACGTGTACATTTTCAAAAAGTACCATAAGAAGCAGTGTAATGTTTCTTGCACTCTCTTCGCTGTGCCCTTGTTCTAGTAAGAAGGAGAATAGTACAAAAGCAACGATACCTATATAAAGACCTGCTACAACGATACGTCTAAGCATAAGTTTGTTAAAGATAGGCTCTTGGGGAGAGCGTGGTTTTTTCTTTAGAAGCCCGGGTTCTGCTTTTTCAAGACCTAACATCACATCCTGTATACCGTTGGTTACAAGGTTTAGCCATAAAAGCTGCACAGGCAGAAGCGGCAGAGGCATACCCATAATAAACGAGAGCATCACCAGTACCAACTCTGCAAAACCTGTAGAGATAAGCAGATAGATCACTTTGCGGATGTTGTCATGTGCACGTCTGCCTTCTTCTATACCGTTAACGATGGAAGCAAAGTTGTCATCGGTCAAGATGATGTCAGAGGTTGACTTGGCTATATCCGTACCACTTTTCCCCATGGCTACACCGATATTGGCATGTCTAAGGGCAGGGGCATCATTGACCCCGTCACCTGTGACTGCAACGTAGTGACCCAGCTGCTGATAGGCCATGACTATCTTCATTTTTTGTTCAGGGGTTACACGGGAAAAAACAGTCACCTCTTTTAAATCCTCAGCTTTTTCACCACTCTTTTCCCAGTCGAGTAACTCATGTTCACTCATCACACCTGCATCAGAAGTGGCGATGCCAAGATCTTGTGCTATAGATAAGGCTGTATTTGGGTGATCTCCGGTGATCATCACTACTTTAATACCTGCATACAAAGCTTTTTTAATGGCATCAGGCGTCTCTTTTCTTACCGGATCTATAATAGACACAAAACCCAGATAAGAGAAATTGTTAAGATTTATCTTCGTATCATCCTCAGACTCTTTATATGCAAGCGCAATAGTTCTGTAACCTTTAAGTGCCCATGCATCAACGTCTTCCAATATTTGTTTCTTTTCTTCTTTGCTTAGATCACAGTGTTCAAGTACAGTCTCGGGTGACCCTTTTGAGAATTGATAGACTTTGTCACCTTGTTCCATCATTACAGCTGAAAATCTGTTGATAGGCTCATAAGGTATCTCATCTATCTTTCTGTATGACTTGGCTCCTGTGAGGTAAGACTCATCTGCATTTGTGGCAAAACGTGCCAAGGCTATATCTACCTGGTCACCAAAGAAATCAACGTCACCTTCTTTGCCTTCTTCATAATGCATTTCATTACAGAGTATCGAAGCCAGATAGACCTTGTCATGGGCTTCATTCAAGGTGTTCGTATCGTAGACCTGAGTTGGTGAGATGAAGTACTCTACAGAGAGCTTATTTTGTGTAAGGGTACCTGTCTTGTCAGAGGCTATGAGTGTACAGGCTCCAAGACCCTCAATGGCTGCAAGCTTTCGTACGATGACGTTACGTTTGGACATGGCCAGTGAAGCAGAAGTAAGTGCTACAGTGATGGCAACTGGAAGACCCTCAGGTATGGTAGAGACAGCAAGCGCAACAGAGAAGAGAAAGAGTGCATAAAATGTCATACCCTTGATGAGACCTATGGCAAAGAGTATGAGCACCATAATACCGATCACGATGGAGATGGTAAAAGAGAGCTTTTCCATCTTTTCAAGCAGAGGTATCTTAGCCTTACTTTTTTTAGAAAGTAGTTGAGCTATCTTCCCAGCCTGTGTATCCTTTCCTATAGTTGACACAACCCCAATACCTCTACCTGAAGAGATATAGGTACCTGCAAAAAGCATGTTTTTTCTCTCAGGAATAAGTAGGTCGGAATTTTCACTTACAAAGAGGGCATCTTTATTCATATCGATAGATTCACCGGTTAGTAGAGACTCGTCTACCGTGAGGTTGTTTGTTTCAGTGAGCCTGATATCAGCAGCAACTTTGGTTCCAGGTTCAAATACCAGTATGTCCCCGGGAACGATATCTTTACTCTCTATCTCTTGAAGTACACCATCCCTTAGTACCATAGCGTTTGACCTGATGAGGTTTTGCAGTAGTTTGGCTTTTTTTGAAGCTGAGTACTCCTGATAGGTTCCTATGATCGCATTTATAAGTAAAACAGCCAGGATGAACATGGCATCTGTGTATTCCTTAATAACAAGTGCCATCAAGGAAGCCAGAAGCAAAATATAAATAATAGGACTTTTAAACTGTTGTAAAAAATGTTCAAAAAGAGACATGTCGGGTTTTGAAGGGAGTACGTTCAGACCATACGTTTCTTGTCTTTTTTTTACTTCATCAGTATTAAGTCCGGAAGTATCACTCTGTAATGTTAAGAGGGCTTCATCTATGGTCTTTGTATGAAAATTCATCATTTATACCTTTATAGAAAGGGTATCTCTAGTATACCTTCTTTTTTTGTCTCTAATTTTTTTACACATTTAAGCAGTAGCGTGTAGAGTCCCTCTTCTAAAGTAGGGTGATAGAATGGCAGTTTCAACATGTCATGGACTGTGAGTTTCTGCTCCATAGCCCAAGCTAAATGATGTGCCAGATGTTCACCATGTGGAGTTGCTATCTGTGCACCTAAAAGTAACCCGTCACTTTTTTGTACATATAGACTAGCTAATCCTGCATTTTTATTCATAAGAAAAGCGCGTCCTTGTTCTTTGAAATCATATGTACATACAATAATATTTGTATCCTCTTTTATTTCATTAAAACTTTTTCCTATCAAAGCGATGTTTGGATCAGTAAATACAATGGCAAGTGGTACTTTTCTTTTAAAACTTTTTTGGTTTTTTACGACATTGTATCCGGCTATGCGACCTTCATCCGCAGCTTCATGAAGCAGGGGTCTTTCTGCATTAACATCACCTGCTATATAAATGGGAAGGTCTTCGATCTGCATGGTTTGCGGATTGAAGTTAGGCATTCCTCTTTTATCTAATGCTATACCAAGGTTTTCAAGCTTTAAACTCTCAAGGTTTGGTCTTCTGCCTATGGCAACCAAGACTTTGTCTACAAGTACTTCATTCTTATCATTGTGTATCTTTATTTTATCATTTACTTTACTTAAAACAGCTCGACCTCCGCCAAGCCACATATTAGAAAACTCTTTATTGCAAAGTGCAAGCATATTTTCATTGACTTCAGGGTCACTAAGACCACCAATGAACTCTTTTGAATGCACCGCTGTGACTTGAATACCAAGTCTTGAAAGTGCCTGTCCAAGCTCCAATCCTATAACTCCCAGACCAAGTACCCCCAGTGTAGAAGGTAAATCTTCCTGCTCAAAGAGTTCATCTGTTGTAAGTATATGCTCTTTAAAAGGTTCCCATTTTGGGTCAAAAATGGGGGTCGATCCTGTGGCGATGATGATCTTTTCAGCTATAATCTCATCATCTCCGACTTTTAATGTGTTGGCATTTATGAATTCTGCCCTACCAGAGAGTACTTTAGATCCCAAACGTGTAATGTTTTTGACATTTCCCGCAACGAGTATATCACGATGTTTACGTACTCTTTTTAAAACATCAGGTATACTGACACTAAGCTTGTCACTGTTTTGGATGCCACTTTTTTCAAAGTACTCCCGCTCATGATAATACTCAGCGATACGTATCAGTGATTTTGAAGGCATACATCCAACACGGGCACAGGTCGTTCCATATGGACCATCATTGATCACCAGAAAGTTATCTGTCTCTTTTCTAACTTGAGAAAGTGCGTACAGACCTGCAGAACCTGCACCGATGATTGCTACTGCTACTTCTTTTTTCATCGTGAGGCTACCTTTAATTATCTTTTGTATGTGTATCTTACAGCATTTTACTCATTAGGTCAATACTTTTGCTAATGTATAAGACAATATTGAAATATGGATTTATTTTTTAGGATATTATAGGCTATTGTACCAAAAGGTTTTTATGCACCACTGAATGAAATGTTTGACTTAGAATACAGGAAAGCGCTTTATCAAGTTGATTAAGTAAGAAAGACAGTTTGAGATCTTAGTGGGATTAAGATACTAAAATTTTAATAAACAAGTTATAGGAATAGATATTTTAGTAAAGAACCTTTATTTTTTATTTTTAGGTACAAGTCCGGAATCATGCCCCTGAGTATCTCTATAATTAATTTCTCTAGGGTCAGATCTCATAATATGGAGAAAGAAATAGACATATCCCCCTACAATAATTAGTAGAAATATAAAAACAAGGGGCAATAAAATATAAAGACTCATAGGTAGTATCCTTGATTAATGTTATTTATTAAGTTAAGTTTTTAATATTTCTAATTATGTTCTCTTAAGAGGATAATGAGAAGTTAAACTTAACGTTATTGTATCATTAGACGCTTATATTTAATTTAATATCTCATTTTTAAGTGTAAAAAAAAATGCTTTATAGGTTTGTCTGTTGAAGATATATTCTTTGGCATTAAAGAGTGTTTCAAAGACGATCTTCCATAAGGTAGAGAAGTTTTCATCGTTACGTACATCACAGAGTTTTGTTTGCATTTGATGTTCAAGTAAACTGAGTGCTTTTGCATGAAAAACGTACAGTTTAAGTATCTCATACTCGATGCCTACTTCGTGAAAATAACCTACTAGCTTCAATATAGAAGCTTCTTTTTCTGTAAAGTCATCATCACTTATAGGCATAAGTATCTCATCTGCCAGTAGTGTTTCAAGTAACTCTTTATCTACGTTAAAACGTAGTATAAATCCCTCTTTTGTATAGTGTTCAGTACCTGAGGGTATGGCACTTAATGTATTCATCAAGGGTGTTATCATGCTTAATGATGTGGAAAAAGATTGATTTTTATTTTGCAATATATTTTTGAGCTGTTCATTACCTGTGCCAAAGTTCTCTTTCATATAGGCAATGTACCTGATGAGTTCTACATGTTCATCATTATAACGATGTACATTAGACTTAATCTTATTTGCTTCTGGTAGTATTCCTTCCCTAATATAGTAAAGAATAGTAGATTTTGGTACAGATGTTTTTGAAACCAATTCAGATATTTTATATTCCATTGTTGATCCTGTTAATCTTAGTCTAAGAATTATAGCATATAATCAAAAACGTTAAGTTCAACTTAATGTTTAGAGTGAATTATAAATAAGGAAAATAAAAATGGCACATATAAACTTACCGGAATTTCAGGATATGACTCCTGCTATTCAAGATAAAGCAAGACCTATTTTAGAGAAAACTGGGACATTGGGAGAGATATTTAAATTATTGGCTGTTGATGAAAAAATCTATTTTGCAACAGATGAAATGATACAGAAATATCTTCTTGATGAAACTTCGCTTTCTTATGATATTAAAGAGGCAATAGCACTGCTTATATCTAAAGAGAATGGATGTAAGATGTGTGTTGATGTTCATAAAGGCATAGCAAAAATGCTTGGACTTACAGATGTACAAATAGAAGAGATACTGCAAGGTGTTGATGCCATGTATGCAGATGATAAAGATAAGGCACTTCTGAATTTTTGTATTAAAGCAGCCCAAAAAAATAATTATAAGATACTTAAAGAGGAGATAGATGCACTAAAAGAGATGGGTTGGAGTGATACACAGATCATAGAGGCTGTAGCTATCACAGGATATTTTAATTATATCAATACACTTTCCAATGTTTTTGGGTTAGGACAATAGTATGATGTTTAAATACCTTATAATAAGTATCTTTACTTTTATCACTTTATCAGCAGAAGAGTATAAAGCTGTTTTTGACTGTAGTTCACGTGACGCTAACTATATTAAAACTCGAATGTGGTTGGTCGGGAAAACCTTAGATATGATAGAAGAGAAAGGTGATAAAGCAAAATTTGTTATTACACTTCATGGCGGGTGTGTTCCTATGATATCTACAGAATATGACATGCTGGTTGATGATAAAGATATACCTAAGATAAAAAAAGCTCAGGAAAGCATTACAAATCTTGCAAAAGTAAAAGGAGTGAAGATTATAGCATGTGCTATGTCATTGAGAGCAAATGCAATTGAAGAAAAAGAAGTGCTTCCTTTTGTGACTATAACAGATAACAGTTTTATAGATACGATATATTATCAAAATAAAGGTTATGCATTAATGACTTTTAAGTGATCATAATTTACATATCTGATCTTTTTCAATCGATAAATTTTCAGAATTCATTAGATCTTGATAGCGAACCCACTCTCTTTTGGCAAAGGCATCTGCTTCTTTTAGATACTGCTGGGCAAGTTCAGGATCCATTTTTTCTACTATACTGAAACGTGTTTCACTGTACATAAAGTCTTTTACATCAATTTTAGGTTCTTTATAGTCGACAATGAAAGGATTTTTACCTTCTGTTTTAAGTAAAGGGTTGTATCGGAAAAGTGGCCAAAGACCGGAGTCTACAGCCATTTTTTGATGTTTCATCCCATGCTTAAGATCATATCCATGTGCTATACATTGACTGTATGCGATGATAATTGAAGGTCCGTCATAGGCTTCGGCTTCCAAAAAGGCATTTAGTGTTTGTTTGTTATTGGCACCCATGGCTATTCTTGCTACATATACATGGTCATAATCCAGTGCATGCAGTGCAAGATCTTTTTGTATGATCTTTTTACCTTGGGCAGAAAACTTCGCTACTGCACCTAGTGGAGTAGCCTTTGAAGTTTGTCCACCTGTGTTGGAGTAGACGCCTGTATCAAGCACAAGCATGTTAACATTCATTCCGCTGGCAAGTACATGATCAAGACCACCGTAACCGATGTCATAAGCCCATCCGTCGCCACCAACGGCCCAGATCGATTTGTCTATAAGGTAGGTAAGTACACCTTCTAGAAGCTTAGCATCATCTCCTTTGATGGTAGGGAGTTTGCTACCTATCTGATCTACTCTTTCTCTTTGAAGACGGATCTCCTCTTCTGTTTTTTGTGCTGCATTGATAGTATCTTCAACTAATTTTTCACCTAAATCAGACTTTAGTTTACTAAGAAGCTCTATAGCAAATGTTTTTTGTTGGTCAGCCGTTGCTCTAAAGCCCATGCCAAACTCAGCATTATCTTCAAAGAGCGAGTTAGACCATGCTGGTCCTCTACCGTTTTCATCAACAGCCCATGGAGTCGTTGGTAAATTACCTCCATAGATGGAAGAACATCCTGTTGCATTGGCGATGAGCAGTCTATCACCAAAAAGCTGGGTAAGCAGTTTAAGGTACGGTGTCTCACCACATCCTGCACAAGCTCCTGAAAACTCAAACAATGGTCTTAAAAATTGAGCTTCTTTTGTTTTACTTCGATCTATCTTTGTTCTGTCATAGTCAGGAATCTGCATAAAAAAGTCCCAATTTTCTATAGCCACGCCTTTTTTGGGTTCTATGGCTTCCATATTGATCGCTTTTTTCTCGGGGTCAGTTTTATTTGTTGCTGGGCATTCCTCTACGCATAAACTACATCCTGTACAGTCTTCAACAGACACCTGTAAAGTATAGTGTTCATCCTGGGAAAAAGTTTTACCTTTTGCCCCCAGTACATGAAATGCCTCAGGTGCATTTTCCAGTTCTGTTTTATCAACTATTTTGGCACGTATCACAGCATGTGGGCAGACTTCAGTACAGATGTTACACTGTATACAGGTATCAGGATCCCAAAATGGAGCTTCAAGAGAGACATTTCGTTTTTGATACTGTGTGGTAGCAGTAGGCCATGTACCATCAGCTGGCACTGCACTTACAGGTATGTGGTCTCCTTTCAGTGCTATCAGTTTTGAAGTGACACTTTCTAAAAAATCATTCTCTACTTCGAGTTTTAACGAGTCAGATATCTCAATGTCAGAAGTGACATGGTCTTCAACAGGTATTTTATGTAAAGCCAAGAGAGTATGGTCAACAGCACAATAATTTTGCTTGATGAGTATCTCACCTTTGTGTTCATAACTTTTTTGTATTGATGTTTTAACCTTTTGCATTGCAATATGAGTATCAAGCATGTTTGTGAGTTCAAAAAATGCTGTTTGCATCACTGTATTGATCCGTTTTCCAAGGTGACAGTTCTTGGCAACTTCATAGGCATTGATACCATAGACCTTGAGAGCTTTGTCTATGATGTTCTGTTGGGCATTCCGAGGAAGCTCAGCCCATGTCTTTTTTATATCATAGGGTGTGTTTATCAGTATGGTAGCACCTTGGGCAGCATTTTCGAGTATGTCAAATTTTTTTAAAAACACAAATTGATGTATACCGATAAAATCTGCTTTTTCTATCTGATAGATTGATTCGATGGTTTTTTTACTAAAACGCAAATGTGAAATAGTCATAGTCCCAGCTTTATTTGAATCATAGTAAAAATACGCTTGTACATGAAGGTTAGGGTCTTCTCCTATGATCTTGATGGAACTCTTGTTCGCACTTACTGTGCCGTCAGACCCTAAGCCGAAAAAGAGTGCCTGGGTTGTGTCGGGTTTTTCTAGTGTAAAGGAAGGTTCAAACGGTAGGGAGAGATGGGTAAGATCATCTATGATACCTATGGTAAATGGATTTTTAGGTTTAGATCTATCCAACCCTTCAAACACAGCTTTAACCATTGCAGGTGTGAACTCTTTGGATGAGAGTCCGTAACGACCACCGATGATACGTGGAAGTTCCTCTCTACTGCCTTGCATTTTTGCCTGAGAAAATGCCTGTAATACATCCAAGTAGAGAGGCTCACCTGAGCTACCCAGTTCTTTAGTACGGTCTAGTACAGCTATTTTGGTGACAGATGTTGGGACAGAAGCTAAAAAAAGTGCACTGTTAAAGGGTCTGTATAGTCTTACTGTCACCACAGCTGTACTCTCATCCATATCATTGAGTACATCTATACTCTCTTTTACTGTTTTAGCTGCACTTGCCATGATCACGATCAGCTTATCAGGTGCATCACATCCATAGTATTCAAAAAGTCGGTAACTCCGACCTGTTAACTTTGCAAAATCATCCATTTTATTTTGTACGATCCCTGGGAGAGCATCATAGTATGGATTGACACTTTCGCGTCCTTGAAAATAAAAGTCAGGATTTTGTGAGGTACCTCGTATCACAGGATGTTCAGGATCAAGGGCACGATGTTTATGTATGTTAATGGCATCAATATCGATCATACTGTGGATGGTGTCATCATCTATAGTTTCTACATCCATTAGCTCATGTGAAGTACGAAAACCATCAAAAAAGTGAAGTATGGGGATCCTACCTTCAAGTGTTGATGCCTGAGCTATGAGGGCAAGATCCTGTGCTTCTTGCGCATTACAGGAGGCAAGCATAGCAAAACCGCTTTGACGGACCTGCATCACATCAGAGTGATCCCCAAAAATGGAAAGTGCCTGGGTAGCAAGAGAACGTGCAGCAACATGAAAAACTGTTGGGGTTAACTCACCTGCTATCTTAAGCATATTGGGTAGCATCAGTAAAAGACCTTGAGAAGCGGTAAAGGTGGTGCTCAAGGAGCCACTTTGGAGCGCACCGTGTATGGTACCCGCGGCACCTCCCTCACTTTGCATCTCTATGACTTTTGGTACTGTACCAAAAATATTTTCTCTATGTTCTGCAGAGTAGGCATCGGCATGCTCACCCATCGCAGAAGCAGGGCTGATTGGGTAGATAGCAATAACTTCATTGGTCTTATGTGCTATTCTGGCAACCGCTTCATTTGCATCCATTATCATTCTAGACATAGGCAGCCTCCTTTTTATGTTAGACTAAACCTTACTCTTATAATTCATAGTATAACAAATTATCTAAGATATTAATAGTTTATAGTATTAGTCAATTTTGAAGAGAAAAAACTGATACAATATACTTATGATTATCTGTAGCTGTATACTTCACATAGACTTACCATACGTTCAATCACTCAAAGGACGTAGATCGGTCATCAATAGCATGAAAGAGAAACTTAAAACCTTTAATATATCTGTACTTGATATCAGTGGTGAATATGCAAAAGAAGCAGAAATAGCTTTTGTATATCTCTCTCCTAATATGCTTAGATCAGTACAATATCGTGAAAAGATCGAGAAGATGCTTGAGAAAAACTTTTCAGAGTATTCTTTTGACCTGGAGTATGAAGAGCTTTGAATCAGCAAATATTAATTTTTCTATATGTAATTTATGATGATTCTTTTAATACTTGCTCTAAAAATTCCATCATGTGTCTGTAGTGATCCCCTTGCCAGTAGATACGGTCACAATCAGAGCAATACTCAAAATAGTCAAAATGCTTTTTTACTTTTTCCGGTAGTTTGTCTATGATATTTTCTTTTTCAATGACTTGCAGAGGACTGTTACAGACAATACAACGACTGAAAGGAACAGGATGTTCTTTTAGGTGATAGTGATCTATCAGGTTTTTGAGTTGTTCTTTGGTATCGGTAGGTTCCAAAAAAAGAACAGGGGCATTTTTGCGTTGGGAGAGTTCACGGTCTCGTGTGAGGATAATACGCTTCTCTTTATTGGCAATGATAATAAGGTTATCGTCTTCTATATGGGGGAAGAAGAGGGTATCAATGCCCATTATTCGTAAGTACTTTGCCAATTTCCCCAAATGACAATCGGCGATGAATTTATAACTAAGGGGTTGCCCCTCTGTTTCTGTCTCTAAAAAGTTCATAATCTTTATTTTATCCAAAATAGGTCATGATGTAATTATGAAAAGTTGGAAAACCAGTAAAAAAAGAAGTATCTATGCATGGGCATTTTATGATTGGGCAAACTCTGCATATGTTACAACGGTAATAGCAGGATTTTTTCCTGTTTTTTTCAAAGAGTATTTTTCAGCTAATGTCGATGTCACTGTCAGTACTGCACAACTTGGATTTACAAATTCTATTTCAAGTCTGATCATTGTACTTATGGCTCCTTTGCTTGGTGCTATTGCAGATGTGGGTGGACTGAGGAAGAGGTTCTTGTTTCTCTTTGCCTATCTTGGGATATTGATGAGTGCATCACTCTCATTTGTAGAAGAGGGAGCCTGGGAAGCAGCGGTATTTGTTTATGTATTGGGAAATATAGGATTTTTGGGTTCAAATATCTTTTATGATTCTCTTTTAACAACAGTGTCTAAAGAAGAAGAGGTGGATTTAGTCTCTGGACTTGGGTTTGCACTGGGCTATCTTGGAGGGGGAATTCTTTTTGCATTTAATGTTTGGATGGTGCAGGATCCTGCTTTTTTTGGACTTGATAGTAGTATAGAAGCAGTAAAGATATCTTTTATATCTGTTGCTTTATGGTGGATGCTTTTCTCTCTGCCTCTACTTCTTTTTGTGAAGGAGAAAAAAAATGTAGAGGATAAAGGAACGGTTCAAATCATCTCAGAAGGATATCGCAGACTTGCAGGGACGATCAAAAAGATCATACATCTTAAAGGATTGCTGGTTTTTTTGGTAGCTTACTGGCTTTATATTGATGGCATAGGTACGATCATTCGGATGGCTGTTGACTATGGAATGGCAATAGGATTTGACTCAAAGAAGCTGATATTGGCACTTCTGATCGTACAATTTGTTGGTTTTCCTGCAACACTTATTTTTGCCAAACTGGCTCAAATGTGGGATACGAAAAAAGCGATCCTTTTAGGTATCGGTATTTATCTTTTTATTACAATTTGGGCAGTATTTATAGATAAGATCCATGAGTTTTATATATTGGCAGGAATGATCGCACTTGTACAAGGAGGTGTACAGGCTCTAAGTCGCTCCTATTATTCCAAAATGATTCCAAAGGAACATGCTGCCGAGTTTTTTGGGTTTTATAATTTGCTGGGAAAGAATGCTACGATCTTGGGGCCACTTTTGATCGGTATGGTTACTTTGATCACTGAAAGTTCCCGGGTAGGGATTGCTTCTGTAGCGATCTTTTTTATTCTTGGCGGTATATTGCTACTGAAAGTTGATGCAAAAAAAGTTGCCAATGAAGTACGAGCTACACTTACATGATTATGACAGGTGAGGGTATTAAAGATTTCTTACCTTGACTTTTTTTTTCTTTATTGGATATGATGAGTAAATAATTATCTATAAGACTGAATAATAGGTGGATAAGATGAAAAAACGATTACTCTTTTTATTTCTTTTATTGCTTACACCACTTTTTCTCACTGCTTCTACAATAATAAAATTAGAGATGAAAGGTGCGATCGGTCCTGCTAGCAGTTACTATCTCAAAGAGGGAATGGATCTAGCTTTAAGTCAAAATGCACAGATGGTATTGATCGAATTGGATACTCCAGGAGGTCTTTCAAGCTCTATGAGGGAGATGATACAGGAGATCACAAACAGCACACTTCCAGTGGTTATTTATGTATCTCCAAAAGGTGCACATGCAGCAAGTGCAGGTACATATCTCCTTTATGCTTCTCATGTGGCAGCTATGGCTCCAGGAACAAACCTTGGTGCTGCTACTCCTGTAAATCTGATGCCTGCACCAAAAATACCAGATATAAACAGCAGTGGTCCCTCAACGCTTGAAAAAAAAGCACTTAATGATGCGATGGCATACATTAAAAGCCTGGCTGAGTTAAATGATCGCAATATCTCATGGGCTCTAGATGCTGTGAAAGAGGCAAAAAGCATCTCGGCAAAAGATGCACTGCGTTATGGTGTTATCGACCTGATGGCTGAGAATACCAATACGTTGTTACGTATACTTGATGAGAGAAATGTCACTGTTTCGGGTGAAAGTATTACACTTAGAACAGAAGGAGCTATTATTGTGCCATTTGAAGCAAATTGGAAAACGCAATTTCTAGCTATCATTACTAACCCTAACATTGCTTATATACTTCTGCTTATAGCCATCTATGGCATCTTTTTTGAATTAATGAATCCAGGAGGGATGTTCCCGGGTGTCATCGGGTTGATCGCAGGAGTGATAGCACTTTATGCTTTGAATATGATCCCTTTTAATTATGCCGGATTGTTACTGATCATACTGGGTATAATTTTTATGGTAGCAGAAGTGCTTATTGTTGGATTTGGTATTTTGGGTATTGGCGGGGTTGCTGCTTTTGCTTTTGGATCACTGCTGTTGTTTGATGCCCAAACGCTTGGAAGTGGAGTATCCATCCCTCTGATCATCGCTTTTTCATTGGTCAGTTTGGGGTTTTTCATTTTTGTTTTACGGTTTTTTCTGCATTCCAGATCTGTAAAAGTAGTAACCGGTATGGATGAAATGGTCGGTGCCGCAGCTGAAGTCATTGAATCGACGGAAAAAGGGTATCGTGTCCGCTGTCATGGTGAGATATGGTATGCAACCTCGGACAGTGAATTGAAAGTCGGTCAAAATGTACATGTAGAGAGTCTGTCTGGACTCATACTACATGTTAAGCCTAACACAATAAAGGAGTAAATGATGGTACCTATTATCCCAATGACTACACTTTATATGATAGTCATTTTAATTCTTATTTTGGCATCTGCCATACGTATTTTACGTGAATATGAGCGTGGAGTGGTCTTCACTCTTGGTCGCTTTACAGGAGTAAAAGGTCCCGGACTGATCATTTTGATTCCGGGTATTCAAAAAATGGTACGTGTAGATCTTCGTATCATTGTTTTAGATGTTCCGACACAAGATGTCATCTCGCATGATAATGTCTCTGTACATGTAAACGCAGTTGTATATTTTCGTGTAATAGATCCTGAAAAGGCGATCATTCAGGTAGAGAACTTTTATGATGCCACAAGCCAGCTTTCCCAAACAACTTTACGTTCTGTTTTAGGTGGACATGAACTTGATGAGATGTTAGCTGAACGTGAACGGCTGAATTCCGATATTCAGGAGATACTGGATAAACAGACAGATACATGGGGAATAAAGATCTCCAATGTTGAGATCAAGCATATTGACCTTGATGACAGTATGGTACGTGCTATCGCCAAGCAGGCAGAAGCAGAACGGGAACGGCGTGCTAAAGTGATCAACTCTAAAGGTGAACTTGAAGCCAGTAAGAATCTTCTTGAAGCAGCCAATACTTTGAGCCAAAATCCTCAGGGAATACAGTTACGGTATTTGCAGACTTTAAGTGATGTCTCCAGTGATAAGACCAATACAGTGATCTTCCCGTTCCCAACAGAGCTTAAGGATTTTATGAAAGGTATGGGAAAAGAGTAGCTTCCTGTAAGGCCATATAAAGGAGAGATTATTATTTGATCACAAGCACAACATAATCTTACATAGAATATACTGCAAGTATGCAATTATCCTTCTTTTAGAATATTAACTTGTAGAGTTATTTTTAGGTTCTCTGAAAGAAAGATATAATTTCTCACTTAAAAAACAGGACACAGCATGGGTTATCTATATAATTACAAGATCAGAAAAAATATAATGGGCCTCTTACTCTTAATCGTAATACTTTTTGGAACTTATGCTGTATTTGCAGATACACTTCTTAAAGATGTACTAGGTGGAAAATCTAGTGGTTTTTGGATAGATATAGCTCCTTTTTCAGGATATGTAGCATTAGGAGCTATTCTCTTGTATATCCCCCTAAACATATTAGATAAAAAGCTTTACGAAAAAGCGCTAAAAGAGCATAGAGACAAAGGCAATAGCTAACGTTTTTTGTTATGATAAGTTTTGTTGTTATAACCATAAACTCCCTTTTGAACTTGGAAAACTGTCAGGGGATATAGTTAAAAAAAGGAAAAGATTAGATGAAGATCGGTGTTCCCAAAGAGATAAAACCTAAAGAGTTCAGGGTAGGCATGATCCCTGCAGGTGTAAAGGTGCTTGTACAAAGCGGACATGAAGTCTACATTGAGCAGGAGGCCGGAGTAAAAAGCGGGTTTTTGGATGAGGATTACTCTGAAGCGGGAGCAACGATCTTGAAAACTCCCGAGGAGATATTTGAGAGCTGTGAAATGATCGTAAAGGTCAAAGAGCCTCAACCTCAGGAGTATGACCTTTTAAAGCCTGGACAGATACTCTTTACCTACCTTCACCTCGCACCGCTCAGAGAATTGACTGAAGTACTTAAAGAGAAAAAAGTAATTGCCATCGCTTATGAAACAGTACAGGAAGGGAAAAGAGTACCTCTACTTGAGCCTATGAGTCAGATAGCAGGTAGAGTTGCACCAATGGTCGCAAGTCAATTCCTCTCAGCCCATAACAATGGCATGGGTGTACTTATAGGTGGTGCAACCGGTGTACTGCCTTCCAGAGTATTGATCATAGGAAGTGGAACCGTGGCAAAAAATGCAGCAAAGATCGCAGTAGGGTTGGGCGCTGATGTGGTGATTATGGGAAGAAACCCAAGCTCTATGAGTGCTCTTGAAACTTTGATGCCCGATAATGTTTCAACACTCTATTCCAGTCATTATAACATAGAAAAGATCCTTCCTATTGTAGATATAGTTATAGGTGCGGTTTATAGTACGGGTGAAAAAGCACCACATCTAATTACAAAAGATATGCTCGCATTATGTAAAAAAGGAACAGTTTTAGTTGATGTTGCGATCGATCAGGGTGGATGTATAGAGACTTCCCGACCAACAACACATGACGACCCTGTTTTTGAGGTAGATGGAGTGATACACTACTGCGTAGCCAATATGCCTGGGGATTACCCCGTTACAGCTACCTATGCATTAGCAAACGCGACGATACCTTATGCAAAGAAGATCGCAGATATGGGATGGAAACATGCCAGTTTGGAAGATAGTGCTATCTACAGTGGCGTGAATGTAGCAGGCGGCTATGTGACTGAATCTGCTGTGGCAAAAGCACATCAGATGGAGTATCATGCATTAAAAGATATTATGGATGAGTGTCCTGTATTTTAGCAGGTGGGCTAATACAAAGCAGCTTATACCTTGATCGCTTTTCTAAAACCTTCTTCATCATTTTGATTATGAAAAACAAACCTAACTTCTAGTTCATACCCGTCTGCTAAAAAACTTTTTACGGCATTGTATGCAATATGTGCAGCTTTCTCTTTAGGGTATCCGTAAATCCCAGTTGATATAGCAGGAAAAGCGATACTTTTACACCCAAGTTTCTGGGCAATTTTAAGCGAGCTGATATAGCAAGACTCTAAAAGTATTTTACATTGATCAGCACACTGACTATAGACAGGTCCAACAGTATGGATGACATACTCAGCATCCATTTTACCTGCAGTGCTTGCTACAGCCTCACCTGTAGGGAGACCTTCGGGGTATAGGTCTTTTCGAATAGCACGGCACTCTTCCAGTATCTCATCACCTCCTGCACGATGGATCGCTCCATCTACACCTCCGCCACCCATAAGAGAACTGTTTGCTGCATTGACAATGGCACAGACATTTTCTTTAGTGATATCAGCGGTTTTAATGATGAGTTTTGGATGCATAATATTCCTTTTCTCTAATATTATCAGTATAATAATAAAAAATGTATTTTGGATGGTAAAGCTATGGTGATGAATATTCCTAACTTACTAAGTATTTTTCGTATAGTCTCGGCACCGTTTTTACTGCTTACTGGCTGGTTTAACATGCCAGAGCTCTTCTTTGTACTTTTAGGACTCATGATATTATCAGATGCCGTGGACGGATTTATCGCTCGTATGTTGGATCAAACCAGTCCATTGGGTGCGAGGCTTGACAGCTATGGGGATATTGCGACTTATCTAACTACACCATTGGCTGCTTGGTGGCTCTGGCCGGAGATCATCAAGGAAGAACTGTATTATATTATTGCAGCGATCATTATCTACATCTTACCTGCTTTTTTTGCATTGGCAAAATTTGGAAAACTTGCGAGTTATCATACATGGATCACAAAAATATCAGCTGTTCTAATGAGTGCCGGAGTAATCGTTTTTCTTGGGTTTAAAGACCCAATTCTGTTTCATTTCGCAGTATATTTTTTAGTTATTGAAATGTTAGAGAACATTGCTATTACGATCATACTGCCAGAACAGAAGAGTGATATACATTCCATTTGGCATGCATGGAGAGAAAATAACACAGAAGATTTTTGAAGCTATTACATTTTATCTTAAAAAATGATATTATTAAGAAAAGGAGATTGTATCATGAAAAAGTTACAACGAATACTTGTTGCCATAGATGTTTTTGCAAACCCTGATAATGTTTTAAAAAGAGCTTTTATGCTTGCCAAAGAGAATAATGCTGAGTTATACATTGTGCAAGCCATAGAGGTGCCTTTGTTCTCTGTACCGGATTATTTTAGTCCAAAAAAGGTCACAGTAAATATAAAAGGCATTAAAGATGAGATCGAAAGAAAGATAAAAAGTTTAGATATCACTTCCAATGTACCTTATTACCTTTTTGTGAAAGAAGGTAATCCTGATGATATCATACTCTATGAATCGAAACTTATTAAAGCAGAGATGATCATCATTGGAGCATATTCAAAATCTAAAAGTAAAAAAAACAGATTTGGTACAACGGCGCAAAAAGTAGCACATCAAAGTCATGTACCGGTGTTGATAGTAAAAAACAAAGTAAAAAAAACTTATGAAAATATAGTAGCTCCAACTGATTTTGCTATGCAGTCTAAACAGAGTATTTTATTTGGACAAAATATCTGTACAACTGCAAAGATAAGTTTGGTGAATGCTCATGAATCTTTTTATGCCACTGGTATTTATACTGCCGGTGCCTACACTTTGGAAAATATCGATATAGAAATGTATGACAAAGCTGCAAAAACTGCTTCCCAAAATAATATGAAAGTACTCAAAAAAGAACTTGGGATTAAGAAGGGTAAAGTGATTGATGGAGAACTTAATGTTAAAGAAGCACTACTCAAATACATCGATAAGGGTAACTATGACCTTGTTATTCTTGGTTCACGAGGAACCTCTGGTGCTATGGCGATGCTTGGAAGTATAGCGTATACACTTTTACGTGAAGTATCAACCGATATTTTGGTGTATGTCCCATAATTAAATTTTATTATATGGATATCTGTTTACTTTACTTATACGGTAGCAGCTATCTGTAATTAGTTATAGATCACTCCTTCTCAAGGTCATCACTACTGATAACACCATTACTCTTCTTTTCAAATCTATTTCCTAAAATAAAACCTGCAACAGCTAAAATAAATAATATGATCACTATTGTCCAAGCAGGTAAATCTATTAATTCGGAAAGTGTCTGACTTTCAGGCCCTTGTGCTGCAAGATAGAGTGGTTCTATATACTCAAATAATATGGCAAAAAGTAGAACACCGATGATTATTCCAATTATAAAGAACAACGCATCAATACGTCCACTAAAAAAACCAACTACAGAAGTACCGGGGCAGTATCCACCAACATTTAAACCGATTCCCAGTAAAGCTCCACCTATTAACATTGCCCAAAAGAATGTAGTAGGTATGTTAAATGTACTAGAGTCGATAAGCCACAGCATCTCACTGCCAAGTATTAATAACCCTGCTGCAGCTACTACAATAGCGGTGAACATCACTTTAAAAACACTCCAGTCCTTTAATACAAATTGTGCATTTAATTTTTTTGGACTTCCTAGACCAGAGGCTTCCAAGAAATATCCAAAAAGTGCTCCAAATATGATAAGAACTGGTATCTCCATATATTGTGGTATATAATTCATTACCATACCTTTCTTGTGATCTTAGCCATGAGTAGTCCAGCTATAAAAAAACCCATTAAAAAGAGAAAGGCTGCAACAGATAAATTAGCAGCTCCAGATAGCCCTAAGCCACTTGTACATCCTCTTGCCAGTGAAGCGCCCAAACCACTTAGTATCCCTCCAAGAATCGCCAAACTGAGTCTGGAGGTAATATTGATGCTGGAACCTCGTTCTATTTTGAATTTAAATCGTCTTGCCAGCATACTGCCTAAAAGAGCTCCAAAAGCGATTCCTGCTACTTCCCAACTCACCCAAATATCTAACGGATGAAGCGTATTTAACGATGTACTCAAGTAAGTGTTAGCCTGTGTCCATTGGGAAGAGATATCATTACTCAGCCAAACAGCAACTCTTTTACAAAAACCATATGCACCTAATCCATGCCCTGTAACAATAAACATTCCTAGAAGAGTAATACCTAATCCTATTCCGGCAACTAATGGTGACCAGAATTTACCAGGGTTTTTGTCACGATACATACCTTATCCTTTTCTAATTGCAATATTATTTGGTTTAATTATATTGTAAATATAAGTTTAAAACAACATCCGTTCAGGTGAGAAAAGAATTATTTTACAAGATCAATCATTTATGGTTAAGCAGATGAAAAAATAACTCCTAGCTAACACTATGTTAACACTTGAATAACACTAGAGTAACACTGTTCATGATAAACTACCGTATAAACAAATTAAAAGGACAGGCATGAAAACAACTTCATTGAAACTTTCGGCTTTAGCAGCAGGATTTATTTTTGCAGGATGTGGCGGTGGTGGTTCATCTACTTCAGGCACAGATACAACTTCAAACACTCCAAGCAATACCACATCAACGATCAGTGGTACCGTCCCTGGAACACTTATAGAGGCATTTTGTGTGGATGGTAGTTATTATAAGGTGACCTCTACTGATGACGGTAGTGATGCGCATCCATTTGAGTTAGAGATCCCTAGTACAGTGAGCTGTTCTTTGGTCATGACTACAAATGAAGATGACCCAGATAAAAAAGTGATCACACAGATCGGTATGGTCACATCAGATGCCAATGGTACACTCTTTACAGCATCAGAAGATATTGACCTGGGTTATATCCCTCTTGCGATGGATCCTGCTGGTATTGATGATGATGGAGATCATGTTTCAGATGATATACTGAATATTCAAGTCAATGGTACATCCATTGTCATCGATCTTGATGATAATCCTTTGGATGATGATGACGATGGCTTGGTGAATGTCTATGAAGACGATGATGATGATGGTATACACAATCATGATGATGACGATGATGACAATGAGGATGGAATCGATATTGACGATGACAGTGATGATGATGGTATCGATGATGAGGATGATGTAGATGACAATAATGACGGTGAGACTGATACCGTTTTACCTATAACTTACGTAGCGGATGCAGGAAGACTTTTAGGTTCACAGTGTGCTCAGTGTCATGGAACAAATGGTATTTCTGTAAATGAATGGGACAGCATCGCAGGAGAAAGTGAACTTGAAGATGAGATCTTTGAAGATGATGAACCAATTATGATGGCTCAGGCTCATGGCTATACCAGTGAAGAGATAACACTTATCGGAAACTGGCTAAAAACGCTTAATAGCGATGATGATTAAAAAGGATAGTAGATGAAAACAACCCATTCAAATTCAAGACGTAATTTTATGAAGTTCTTAGGAGCAAGCTCACTTTTTGCTGTGACTCCGGGTATGGCAGCAGATACAAGTACTCCACACATTGTAGTAGTAGGTGGTGGATTTGCAGGGGCGACCTGTGCAAAGTATCTAAAGATGTGGGGTGGCAGCAGTGTGAATGTAACCATTATAGAAGCAAATTCAACTTATGTATCTCCTATCTTGAGTAACTTGGTGCTTAACGGACAAAAGTCGACTTCTGATCTATCATTTACTTATGGAGATCTTAGCAGTAAATATAGTATCAATATGATTCACACTACAGTAGAGAGTGTAAATAAAGCTGATCAAAGTCTTTCTTTGGCAAATGGAAGTACTATAAACTATGACAAATTAGTATTAGCAGCAGGTATGGATTTTATAAAAGTAAATGATTATGATATCACTAAGGTCACACATGCTTGGAAAGCAGGGGAACAGACCAATCTGCTAAAAGCACAAGTTGATGCCATGGTTGATGGTGATACCTTTACCATGACCATTCCAGCTGCACCTTACCGTTGTCCTCCTGGTCCTTATGAAAGAGCGTGTGTCGTGGCAGATTATCTTAAAAATACCAAAGGATTTACTAATTGTAAGGTAAATGTCTTGGATGCAAATTCAGGTATAACAGTAGAAGCAGATACTTTTGGTGCAAAATTTACAGAGTATGGGGTAGATTACAAACCTAGTACAACTGTCACAGCTGTTGATGACAGTACAAACACTTTGACATATACTGAAGATAGTGAATCAAAAAATTTAAGTTCAACAGTTTTAAATGTTATTCCAAACCAAAAAGCAGCTTCTATTGTCTTTACAGCAGGAGTAAACTCTGGAAATTGGGCACCTATCAATCCACTGAGCTATGAGTCAACCATGGCAAGTGGTATATATATCATCGGTGATTCTCAAGGAACAGGGCAGCCTAAAGCCGGGCACATTGGGAACTCTGAAGCAAAAGTGTGTGCAGATGCTATCTTGAGAACACTGAAGGGTATCGCATTATATACATCACCTAAAACCAATTCAGCTTGCTACAGTCCCACATCTGCTACAGAAGCCTCTTGGCTATCCGCTGTTTTCAGATATGATACTAACAGCCAAAGTATGGTTGCAGCCAATGTAGAAGCAGGTCCATCAGCTACTAGTAATTACAGTAAGATGTTTTTATGGTCTGAAAATCTTTTTGCTGATACATTTGCGTAATATACGTTATTATCATACTTTGTAGGATCTCTGTTCCATCCTACAAAGTTTTGATAATTATATCCCTATCTTTTCCCCATACTTCACTATATGTGACTTTTTAGCTAAACGTTTCTCTATCTCTTTTTGAAATATCTCCTGTTTGTCTCTTTCCCCATGGATCAGAAAGATCTTATCCAGTTTGGTAAATTTACGCATCCATTCTATGAGACCATTTTGATCTGCATGGGCAGAGAAACCATTTATAGTATGGACTTTTGCTTTGATGATGATATCTTCCCCATAGATATTTATCTTTTTATCACCATCAATTATTTTTCTTCCCAGTGTTCCTTGCACCTGGTATCCTACAAACACAACAGCATTTTTTTCATTCCACAAACGATGTTTAAAGTGTTGGAGTATACGTCCTCCGTTACACATTCCTGCTCCCGCAATGATGATACAGCGTGAATCCACTGCGTTGATCTTCATTGAGTCTTGTACGCGGCGTGTGTAGTGTAGGTATGGAAAGTCAAATATCGTGCCGTCACGCTCCAAAAAGTCGTTACAGCATTGGCTTAATTCTTCATGATAGTTTTTATAGATATCTGTAGCACGTATCGCCATAGGAGAGTCAAGAAAGATCTGACATACCGGTAACTCGCCTCTATCATACATTTGTTTAAGCAGGCAGAGTATCTCCTGGGTACGTTCTATGGCAAAAGAGGGGATGAGGACATTCCCTTCATTTTTAAAAGTTTCAAGTATCACCTCTTGCAGCTCTTTATCACTCGCATCAACTCCCTTATGGTTTCGGTCTCCATAGGTAGACTCTATAAAAAGTGCATCTGCTTCTTCTACGATGTCAGGGGAAGGCATGACCAGGTCATCATCGTTCCCAAGGTCTCCTGAAAAAACAACAGTCTTTTTTAACCCATTTTCTTCAAACATTACCTGTATCACGGCTGAGTCCAAGATGTGTCCGGCATTTTTAAAGTTAATAAAGATCCCATTTCCAAGATCTAGCTGTTGATCATAAGAGGCAAAAATGATATTGCGATGAAACACAGCTCGTACATCACTTTCACTATAGAGAGGTTTTTGAACTTCTTTCTCTTTACCTATACGTTGCGCTTTTCTGTACTTTGTTTTATAACTCTCATTCATGAGGTGAGCGCTGTCAAGCATCACTACTTCTGCAAGATCCATCGTAGATTTGTGTGTAACGATAGTACCTTTAAAACCCTCCTTCACAAGTTTAGGTATACGTCCAACATGGTCAAGGTGTCCATGGGTGATAAGAAGAAAATCTACATCAGCAGGGTCAAAACCAAAGGCTTCATGGTTACGCTCTTCAACTAGCCCCTGAAACATACCACAATCTACTAGAAGTGTGATACCGTTGTGAAGCTGTAAGAGATGACAGGAACCTGTCACGACTTCTGCAGCACCATAGGATTGTAAGATAGCCATACATCCTCCTTCAAATTTTTGAGAGAAACTCTATATGGTTTATTTTACTTCGTTTTGGATGATAAATGCATTAAGTGTGCTATCTGCTATAATAGGAGTGATACTATGGTAAAAGGGATAAGTGATGAATGATAAGATCAAAGAAATTTTGGATGAGATAGAAGAGATGAAGGTAAAGCTTAGTGAAGAGATAGCTCAGCAGGAAAAGCATATATCTTATGAGATCAAAAATGGTTATGTAAGGTTTGAAAAAGATGTCTTTGATAAACAAAAAGAGAATATGAAAAATCTTTTAGCCTGGTTTAGAGAGATCCCCCTTTTACATTTACTCTCTTCACCTGTCATCTATGCGATGGTCATACCTGCCATACTATTTGATATTATACTTTTTATCTATCAACAGGTGATATTTAGGATCTACAAGTTTAAGTTTATCAAACGAAGTGACTATATTATATTTGATCACCAATACCTTGGGTATTTAAACCCTATAGAAAAACTCAATTGTCTCTATTGTTCGTATTTTAACGGGTTAATGCAGTATGCTTCAGCTATATCTGCAAGGACAGAGCTGTTCTTTTGTCCTATCAAACATGCAAAAAAAGTTGCATATGAACATGATCATTATTTGAAATATTTCGAATATGGTGAGGGTAATGATTATCCAAGTAAATTAAAAAATCTCCGTGAGATGTCTGAACATAGTAAAGATGAACTAAGATGAAATTTAAATGTAAGGTATGATCTGTAGAGTAATAACCTCAGATCTCTCAATTATATGACAATTTGGCATACTTTTGAGCATTACTGTTTTTTTCTGCCACAATACTAAAAAAGTATTGGAGCCGAAGATGAAACCTACATCAAAAGAACTCCTTGAAGAAGTAAGTAAACACTGCTCCAATCAGATCACTTTCTACTCATTTAACAAAACCACACTCCAAGTGAGTGACAAATATCGAGAGGGTAGATTGAGTGCTTTAAAATATATAGGAGAGCTTACATTCCACTATCTTCAAGAAGAAAAAAATATCAAGCAGAAGTTTAGAGAACAAATAATACAACAAATGAAGCATAATGCATGTCTTAATGACAGTGACTATAAGAACGGGTTGTATGATGCATTAAATGACATATTGGATGAGTTAAGAATAGAAAGAAAATAGCTTATTGAATGTATGCATTGCAGCAACCAGATTATAAGGAAAGGAGGAGTTAAAAATATTTTGTTTTTAGGGATTCCTGGTTGCCATGTAGAAAGTGTATATAGTTTACACTAATGGTATGTAAACAGTAATTTGTTTTGAGTGTTACTTTATAAGATTTTTCTTTATATCTATTGATACGTATGAACTAAAAATATGTATGACCCTAAGAGAGAGTCTGAAAGCTATATGCTTTTTTATATAGTAATATATCTCTTTTTATCAATACATCTCAAATAGTGCTTGTATTTTTTTAACATCATGGGTATGATCATACAGTGCACCTTTCTCGTTTTCTCTAAGGTGGTCTTCAAATGTAAGATGTTCTTTTTGATAAAATATACCCAGTGGGAGAGGGTCATTTTCCAGTGCTTTTCCCATGGCAGCAGGTAGGTTATTTTTTTCATGGTTACTTTCAAGTTCATAGGTATTGTCATTGAACCACTGGTAAGTGTTGACCTTATTAAAGACGACACAAGGTTGAAAGATATCTACTAAAGCATACCCTTTGTGTAAAAATGCCTCTTTGAGTACACTCTTGGCATGAGCATAGTTACCTATACTGACACGTGATACAAATCCCGCTCTTAGTGCTAGAGCAACAGATACGGGGTTAAATGGTTCGCTGCTAACACCTTTTACCTGTACAGGGGTTTGAAAGCCTTTTTGACTGGTAGGAGAGGCTTGTCCTTTGGTAAGCCCATAGACCATGTTGTTATGTACGATATGTACGATGTCCGGGTTACGCCTGATGGTATGTATAAAGTGATTACCACCCTCACCATACATATCTCCATCACCGCCTTCAGCAATGACACTTAGTGATGGATTTGAAGCTTTTATGGCTGTTGCAACAGGGAGTGCACGTCCATGGAGTCCGCCAAACATATGGGTATTTATATAGTAGGGTGTTTTTGAAGCTTGTCCTATACCAGAGATGATAACTGTATTTTTTGGATCCATGTTAAGCTCTGTAAGTACTTCTTTCAGAAGTTTTAGTATTCCGAAGTTTCCACATCCTGGACACCAAGCATTGTTAATGTTAGTTCTATCAAGCGGATGATTCATTTTATATCCTTTATGATGTTACTTATTTTTACTTGCAGTAGGTCTGTAAAGAAGGAAAAGCCGTTTGATTGAAGAACATAATGATCAATATTGATATCATAACTTTTCAAGATCTCTGCGAAATCCCCTGTGACATTGTTTTCTATAATGATGTTTGTTTTTGTCTTCTTCAGTATCTCCAGATGTGTGGAATTCAGTGGATGTACCCAGAAAAAGTGAACATGAAAGAGTCGTTCATCATCTAACTCTTTGAGTACTTTATCGATGATGCATTTTGTTGAACCCCAACTTATGAGTGCTATGCTTCCTTGGCCCATAATTTTAGGTCTATGCGCCTCAGAAATAACAAGGTCAATTTTTTGTTTTCGCTTATCTACCATCTTTTCTCGGATCTTATAATCTTCAGTGCTTTGGCCACGCTCATCATGTTCATGACTGGAAGAGACTATGATCCCATCTCCCAGACCAGGTACACCTCTGGGACTTATGCCAGTATCGGTGAGTCTAAAACGCTTATAGCTTTCATCAGTGGTTTCTATATAGCGTCGTTGCTCATAGGTCTTGAAATCAACAGTTTCAATCATGCTTATAGAGTCTGCAAGATACTGATCACTGAGATATATCACAGGCATTTGATACCTGTCTGCCAGTTCAAATGCAAGATATCCGTAGTCTATACACTCCTGTATGTCGCCTGGTGCTAAAATGATACGTCCGAAATATCCATGTCCAGCATGAATAGCAAGGTTTAGATCTCCCTGTTCTGTTCTAGTAGGTAATCCTGTAGCAGGTCCGGGACGCTGTGCCAGATAGATGACTGCAGGTGTCTCACTTACACCTGAAAGGCTTATGGCCTCACTCATTAACGCAAATCCACCTCCTGATGTTGAAGTCATGGCACGTGCTCCACTGTACCAGCCACCGAGTACCATGTTAAGTGAGGCAATTTCATCCTCACTTTGTTCGACAAGTATGGTGAACTCTTTAGACATAGAAGCCATGAAGTTTAATACCCCCGTAGAAGGTGACATAGGATAGGATGTTATCATATTGCATCCACCGGCTAAGAAACCAAAACCTGATGAAGATGAACCATCAATGAGATGCATAGAACTTACGTCAGTAGAAGAAGGTTTAGGAAGTTTAGGTATTAGAAGTGATTTAAAACGCTTACTATGATTTACCCCTTCTAACATAGATGCTTTGTTTTCTTGTAAATTTTTGTCATGAAAAAATGTTGAGATACTTTGGGATAAAATGAGATGATCTAATCCTAGTAATCCAAATAATATACCTGCTGCATAGGAATTTGCATAGTTTGGATTTCCCAGTTCCTTGGCTGTTTTTATTAAGGGAATATTTGTAATATTTAGTT
This sequence comes from uncultured Sulfurovum sp., assembly GCA_964492675.1. GTDB lineage: Bacteria > Campylobacterota > Campylobacteria > Campylobacterales > Sulfurovaceae > Sulfurovum. Next base: position 29,758 of record CAZBLM010000025.1, read on the forward strand.
GCTCGCTAGTGATACTATCATCTGCCAGGATGATAGTATCATCAGTAATCCGATCTGATACATGTACTAATGCATCAGCATCCAAAGCCACAAAGATATCAATATTCCAACATGGGGCAGTAATGGGAGTGTCTGAAATACGAATCAGGGTGGTATTGCTCCCTCCACGTACTCTAGACATATACTCTTTGGTAGAGAAAACAAAATAACCACTCTGTTTAAATGCATCACTTAAGATGTTTTCAAGTGTTTTTATCCCTTTCCCTGCTGCACCACCTATAAGAATGGAGATACTAATTGAATGTTTTAATTTAGTAGTACGCTCTTTTGGTAATGAGACGGGTGGAGTGTTGAGTGTAGTTTGAAATGGTATGGTTGTATGTTTCATGATGTCTCCTCATTGGGCCAGGTAAGTTTCCCTCCGTTATATGCCAATATGATGACAGTTACCCCTGTTATAAAGACAGTACCGTGATAAAAGATACCTGCAAAAGAGAGTTGTGATAGATGATCGTTGGATCTTCCAGATAGAGTCCTATGGCAATGATACCAAGTATAAGTGTCACGATGGAAAATATGATCTTTGTAATAAATATTTGTGTCATTGCCATTTGGTAGTTTATCCACCAGCTGAAAAAACCTGAAAGCATGGCAAACAGACCCATAACTGTGGAGGCAAAAAGACTGTAAAAGACAGCTGTGGCATAAGAGGGGTGTTTGTCATATAAAAAAAGCATGTCTAAAACAACTGCAAAGAGGTGCAGTGCTATGGGGAAGTGAACCAACATAGGGTGGGGGTGGTACTTTCGGTACCATTTGACCCAGTCTATAATATCTTCCTCTTCATCCTCTTCATCAAGTGTGTCTACCACACTAAAGCCTTCAAAGACATCATCGGCATGGGGTGCATTGGACATCGCTTGGGTAAGGTCAAGTCCGGCATCATGCACTCCGTAATGTGAGCCGTTCTCCCACTCACTGCTTTTGGTGACATCATAGACTTTACTCTTGTATGCAACATAAGCTTTATTACCGTTTTTTCCATTATATTGTTGTAGTTGTTTTAGTGTCATCGGTACTCTCCTTATTTTAGGATTTAGCTCTATAACAATAATATTTTATGTAGTAATAATAAATAGGATATGTGTAATTCATGTGTAGTATATGGCGCACTTTGTAGATAAGGTTATTATAAGTAGTTGATTATCTTCTATACCTCTCAATAAAACGTCTGTATGTGATCATTGTAGGTGTTTGTATGACAAAAAGTTCAGCATTCTCTTTGACATCAAAATAAACATGTTCACTCTCATCAAATACAATAAAATCATCTTTTTCAAGCAATACTCCATTGATCTTCATCTCACCGTTTAAAAGGTAATAAGAGTAGGTAGATGTGTTATTGATATCATGGGTAAATGTACCTGTATTAAAGCGAAATTTCTCTATCTCAATCCCTTTTGTTTCATGTTCTATGGGACCTTTATGGGTAAGATAGCTGAGCCTTTCTGTACCGTCCTCTTTCACAGGGTTAAATTCAGAGGATGGATAATCTATGTATCTTGCATCTTTTTTAAGTGTTTTGGAAAAATCCGGGTCAAACCATATCTGAAAAAGTTCCGATCCTTTTGTGATGCGTTCAGCATGTTGTACACCGGAACCCGCCTGAATGACCTGTACACCCCCTGCATCCAGTGCTGTCCATACTTTTGTAGCTGTGTCATAGTGTTCTAGTGAACCTTTAAAGACAAAGGTAATGATCTCAAATCCTTCATGGGGGTGCAGGGGAAACTCAGCCGTTTCAAAAGCTTCCAAATGTGCCCAGTAAAAGAGATTTGAATAGGCTGTTGTAGTGCCTTTCTCTGGAAAAGGAATGGGTTTATTTTCTAAAAATGCACCATTAAAAAGTGGCATTAACTGTTGTTGCTCTTTTTTCAAATGAATACGTGTTTTCATTTTATTTCCTTTTGTAATATATAAATATAATAGCATATCTTGACTTCTTCTAACTTATATGATATCATTAAATAAAGTTTAGTCAACTTATATAAGGGTTGGCTCAGAGTCAGGAGTTAAAATGACTTATCATCAAAGTATGCAATATTATAAAAAAGAAGAAGGCAAAGATAGGATCATCTGTTCGCTTTGTCGTCACTCATGTAAACTAAAAGAAGGGCAGGTTGGTATCTGTGGTGTAAATAAAAATGTGGATGGAGAGCTAAAAACACTCGTCTACGGGCATCCTATAGCTATACATGTAGACCCCATAGAAAAGAAACCTCTTTATCATATGATGCCAGGGAGTAAAGTACTCTCGTTTGGAACAGTAGGATGTAACTTTAAATGTCCTTTTTGTCAAAATTGGGATATCTCACAAGAGAGTGAAGTAAATAAAGAGATAGAAGTAAGTCCTAAACAGATGGTAGACCTTGCAGAGCAAGAGGGTGCTAAAGCCATAGCCTACACCTACAGTGAACCTACTATATTTTACCCTTATGCAAAAGATATAGGTGTCATAGCAAAAGAGAGGGGCATTAAAAATGTTTTTGTCTCTAACGGTTTTGAATCACCCGAGATCATAGAAGATATGGCTTCCTGGGTAGATGCTGCCAACATAGATCTGAAGAGTTGGGATGATAAGTACTATAAACGTATACTCAAAGGTGGTCTTGAAGAGGTCAAAGATACACTAAGAAGAATGGTGAGTGCCGGTATCTGGGTAGAAGTCACGACACTGCTCATAGAGGGTGACAATGACAGCGATAATGATCTTAAAGAGATGGCTGCATTCATCGCTAATGATCTTGGTGTACATGTACCTTGGCATTTAAGTGCATTTTACCCAAATTACAAAATGAGAGATAAAAATGCTACCAAAGTTGATACCCTGCAACGTGCGAAGCGTATAGGTAAGGAAGCAGGGCTTCAATATATCTATCTGGGAAATGTTTCAGTAAACGGTACCACCCATTGTCCAAAATGTGATACCATACTGGTAGAGCGTTCAGGTTACAGTCCGGATGTAAAGATGTTGGACAGAGGTTGTTGCCATGCATGTGAAAGAGAGATAGAAGGTGTCTGGTAAGACATCTTCTCCTCTCAAAAGGAAAAGTAATATAAAAGGAGTTTGGTCATGAGTGTACGAGAACCGGCAGTAGAAGGACAGTTTTACCCCTCCAGTTCTAATGAGATCATATCTACGATCAAAGCTTATAACATAAAGGATAGTGAATATACAGATCTTACGTCCAGAGCTTTTATCGTTCCTCATGCAGGATACATTTACAGTGGGTTTACCGCAAACAAAGCTCTGAGATTACTTCGTAATGTTGACATAGAACATGTAGTAGTTTTAGGACCTAGCCACAGGATTGCTTTTAAAGGAATCTCTGCGGCAATGTTTGACTCTTACGACACTCCTTTGGGTGCATTTAATATCGATAAAACATTTATTAGTAAACTAGCTCAACATTTTGATATCAAATTTGTACCCCAGGCACACCATGAACACAGTACTGAAGTTCAAATGCCATTTATCAAATACTATAAGCCGGATATTTCTATCGTGGAACTTGTATATGGAGAAGAAGATCCTGTAAACTTGGCAAAAGTGATCGATCATTTGCTTCAAGATAAAGGTACAGCCGTGGTCATCTCTACAGATCTGAGTCATTACTATGATATAAACAAAGCCAACAGACTGGACAGCATATGTGTAGATGCTGTGAGAACACTGGATATAGAGAGACTGTCACAAGGGTGTGAAGCCTGTGGTAAAATAGGTGTAGAAGCCATGTTGATAGCAGCAAAGCATAGAGGACTTAAAGCCCAAGTACTTGATTACCGTACTTCTGCAGATGCTAGTTTTGATAAGTCACAGGTTGTAGGTTACATGAGTACAGCATTTGTTGAAGGAGCTGTTGTGCAGGAAGTTGTAGATGAAGAGAATGATACAAAAAAAGATACTCTCTTATCGTTGGCGCGAGCTAGTTTAGCTAATGCTGTTGATCTACCATATACATATAACTTGGAAAAGACACTCAAAGAAAACCCATGGTTAGAAGAGGAAGGTGCTGCTTTCATCACTTTGACAACGAAAGATGATCAACTAAGAGGATGCATAGGCTCTACCATAGCACATAGAAAACTCTATGAAGATGTCATACTCAATGCTAAGAGTGCTGCATTGAATGACCCACGGTTTATAGCTTTGAAGAAAGAAGAATATGACAAGATAAAGGTAGAAGTCTCCATTTTGACAGAGCCTAAAGTATTGGCATACAGTTCTGTTGCTGATCTGAAGTCCAAGGTAGTACCTGCAAAAGATGGCGTTATTTTAAAACATGGTAAGTATCAGGCAACGTTCTTACCACAGGTTTGGGAACAGTTACCAAGCTTTGAACTTTTTTTCTCAAGTCTTTGTAAAAAAGCGGGAATGAGAGAAGAGTGTCTTGCGGATAAACCTGAAATATTGGTCTATCAGGCTAAAAAATATATGGAAGAGTAATACAAAAAAGGATCACTCATGCCTAATTATATTAAATGGTTTCGTGAGATCAACATCAATGATGTTGACCTTGTGGGTGGTAAAAATGCTTCATTGGGTGAGATGTATCAAAACCTTAGTGACGAAGGTATACGTATACCCAATGGGTTTGCCATAACGTCAGAAGCATACAAGACCATATTGGATCAAAATGGTGCATGGGAAAAGCTGCATATTCAGCTGGATGACATGAACCCGGATGATGTTAATGATTTACAGAAAAGAGGGAAAAAATGTCGAGAGATCATCTCTACATGTACCTTACCTGATACTTTAGTATTACAGATAAAAGAAGGGTATGAAGCGCTTCAGAGAGAGTATGGCGATGATGTGAGTTTTGCAGTAAGAAGCTCAGCCACGGCGGAAGATTCTCCTGAAGCTTCTTTTGCAGGACAAAATGAGAGCTTTTTGAATGTTAAAGATTTTGATGCTCTGTTAAATACCTATAAACAGTGTTTGGCTTCTAACTTTACGGATCGATCTTTGCATTACAAATATGACCATGGATTTGATTATCTTAAAGTCTATCTGAGTGTTGTGGTCATGAAGATGGTACGAAGTGACATAGGGCAGAGTGGTGTGATGTTCTCCATTGATTCGGAGACAGGATTTAAAGATGTTGTTTTCATTAACTCTGCTTATGGATTGGGAGAGAACATCGTTCAGGGAAGTATCGTGCCGGACAGTTTTTATGTCCATAAGCCTACATTTAACAATGGCTACAGGTCTGTACTTAAAAGAGCTATGGGTTCCAAATCTCTGAGTATGGTCTTTGATGATGCAACTATAAATAACACAAAAATAAAAAATATAGATACATCAAAAGAGAAACAAGAGAGATACTCTATTACGGATGAAGATGTTTTAGCCTTAGCGCATGATGCGATACAGATAGAATCGCACTACAGTAAAGAAGCAGGGTATGAAAAGCCCATGGATATAGAGTGGGCAAAAGATGGGTTGGATG
>CAZBLM010000026.1:0-33040 GCA_964492675.1 uncultured Sulfurovum sp.
TATTCTCGAATCGCTACGCTTTTCTGACACTAAATGTCGATACCCTCCGTCGCTAAAGCGTAAGTGGGGTGCATTGGTCGTTCATAGAGACAATACACGCATTCGCGTGATTATAAAGAATAGGGCACTTCGCTTAAAGTGATAACCCGTAGATCTCATGGTAGGTTTTCATGGCATATCTGTCTGTCATGGCTGCTACATAGTCAGCGATAACACGCTCTTCTCTACGAATAGATAGGAGTTCCTTTTGATGTTCCGGAAGAAGATTACTGTCTTCTCTAAATGCCTTATATAGGCCTTTTATACATTGCTTTCCTGCATGCATTTTACGTGCGATCCTGGCATGTTTGTAGAGCTTTTTTAGTAAAAGTTTTTTTAACCTTTTCAGTTGCGTTGCTGTCTCTTTGGAAAAACCTAAAGGCAGTCTCTCTTCTGCATCGAGTGTCACACAGATAGGTATTTCTCCACGGTAATTTTTTGCACCTTCTTTTGAGTTTTCTATGAAGTCTTCAACCAGCAGCTTGATAAGTCCTGCCACAAAACGGTGACGATAGAGCTTTTCAGATCTTTGTATACCCTCTTTTTGTACCATCTCGTCTACTCTTAAACAAAGTGCATCTTGCAACAGGTCATCAAAGGTAATGAGACCGTATTTAATGCCGTCATCTATGTCATGTGAAGTATAAGCTATCTCATCAGCATGGTCAACTACCATCGCTTCTAGAGAGGGATGTTTATCCAGATCAAAACGTCCATCCAATTCTTCTAAAAAAGGTTTTTTATACGGATATGAGTGTTTTAATACACCTTCGAGTGTTGCAAAAGTCAGATTAAGACCATCAAAATCCTTATAACGTTTTTCCAGTTTGGTCAATACTCTAAAAGACTGAAAATTGTGCTCAAATCCTAAAGGTCTACCATCTGCTTTAAGCTGTCTATCCAACTCATCTCCACCCACATGTCCAAAAGGTGTATGCCCAAGATCATGAGAGAGGGCGATGACCTCTGCAAGTGTTTCATTGAGTTCTAACATACGTGATAATGTACGGGCAATTTGAGAAACTTCAAGTGAATGTGTGAGGCGTGTACGAAAGTAGTCTCCCTCATGGTTTAAAAAAACCTGTGTTTTGTACTCTAAACGTCTAAAAGAAGAACAGTGAAGTACTCTGTCCCTATCTCTTGCATAAGGGTCTCGGAAATCTTCTTCAAAGGAAAAAAAACGTTCATTTGGTTGCATCAACAGCTCCACATTTAAATATACATTTTTGGAACAAGGTACAAAAAAACCACACCAGTGCTAAGTTTCTTTTATGTAGAAAGCCCATGTCACTAGTCACTTTATACTCATTAAAAATATATTGCTATAATTGTATCTAAAATTTATGTGGAGTGTGCCAAATGGAAAAAATAGAAATGTACCATATCGAATACGAAAAACCGAAAGTCACACTTTTACAACAGTCAGGACTTGGTGTTGCAGAGATCGCTGCGCGTACCTGTTATGACTCTTTTGAAAACTCTGAAAATGAGTGTGTCAAAATAGCCATGCAAGAGTTAGATACCGATGCGGTGAACAACATCGATGACTCCGATCTGCTTTCAAACCTTGCATGGGTACATCACCATCACTCCATCATCGAACATGCAACACTTAGTTTTTTAGTACAGGGTACTTCAAGAGGTGTACTTCAAGAACATGCACGTCATAGACTTCAAGCTATCTCTGTAAGATCTACACGCTACACCATGTCATCAGTGATCAATGCCTTTGTTGCTTCTCTTGAAAGTGATAATGGTTTTACTTTCTTTTTAGAAAAAGTACTTGCACTGAACCTTTTTGTAGTGACTGATGAAGCCTACCTTGCCATAGAGATAAGAGCTATGTATGATAAGTTACAATTCCAATATGAAAAAGACCATGCATTCATCACAAATGCTATAGCCAAATCATCATTGCCTTTTATAGATGACTGTAAAGGGGATGCCCAAACACTTTTTGAGGCATTTCAAATGGGAAAGAAAAAAAGAAATGTTGGAGATGGGTTTAAACATATCGTCTCTGACAACTGGAAAGTAGACATGGTCGTAACGTTTAACATCAGATCATTGAAAAATTACTTTGACCTGAGAGATTCAGGTGCTGCCTGGTTCCAGATACAGTGGCTGGCACAGGCGATGAAAGAGGTCACTCCTCTCAAATATCTCAAACTTATTGATAAAAAACATAAATAACGAAGGCTCTTTTTGCGACTACTCACTCTCCTGCTATCTATAGGTATCTTTCAAACAACCCTTTATGCCCAGACGCTCTCCATGGAAAACATTGCACGGAACATACAAAAAGGACTGCAAACAAGTATACAGGGTCAAAACCGTGACATCATCCAAGATATTTATGCACAGACAGGTAACAAACCTTTATGGATAGGTAAAAAAAATGGGGAAAAAGCCAGTCATCTGATACAAGCACTCAATGACCCTCTTTTTAACTATAAAAATAAATCTTTTGACATGCCCTCGATCTCTCGTCTTTTTTATATGTTGGACAACAACGAACTCAGTACTCAAAAAAAAGCAGCTGTTTATGCCAAACTTGACCTGATACTCACCTCTTCCATGGTACGTCTGGTACGTTTCATCGTGCAGGGTGATGTGGACTGGGAGCTGGTACAGGAAAAACTCTTTGCACTTAAAGAGAGTGATGACATCAGGGCAGACTGGGAGATGGAAGTCAAAGCATTTCCCGAACAAAATAGACTTATATCAGCCATAGTAAATGATGATATATACAACTATCTCACTTATCTTCTTCCTATGGAAAAACGTTATAAAAAACTTGTCAAAATGCTTAAAGATTACCGTCGTATGGATAGGTTCCCGAAGTTAGTATACAAACATGAAGTACTAAAACTGGGTGACAGTTCAGAACGTGTAAAAAACTTTAAACGGCGTTTACAGATCTCTGGTGATTACCCTAAATGGGCTCCTCTATCCAAAAAATTTGATGAAACATTGAAGCGTGCCGTAATCTCTTATCAAAAACGATATTTGCTTAAGGTCACAGGTGAAATAGACAAAGTGATGACCTACTACCTTAACCAACCGACCTCTTCGAATATACAGGCTATCATCACAAACCTAGATAAAACAAAACTTTATCCAAAACATTTTGAAGCGGAACATATAGAAGTGAACATTCCTGACTTTACAATGCGTTATTATCAAGATGGGAAAAAGATACTTCAAAAAGGGCTTGTAGTAGGGCGCATAGACAGACCTACCCCTGTTTTTTCCGATCTCATGACATACCTTGTTATAAACCCTACATGGACATTGACAGATAACCTTGTAAAAAGAGATCTCATTCCTGTACTAAGAAAAAATCCTGAATACCTTAAAGAGAACAACATCCATGTTTTCCGTGGTAAAGAAGAGATAGAGATCACTCAGGAAATGTTAGACCCTTATGAAAATAGTGATGAACCGGTACCTTATCGCTTTACACAATTTCCGGGCGAAACCAATGCCTTAGGTCGTGTGAAATTCATGTTCCCTAACAAGTATGATGTCTATATCCATGATACGGACAATAAATCTCTTCTTGACAGACGATACAAAATATACTCATCAGGATGTATGCGTGTGGAAAAACCCTTTGAACTCGTAGATACACTCCTTAAACACTCTAAAAAGCAATACAACATAGATGAAATACTCGCATCCAATAAACCTAAAACCATAGGTTTATGGAAACCTATCCCTGTGCATATGTTGTACTTTACCGTCTATGAAGAGAATGGTTTGGCATATTTTAAAAATGATATCTATCTTTACGATAAGATCATTGAAGAGTCAACGGGAAGAGATAAAAAAGAGACATTTAGTATGCCCAAAAAACGTATGATAGATGTCAAGAAAAATGCACAACCACTCTCTAACTAGTTTTACTCCATCATTAATTTTTTATATTTTTTCTTGACTTCCCTTAAGATTTAGTGCTATACTAACTGTATCTTAATTGATAAATTTATAAAACAAGGGGAAAAGATGAAAAAATTCAATCTTTCAGTAGCAGCCGTTTTGGCAATGAGTACATTTGTACTAGCAGGTGGAGATATAGAGCCGGTAATGGAGCCAGTAGTAGAAACACCAGCACCAGTTGTAGTAGTTGAACCTTCACATGCAGGTAGTTATTTAGGTCTTGGTTATTCATATATGAATTTTAATGCACAAGAAGTTGGCGGTCCTGATGAATTTGATATAGATGGAAATGCTATTACTTTGATTGCTGGGTATAATTTTAATCAATACATGGCTGTTGAGGGTAGATACTCTGTAACAGTGGGTGATTTATCTGTTAGTACTAATTATGGAGTTAATGGAGATATTGATGCAACAATGGATAATATTGCTATCTACCTTAAGCCAATGCTTCCAATGGGAGAAATAACTCTTTATGGACTACTTGGATATGGAGAGGTTGGATTTGAGTTTGAAGGTAGTAAAGGTACAGAAAGTGGTTTCCAATGGGGTGCTGGTGCAAGCTTTGCCTTTGATGATAGAGCTGGACTTTTTGTAGACTATACAAGAATCTATGAAGATACAGTGGGTGATGCTGATTTCGTTATGGACTCTATCAATGTAGGTCTAACTTATAAATTTTAATCTTTCATACTACTAAGCCTTTTGGCTTGGTAGATACTTTTCTTTTTTTACATTCATTTTTAACTTTTTACTTATTAACACCATTTTTATATTTTAATTGATATCATAAATACTTATTGCTATACTATTTTCATCTTATACTAGATAAATTTAATCAAACAAGAGGAAAAAAATGAAAAGATTTAATCTTTCAGTAGCAGCCGTTTTGGCAATGAGTACATTTGCAATAGCGGGTGGAGATATAGAACCGGTAATGGAACCGGTTGTTGAAACACCTGTAGTAGTAGCCCCTATAGTGGATGACAGTGGCTTTTATATAGGTCTTGGTGCTGGTGAGGTGCAATTTGATGATACAGACCATACCCATGATAAAGGTAAATGGACAACAGTAACTACCTTAGCAGGATACCAGTTTAACCGTAATGTAGCTTTAGAAGGAAGATACGTCTTTGGTACCGGTGATGCAGACTGGGGTGGGTTAGGTGAGCTTGATCAGGACTTGGATAATATCGCTCTTTATGTAAAACCTATGTTACCACTAGGAAATTTTGGACTCTATGCACTGCTTGGATATGGTCAAACTACCTATGATAATGGTACAGAATATACAGAAAGCGGTTTTCAATGGGGTCTAGGTGTAAACTATAACTTTGCTAATAACCTATCTGCTTTTCTTGACTACACTGCAATGCATTATGATGATGATGGTTTTGATGACTACACAGAGGGATACAACGTAAGAGTTGATGGATGGACTTTTGGTCTAGCTTACAAATTTTAATCTTCAATACTACTAAGCCTTGGGGCTTGGTAGCTATTTCTTTTCTTTCTAAATATATTTCAATTACTTTTTACGCATTTTTACCCTCTGCAAGTGAGTTAGAGCTATCGCCATGGCATCTGTGATATCTAGAGGCTTGATCTCTTTTTTTATACCAAAAAGTCTTTTTACCATAAAAGCCACCTGTTCTTTAGCAGCTTTTCCGTTTCCTGTGACTGCTTTTTTCACCTGTAAAGGGGTGTATTCATAAAAATAACCCACTTCTTGGAGTACTTTTAGAGAAAGTGCCCCTCTAAACTGTGCAAGCTTCAAAACTGACTTTGGATTATAGGCAAAAAAGATATCTTCGATGGCCACTTCATCTACTTTATGGGTCTTTAAAATGACGTCTATGCCCTCTACAAGCTCTACTATCTGCTCTTGAAGCTCTTTTGCTTTGATCTTAAGCAAACCCGCTTCTACAAGTGAAAACTTTTTCCCATCCCAAAATATGATACAGTAGCCTAAATTACGGCTTCCGGGGTCTATTCCTAAAATATTCATTCACACCTTTGTTCACATAGTGAATAAAACTATTCAACCTTGTTTTATTACGCTATTTTAGCTTAATGTGGCTAAAATATCATAAGTTATTCACATTAAGAATTCAAACACTTTAAAACCGTGAAAAATTATTCACACATTTACAAATATTAAAGGTATCCATCTATGAATGTAGGACAAAAAGTACTATTTGAACTCAAAAAAGAGATCTCTGAACAAGAATATGAACGTTATATAAAAAAACTGGTTTATGATACCAGACGTTCAAGATCCAATATCGTCTATTTTTCTGCACCAAATCTACTTATAGCAAAATGGATCAAAAGTAAATACACAGAAAAACTGCAACATCTCTTCGAACTGCAAAATGAAGTCAAACCTGAAATAGAAATTACCGTTGGTAAACAAAAAACCCAAAGTGCTTCACCTGCTGTAAAACAAAGCAGTGAAAAAAGCAGTTCTAAAAGTACCTACTTGAACCCATCTTTGACCTTTGAAAGTTTCATCGTAGGTAATTCAAACCAATTTGCCTACACTACAGCTAAATCCGTAGCTGAAAAGCCGGGTAAACTCTATAATCCACTCTTTCTCTATGGTGGTGTAGGACTGGGAAAGACACACTTGCTTCAAGCTATCGGTAATTACCATATAGATCTTGGAAAAACAGTTATCTATACCACACTTGAACAATTTATGAACACTTTTACTTCACATCTCCGTTCACAAACGATGGATAGGTTTAGAGATAAATTTAGAGAGTGTGACCTTCTTCTCATTGATGATATACAGTTTTTAAGTAGAAAAGAACAAACTCAAGAAGAGTTTTTTCACACCTTTAATGAACTATATAATGCAAACAAACAGATCGTCATTACTTCTGACAGACAGCCAAAAAAAATAGCAGGTCTTGTAGACAGACTGCGAACCCGTTTTGAAATGGGACTCATGGCAGATATACAGCCTCCGGGACTGGAAACAAAGATCGCTATCATACAGAAAAAATGTGAACTTGACGGTATTAAACTGGATAATGAGATCGTTAACTATATCGCTACTAACATGGGTGATAATATACGTGAAATAGAAGGTACCATTATCAAACTTAACGCTCTTTCTTCAATGTTAAATCATGATATCACCTTGGACTTTGCTCAAAATGCCATTAAAGATCAACTTAAAGAGAAAAAAGAAAATATTACTATAGACAGTATCGTTAAGATCATTTCAAAAGAACTCAATATCAAACCTTCAGATATCAAGTCAAAAAAACGTACCAAGAATGTCGTAAATGCCAGAAGAATAGCTATCTATCTTGCAAGAAATCTTACACCAAATTCTATGCCACAGATCGCAATATATTTTGGGATGAAAGACCATACAGCTATTTCTCATGCAATGAAAAAAATCAATGAAATTATAGATAATGATGAAAATTTTAAAGTAATTTTAGAAGAGCTTTCAAACAAAGTAAATACCCAAACACAAAATGATGAGAATTAAACTATATAAGTACTAGAAAACTTGAATAAAAAAAAGATATAATTTTAGAAGTGAATAAATGTGAATGTTTAAAATCATTTTGACATTTAAACAAACAACGGTTACATCGACGGTAAAGTAGTTTTTCACATATTCATGTTGCACTACTACTACGTACTAATATTATTAAAAATAAGGAAAGTCAATGAAGATAAGAGCACAAAAACAAATTGTAGAATCTATACTTATTAATTTACAACCTTTTTTAGAAAAAAAAGATGCCAGTCAAATTACTTCACATATACTCTTTACAACTCAAGAGGGTAAATGTATCATTAAGTCTACAGATTCTGAAATAGGTTTAAAAATAGTTACTGATAATATTGCTATAGAAGCTGAAGGATCATTTACTGCACATGGTAAAAAACTTTTAGATATCGTACGTATTTTAAAAGATGATGAAATAACACTGGAACTTTTAGATAATAATTTGATCATAAAACAAAAACATTCTAAATTCAAACTGCCAACTTTCGATCCAAGTTCTTATCCAAACTTTCCAAGTATTGAAGAAAAACCTCAAATTTCTCTTGATTCATTAAGCCTTATACAAAATCTTAAAAAAATATCACCTGCCATAGATACAAATAATCCAAAGTTTGAACTCAATGGTGCATTGATCAATATAAAAAATGATTCAACTGATCTTGTAGGTACAGATACAAGAAGATTAGCAATAGCTTCTATTCCAGGAAATAATAATGAAGAGTTATCATTGATCGTTCCTAAAAAAGCTATTTTAGAAATACAAAAACTCTTTTTAGATCAAATTGATATTTACTATGATGAAACCAATCTAATTATTTCAAATGAAAACTATTATTTTTATACAAGACTGATCAATGGTAAGTTTCCTGATTATCAGCGTATCATTCCAAATTCTACAAAACACTCTATTACATTACCAAAAAAAGAAATGATCGATGCAATAAAGATGATCACAACTATTTCTCAAGAGATAAAAATGACACTTCTTTCAGATACTATCATCTTTAATTCTCTTTCTGCAGATAATGTTGAAGCAAAAACTGAAATAGAGATCGATACAGGTTTAAATGATAAATTTGAACTATCATTTAACAGTAGATATATTTTAGATTTTATTTCTCAAACAAATAAAAATGAATTTACTATAGAGTTTAATGAACCATCATTACCTTTTATAGTTAAAGATGAAAACTTCATTACTATTATCATGCCAATCGTTACATAAAAAGGAAAAATCGTTATATGAGTGAAAATACAACAAAATATATTTTTGTTACTGGTGGTGTACTCTCTTCTTTAGGAAAAGGTATCACTGCTGCAAGCGTAGGAACATTATTAAAACATACAGGACAACGTGTAGGCGTATTAAAACTTGATCCCTATATCAACGTTGACCCCGGAACAATGTCACCATTAGAACACGGAGAAGTTTTTGTCACCAAAGATGGTGCAGAGACGGATCTTGACTTAGGTCATTATGAAAGATTTTTAGATACTTCTCTTACTAAAAATAATAACTTCACAACAGGTCTTGTCTATAAAACAGTCATTGAAAATGAACGTAAAGGTAAATACCTTGGAAAAACAATACAGGTTGTACCTCATATCGTTAATGAGATCAAAGAACGTATTGTAAGAGCAGGAGAGGGTAGAGATATACTCATTGTTGAACTTGGTGGAACGACTGGAGATATAGAAGGTCTTCCTTTTCTTGAGACGATCAGACAAATGAAACATGAACTTGGTAAAACACAGGTAATGAATATACATGTAACACTTTTACCATATATCAAAGCAGCTGGTGAAGTGAAAACAAAACCGACACAACACTCTGTACAAGAACTTAGACGTATAGGTATTGCGCCTCATATGTTGGTTCTTCGTGCTGAAGTGCCTGTTTCTACGGAAATTAAAGAGAAAATTGCTTACTCATGTGATGTAGAACTAGACTCTGTAATCGTTGCAGAAGATGCTTCAACTATTTATCAGGTACCACTTAATTTTCAACGTCAAGATATGCTCAGACCAATTTGTAAACAGTTAGAACTTGATAATTGTGAACCAAAAATGGATGAGTGGACTAATTTAGTACATAAGATCATCATGCCAAATTCTGAAATGAAAATAGCATTTGTCGGTAAATACCTTGATCTTAAAGAATCTTATAAATCTCTTACTGAAGCACTTATCCATGCAGGTGCTCATCTTGATACCAGAGTGAACATTAAATGGGTTGATGCTGAAAAAGTAGAAGAAGAGGGTGCACAAAAACATTTAAATGACTGTGACGGTATTTTAGTTGCAGGTGGTTTTGGTGAACGTGGTGTAGAGGGTAAAATTAAAGCGATTCAATATGCAAGAGAAGAAAAAATACCTTTCTTGGGTATCTGTCTTGGTATGCAGCTCTCTATGATAGAATTTGCAAGAAATGTACTTGGACTTGAAGATGCAAATTCTGTAGAATTTGATGAAAATACACCAGATCCACTTATTTATCTGATAGATGAATTTATAGATGCTTCTGGTTCTAAACAAGTAAGAACAAAAACATCACCAATGGGTGGAACAATGCGTCTTGGTGAATATGAATGTGAAACAAAAGAAGGCTCAAATCTTAGAAATGCTTATGATGCACCTATGATCTTTGAAAGACACAGACATCGTTATGAAGCAAATCCGAAATATAGAGAAGCATTAGAAGCTAAAGGTATGGATATTACAGGTGAATCTCACGGGCTTATAGAAGCAGTTGAAGTGCTGGACCACCCATGGTTCCTAGGTGTGCAATTCCATCCGGAATTTACATCAAGACTTCAAAATGTAAATCCTTCTATTTTAGCATTTGTAAATGCTTCGCTTGAACATAATAATACTGTAGATGCATAAAATATTAACGCTTAATGCGTTAGATGTACTTCTTAAAAATCGTTTTAAAGAGGGTTTTCTCTCTTTAAAAGATCTTCCTCAACCTTCTACATTTAAAGATATGGACAAAGCTACCAAACGTATAGTTAAAGCCATGCAAAACAGAGAAAAAATCACTATCATTGGTGACTATGATGTAGATGGAGTCACTTCTACAACACTTATGAAACTTTTTTTTGAAGAGATAGACTACCCTATAGAGTGGATCATCCCTAATCGATTTAGAGATGGGTATGGACTCTCTTCAAATATTATACCGCGTATATTAGGGACAGATTTAGCTATCACAGTAGATAATGGTATCTCTGCAGTATATGCTGCTAAACTCTGTAAAGAAGAGGGTATAGAGCTCATCATTACAGATCATCATCTTTTGGCTCCTGAAATACCTGAAGCTTTTGCTATCATAGATCAAAAGCAAGAAGAGTGTGATTTCCCTTACGCAGATGTATGTGGTGCTCAAATAGCCTGGTATCTGATTGCATCACTTAAAAATGCTTTGAATGTAAAGATCAATATGATGGAATACATGGAACTTACTGCTATAGCCATCATCGCGGATATGATGCCTTTGACACATATAAACAGAGCAATGGTAGTTGCAGGACTAAAACATCTCTCACAAAGCACAAAACCGGCAATTAAAGCCTTTTTAGAACAGTATGATAAAGAGACCTTAACTGCAGAGGATATCGGCTTTCTTTTGGCTCCTTTGCTTAATTCTGCAGGACGTATGGATGATGCATCTCACGCGGTAGAATTTTTGACCTCTACAAACATATATGATGCAAGGGTTAGACTTGGAAAACTACAGGATTTCAATACCTACAGAAAAGAGACTGAAGCGAACATTACTAAAAAAGCTTTAGCAGCTGTGAATAGCTCTGATGATGTTATTGTACTTGCAGGAGAAGAGTGGCATGAGGGTGTGGTAGGTATCGTAGCTGCCAGAGTGGCTAGAGAGCATGAAAAACCTACTATCATACTATCATCCAATGGTGAGGGTATCTTGAAAGGTTCAGGGCGTAGTTTTCATGATTGCGATCTTTTTGCCATTACAGACAGTTGTAGAGCGCATTTAGAAAAATTCGGTGGGCACCAAGCCGCTATCGGTCTGAGTTTAAAAGAGGAGAATTTAGAAACATTCAGAAAATCTTTACAAAAAAACTACAGTATGAAAAATTACAGTAAACAGTTGATAGATCCGGATATAGTAGGGGAGTTGGCATTCCAAACTATATCTTTTGACTTGGTTAGACTCATAAAACAGTACGAACCCTACGGATTAGCTAACACCAAACCAAAGTTCATCACAAGTTCTGTACGTATAGCAGATGTGAATGCCATGGGAAAAGAGGGTGAACATCTACGTTTTTTATTTGAACAGCATGGACAAGTGTTTACAGGAGTAAAGTTTAAGACGACTGAGAAGTTCAACATAGATGATAAAGTTGATATAGTTTACACTGTTAATGAAAACAAATTTAGAGGTAACACTACTCTACAGTTAATGGTGGAGAAAGTTATCATTATATAAATATTTATAGATGATTTAAGTCTACTATTGAGTCAATTAAATTTTAGTTACATTTGATCTATTATAAATTTGCAGAGGGTCTTCCAATATAATAACCTTGAGCATAATCCACATCCATTTTTGTTACGGCATCGTAAATTTCTTTTGAGCTTACATACTCTAAGATCACTTTAGCACCCATTTTTTTGGCTATTTCACTTATAGATTGGACAAACGTTTTGGATCTTTCACTTGAAAGTATTGATTCAACCAAAGAGCCGTCTATTTTAATGTAGTCTATATCATATTTAAATATAGTATCGTAGTTAGAATACCCAACTCCAAAATCATCAAGAGCAATTTTAACACCATTTGAATGCAACTCTTCGAAAAAATTAATCACTTCTGATTCATTTAAAATCGCTTCATGTTCAAGAATTTCAAATGTACATCGTTTAGCTATTTCTTTATTTTCTTTTAATACTTTAAGTATAAAAGCTTTTGTAGTTTCATTAATAATATCCGCATAAGAAAGATTAATTGAAAACTCATAGTGATTATTTTTAAAAAACTGAAAGCTATTTTGAATAATAAGTTTTGTCACTTCTGGATACATGTACATTTTTTTTAAATTGTGTAAAAAATTAGTTGGAGTTAGTATCTCACCATCTATATCTTTTACTCTCATAAGAACTTCATATTTTGTAATTTGTCCAGACTTTAAATTCATGATAGGTTGATAGTAGGTTAAAATTCTATTGTCTAAAAATGCCAGTTTAAGTTTTTGAGAGAGTGTAACTTGATTTGCATATTTTAAAAATATCTCTCTATCTATATTATTGATATCAATAAATTCACCATAATTTTTCTTAGAAAGCATTAAACCATATTCACAATATTCTAGAACATGTTTAGTTATTTTAGAGTAACTACCATAAAATGAAAGAAAGATGATCTCATCATCAGCATGAAAACTATGTTTTTCCAATTTATCTTTAAATGAATCAATGAACTCCAATTGATGTTCAGTTTTAAATATTACAGCAAATTCATCCCCATAAATTCTATAGGTTTCTACAATATGGTCCAGGTCGATAATAAGTGTACCTATCTCTTTAATAATTTTATCACAGGTTCTATGTCCAT
The DNA here is from genome assembly GCA_964492675.1 of uncultured Sulfurovum sp. GTDB lineage: Bacteria > Campylobacterota > Campylobacteria > Campylobacterales > Sulfurovaceae > Sulfurovum. The sequence continues at coordinate 13,104 of CAZBLM010000026.1, forward strand.
AAAGGAGATTAATTTTTTTAAACTCTTTGATATTAAAAATTAATATAGAGTTCGCATTTGAATTTTCTTGAATATCATGTTCTAATTGAAAATAATTTGCTTGACCACTTAGAGGATCTTGTAGCAAGGATGTGAGACTTTTTGCCATATAGATATGAGAGATAGTATCTCTTATTTGATAGGAGACGGTCAATATATCATTATAAAGTAGTAAAAAGTATGCATAATCATTGTGTTTATACATTCTCAGAGCACTTTGTGCCATAGAGTGTAAATTCATATGCTGTTCAAAAAGCTCTTTGTCAACATTATCTTTTTCTTCAAGAAGCCATTTCCCTACATAACACTTTGTATAATCAAGTTCAAAATATTTTGGAGTACCTATAATAGTATCAATAAAGTTTTTCATCCAGTTCATATGGGCATTGATAAGTTCTTTTTTTGATTCTAATAGGACAGAGATATTTTTATTTAACTCTTTTTTTATGAGCTTTTTATCATGAGAAAGTTTTTTATTTAAGTAGGCTTCTGCAATTTTATTTTTAATGCGATGTGTATGTTCATAATCTTGAAAATATCTAAAAAATTCATCTATATATTCGTTTACTATGACAAAAGGTACATTATATTTATGTAGTTCATTTGCTAATTTTGTATAGGACTCATTATCGTTACTATGAGTTAAAATATATTTCCATTCATGCACAAGAGAATCATCAAGAAGCAAATCATGCCACGAGGTAAAATAGTTTGATTGTTTCATTATGTGTATGACTTTTAAAATTTCATCATTCATAATAGACTCTTTTATGTATTTTAAAAAAATTGACACTGAAGTCAAAAGTATATTGGTATTGTGATTCTGTGTATATTATATACCAGTCATTATTAAAGCATGTTTTAGTTTTTGCACTACAATCATTTGAGTATAATCAACACCAAACCAAAGTTCATTACTACTTTACAGTTAATGATGTAGAATATTGTTATTTTATAAATATAAGTAGTGGTTTTATCATAATGAAACCTTATCAGGAAAAACTGTTTCACCATGTATAATAATTTTTAAACAATAAAATAAGATAAAATTAACCCCGTTTAACTATAATTCTTAAATATATTTATAATAAGGAAAAGAAATGAATGTTAGAAATAACGGATTACACATTCAGGATATAGCTGAGGCAAAAGTTGCTCACATGCGATGGGTTAAAAGAGCAAGCCATCTTGTATCTGGTTATGATATAGATAAAAATTTTCTTCCAATAGAAGAAACTGCTTGTAGCTTTGGAAAATGGTTCTATACACATGGGATATTTTTATTAAGAGATGAAAAATATGAAGACCTTATGGAGAGGATCGGTGAACTTCATATTCAGGTGCATGATTACTACCGAGAGATATATGATATCTATTTTGTACTACCACAAAAGCGTTCATTGCTCCACAAAATAGTCACTTTCAGTTCAAAGAAAGTAAACACAAAAGATAAGGAAAAAGCTTCAGAAGCTTACAAATCACTTGAAAAAACATCCACTCAGCTTATAGCGTTGCTTGAGGAGCTTAAGACAGCGCTTAAGACATACAAATAGATTTTATTTAAATACACTGCCAAATAAATACTGGATTACAGAGAAATATATCTAAATTTTATAGTTGGCTCACTCTCATCATACCCGATCGGAGCAAGAGACGTTCGCAGGCTATAAATCTTTACTCTTCAATTGAAAACCTTATAAAATAATTTATATAAGATATTTTATAAGGAATATCCTCTTTAGTTTGTCTTATGTTATAATCAATTATTAATTATTGAAAAGGAGCTACGTAATGGAAAATATATACAATTTGATCATTGTTGGTGGCGGACCGGGAGGTATCGCCTCAGCAGTTGAGGCTTCGATATTTGGCATAGGGAAGATATTGATTATCGAAAAGAGTGATAACCATTCACAGACTATTAGACAGTATTACAAAGATGCCAAAAGAGTCGATAGAAATTGGCAGGGACAGAATATTGAGCTTGAAGGGAATGTAGAGTTTTTTGACGGTACAAAGGAGAGTACATTAGAGCACTTTGATACACTGCTTGATCATGAAGAGATCGATGCGATCTTTGAGTGTGAAGTAGATAGAGTCACCAAGGAGGAGAATGGGGTATTTACAGTGGTAACCCCGAAAGGTGATTTTAGTGCTAAAAATGTAATCGTTTCTATCGGAAAGATGGGAAAACCAAACAAGCCTGAGTATAAGATCCCATCTAGTATTAAAAAAATGGTTAACTTCAGTCCATATGATTCTCCCGGGCATGAGAAGATCCTTGTTGTAGGTGGTGGAGACTCAGCTGTTGAGTATGCGAGTGAACTGAGTAATATCAACGATGTCACTCTTTCTTATCGTAAAGAGAGTTTTACACGTGTCAATGATATCAACCAAGAGATAATCACACGCTATGATCAGGAAGAGAAACTGCGTGTAAGATATGGTATGGATATAGAATCTATCGAAAATGATGAAGGCAGGGTAAAGGTTAATTATAAGAACGGTTACCACACGATCTATGATAGAGTGATCTACGCGCTGGGAGGTACTACACCAATAGACTTTTTTAGAAAGTCAGATATGGAAGTGGACGAACATGATCTTCCCGTGACGAGTGAAAGTTTTGAAACAAGTGTGAAAGGACTCTATATCGCAGGAGATATCGTCTATAAAAGTGGAGGATCGATAGCAAAATCGATCAATCATGCATATCATATCTTGAAGGATATTACCGGAGATGATGGAGGGTTGGTATAGTATTAAAAAAAAAGGATTTAATAAAGTGATGATAAACCCAAGTTAAACTTGGGTTTAAAAAAGGAAGAAAAGAAAGGAAGATTAGATAGGTAAAACTCTGATGTTTTGATCTAATTTCTCTTTTAAAATATTTTCAATAGCAAAAAGTGTACCAGTGTCAGCAGATGCACAGCCATTACATGCACCCAAATATCTGATGTAAATGTCAAAATTGGCACCGTTCTCTTTAATGTCAAGGATCTCCATGTCTCCACCATCCATGACAAGCATTTGACGGATGTTCTCATCGATCACTTTTTCAGTAGCTTTTAGTTTTTGTACAACAGTCATTGTGGCAAAATCGACATTGGATGCATCACCACCCATACTAGAACCAGCGATCATTTTTTCTTTTTCATATTCTTCAAGAAGGTCTACTAAGTAGATATCCTTCTCTTCGTGTCCACCAGGTTTGATACATGATTTACAAAATGCACCTGCTTTAGTGTAGTCTGCAATTTGTTCAATTGTTGTTAGGTCATTGAGACGGATCACTTCTTTAAGTGTATCAAGTGTCACACGTGCACATTCACATACGATGATCTCTTCTTCAAAACTTTCCATATCTACATTCATGTACTGTGCAGCTGCTTTTTTGATAACATCATATGCCATTACAGAACAGTGCATTTTTTGTGGTGGTACGGAAGGAGTTTCCGGTGTGTCACGCATAGCAAGTTCAACGTCAATATTTGTGATCTTTACTGCTTCAGCAACTGTTTTACCTTTACAAAGTTCAGCCATAGTGTCTGAAGAAGCAATGGCTGTACCACAACCAAAAGATTTAAACTTAGACTCTTTAATGATATCTGTTTCAGGGTCTACTGCCCAGTAAAGACGTACAGCATCTCCACATGACTCTGCACCAAAGTCAGCAACGATAAGTTTCGCACCCATCGCATCTGCTTCTTCTTGTTTAATGTCACCCATATTCTGTGGGTTATTCATTAGGTCTGTTACTTTTTCACTGTACTCATCCCAGATGGTACCGCCTACTAAACTATCTATACCCATTTTGTATCCTTTATAAGTATTTATTTAATTTGAAGACAAAATCGCACTAGTGCGATGAGCCTACTGCTGAAGTAGCCCCAGTGTCAACGTAGGTAAGATTGGCTTTGCCAATTTACCGTTCTATTAATGTCCCTCAGACAGACCACAAACATGACCATCTGGTGCGTATGCAAATGAAGAGGAGATCTCTCTAAGTCTTGCAACTGCTCTTTTGACTGCAGCTAATGTGTAGTCTAACTCTTCTACTGTTGTGTAACGGCTTAGTGAAAAACGGATAGCAGTATGTGCCAGGTCTTCAGCTGCACCGATAGCTTCCATCACTGAGTTCGCTTCGAGATCTTCTGATGCACAGGCAGAACCTGTACTGGCCCCGATACCTTCTCTGTTCATATCCCATAACATAGACTCACCTTCTATACCTCTAAATGAGATAAGAATAGTATTTGGTGTTCTTTTTTCTCTTGGTGTTACAACAAATGTATCAGGAATTTTAAGAAGTTCCTCTTCAAAATTATCTCTCATCTCTCTGATCTTTGTCATTTCAAAGTCCAGTGCACCGATAGCCTGTTCCATCGCTTTACCCATACCAACGATACCAGGAACATTGAGTGTACCTGAACGGTATCCACCCATTTGTGAACCACCGTGAAGCAGAGGAGAAAGTTCTCTACCTTTTTTCATATATAATCCACCTACACCTTTTGGTCCATGAAACTTATGGGCAGAGAATGTAAGGTAGTCTACATTGAATCCTTGTACATTTACCGGTGTTTTACCGATGGCTTGTACAGCATCTGTGTGGAAAAGTACACCATGCTCTTCACAAATGTCACCTATCTCTTCAACCGGGAAGATCGCCCCTGTTTCATTGTTCGCCCACATAACAGAGACAAGTGCCGTCTTGTCTGTGATGGCATCTCTTACAGATTGTGCTTCTATTAGACCTTCATGATTGATTGGCAGGTAAGTAACCTTACATCCCATGTTCTCTATCCACTTCGCTGTAGCGATAACAGATGGGTGTTCCACTTCAGAGATAATGATATGGTTTTTCTTACCAGTTAAAATAAGGTCAAAATAGATACTTTTAAGTACCCAGTTATTGCTCTCTGTGGCACATGATGTGATGATCACAGAGTCTTTATGGTTTGCATTGATCCCTGCATAGATCCTTTCCATACCCTGTTTGATGGCAGGGTGTGTTTCAGATGCAAATGAGTGCAGTGAATTTGGATTACCGTACTTTTGTACAAAATAAGGTTCCATAGCAGTAAAGACACATGGATCTACCAAAGTCGTTGCATTGTTATCTAAATATACGTTCATATTTTTCCTTTGAAAACGAGACTCAATTTAATTAGGACAAATTTTGTCTTAATTAGTTTTTCTGCATAGTACGCATTTATTCTTAAAATAAAATAAATTTAACAGATAAAGGGAAGAATTATACTTCTAATTAGGTTATACCCTGATGATAAGTATCAATCTGAAAATATGTTATACTAAATAAAAAGGAATTGTGATGGCAAAAGTTATAAAAGAGCATGGTATCAGCGTTGCTATAAAAAGAAATAAAAAAAGAGTCTTTATAGAAATAGTGATGCTTGGTAAATTAACACATGAAGATTATACGCTTTTTGTTCCTATGGTAGATAAAGCATTAAAAGAAGCAAAAGGTTTGGAAGCAGATCTTTTGATAGACATGAAAAGATTTACAGGTTGGGAGTTTTTAGCAGCCTGGGATGATCTTAAGTTTGGTTTGAAACACCGTAATGATTTTACCAAGATGGCGATCGTTGGTGATAAAAACTGGGAAGAGATCTCTGTACAGATGATGAGCCATTTGATGAAAGGGAAAACGAAACATTTTAAAAAGAGAGAAAAAGCACTCTCTTGGATATTGCAAGGTTAAATACTAATCTAAAAGTGTGAAGGTGCAGGGGTGTTGATGAGATTGTAAAACTCAGATCTTGTACGTTCATCACTTTTAAAAAGACCACGAAGTGCTGAAGAGACAGTGGTCGAGTTTACTTTTTCTACTCCTCTCATCTCCATACACATATGACGCGCATGTAAGACAACAGCAACTCCTTTAGGATTGATACTCCCTGTAATAGCATCTGCGATCTGTTCTGTCATCTGCTCCTGTATCTGTAGACGTCTTGCAAATACATTGACGATACGGGGTATCTTGGAGAGACCTACCACTTTACCATCTGGGATGTATGCAACATGTGCACGCCCAATGATGGGAAGCATATGATGTTCACACATAGAGTAGAACTCGATGTCACGGACAAGGACCATCTCATCATTGGAGGTGGAAAAAAGTGCTTGAGAGAGGATTTCTTTAGGGTCTTGTTGATAGCCTTCTGTTAAAAAATCAAAGGCTTTTGCCACACGTGAAGGTGTTTTAAGAAGTCCTTCTCTTTTTGGGTCTTCACCTATCAGTTCCAATACTTTTGTAATGGCTTGTTCAAATTCTTGTTCTTTGTTCATGGTAAAACCTAATAGTTATTTGAGCTAATTGTATCCAAATACAATTTAAGTATTTTTTCATCTACCTTGGAAATAGCGAGTTTACGTATTTTTTGTGTTGTAAAATAATCTACTTGTCCTTTGTCAACCTCATGATAGACATATACTTTACAGAGAAGTTTAAAATGTGTATAGGCATGGGTCACTTCGCCTATGTACTCAGAAGCACAAAGAGGTACTTCAATCGATTCAAACCCCCACAATCCGTGTAAAAAATTTCCTTTACGTTGTGATAGTGAAAGTCTGTCATTGTAAACAGATATCATAATATTATGTTCACGTGTCGGGACAACTCTTTTTTTCTTTGTAGGATACAGGGCAGGTGTATCTTTTCCTTTACAGATAGTATCCAATGGGCAGATTTCACAATAAGGGTTTTTAACGGTACATACTGTTGCACCTATGTCCATCATTGCCTGATTATAGTCAAAAGGATTTTCTTTATCTACAAGATCATACGCGATATTCCAGAGTTCTTTGTCCGTAGGTGTTTTGAGTTTGTTCAAGCGGCAGAGTATACGTTTGACATTTGCTTCCATGATTGGGACAGGTTGTTTGTAAACAAATGCGGCTACTGCATGGGCGGTATTTTTACCAATACCTGGCAATTTTAGCAACTCTTCAATGTCTTGAGGTAGTTTATCTATAAGGCCAGCAGTCCTATGCAGGTTCTTGGCCCGATTATAGTATCCAAGTCCTTCCCACATCTTCAGTACATCATCAAGAGGTGCGTCACCTAAGGTTTTAAGTGATGGAAATTGATCAAGAAAAGGAAAGTAGTATCTTTCCAATACAGTTTTTACCTGTGTCTGCTGAAGCATCACTTCGGAAAGATAGATATGATAAGGATTATTGGTACTGCGCCAGGGAAGATCTTTTCTTCCATGATCCTGATACCAGATATGAATTTGCTTATGGGTTTCATTATACATAAAATGAATTATATCCCAATACGAGTCATATAGTCTGAAAAGGCAGTAGGTTTCACGTTGATTCAACCTTAATTAATAAAATCTGCATTATCATAAGTAATTATTAAAATAATTTAAGGAACAAATATGAAATTAAAAAACATACTATTGGCTTGTATAATAGTCACAGGTTTTACCTATGCGGACGTACGCTCAAATATCGCTAAAGTAGAACTGACAGCAGAGTTTCAGGGAGCTGAAGGGAACAAAGAAGCTGAGCTGGATACATTTATAAAAAAAATAGATTCTATCGGATACAGTACAGTAGCAGCAACTAAAAATATTCAGAATCATTACAATAATAAATTCAAAGAAAAAAATGTTGAAATGATCTCATTTTTCAGTATCGTTAACAAAGAAAAACTGAGACCTTTACTTATTAAAAACCCTGATTTTGGAGCCTACGCACCTTTTAACTTTTTAGCCTATAAAACACTTGACATCGAAAATGACGATACTACATGGTTTGGACATTTAGCTCCGGATACAATGTTGGATATCATCGGTGAAAAAGATGAAGCTACAAGGAAAGAGTTTAGAGATATGATAGAGCCATGGGATGCATTGGTCAATAAAGAACTTAAACCTATGGCAAGCAAAAAGTTTGAACATACAAAACCTCTCCCTGAAAGAGGACTTACAAAGATGATTAAGAAATTTGATGAACCTGAAGACCTTGAAGAGTTCATTGAAGTTTTCATAGGAGAACATGACGGACTTTTTGCTAAAAACGACTTCATTATCGCAGGATTTATGGACTATAAATTTGAATTTGATGATATGGAGTTAGAATTTGAAGAGTATGATGCATACTGGGTATCACTTTTATGTCATTTTGCGTTCTCAAACTCGATCTTTAACAGAGGAATCCCTGAAGCGGGTATGTTTGCACCATGTACTGTTTATTTCTACATTCCTAAAGGGAAAAATGAACTTCATGTTGGATATGCAGATATCAATAACTGGGTAAATGCATTGAACTTTGTTGATGCAGATCGTATCAAATATATGCAAGAGATCGATGCACAAGTAATCAAAATATTTAAAGAGTTGGGCTTCGAAATGGAAGAGCAGGCAGCATACTGTCCTGAACCAGCCTCAGAAGATACAAAAGATGCAGAGATCAAAGCACTTAAAGCAGAAGTAGCAAAACTTAAGGCTGCGCTTAAAGCACTGATGAACTAATACAAATAAAGTACAGTGTTCTTCTTCAGAAGTTCTCTGTACATTTTGTTACCTAAACTTAATGTTTAGGTACATATCTTTACTCAAAAACCTCGTAATTCCCAGCATTATTAACATTTCAACATTATTTAGATAGAATCACGACATTATATATTAAAGGATTGTAGTGAAAGTTACAGTAAATAAAGTAGATGAAGCAAATGTTATCGTATCTGGTACGATAGCAAATGATGTTGTAGAGGCGTACATCAATACCATGGCTGCTCAGGCAGGTAAAGAGATGAAAGTAGATGGATTTAGAAAAGGTAAAGTACCTCCGCATGTAGTAAAAAAACTACACGGTGACAAACTTTCTCAGGATGCAGAAGGTGAAGCACTTAAAGAGCTTATCGATCTAGGTATCAAAGAAGCAGGTATCAATGCTGCAGATATGCTTGGACAACCAACATTTAAAAAGTATGATAAAAAAGATGATGGTATTGAAGTAGAAGTAGAAGTATCTACAAGACCTGTATTTGATCTTGAGGGCTATATGGATGTACTACCATCATTTGAAAAACCAGCTGCAGATCAAAAAGAGATAGATGAGAAGCTTAATGAGATCGCTTCTGGAAATGCACCTTTTACAAAGATCAAGAGAAAACGTATGGTAAGAGATGGCGACATGACTCTTATCGACTTTGAAGGTTTTGTTGACGGTACTGCTTTTGAGGGCGGTAAAGCTGAGAAGTTTAACCTTAAGATCGGTTCAAACCAGTTTATCCCAGGATTTGAAGAGCAGATCATCGGTATGAAGTATGAAGAAGAGAAAGATGTTGTTGTTACCTTCCCTGAGGAATATCAATCAACAGAGCTTGCAGGAAAAGAAGCGACATTTAAAGTAACACTTCATGAGATTCAAGAGCAGGGAGAAGTTGAGATCAATGATGAGTTGGCAAAGAAACTTCTTCAGGGTGAAGAGAATCCAACTGTTGAAACACTGACAGAGAGAGTAAAACAACAGATCGAATCAGCAGCTATCTCTAAACTTTATAATGAAGAGTTAAAACCTCAACTGATTGAAGCATTGGTAGAAAAATTTGATTTTGCTCTACCTAACAACATCGTTGCACAGGAAGTGGATGCAAAAGTAAATGCTAAAGCACAAGAGATGACAGAAGAAGAGCTTAACAGCTTTAAAGATGCACCTGAAAAAGTAGATGCGCTGCGTGATGAAGTAAAGCCAGATGCAGAAGCATCAGTAAAAGCAACATTTATCGTAGATGCATTGGCTAAAAAAGAAGATGTGACTGTAGATGATCAAGAAGTAACATCTGCACTTTATTATGAAGCGATGAGATCAGGTCAGGATGCACAAGAGATCATTAAGTATTATGAAGAAAACAACCTTCTTCCGGCAGTGAAGATGGGAATGATCGAAGATAAGCTTTTTGGTAAAATGTTAGGACTTGAAGGGTAATCCTTCTTGTAAAACAAGAAACCTTATTTTGGTTTCTTGTTAACTATTTTAGTGTATATTCAAGTTGATGAAATCATCTATTTAACTATATACTAACAAAGGCACTAAATGAGTTATATTCCATACGTTGTAGAACAAACCGGTAGAGGTGAAAGATCTTATGATATTTATTCACGTCTACTTAAAGACCGTATCATTATGTTGAGTGGAGAAGTCAATGATCAAGTGGCATCAACTATTGTTGCACAACTTCTTTTCCTTGAAGCGCAGGATCCAGACAAAGACATTTACTTTTATATTAACTCTCCAGGCGGGGTGATCACCTCTGGACTCTCTATGTTTGATACCATGAATTATATCAAACCGGATATTGTGACTATTTGTATGGGGCAGGCTGCATCTATGGGTGCATTCCTTCTTGCTTGTGGTACACCTGGTAAACGTTATGCTTTACCTCATGCACGGATCATGATCCATCAGCCTTCCGGTGGTGCACAAGGACAGTCAACAGACATCCAGATACAGGCACAAGAGATACAGAGACTTAAAGATACACTTAACCAGATACTTGCAGAAAAAACTGGTCAAAAACCAAAGCAGATAGAAAAAGATACAGAGCGCGATAACTTTATGTCTTCAAAGGAAGCTATGGAGTATGGTCTTATAGATAAAGTTTTAGAAAAGAGTTTTTCGTAAACATGCTTAGAGAGATAGTTGTATACCCCGATAAAAGACTGAAGCTCATCTCTAAAGAGGTAGAGGTTTTTGATGGAGCATTGCATGATCTACTTGATGATATGTATGAGACAATGTGTGCACGAAACGGTGTAGGTCTTGCTGCTATTCAGGTAGGTGTAGACAGTAGAGTCCTGATCATTAATGAACCTTTAGAGACAGAATATGGTGAAGGTGTAGAACATAATGACCAGCCTAAAGAAAACACTATCGAGATGATCAACCCTGTGATCGTTGAAAAAGAGGGCAGTGAAAAATTTCAAGAGGGTTGCCTTTCTGTACCTGGGTTTTATGAAGATATAGAACGTTTTAAGTATGTGAAAGTAGAGTATTTTGATAGAGAAGGAAATAAGCAAACCATAGAAAGTGATGCATTTCTTGCTGTTGCCATACAACATGAAATGGACCACTTGGATGGGAAGCTATTTGTAGAAAAACTTTCGATACTCAAACGAAAGAAATTTGAAAAAGAGTGGAAGAGAAAGCAAAAAGAGGGGAGAGTCTAAACTCCCTGTGCGATCATTGCATCTGCAACACGCTTAAACCCTAATATATTTGCTCCCGAAATTAGATCTTTATCAAGACAATACTCATCACATGTTTGTTTAATATCGTTATAGATACCTGACATGATTTCCTGAAGTCTCGCATCTACTACAAACAAGGGCAAATAGTGCAGTGAAGAGTTTTGACTCATTTCAAGTACTGAGACTGCAACACCTCCTGCATTGGCAGCTTTGGCCGGTCCAAATAAAACACCATTTTTTGCAAAAAGTTCAATACCTTTTGGTGTGGTTGGCATGTTAGCACCTTCTGCGACAACTTTGACATCATTGTCAATAAGTTTCTGTGCACACTCTTCACCCAGTTCATTTTGTGTTGCACAAGGAAAAGCTGCGAAACAAGGAATATCCCATACGAAGCTACTTCCACCAATATAGTTCTCTTTTTTAACATAAGTAGCAGACTTTCGTTCATGGGCATAATATTCTAAAGATGCTCTTCTTTCAAGTTTGATCTTTTTAAGAAGTTCCAAGTCTATACCATTTGGATCATGTATAGCACCCCTAGAGTCTGAACATGTCACAGGGATAGCACCGATATCATAAAGTTTTTCTATAGCATAGATGGCAACATTACCAGAACCAGAGATCGTACATATCTTACCTTTAAGTGTCTGCTCATGGTCTTCTAGAAGAGTTTGGGTAAAGTAGATCAGTCCATAACCTGTTGCAGATGAACGTCCTTCACTTCCTCCTAAAGAAAGAGGTTTAGATGTGATGATATTGTCGTAAGAGTTGGTAAGTGTTTTATACTGCCCGAAAAGATAGCCTACTTCGCGTGCACCTACACCAATATCTCCACCGAGTATATCCACATCCGATCCGATACTGTTATAGAATGCCGTCATAAATGCTTGACAGAACTTCATGATCTCACTGTCACTTCTTCCTTTAGGATTAAAGTCTGAGCCACCTTTTGCTCCACCTATACGTAGACCTGTAATAGCATTCTTAAAGATCTGTTCAAAAGCAAGGAATTTTAATATATCTGCATTTACAGAGGGGTGAAAACGTACACCACCTTTGTAGGGGCCAAGTGAATTGTTAAATTGTATTCTGTACCCGTTATTGACCTCTGTAATATTGTTATCAGTGAGCCATTCTATTTTAAATCGAATCTCTCTGTTAGGGTAGATCATACGTTGTATGATATTGTGATTGAGATATTTTGGATCTTTTTCAAGAAGAGGTCTGATAGAGATAAGTACTTCTTCGATGGCTTGGAAAAAGTTTGTATCTTCATGACAGTTACTTGCTCTTGCAAGATTCATGGTTTGTTCTATGTAGTCCAAATAGGCTCCTTTTATGAGTAGTAAACTAATTATACCCAGGGACTATAACATAGAGTTAATATGTTACTGATTTACCTTGGTGTTTTCTTCCAGTTTGATAGATTCCGGATTCATAAGCTCCTCCAGATTTGCATTTGTCAGCGCTTTTTGCATTAAATCATTTTTGTCTAAAGCAAGTGGCTCAAAACGATGTGTCTCTAAAAGTTCAGGAAATTCAAAAATCTCTTTTGTGATGTCAAACACATTGTCTGTTACTTTTAATTTTTTGAAGTGTTGCAGTATGGTTTGTATGTTTTTATTTTCACTCTTTTCTATCTCATGATTACCAAACGCAATAAGATACACACCTGCTTTTTCTGCAGACTCAACAAAGTTTTGTATGCGTCTTAATTCGATCTCTTCTGTTGGGAAATGGTGTAGATGTATCAACACGAGATGATACTTTTGCTTTAGTTTGGACTTTTTGTTGTGCTCATTTATACTTGGTCTGTTACAGCAGATCAGTTCCTGATAACGTGAAATGATAGTCTCTTCAATTTCTTCAAAGAGCTCTTCCATCATTTCAGGGTTATACGCTGTTCTAAAAAGCTGCATATGCTGTAAAGGAGAGAGGTGGTAAAACTTCTTTTTACCAAAGTCAAAAAGGTCTACTCTCAAACTCTCATGTGGCATACTGGAAAGTAACTGTAAACTGAGACTTTCCAGTAAGTTGTCAGCTTTTCGTTCAGAAACATCATCATAAAGCAAACAAAAACCACCATCATTGCTGTATGTATATAAAGGGATATTTTTATCCCCCTCTTTATGTAAGTCCCCTAAATGAAACCCCCAAGGAAATGCATAATTTTCATCTTTTTTTATCATATGTATATGCTCACTTTAGTTTTTATGGCATTATATCACTATTTATGAAAGAAGGAGAATTGCATAACATATGACAGCTTTTTGTTATGACAATATCCAAATCTTTTAATATTTAAAACTAAGTTTCAGAACCCTAAGTTTTGTTATTATGTAACATATGTCACTGATAAAAATATTTAAACTCATTATAATGTGATATTAAAAGGAAATATATGAAAAATTTAGAAGTATTCCCATTTTTTACAGGATTGTCCCAAGAAGAAAAACAAGAGTTTCAAGGGCTCTTACGCCCAATGAATGCTACAAAAGGAACTATTGTTCATTATCAAGGGGAGGTATGTAAGAGCAGTCTTCTTTTAGTTAAAGGGAAAATTAGACTCTATTCCCAGGCAGATGATTTTTCTGAAGAAGTGACACTATATACGCTTAATGAAGGAGAACAATGTTTGTCAAATATTGTTTCTGTATTAGAGTGTGCTTCAACTATTCCTACAGCTGTTGCAGAAACAGATATTGAAGCATACTCAGTCAATGTAGATGATATCGAGAAATTTATCTTAAAGACGCCTGCTTACCAAGAATATATTGTCTCTTTATATGCAAAAAAAGTGGTTGAATTAACCATGGCTTTACAAGGTATAAAATTTAAAAATCTGGATGAACGAATTATGGATTTTTTACATGACTCAGGTAAAAATATCGTCATTATTACACATAAGGACTTGGCTGAACGGATGAATACTTCCCGTACTGTTGTCTCTAGAGTTTTAAAGAAGCTTGAAGAGAAAGAAAAACTTAAACTATTTAGAGGGTATATAGAAGTAGTTTAGGTGACATATGTAGCTGACAACAAAAAAGTAAATAGCTATACTCCTCTATTAATTTAAAAAAGCATCATTATATTTCATCAGATGCGAACTAAATTTAAGAATATATAGTTAAATCTAAAGGACAGATTTGTTTACTTTCTCGCAAAAATCGTTAAAGAGTCCAAAACTCTTTTTATATACACCAATAGTTGTAATGTTTTTCATTATATCTTTAGTTGTCTTACCCTTAGTATCTCCAAATGCATCAAAATATCTAAATACATTAGAGATAGATGTTGACCCGCAGAGTACATTACCGGCAGATGAACCAAATAGACTTTATCATGCAATTCAAAAAGAAAAATTTCTTTTAAATGACTTGGTTGTTGTTGGTATCACCAACGACGTACACCCAAACGGTGTGTTCAATGTAAAAAGTTTAGAAAATATTCATGCACTCTCAGAGTTTGTGAAAGACTTAGAGATTGTTGATGAAGGTAAAACTGAGAGAGTTGTCACAGCTGATCTGTTGACTCCCTCAGCAATTGACAATATCTCACAAGCCGGTGCTGGTGCTGTGTCATTTAACTGGATGATGAAAGAGGCTCCAATTACTGAAGCTGAGGCTTCCTCGATCGCAGATAAAATGGCTCGCTTGCCGTTGTTTGAAGGGAGTATGATCTCAAATGACAAAAAATCATTAGCTTTATACATTCCAGTATCATCAAAGAGTATCAGCTTTGATTTAAAAAATATGCTAAATGAAAAGATTGAATCATTTGGCGGGGATGATAAGTTTTTTATCACAGGTATCCCTGTCGCTGAAGATACATTTACTGTTGCGATTTTTGTAGAGATGGTAAAGCAAGTACCCGGTGCTACAGCTTTGATACTGTTTTTACTATGGTTCTTTTTTAGAAATGTAAAACTGATTATGGCTCCTATGATCGTTGCCATGGTATCAGTAGCCTTAACTATGGGAACTATGATCGCTATGGGTATCTCTGTAAGTATGATCACCTCTATGATCCCAATCTTTATTATGCCTATAGCAGTTCTAGATGGTGTGCATATACTCTCTGAGTTTCATGATGTATATGCAAGATTCAAAGATCGAAAAAAAGCGATGTCCTATGTGCTTAAAGATTTAGCAAAACCAATGTTGTTTACATCTTTAACTACATCTGTTGCTTTTCTTTCATTATTGTTTACGCCATTAGTACCTGTACAGTTATTTGGTGCATTTATAGCCTTTGGTGTGCTTGTAGCTTGGTTTTTATCTATTACACTCATACCAGCTTATGTCTCTTTACTCTCAGAAGAAACATTTAAAAACTTTGGTCTTGAACATGAATTGGAAAAAAAATCATTTTTAACTAAGTCTCTTTTTTCTCTTAAAAACTACTCTGTTAAATATGCTAAACCTATTTTAGTTGTAGTGAGCGTTTTATTTCTTCTGGCCTCAAATGAGCTTTTTAAGATCATCCCAAATGATAATACGGTGAGATGGTTCGGTCCTGACCATGAGCTCAGAAAAGCTGACAAAATTGTAAATGAACACTTTGGTGGAAGTAACATGTCTTATCTCTCTCTGAGTTTTGATGAAAATAATGCTCCTGAACATGGATTTAGAGATCCTGAAGTTTTAAAGTATATGGATGGCTTACAAAGACATATGAGCAAGACAGAGCTGGTAGGTAAAACAAACTCTATGGTGGAGATCGTTAAAACTGTACATAGAGAGCTCTTTTTAGCCCAGGAGAGTGCTTATAAGATTCCAAATTCATTTGCAGCAGTCGCGCAAGTGCTTATAACATTTGAAGGAAGCCATAGAAACAACGATTTATGGCACTTTGTTACACCAGATTATAAAGAAGCAAATATTTGGTTTCAACTTAAAAATGCTGACAATCAAGATGTAATCAAAGTGGAAAAAGATGTAGATGAGTACATTGTTGCAAATCCTCCTCCTTATGGAATGAAACATAACTGGTTTGGTAATGCACACCTCAATGTTTCATGGCAAGAACTTTTGGTTGGGGGTATGATCGATTCAATTATCAGTTCTTATTTTGTAGTATTTATGATGATGGTACTTTTATATAGATCAATCCTTTGGGGAGTTTTAGCTATGGTGCCTTTATCATTTGCTATAGCTTCACTTTATGGTTTACTTGGTTTTATAGGAAAAGATTATGATAGTTCAGTAGCAGTACTCTCAGCCATAAGCCTTGGACTATCTGTTGATTATGCGATTCATTTTTTAAGTATATCAAGACAAATTCAAGAAAAAACAGGAGATTGGCAAAAAACACTATCTATACTGTTTGAAGATCCAGCAAGAGCAATCGCTAGGAACATTATCATCATAGGTGTTGGTTTTATGCCTTTACTGTTTTCAATTCTTACACCATATGTAACAGTAGGGGTTTTAATATCCAGTATTCTTCTGTTATCTGGAATTGCAACTTTGGTTATTTTACCGGCGATCATGAGATTTACTCATAAGTATCTATTTGCTAATGAAAAATATACACTAATAAATCAACAAGAACCTCAAGAAGAGGTTCCCCTATATATAAGGAAAGACTAATGAAATATATCATTTTACTACTAGGGGCATTAAGCTCACTATTTGCAATAGAGACACAAGAGATAGTGAATAAAGCCCTGGATACAACTTACTATCAAGGTAAGCATTTAAAAGCAAAAGCAAATATGACAATAGTGGACTCCCTAGGACGTGAACGTATAAGAGAAGCTATCATTCTTAGAAGTAACTTTGATGATAAAAAGCAAAAGTACTATGTTTATTTTAAAAAGCCTTCAGAGATGAAAAAAATGGTTTTTATGGCACATAAAAGAGTAGATGCAGATGATGATAGATGGTTATATTTACCTGCGCTAGATCTTGTAAAGCGTATAGCTGCAAGTGATGATAGAACTTCATTTGTTGGATCAGATTTCTTTTATGAAGATGTATCTGGCAGATCAGGTTATGAAGATACACACGAACTTTTAGAATCTAATGATCAGTTCTTTGTTATTAAGAGCACACCAAAAGATGCAAACTCTGTTGAGTTTTCTTATTTTATATCTGAGATTGATAAAAAAACTTTTTTACCGATGAATATCACTTACTTTAATTCAAAAAACAAAGAGTATAGAAAGTCTGAAATACTTGAAGTAAAAAATATTCAGGGGTACAACACGATTACAAAAGCGAGAATGAGCAATGTAATATCTAAAACATATACAAATGTTCTTTATAGCTCTATAAAATACTTAGAGAATATTAGTGCAAAAATTTATACCGAACGCTATCTAAGAAAAGCACCTAAAAAGTATTTGAAGTAATACCATGCTTAGATTTATACTGATAGTATTAGTAGGACTTACCCTCAACGCAGCGGAATATAATGGTTATGTTGAATCTAGAGTTGGTGTACGTCTGCATGATAATACATACTCAGATAAAATGACGATGTCTGAACTTAGGCTCCAACTTGGGATTGAAGAAGAGACTGATGATCTTACATTTACATTGGTGTCAGATTTTATAGCTGAGGGTTTAGACAACAAACAAAGTCAAAATTTTCATGATGGTACAGGACCTATAGATCTACGCCAGGCAAATGTCGAAGTTTCTCCCTTTGAATGGATGGATATGAAAATGGGTAGACAAATAATAACTTGGGGTACCGGTGATTTGTTATTTATAAATGATCTGTTTCCAAAAGACTGGAATGCTTTTATAAAAGGGATGAATACAGAATATCTCAAAGCACCAACAGATTCCATAAAGGCATCACTGTTTTTTGATGATCTAAGCCTTGACATTGTGTATACACCGTTATTTATGTCAGATAGATATGTCAATGGAGAGGCTGTCTCTTTTTACGATAGGTCTACTTCATCATTTTATGGACAGGACAACATCTTACAAACAGATACACCAAATAAATATTTTTCAGATGATGAGATAGCACTTCGACTATACCGATCAATTAATGCTTATGAAGTTGCTTTGTATTATTACAATGGTTTTTGGAAAAGTCCGTCCGGGTTTTCTGCTGCATCAGGAGAAGCACGTTTTGATACACTAAGTGTATATGGTGCCAGTATTAGAGGTGTATTGGCAAAGGGTATTGCCAGTGCAGAGATCGGTTACTATGATAGTGAAAGCTCTGCTGTCATAGACCCATTAAAGAGAAATAGTGAGTTTAGATGGTTGGTAGGATATGAGCAGGAGATAGCAACTGAATTTACTGCTTCTGTACAATACTA
Source organism: uncultured Sulfurovum sp. (assembly GCA_964492675.1). Lineage (GTDB taxonomy): Bacteria > Campylobacterota > Campylobacteria > Campylobacterales > Sulfurovaceae > Sulfurovum. The sequence goes on from CAZBLM010000026.1 coordinate 31,659, forward strand.
TGAAGAGATCAAAGATGATTATAAAGAATATAAAAACGCTTTACCCTCTGGTTCAATTATAGATGATAAGACACGTCAAGTTATTACATTGAGGCTAACAAAGTATTTATTAAAACAAGACCTTAAACTATCTTATTTCCAATTTTATTCTCCATCTGATAAGGATGCACATACACGCTTAGGTGTAATCTATAAATTTAACGATGAACTTATATCAGAAGTAGGGGCAAATATATTTTATGGTGACAAAGATCATACTTTTTACTCTCAATTTCGAGAGAACACAAATGCCTATATATCATTAAGGTATGCCTATTAATATTTGATAGAAATAAACAAAAATATGACAATTTGACATATTTTTAACTTTTTTCCCAGAACTATGCCACACTACAGCTATGAATGCAAAAGTAGATAGTGGTACTCCACCAAACAAGTCAGTGAAAGTAAAACAAAAACCCAAAAAAGAAGCCATAGTCAATCGACTTACCTGTGCTACACTGGAAGGTGTCAATGCTCAGGTGATAGAAGTAGAGGCAACATTTACAAAAGGGCTGCCCGGTTTTTCAGTAGTGGGTTTAGCAAATTCAGATATTCAAGAAGCAAAAGAGAGAGTGAAGTCTGCTTTACTTGTAAATGAGTTTGTTTTTCCACCCTTAAAAATTACCATTGGGCTTAGCCCATCAGAGATAAAGAAAAGCGGAAGTCATTTTGACCTCTCTTTGGCACTTCTTGTAGCACTGAACAAAAAAAGTTTTGAAGAGGAAGGACTTTTCGTTTTTGGTGAGCTTGGGCTTGACGGTCGTGTGAAAAGTTCATCGATGATCTTTCCACTTATACTGTCACTTAAAGAACAGGGCTTGATAAAAAGAGCTATTGTACCTAAAGAAGCCATAGTGTATTTGAGTCATATCTCCGGGGTAGATTTTATAGCAGTGGAGACACTTAGTGAAGCCATAGTCTTACTGGGTAAAGGTGAGTTTACTGCAAATGTGAAAAAGTTTGACTATGATGCAAACTCTTTTACCTTAGTGCAAACAGCATACTACTATGAGAAGAAATATGAGAGTGACTTTTCTGATGTAAAAGGGCAAATGATAGCTAAACGTGCAGCACTCATTGCTGCTGCAGGAATGCATAACTTATTTATGGAGGGCAATCCGGGCTGTGGTAAGAGTATGATAGCCAAACGGATAAAAGACATCTTGCCGCCCATGCAAGAGGTGGAGTTACTCTCTATAGCTAAGCATCAGTTCCTAGATGGACAGACACCAAGTTTTAAAGCGATCAGACCTATGAGATCCCCACACCATACAGCAACTTCAGCTTCTATCTTTGGTGGTGGTTCCGGGCAAGCGAAGATAGGAGAGGTGGCTTTGGCG
>CAZBLM010000027.1:0-2584 GCA_964492675.1 uncultured Sulfurovum sp.
TGTATACCCGCACTAAATTTTTAATGTAAAAAATGTCTTACTGTTGTAAAATATAGTGAAATACCATGCTCATTAGCCGCTTCTATAACCTCATCATCCCGTATAGATCCACCAGGCTCGATGATAGCTTTCACACCCGCAGCTGCTGCTGCATCAATACTGTCTCTAAATGGGAAGAATGCTTCAGATGCCATCGCAGCACCCGATACATCTAAGTCCATTTCTTTAGCTTTTTTAAGGGCACATTGTGCAGCATCTACACGTGATGTCATACCCATTCCCACTGCAACCATCGCTGAGTCTTTTACATATACAACACAGTTAGACTTTGTAAGACCGGCCACTTTCCATGCGATCTCCAAGTCTTTCATCTCTTGTGTCGATGCTGTTAGCTCTGACTTTTTTTGTGCATTGTGTACTTCATTATCACATATACAATCTGAGTTTTGATACACAAATCCACCATCTACATGTTTAAAGTCATGACTGTCTTCAGACATAACAAGTTTAGTACCACCTTGCGAAAATAACTTAAGACGTTTTTTCTTCTCAAATACTTCCAAAGCTTCAGCTGTAAAATCTGCAGCCATCACAACTTCTAAAAAGATCTCATTCATCTTCTCTGCAAGAGGAGCATCAACGACACCATTCACTGCTACAACACCACCAAAAGCCGATACTGGGTCACATTTTAGTGCTTCAGTATAGGATGCAAGAAGTGAATCTTTAATAGCAAAACCACAAGGGTTACCATGTTTGACAATACATACAGCATCTTCATCACCAAAAGATGAAGCAATTTTCAGTGCGCCATTGACATCGTTGATGTTGTTAAATGATGCTTCACCTTTTACTTGTTTAAAGTTGTTTGTGAAATGTGCATCAAATTCATAAAGTGCACCTTTTTGGTGTGGGTTCTCTCCGTAACGTGTCTGGAAAGATTTTTTACCAGTAATGAACTGATACTCACCAAAACCGTCATTAAAACGACCGTTCATATAGTTTGCGATCATAGAGTCATAGGCTGCTGTATGTTCAAATGCTTTGATCATCAGTCCTCTTCTAAATTCAAGTGTATCTTCTTTATTTGTTAAAGCAGACAATACTGAAGTATAATCATTTGCATCTGTAACGATAAGCACATCATTAAAATTTTTCGCAGCTGAACGTACCATTGTAGGTCCACCGATGTCAATGTTCTCTATGATCTCATCAAAGTCTTCTGTTCTTTCTATGGTCTCTTTAAAAGGGTAAAGATTTACACATACGAGGTCGATGCCTTCAACACCAAGTTCTTTAGCCTGCGCTACATGTGCATCATCACCTCTTTTGTGTAAGATACCTCCGTGTACATAAGGGTTTAATGTCTTCACACGTCCTTCAAAACACTCAGGAAACTTTGTTACTTCATCTATCTCGATAACATTAACACCTGCTTCATTCAGCTTCTTATATGTACCACCCGTTGAGATGATATCCCAACCTTGACTTTCTAAACCCTGTGCAAACTCTACAATGCCTGCTTTGTCACTTACGCTTAATAATGCTCTCATACCTATCCTTCTAGCCTCTTACCTTATATATCTTGTTCTATCGTTTTTTCAAATGTATTAAAGTAAACTTCTTTTACTACTGCTAATGGCAGTTCTACATCATTTACTTTTACTTTATCTCCACCTACTGAACCTATATTTGTTACAAAGATCCCTTTTGAAGCAGCCATATGTACCACTTCAACCAAGTTTTGAGAAGAGACTTCTACTAAAGCTCTACTTTGAGATTCATCAAAGATATCTTTACTATTGACCACAGGTACATTAGTGACGATACCTTTTCCTGATGTTGCAGCCATTTTAGAAATTGCTATAGCTACACCACCTACATTAACATCTTTTGCAGACTTAAGTAAGCCTTTTTTGTTTGCTTCTATCACAATATCCCAAAGCGCAAGCTCTGATTTATAATCAAACTTAGGTAAAGAACCTGTAGTCTCACCATGAAGTGCTTTAATGTAAAGTGATCCGCCAAACTCACCTCTGGTCTCACCTAAAAGCAAGATCTGTGATCCTTCTTCCTGGAATGTTGAAGGCAATACTCTGTTTTCATCTTCATTCAAGCCTACCATCGCAATGGCAGGTGTTGGGAATACAGAGACCCCATTAGTTTCATTATAAAGAGAGACATTTCCAGATACTACTGGTGTGTTTAGTGCTAAACATGCTTCTTTGATACCTTCACAAGACTGCGCAAACTGCCACATAACTTCTGGATTTTCTGGATTACCAAAGTTAAGACAATCGGTAATAGAAAGTGGTCTGGCACCTGACATCGCAACATTACGCCCAGACTCAACTACTGCAAGTGCTGCACCTTTATAAGGGTCTATGTAACAGTAACGAGGATTACAGTCTGCAGACATAGCTAAAGCTTTACCATTTTCTTTAATACGAATACATGAAGCATCTAAACTACCTGGGGCTTTAGTTGTATTTGTCTGTACCATAGAATCATACTGGTTATATACCCACGCCTTATCTGATACTTCCATACTTGAGATCAGTACTTCATACGCTTCTTGATCTGA
>CAZBLM010000027.1:2684-6119 GCA_964492675.1 uncultured Sulfurovum sp.
CCCTCTTCACGTGCTGGAACCTTATCTAGATGCATAATGAGTCCTGCACCTGTTTTCCCTGCCATTTCAAATGCTGAAGAGGTAAGTCCTGCTGCACCCATATCCTGGATCCCTACAACATGATCTGTTTTAAAGAGCTCTAAACATGCTTCAAGAAGAAGTTTCTCTGTAAACGGGTCACCCACCTGTACAGTTGGACGAAGTGATTTTGACTCTTCTGTAAACGAGTCTGAGGACATCACTGCACCACCAAGACCGTCACGACCTGTTTTAGAACCAACATACATGACTGAGTTACCAACACCTGATGCCACACCAAGAAAGATCTCATCTGACTTAACAAGTCCTAATGAAAAGGCATTTACAAGAATATTTCCATTGTATGATTCATCAAAACTTACTTCACCACCGATAGTAGGTACACCCATACAGTTACCATAACTTCCGATACCATCTACTACACCACGTACCAAGTGTCTTTGGTATTTAGCTATATCCGAGTCACCATTTACTGTACCAAAACGTAAAGCATTGAGGTTAGCTACAGGTCTTGCACCCATCGTAAAGATATCACGGAGTATCCCACCTACACCTGTTGCAGCACCTTGAAAAGGTTCAATGAATGAAGGGTGGTTATGACTCTCCATTTTAAAGACAGCAGCCATACCGTCACCAATGTCAATAACACCTGCATTCTCACCAGGCCCTTGAATGACCCATGGCGCCTCTGTAGGAAAACCTCTAAGGTATTTTGTACTTGATTTGTATGAACAGTGCTCAGACCACATCGCTGAGAAGATACCTATCTCAACAATATTCGGGTGACGACCATCCAAGATACGTAAGATATCTTCATACTCTTCTTTGCTTAGTTTATGGTTTTTTAAAACTTCATCTAAATCTTCAACAGGTTGTGACATATAGTGCGTCCTTTAAGGCAGTAATTAAGGGTATTATTTTACTTAAAAAGTACTAAATAAGTGATGAAAAGGTAGAATATGTCATCATGAATTAAAGGCAATAAATGGATAAGATTTTACAAATGCTAGAACTACAGCAACAACTCAATGATGCAACCAACGGTCTTGGTTGGGAAGACGGCATGACAAAAAATGGCAAACCTATTGACTGGAAACGCTGTACCTATCTTGAATGTGCTGAACTTATTGAGTCTTATCCTTGGAAACACTGGAAAAACATAGATGCCAAACCTGATTATGCCAACATTAAAATAGAAACTGTGGACATTTGGCACTTCATCATGTCACAAGGACTTGAGGATTATAAAAGAGGAGATCTGGGGAGTATAGAAACATTGGCTAATAACATCAGCTCTCTTGCAAACTTTTCTGCATTTTCAGGAGAGGTACAAGAGACTTTTAAAGACTATTATGAGCAAATAGCGGTTGTTGAAGTACTTATGAAAACCATCTTTTGTGAAGAATCAACTCAAAAACTTATGGCAGCATTTATAGATGTTGCTATACAGTCAGGATTAAACCTTGATGCGCTCTATAAACTCTATGTAGGTAAGAACATATTAAATCAATTTAGACAAGACCATGGGTATAAAGAAGGTACCTACATCAAGATATGGAATGGGGAAGAAGATAATGTTACTATGCAGCGTGTTTTAGAAGAAAATGAAAATGTAAGTCCAGATGGACTTTACAAAGCATTAAAAGAAGCTTACCCCGTAAGCTAAAATGTGACCAGTCACATGAGCTTACTGCTGACAAGCGACTAAATCGCAGTGCAAGTGAGGCACTAAATTCCGAATCGTAAGTAGTCTCAGTGACAGCGTAGTTCTTTGGGCTTTGCCTAAAAACGTTCTCACATAAATAAGAGGCGTATCCTAAATGATAAGCCTTTAAAAAGTTTATTCTGGGGTTGTTGTCAGATCCTGCTCGATGATCTGATTTCCATAGACAGATACTCTTGTTGCGATACGAATACTTTTTTCACTTTCATATCCACATGCAGTACCACACTTCACTGTACCTATCAGATAATAACTTCCCGATGGCACACCGTAAAATGAAAACTTACCACTAGAATTCGCTGCCGTAAATTTTAAATAATTAAAAAGTCTTCCATCCGCTTTTTCCATCTTATTGCCACCAAGGTAACTAACTTCATACCACTGCTCTGAATAAGAAGTGACCGGGTTCAAGTAAAGTCTTGTACCTCCACCATACACTGGACTACCGTAAAGATCATTAATATAAATTTTACCGCTTATGGTTCCTCTACCTTTTCTTGGAAGACGAGTATATTCTGCAACAGGGAACTCTATACGTGCCATTCTTACTTCACCATCTTCTGAGATCATAGTCTCAGACATAGTGAGGTTATCATCCAGATCAGACATATTCACATCATCTGGGCTTCTTTCATCCCACCAATTGTGACTTCCTGTATTAATATCCGGTTGGACACACCCACTGATAAAAAACATGCCCATAAATGACAATACAACTACTGTAACTATTTTAAACATTCTTTTCCTTAATTCATAATTTTCACATTATACATAATTAACTTTATATACGCTACTGACAACTCTTTTTTTTCAAAATTTTATCGATCTTATTTTTTGCATCTTCATTTCCTGAAAATGCAGCCCTCTGATACCAAAATGCAGCATCATTACAAGACCTTTTTACCATCTTACCTTTCTGGAAACGTTGCGCAAGTTTATATTGTGAATCTTCTTCACCCTCTTTTGCAAAACGGTGAAGGTGCTTTATATTTCGTTTTTCACCTTTATAATACTTCACCGTATTTCGAATAAACCATAAAGTAAAAAGTACTAAAAAAACTAAAAGATAAAGTTCAATATCTTGAATGCTTTTAAAATATTCCAAGACCTGCATATTATTTCCCCAAACAAAATTCACCGAACATTTTATCCAGTATCTCTTCGCTGTCATATGGTTTAGATATAGACGAGATAGATTTCACAGCTTCTTGTAAATAATATGAAAAGAATTCTAACTCACCGTCTATTAATGGTGTTTTTGCTGCCAATATAGATGCCTTAGCCTGACTTACTGCTTCTATCTGTCGTGCAGATATCAACATCAATTCTTCACCTTCTCCTATGCCGTCGAGTAAAGACTCAAGTCTTTCTGTAAGTTTTTCAAAAGCTCTTTTAGCACTCACTTCTATCAGGTCATACGCTTGAAGTTTCCCAACATCAAAGTGCTTCTCAAGGTCAGATTTATTGAGTGCGACGATGCACTGTTTATCTTCTCCTAAAGTGTCAAGAATTGAGAGTATCTTTGCATCCTCTTCATCAAATTCTCTTGAAGCATCAAACAATGTAATGATAATATCGGCATCTTCAACAGATGATAAAGATCGTTCTATCCCTATTTTTTCTATGGTATCTTCTGATTCACGTATACCTGCTGTATCTACCAACCTAATAAT
>CAZBLM010000027.1:6219-31970 GCA_964492675.1 uncultured Sulfurovum sp.
TCTTCAGCATAGTCTATCATTACTTCTGAGTATGCAAGCGATCGCAACAATGCTTCTCTACTCTCATCTACAAAGACTTTAAGCTCACCTTTCATCTGTTTGGCAAGTATTTTTGCTGCATCAACTGATTTGGCTTCTATTAGTTTAGAAATAGCTTCTGCTTCAGTGAGGTCTATCTTTCCATTTAGAAATGCACGTTTTGAGAACTCTCCAGGTTCAGCAAGCCGCACACCATAGGAATTGATCGTATCTAATATCTCTTGTGCAACGATCATTCCACCATGACACTGAAACTCTACTACCTCTTCACCCGTAAAACTGTGAGGCGCAGCAAAATAGATCATGATCGCCTGATCTATAAGATCATTTTGTGCAGTATATAACGAAGTTAAATGGGCATATCTAGGAGTGATATTTTCAAGATGAGAGATCTTACGTGCTATCTCCAAAGCAGCATTTCCGCTTACCCGTATGATCGAGATGGAAGAGACACCATGTGCCGTGGCAATAGCTGCTATAGAATTATGCATAACTCTTAGTTTTGTCTTTTCGAAGGAGTATTAAATTCATTGATCACAACAAACTTTTTACCCTCTTTAGTAGTTTTTACTGCTACATATTTATCAGGAAAACTTTCACGCAGTTGTTCAAGGGCTATCTGCACTAAAATACCATTGAGAAAACGGGTTTTTCCTTTTCCCTTTTTTTCAACATTCTCTATCACAGGTTTTATGTAATTACGTATCATCTCTTGCTGTGTAGTTAAAAATTCTGCGATCTCCACTTTGATAAACAGTTCATATTTGGTATGTAACCAGTTAAATAGCATATAGGAGAGTGCATTGTAACGGTACCCTTCTTTTCCTATGAGGAGTGCAGCATCTTCTCCATCTATGAAGATCAATGCTGTATTATCACGCACATCTACTTCAACTACATCAATGTCAAAACAGGAGTGATCAAGTAACTCTTTAAGTTGTGCTTCTATCAGTTGTCCCAGCTCATCATAAACGATACTCTCTTCTTCATACACTTCTTCAGGTTCAGATTTGGATACAGGTTCAAAGAAACTGTCCAGTACAGCATCACGTTGTTCTACAGGTTCTTCTTTCTCTACTGCATTAGCCGGTTTTTTTGTTTCTTTTACTGTATTCGCTTGTACTGTAGCAAGGATTTCAGAAGCAACACTCTCTTCTTCTGTAGGGAAAGTCTCTTTGACTGTTATAGACGTCTTTGTCTCTTTTGTTACACTATTGTTGCATGTTGCCACAATAATGGCACTTTTTTTCATAAACCCGAGGATACCCTTTGAAGGATGTTGCACAACTTCATATTGAAGTTCAGAAATAGAACATTCTAACATTTCAGAGGCTTTTGCATAGGCCTCTTCAAGTGTTGGTGCTTCAACCTTCTTCATTATTTATCCTTTCCCTTTTTATGTGCTGCTACAGCTGCTGCTTTCTGTTTTGCATACATATGATTGATAAAGTACTGTTGTGCGATAGTGAAGAGGTTATTCACTAGCCAGTAAAGTACAAGACCAGATGGAAAGTAGATGAAGAACACTGTCATGATCACAGGGAACCATTTAAATATCTTCTCTTGTAGAGGATCTGTAAAGTTCGATGGCGTGATCTTTTGTTGGAACCACATAGAAGCACCCATAAGTACAGGAAGTACAAAATACGGGTCCATCACTGCAAGATCTTCTATCCATAAGATCCATGAGGCACCTTGCAGTTCAACAGCATTTAAAAGTACACGATACAAGGCAAAGAATACAGGGATCTGAAGAAGTAAAGGTAAACAACCACCCATTGGGTTTGCTCCATGCTTCTTATACATCTCCATCATCTGTGCATTCATCTTTGCAGGATCACCTTTATATTTCTCTTTGATATCTTTCATTTTAGGTGCCAAGTCTTTAAGCTTCTGCATAGACATCATACCCTTGTATGAAAGAGGGAACAGAACAAATTTCACAAGAAGGGTAAAGAGTATGATCGCCCAACCCCAGTTACCTACATAGTTGTTGATCCATAAAAGTACTTTATAAAATGGTGTTGCCAAGAATGTAAACCATCCAAATTCAATTGCATCTGTAAGCTCAGGATTGATATCACCTAATACTTTCTCCTCTTTAGGACCAATATATGCATGAATATTTAATGTATCATTTCCTTGTACAAATATCAATGGGTCGCCATCTTTCTCTCTTAAGATAGAAACATTCAAACCTTTTTCAAAATCAAAGAACATTGAAGCAACATATCTGTCAAAAGAAGAAGCGATCTTTGCATTCTGGAACTTTTCATACCCTTCTGCATCACCATCTTCAATAGTATTTATAATGTCATCAGCACCTTTTATCAAGGCTCCTCTTACAAGCATATACATAGAATCATCAGCAACAGGTCTATACCCTGGTGTCACGAAGTATGGTGTTGGGGCAGAAGTATCTACAGTGATCTCATATTCACCTGTAGGCTTGAATGTGATCTTCTTTGTTACAGTGAGTGTTGAGAGTGTTTGTGTCAGTGTAAGTGTTTGTATACCTGCACTTAGATCAACTACTTTGCTTCCTGCATTTACATAAGGTGTTTTAAATGCTTCTTCATTCAGTTTTGCATCAGAAAATCTTACTTCCAACGGCTTTACTTCATGGACACTCAGCATCTTTAAATTGTTACCGTCTTCATCCTGATATTTTGCTTCAAGTAATTCCATTTGTGCAATACGTCCGAACTCATCTATGGTCATAACAAAATTATCTGATTTAACGGTTGCCAAGACCGATGAGGCCATCACAACAGGTGCACTTGATGCTTCAGTTGCTGTCGTTATATTAGGTGTAGCAGCGCCTGTCTTATCTACTGTAGGTGTTTGGTGTGCAGTATTTGATGCTTTCTGAGTAGTTTCTGTTGTAGGTTGTTGTGCCGGGAAAAAATAGCTGTAGCCTACAAATACGAAAAATGAGAGTGCCAGGGCCAGAAGAAGTCGTTTATTTAGATCTTGTTGTTCCAAAGTTTTACCTTTTATAAAATATAGTCTATAAGTATAGTGTTAAATGGCTGAACATTTTTTAAGTGCATGGAGAAACGCTTTGCGAGTCACTTGGTAATTTTCGTCTATGAGTGCAGGTTTTGCAACCAAGACATAAGAACCATGAGATAAGAGGTCAGTATTTTCGATGAAGTGTGCTCTTAACAAACGTTTTGCCCTGTTTCGATGTACTGCATTTCCAATTTTTTTGGAGGCTACGAACCCCACTTTGTACAGATCATTTTTTTTATAAAAAAGTACAAAGTAAGGTGTATGCCATGTTTTTGTAGCGTGTTTATACACGCTGTTAAACTCTTTACCGGTTTGTATCCTGGTAAAATGTTTTATCGAGCTGATGGTATCGACCTTCTGTCACTATACAGATAATCTTTTTCTACCTTTAGCTCTTCTTGCATTGATCACTTTTCTACCGTTTTTAGTTTTCATTCTCGTTCTAAATCCGTGTGTTCTCTTTCTTGGTGTACTATGTGGTTGGTATGTTCTTTTCATTCCAAATCATCCTTAAATAATTTTTACCATCATTACTGAGGTATATTTGGACGCGATTTTACCTTAAATGCCCTTAAACCCAAATGATATATTTCAAGTCACAATTTATCTAGTTCAAGCTCTTATAAATTATCTCTCCGGATCTACCTTCTCTTTGGACCTTTATAAAGGTTTCAACCAGTTTCAATATCACACCATTGAGCTTATAATTTGTAGACCGCACTTCAAGTTCTGCACAATAGACATCTGTACCGTCATTTGAAGTAATATTGTTAATAATTCTTTCTGCAAACCTGTATCCACCATCCACTTTAGTATCTTGACAGAGCATGGCATAAGTTGATTTTTCTTTGTCTACTTCAAAAAGTATATCAGAGTCTCTTTTTTCAGTTTCCAACAATGTTCCCAACTCTACATTCTGTGCTTTCAGTAACAGAAGTACAAACGTCTCTTCATCTTGATGATCCATCAAATAATAAACAATTTCAATAGCATTGGTTAACTTTTCCATAAGGGTACTTGTTAAAACGATATCATCACCGGTAAACCTTAAACTACCTGCTCTTGTTTGATTTTCTCTTTCAGCCATCATCAATTCCTTCTCTCAAGTTTTATATACTGATTTTAATTCTATTATAGCAAAATATTTTATAATTGATTGCTATAATTTCAAATGATAAATAAAGACGATAACATCCTTCCCTCTCCATACTGGTTACTGGAAGAAAAAAAACTGATACAAAACCTTGAACTGATCTCAAGAGTAAAAAACGAGAGTGGTGCAAAAGTTCTGTTGGCACTTAAAGGTTATGCACTGTGGAAAAGTTTTCCTCTGTTACAACCATATCTTGATGGTTGTTGTGCAAGTGGACTGCATGAAGCAAAACTTGCAGATGAAACATTTTCCAAAGAGGTCCATACCTATGCACCAGCCTTTAAAAAAGAGGAGATAGAAGAGATAGCCCGTATCTCCCATCATTTGGTCTTTAATTCCCCTGCACAGTTCAATGACTTTGCACTACAGGCAAAACTTGTTAATCCAAAACTCTCCCTGGGATTACGTGTCAACCCTGAATACTCAGAATCACCCAAAGAGATTTATAATCCTTGTGGGACCTACTCAAGACTTGGTACCACTTTGAAGAATATAGATGAATCAATACTCGCTCTTTGTGATGGACTACACTTTCATGCACTATGTGAGCAAGATGCTTCTGCCCTTGAAAATGTACTAAAAAACTTTGAAGAGAAATTTGGAAAATATATCAAAAACATGAAATGGATAAACTTCGGAGGTGGGCATCATATTACACGTAAAGACTATGATGTAGAGAAACTCATACAACTCATACAGACATTTAAAACCAAATATGATGTAAATATTTATTTAGAACCGGGAGAAGCTATAGGATGGGAAACAGGTACGCTGGTCACTACCGTACTAGACATTGTACATAATGGTATGAATATCGCAATTTTGGACTCTTCTGCTGAGGCACACATGCCTGATACCATCATTATGCCTTACCGTGCAGAAGTACGAGGATCCGGAAAAGCAGGAGAAAAAGCATATACCTGCCGCCTTGCAGGTAATACCTGTTTAGCAGGTGATATCATGGGAGACTACAGTTTTGACGAACCTCTACAGATAGGAGATAAAATTATTTTTGAAGACCAGATGCACTATACGATGGTCAAATCCACTACATTTAATGGTATCAAACTCCCTTCCATTGCCATCCAGAGAATCGATGGAACTATAGAAGTAATAAAGGAGTTTGGATATGAGGATTTCAAAAATAGACTCTCTTAATCTTCTATGATCCTCTCCTCAAAATAATCTTTTAAGAGATCATTCAATACTTCTAATTCTATCGGTTTTGAAAGATAATCATCCATACCTGCACCTATATATTGTTCTCTATCTCCAGAGAGTGCATTAGCAGTTAATGCAACAATAGGTATATGTTCGATATCATTCTTTCTTTCATAGTTCAAGATCTTAGCAGTCGCTTCCATACCACCCATAACTGGCATTTCCACATCCATAAATATCATGTCATATTCATTTTCCATACGCTGTTCCATTGCTTCAAGACCATTATTTGCTATAGTAACTTCAACACCAAGCCTATTTAGCACATTAAGTATCAGTTTTTGATTGATAACATTATCTTCTGCAACCAATATATGTATATCAGCAAAGGTGATTTTTTTACTGCTTTGGGATACTTCCTCTTTGTCACTTAGCATTTTAAGTGTTTTAGTAAAGTTGATCGGTTTATACAGTATTTTGTCGATCCGTGCTCTGTAACGTTTTAAATTTCGCTTTTGATCCCCTGTTGAAAGTAACACAATTTTGGTATTAAAGTCTAAAAACTTCTCTATTTCACTCTCTCTGTGACGAAATTTATGATCGATAAAAAGTATATCCGGAAGATGAGAAGATCCTTTTAAATCCAATAGAGATTCATCTCTATAATGTTTAATCTCTGCTCCTGTGTAAGCAACATATTCTTCCAGATCTCTATTGATAAAATAGTTTTCCTCTATATGCGGGTTGAGAATCCCTACAGTATAAGCACTCATATCTTCTACTTCTCTTTTTGTTGCACTCTCTGCTTTCTGAAGTTGTAAAGTAAAATAAAAATTAGAACCTTCATTTACTTCACTTAATATATGGAGCCTTCCTCCCATCAATTCTACAAATTTACCTGAAATAGAAAGTCCTAAACCTGTACCGCCATACTTTCTGCTGGTACTGATATCTGCTTGTGTAAAAGCATCAAATATGTTTTTCTTCTGTTCATTACTGATACCTATACCTGTATCAGACACAGAGAACTTAACTTTTACCCCTTCTGTACTTTCAGAAAGTTTTTCGATCCTAACATTCACTTCACCATTTCTTGAAGTAAACTTGATCGCATTACTCACAAGGTTCACGATGATCTGAGTGATCTTTGTAGGGTCACCCACAAGCAGTGTAGGTAAATAAGGATCTAAAAAGATATTGAAATCAATATTCTCTTCTGATGCTTTAGCAGCATAAGACTCAACAGCAGCTTCAAAACTCTCTATCGGATCAAACTCTATACTCTCCAATTCTACCTTTTGTGCTTTGATCTTAGAAAGATCAAGTATATCATTGACTATACTCAAAAGATTTGCAGAACTTTTTTCTATTACAGTAATGAACTCTTCACGTTCCTCTTTTGTATCTGATGCTTTCAACAATTGGGTAAATCCTAATATACCGTTGAGTGGTGTACGTATCTCGTGAGACATACTTGCAAGGAAAAGATCTTTGGTCTGATTGGCATCTTTAATAGCCTGTATCAAGAATTTATAGATATGATCTACTTTCCCATTGTCTATCAATCTTTTGATCTCTTTTTGCTGATTTTCATTAAAGACCAATGCTATATCTTTTAATGTATCTGCCGAGATAGACTGGTCTCTTTGTCTCTTAAAATAGAGACTAAAAAGCCTGAGCAGTCCAAACAACGATATGAGTGCTACGGTCGTAAATGCTATAAGAGGCAATCTTTTTTTCGCAAGATATAATTGTTCAGTATTTTGTATCTCTTCACGTAATAATAACTGTACTTCTCTAAAGTACTCCATCTTCTGGCTTATTTTATTGATCCATCCTTCAACAGAGACTGAGTATTTCCCTTTACTTGCTTCATATAAGATCATTTGACGTTCAAGTGAGATCATTTTATTGAATTGTTCTGTGGTAATTAGTCCAGATATTTTATCAACTTCACTTTCATCCGATATAATATTAAGTTTTGGTAAAACATCTTTTCGTACTAACTGAGCCCAAGAGTGCTTCTCTTCTTCATTCATCGCTCTTGACCCGTGTAATACAAATTGTATTCCTGTATTTTCCAATACAATGTTCTCTTTAAGTATTGTATATTTCACATATGCTATTAGAAAACTATGCATCACCTTTGATTTTTCTATCTCAGTGACCTCTCTAAGCATCTCAAAAAATGGTCCAGAAACCCTTGTATGGTATGCACGTAAAAAGATGTCACTATATATTTTATTTGGGTTTTCAACCTCATTTCTTATCTCTTTAAGTCCTTCCCTAACTTCATTGATATGCGCATGAAAGATCATATATTGACTGTTGAGTGTGATAAAATTTTCCATCGATGACAAAGCACTATCAACAGCCTTTCGTCTTTGTTTAACTTTTAATAAACTGCTTTTCTTCTCTGTACCAAGGTATTTTGCCGTATCTATTCTCTCAAGTGCTATCTTTCCTAGAACAGATTCTACCTCATACACAAAGGATGAAAGTTTTGTATGGTTTTTAACAATGATATATTTTTGATAAGAGTGATAAGCATAATATGATGAAGTACCCAACAATATCAAGATAGTAAAAATAAGTAAGTTAAGTATATTTTTGTTTTTTAATACCATTATATTGATCCTTTATATAATGAAAAGAACTGAATAGTCCATGGGAAATAGGAAATGTGTCCAGTGTGTAGTCTGGCGATCTTTAGTACTGTGTAAGTACTGTCCCCCTAAAGACCCATAACTTTCTGTCTTCACTTCACAGTGAGTTTAGCTTTTAACATTTATACCGATATGATTCATTATACTAAGATAAAACTTAAAAAGAATTAGCATAAATCTATATAATTCTAAAAATCCCGCTTATAGATAATATCATACGATTGTGACTCTTCATCTGCTGAAATGACACTCTCCGTTCGAGGACTGTGTTCATATTTTAATTTCACGCCGGAGACCACATCATTGATATAGATGATCGTCATTTTATCCGTAAGTTTTTTCCCTACTTCTATACTATCCCCTTCTCCTAAAGAGAGATGGTCAAGTTGGACACCTATATTGGAAAGTGCAGATTTTGCCATAGCACCCCCCATCATTTTCATCATATCTTCACCTGAGTTTGTACCTGCCCCTGCTTCAGAATCAAAAAGTATTACTGAAAGGATCTGCTCTTTGGTCAAACTCGGCACTGAAGAAAAGTTAATGTTCAATGCTTCCGGAGTACCGCCAACTGTGATACTAATGAGATGATTGAGGGACTTATATTTTACACTTGCTTCTATGATCGGTTTATTGGGGTTGCCTGTAAAATGTATATAACTTTTATCAAGTACAAAACGTTTGCCTTCAAACGTATAACTACCGCCTTTTAGGATCTCAACACTTCCAAGTACCATAAGCTCTCCCTGCTCAACTTTATGGATACCCAAGTCTGCTTTAGCCTTTATATTTACAGCACCTTTTTTATAGATCAATGGCTTCTTGCTTTGTACTTGAACATTAACAGAGAGGTTCTCCATAAAAGCACTTGGTTCTTCTTTTTTCAACTCTTGGACAATCAGTATATCTGAGTCTGACGCATACGTTTTTTGACCAAGATCATAATAGATATTACCACCCAAAAGTACTACTTTCCCATTCACAGATGTTTTATTGCCATCTAAAAGTGTTTTAAGATCAATATTAGAGTCAAGTTCCACGATCTCATGTTCAATATGTAGTTTCTTTGCCGTAGCATTAACATCACCTTTAGATGTATTTGTATCATATACTCCGTGAACTTCAAGTTCATTATTTAACCAAAGAGGTGAAATGCTTACATTCCCATCCATAAATGTAATTCTAGAAGGTTTGGTAGAGAAAAGTTTTTGCTCGGCATAGGTCAGTCGGTACTGTTTGAGTATCATTTCAGAAGCATCAAGCGTTAGCTTAAGAAAAATGTCATCTACTATATGTGCAGTCTTTTTATCTGCCGCATAAGTAATATGTGGAGACGTTAAAGTGATATCTGCACGTTCCAGGTTAGAGATGAGCACGGAGAGATCTGCACTTCCTTTTATTTGAGGCACTGTTTCCAGAGTATAAATATCCTCAACACTTTTCAGCAAAGATGGTATAGAACCTATCTTGGCATGGAGTTTTATCTCTTCTTCTGCCTTACCGGAAATAGCTGTTTTTAATCCAGCTATATTTACCGTACCGTTGATCTCTTGACTACTAAGCATATATGCTGCATCAGTCTTTAAAGTTGCTGCTTGAAGCTTAACATCTACTATGTCTTCTTCCAGTGTTACCTCCGTTCTTAGAGGGTTTAAAGTATCCCATTTGAGCTCTTTACTGTAAGGTCTCAACAGTGACTCTTTAGGTATGTGTGTCACAGACTTGATCTGTAAGTTCTCTTTATAAGATATATTTGCATCCATATTGACAACATTTGATGCTACATTTGCATACGCGACTAAAGTGGCATTTTCTTCAAAAGAAAGAGGTGCATTTATCACCAAATTCGCTTTAGTCTGGTTAAGTTCAACAGGAAGTTCAACAAACTCACGTAGTAAAAGTGCTTCTTTGGTTTCTAAATGTAGATCTGCTCTTTTAAAGTCATTAGAGACAAAGGTTCCCTGTAGATTATCAGCTTCTATCTCTGTGTGGATACTGCTTATGTTACCGTCATATTTTATCTGTAAATTATTCAATGGTTTAACATATTTTTCTTCTAATCCGATGATCTCTTTTGCATGTACCTCACCACTATAATGGATAGTGTCACCCATGACAAAAAGATTAGATATAAAAATATCTTTTGCATAAGGTGTCGTAAGTAATACATTACTCCTTGCCTCCACACTCCCCTCTTTTACATCATATACAGCGTAAGTATGTAACTTGTCTATATCAAAATTAAAATCATCTTTCTGCGCCTTTAGGATCTGTTTCATACTTATATGCAGGTCTGTTGATATCTGTTCTTCAGACACATTGAGGTCCAAAACGATATCTCCAATAGCATCACCTCTTAGAGGAGTCTCATAAAGTTCAAATAATTTCTTTTTTGGTTTAAAGTCTACTTTTCCTATAAGTTTATTGTTCTTAACTTCTGTAATATAAAGAATATCACTGAGATTTGTAATACTATTTAAATCTATATCTGCTTTTTCAAGCAGTAGTTCCTGCACATTAAAAACTGCATTTCTTGCACTTATCTTCAATGACTTAACATCGACAGGCTCATATTTCAAAGGCAGTAAAGTGATCGTTAGATTATCTATCATGACCCATTGTGGTATCAGTGGATCTGATGGTATATCATTACCTTCACTCTCTTTTACAACAATGGGGTCATCATTGATACTACTTTCATTTTGTGCATCACTTTTTGGCATAAAAAGTGTTTGAAGAGCAAGAGCATCTATCTCTTTGATATGCAACTCATTTACTCTGACTTTACCATCCTTCATACCCGCATGCAATACGACATCGGTTACATTACTGTCTGTCTCGAGAGATACACTACCGATATTCAGACCCTCGTTTGTGTAGGCTACATCATTAAGGTCTAAAGAAACTTTTGAAATGGCTATGCCCTGCTCTGTAAAAGGTTCAAGACTTAGTGCTGCATGATGCACATTTACTTCAAATGTAAAAGGCTCAGTACTATTGACTTCTTGACTCTGGTTCTCATCAGCAGGGAAAGCAGCTATCAATGTTTTTATCGTATCGACATTTGCTTTTTCTATCTCAAGTTTAGATACGATGAGCTTTTTTTTCACAAATCCGTTAGGATTCCATTGCAATACAATGTGTTGTGCTAAAGATTCTTTATTGTAAGCAAGATCATCTATCTCAATACCTGTAAGTACATTACCATATATACGGCTATACGTAATATTATAGTCAGGAGCAAAACTCTCTGCTACCTTTTTGATGACCAAAGGAGAGTTCGCTACAAAATAAAGTATAAAACCCAATATAATGGAAATCGTCAATACATAGAGTATGATCTTTCTTAACCACAGTACAGGGCCGTATAGTAGAAATTCTTTCAAAATGATTGTCCAATCTGGAAGGAGATACCAAACTGTGAACTATCCTGTACATTAAAACCTGCATCCACTTTAAAAGGCCCTATTGGAGTCATATATCTTATACCGACCCCTGCAGAAGTGATGATATCTCCTTCATAATCAAAACTCTGTTCTGTTAGCATGGTATTGTCAGTAAAGATCGCGCCATGTATATCTCCCCATATCGGATAATTTGCTTCCAATGAAAGGTTCACCATAGTTGATGCACCATTAATACTATCTTCTGTAGGTGAGAGTATCACACCCAACTCTCTGTAACCATATGCACGGTTGGAGTAGGAACCACCAGCAAAAAAGTATTTTGATTCAGGAAGTCCTTTATCTGATTCTTCATCAACTACTCCTAATTTTCCTACAGCCGCCAATGTAATATCTGCTAACGTATAAATGATTCTTCCTTCTAACAACATCTTATAATATACGGAAGACTCTTCATCATTTGCAAGTCCAAACTCACTATAAGCAGACAAATAATAACCGTTTTTGGGATTTAACTTTGAATCTCTCCCATCATATACAAAATCTACATAAGGGTAAAAAAGGAAGAATGTACCTTCAGTAACTGCCTGTTCCAATTCTTCATCTTCTTTAAGATTATCAAGTGCATCGATCTGAATATGTTCCAAAGCCATACCGGCACGAAGTTTAAAACGTCCACTATTGTGTTCCAGATAACCTCTTATAAATTCCATCTCTTCTTGAAATCCATCATATTCTAGGTTTGAATACCCAATATCAGCTCCAAAATCAATGTTATAGGCAAAAAGATCCAAAAGTGCCGGTTTAAAAAAATCTAATCTTGCTAATTGTTCTTTTTGAGACCATGCAAGTTGAAGCTTTAATTTTTGTGCATTACCCAAAAAGTTATTTTTAACGATCTCTCCGCGGATGCGTGGCCCCACATAAGTGTCATATCCTGCACCTATTTCTGCATGATACGGTTTTTCCATCTCTTTAAATGTAATATCTACAGGTACTACATTATAAAATTTTCTATTTATATCAATCAGCACTGAATCAAAAGAAGTAAGTGCATAAAGATTATTGGAGGTCTCTTTTACAAGTTCTGTACTAAAACGTTCTCCTTCCAAAGCCCTTACACGTGAAAGTATCACCTTATCATCTATAGTCTCAAGTCCGGATGTTGTCAACTTACCAAAAGTACACACACCACCTTTTGTTAAAATGTAACGAAGGTCAACGATATGTTTGTCAAGATCCACATATGCCTTGGTATCTAGATCATATGAACAATACCCGTCTTTTAGAAGTGCCGCAATGAGATTATTCTTTACTGATGTAAAAGTCTCTGCTCTAAATATAGCCCCTTTATTCAGTGTCATTAATTCACCGATATCATAATCACTGGAGATATTAATATCTCTCACACGTACTGGTTTATTTTCTGAGATTGATACAGATATAATTCCATTATTCTTGATGATCGTAATGTTAGCGTCGTAAAATCCTTCAGACTCATAAAAACTATGCAAAGAGGAGGACAAAGTTGGTAAAAGTTTATCTTTAATACGAGGGGTATCATCTTTCCAGAACTGCCAAGAACTTGCTGCATCAACGCCCAAAGCGTCCTGCAGATCTGCTTCTTCAAAATACTTTTGTCCACTAAAATGTATCTCATGACTTGCAAGTTCCAATTCATCAGCCATTACAAAAGTACAAAACAGTAATACTATCCATACTTTTAATGATCTTTGCATCTTATTATCTCCCTAACCTAACAGATCTTTTACACTCTCATGCGGATCTTTACCTTCTTCTATCATCGCATAAACTTCCTGTGCTATAGGCAAATAGATATCTTTATCTTTGGCTAGTTTATAGAGTGCCTTTGCGGTAGGAACCCCTTCAGCCACCTCTCCTAACTCTTCAAGTATCTCATCCATACTTTTACCTTTAGCAAGTCCCAAGCCTACCCTGAAATTCCTAGAGAGTGTTGAGGATGCTGTAAGAAAGAGATCTCCCGCACCACCCAAGGAGAGAAAGGTTTCTGTTTTTGCACCAAATGCCTCTCCAAAACGCGTCATTTCCACCAAGCCTCTTGATATTAGTGCTGCTCTTGCATTATTTCCCAACTCAAAACCATCACAGACACCCCCGGCAATAGCAATGACATTTTTATAAGCTCCGGAGACTTCTGCCCCTACCACATCATCACTCACATACCCTTTTATATAAGAAGGCAGTGCATCTGCATAAGTCTGCGCTAATGCCTCATTTGTAGAACTTATCATAAGGGCTGTCGGGAGCGACTTCATCACCTCTGCAGCAAATGAAGGTCCCGAAATAAATGCCAATCTTTCAGGGGAAACAAAAGAGCCATACACTTCATTTAAAAATGCTCCCGTACTTGTCTCTATCCCTTTAGCCGCTACCAAAATGTTTTGACCATGATCCACAAAGTTCTCTTCCATCCAGATACGTACAAACTGTGCAGGTATTGCCATTACAAGATATTCACGTTTTAAGGCTTCTTCCATAGGTACAAAGTTCTCCATCTCCTTTGAAGATCGAGAAGAGATCACTACATCATTATTCTCAGCATAAGCATGATACAAAGCCGTACCCCATTTCCCTGCTCCGATTATGGCTATCTTCATTTAACTTTCCTTCTCTTTATTTTCAATCATTTCAACAAACTGTGAAGCACTCTCTTCGTACATATCAAATATCCTGCTCACACCTGCTAAAAGAAGTTTTCTATTGTCTTCTTTCGTATCTGATAACGCCACGATCTCAGAGTTAAATCCGTTAGCACGCAGTGTAATCGCATAATAAACATTTAAAGCTTCTTTATCCATAGCACACACTGCGACGCCATCTTTAAGATCAGGTGCTTCACTACTATTTGAATCTATGAGGATTACGTTACTAAAGCCATCTGTCTTTGCCGCCTTATAATGTGCCTCGTCAATCTCGTAGATACTGATCTCAATACCCTCTTCTTTAAGCATTTTACAAATATGTCTGCTCTTATGTGTATATCCAAAAAAGAAGATGTTTTTATTCTCTTCTTCACTGTGCTTTTTTAAATAATGAAAGGCTTTACTGTCGACCACACCATAAGGTTCTACTATACCATCAACTTTTGTTGCCAAGTACTGTGCTTGTAACTCTACTTGATTCATACGTGCATAAACAATTGATTTCTTTTGTATGCTCTTTGCATTGAGTATAAAATAGATATTGTCTATATCAGAACTTCTCAATGTCAGCATCGCAGTGATATTACTACGTTGATAAAGTTCATTAATGATCTTTGCTGAAGACCCGTCAGCATGTATAACCTGGTATCCATCTTGAACAGCTATACTTGCCTTTTCCTCATCACTTTCTATGATCACTGGTTCATAATTTTTATGTATTTTAAGTTTTTTGGCGATCGTTGCACCCAAATGTCCATATCCATTGATAATAACCACATTCTGCATTTTATTGACATGTTTGATACTATCCTGGTTACGTAATTCATCAAATCTTTCAGAAAAAGCAGACACCATCACGGACGTTACAAAGGAGATCATCGCAATACCAAAGATGATACCGAACATAGATATGATCTTGCCCGTTTCCGTCACAGGAGATATATCACCATACCCAACGGTCGATATAGTCACCAGAGCCCAGTAAATGGCATCCAAGTATGAGTGTAATGATTCATTGACACCAAATTCAAGCAGATAAAAAATAGAACCAAAGGTAAAGGTAATACCAAAAAGCATATAGCCTAAAAATATAAACTCAAAACGTTTTTTTAATAGCGCATTAAAAAGACTTGAGGCACCATGCATATAATGATAAAGCTTTAAGAGTCTGATGATCCTGAATTTTGGAAAGATTGCGATAAGATCTATAAGTGCGGGTAGAGAGATCATATAACGTAACTTGGACTTTATGATTGTCCAGTATCGTTCTGAACTCTTTTCCTCAGAAGAAGAGACGAGGTATTTATGAATATCATGACTTATCCAGAGTCGTAAAAGATACTCTAAAGCAAAGATAGCTGTCACAAAATAGAGGTCAAATTCAACCAGCCACTCAGGGATCTTTCCTGTTTTACTCATGATCAATATAGAAATGGAGATCACAATAAGCAGTATCATGAAAGCATCAAAATATCTTTTATAAGGATAGTTCACATCTTCTAGAAGTGAACGGAAAAATGACTTTATTTTTTGATACTTAACTGACTTGTCTATCGTTTCGGAGAGTTTTAGTATAAAGTTGTGCATTCACTTCCTCCTAATACTTAACGTGGGACAGAATGCCCACATCATAAGTTCTTAACCTAAACGCTCTTTCAATAATTCATTTACTTTAGCAGGGTTTGCAGCCCCTTTACTTGCTTTCATGGTCTGTCCAACAAAGAAACCAAAGAGTTTGTCTTTCCCGGACTTATACTGCTCTACTTTATCTTGGTTCGCAGCCAATATCTCATCAATGATCGTTAAGATAGCGCCATCATCGCTTACTTGTGCAAGACCAAGTTCATCTATAAGCGCATCAATATCACGACTCTCATTTTCCATCATATGGTCCAGTATCTCTTTAGCACCTTTCCCTGAGATCGTACTGTCAGAGATCTTTGCAACGAGCTCCCCAAGTGTTTTAGCATCTACAGGAGTGTTGTCTATAGTCAATCCTGCTTTATTCAAGCGTCCCAAAAGTTCAGAAGTCAACCATGTTACTGCTGTTTTTGCAACAGCGCCTTGCTCTAACATCTCTTCAAAATAGGATGCCATCTCTTTCTCTGAAGTAATCACAAGTGCATCATAACGTTTCATCCCAAGCTCTTCAACATACCGCTTCACTTTAGCATCTGGTAGTTCAGGCATCACCTTTGCTTTCTCTACCATCTCGTCTGTCACGATGAGCGGTCGAAGATCTGGATCTGGAAAATAACGGTAATCAGCCGCTTCTTCTTTTCCTCTCATAGACTTTGTCACACCTTCATCTACATTCCAAAGACGTGTCTCCTGATATACTTCATCTTCATAGACACCATCTTCATAAGCTTCTGTTTGTCGTTGAACCTCATATGCAATAGCTGCTGCAACAAATTTAAATGAGTTTATGTTCTTTATCTCTACTCTTGTACCAAATACTTCCTGCCCTTTAGGTCTAATCGAAACGTTCACATCACATCTAAAAGATCCCTCTTGCATATTCGCATCAGAGATGTCCAGATAACGTACTGTTGAGTGTAGTTTTTTCAGGTAAGCAACTGCTTCATCTGAAGATCGCATATCCGGGTCAGATACTATCTCAAGCAATGGTGTTCCTGCACGATTCAAGTCTACTTTAGAGTGGTTACCCTCATGCATATTTTTGCCGGCATCTGCTTCAAGGTGTGCCTGTGTCATACCTATACGTTTTTGTGTACCATCTGGCAGGTCAATCATCACTTCACCTTTTTGTACGATAGCTTTTGTAAGCTGAGTGATCTGATATGCTGAAGGACTGTCAGGATAAAAGTACGACTTTCTGTCAAAATACGAAGTATGATTTACATTTCCATTTATTGCATACCCCAGTCTCATTGCTTTAACTGCTGCTTCTTCATTGACAACCGGAAGTGCCCCGGGAAGTGCCAGACATGTAGGACAAGTATTTTTATTTTGGTGTTCTGCAAAAGAGGTAGGACATGAACAAAAAAGTTTTGTTTTTGTATTAAGTTGAACGTGAACTTCAAGACCGATGACGGTTTCAAACATAAGGTTTTTCCTTGTGAAATAATTAGAGTTATTATATCAATTTGCTACTATAAAGGAGTTTATCCTACTTTCAGAAATAAAAACTTAAGCGAAATAACGTATAGAAGCGAAACCACTCGCTCCTGACATTTGACATGCCTCTACCTGATCATCACTCACTATACCTCCTAAGGCAATCACCGGTATATCTACGGCATTAGTCACTTCATTTAACATACGCAATCCAACAGGCTCCCCTTTACCGGGTGATTCAAAAATAGGACTGTAGGTTACCATGTCTGCACCTAACTTTTCTGCTTTCTTCACCTCATCTATACTATGTGTACTGACAATTACAAAAAGTCCTTTATTTTTAGCCACTTCTATCTCTTTAAACTGTTTTGAAGTCAAGTGCACACCATCTGCTTCTAATTTATTTGCAAGTGCCATATCCGTATGTAAAAGAACTTTATCAAAGTTATATTTCTTTGCTTCATCTAAAAACTTTTGTGCATCATAGGTACAGATCTCGTGCTCTTTATCTCTATAGACTATCATATTTGCTTTTTTATCTGAAATTTTTTTCATATCTGGTTCGATATTTAGAAGGTCTAAAGTAGAAGGATCAGTAATCGCGTAAGAGATCATGCAGGCGTATGGGTCTCTTTTTCTTTAAGTAATTGTTTTAGAAGTTCTGTCTGTTTTTGTAGTTCAATATGTTTCTCTTTTGAAGTGATAAAGTGCTCAATTAAAAGTATAGCTACCATGCCGGGTAATACACCGATAAAAGCAGAGATAAAAGCAAAAATGAAACTGTCTTGATAAAAAGATAAAAATGAAGTAATAGCACCCAGCAAGGCCGCTGCCCACGCTACGCCTAAGAGAAAATTGACTACAAAACTTAAAGGTCTGTCTTTCAGTCTCATAATCAAATATTAAATGATCTTAGTGATCATCTTCCATTGCAACAGCACCTGCAAGATATACATATGTCAATATCATAAATACAAATGTCTGAAGTACACCCATTACTGTCAATAGGAAAAATGCCGGAAGTGGTAACAACCAAGGTGTTAACATTAAAAGTACCCATAAGAACATATCATCCCCTCTAATACTACCAAACAAACGGAAGCTAAGAGAGATAATTCTTGAAATATGAGACACTATCTCAATTGGGAACATAAGTGGTGCAAGTAATTTTACAGGACCCATAAAGTGTGCAAAATACTTTACTACACCATTCTTTTTAATACCTTCATAGTTGTAGTAAAAGAATACAATACTTGCCAAAGTCAAAGTAATGTTAATGTTTGATGTCGGAGATTCAAATCCAGGGATAATACCAATGACATTCGATACAAAAATAAACATACCCAATGTTGCAATGAGTGGAAGATATTTTCTAGCATTTTCTTCACCTAAAACATCAGTACCCATAGCAATTACACCGCCAACATACCCTTCCATAACATTCTGTGTACCAGTTGGTACTGCTCTAAGACTTTTTGTTGCCACTTTTGCGATAAGCAGTACGATGATCGCTACTACGATCAAGTGTGATACGAACAACATCTGCCCGTGTCCGAAAATAACGCCTAGGTAAGTAAATACACCTTCCATAAAACATCCTCTTTAGTTAATTATTGCGGGATTATACCGTTTTCGACCTTTAATTCTCATAGTTTATACCAATTTTTCCTGTCCTAGTCTATAAAGTGCAAAATCATATTTAATCGGATCTTCTTTGTCAAAAGTAGCCAATCTTTTCGTTAATTCAACACTTGCTTTCATATCACAAGACTTTCGTTTTAACAACTTAAATTTACGGGATACATTAAAAGTATGGGTATCTAAAGGCATGAGTAGATCTTTTTTATCTATCTTTGACCAGAGCCCCATATCTATGCTGTCAGAACGTACCATCCAACGTAAAAACATCAGATAACGTTTATAAGTTCCTGCTGCATTTATATTCTTTGGTACGGATCCTACCAGAAAATTATACCCGTAACTCTCTCTGGGATAGATAGACTTCAAAGTCTCAATGAAATACCACAGTCCATCTAAAATATTTTCTTCTTTTTTGTATCCTTCATAAAAAATATTCTCTATACTTCCCCTCTCTTTTAATCGTTTCAATGTTATAAAAAGTGCCGCTACATCTTCAGGTTTTTGAAAACGATAATAATGAGAAGAGAGAGATCTCATGATTTTTTCATCACTGCTTTCAAGTAAAGTGAAGTCTAATGATTCCAAAAACTTTACGATCTGCCCTGCATTACCATAGGCAAAAAGTGCACAGATCAAAGCTATACTTTCATCATTATATGTTTTAGCAATTAAAAGTGGATCGGGTTTGTCAGGGGAGAGTTCAAATCCATTATTTCTTGTTTGAACTTCTTTGTCTAAAAGAATTTTAACTTCCGATAATGTCAAAATGTAAAGTGTTCACCCAAATAATATTTACGTACATTTTCATCATTAGCTATCTCATCACTGCTACCAGAAGCCAACATTTCGCCAGACCTCATCACATAAGCTCTATCACAAATATCTAACGTTTCACGCACATTGTGGTCGGTGATGAGTATACCCATATCAAGTTCTACAAGCTGTTTAATAATATTTTGTATATCGATCACAGCTATAGGGTCTACACCTGCAAATGGTTCATCAAGAAGTAAAAATTTTGGCTCACCTACCAATGCTCTTGCTATTTCTACCCTTCTTCTCTCACCCCCACTCAAACGTATTCCTTGACGAGAACGTATTGGTTCGATGTTAAATATCTCAAGTAACTTCTCTATACGAGGTCCGATTGCTTCCTCATCCAAATTAAGTGCTTCTGCAGCAATGAGAAGATTTTCTTCTACTGTAAGGTCTTTAAATATACTCGATTCCTGGGGTAAGTATCCTATACCCATCTGTGCGCGAGTACTTAAAGGTAGTTTGGTGATATTATCCCCATCTAAAAAAACTTCTCCATCTGTTGCAGAGGTCAATCCACAAACCATATAAAAAGAGGTCGTTTTTCCTGCTCCATTTGGTCCTAACAATCCTACGATCTCTTTGGATTTTACAGTCAGTGATATATCATGTACGATCTTTGTTTTCTTGATCGTTTTAGCAAGACTTTTAGCAACTAGTGTATGCATTAATGTGTTATCCTATATCTTCTGGCATTATCACCATCAGGTTCTATCTTTATGATGGAAACATTATACCCTACACCCTCTAAAAAGG
Source organism: uncultured Sulfurovum sp. (assembly GCA_964492675.1). Taxonomy (GTDB): domain Bacteria; phylum Campylobacterota; class Campylobacteria; order Campylobacterales; family Sulfurovaceae; genus Sulfurovum. The sequence continues at coordinate 26,636 of CAZBLM010000027.1, forward strand.
CTTTAAGTTCATCTGAACCCCACTCTACCATATGCCAACCCTCTTTTTCAAACTCTTCAAAAAGTCCTAGCTGCATAAACTCATCATGATCTAAACGATAGAGGTCATAATGATACAGGTTCACACCATCCTCGCCCAAATAACACTGTTGCAAAGAAAATGTAGGAGAAGTAACTTCATTCACTATACCTTTAGCCTTAGCTATAGCTTGTGTCAGTGTTGTTTTTCCTGCCGCAAGGTCTCCACGCAAAAATACAATGGCATTTGAAGGAAGTATATCATTTAGATAGCCTACAACCTTCTCTAATTCATCCAATGATGCTCTGATCTCTTTCATTAATATTTACGCTAACTTATGTGAAATTTCAGCCATTTTATTCAAATGTTCAAGTGCTTTACCACTCTCTAACTGTACTTTTATTTTCACTATTGCTTCATCTATATTTTCTACTTCGCCATTTGCAAAAAGAGCAAAAGCCGCATTGAGTATAACAATGTCTCTTTTTGCTCCCTGCTCTTTACCAGCAAGTATATCTCTTGTTATCTGAGCATTAAATGCAGCATCTCCACCCAATATATCTTCTTTCGGTACAAGTGCAAAGCCATAATCTTCAGGATTTATCTCACCCTCAGTCACACTACCGTCTTCAACAAAAGCGTAAGCACTTTTTCCTGAAATACCTATCTCATCCATACCATCGTAAGAACTTACTACATAGGCTCTTTTTGCACCCAATTCTACCAAGGCATCTGCCATACGTCGAATGAAAGAAGGGTCAAACACACCAAGCAGATACTTCTTTGCACCGGCAGGGTTTGTCAAAGGTCCCAAAATGTTAAAAATCGTTCTATGTTCAATGGACTTACGTATAGGCATAATATGTTTCATCGCAGGATGATGGTCTGTTGCAGGGAAAAAGCAAAATCCTGTCTCTACAAGCATTTTGATCTTATTTTCTATACTAAGATCAAGGTTAATGCCCAATGCTTCAAGAACATCCGTGGAACCGGAGTTTGAAGTAATGCTTCTATTACCGTGTTTAGCCACTACACAACCCATAGAAGCTAAAAGGAGAGAAACGGTTGTAGAGATGTTAAAACTTCCACTTTTATCTCCACCCGTACCTACAATGTCTATAGCATTTTCAAGCAATTCATCTGAAAGATTAAGTTTTATGGAGTGTTCACGCATCACTGAAGCTGCAGCTGCGATATCTTCAGAAGTCTCACCTTTTTCATAAAGGTCTACTAAAAAAGAACGTGCCTCTTCTGTACTCATTTCATTGTTAAACAGTTTTTCAAATTGTGCTTTATTATTCATCTAAAGTTCCTTAACATACTCTTCTTTTTGAGACTTGGGAATTGTTTTGGTTGTAGGTATTTGAAGTACTTCGTAATGCTTTGCACCCTTAAGATACTCTATGGTTACTTTATCACCGATCTTCAGATCTTTTGAAGCTTTGGCTTTCATATCATTTACAAATACAACACCGGACTTTAACATATCCGTAGCAATAGTACGACGCTTCACCACATTCACAGCTGACAACCACTTATCTACACGCATCCCAGAATCCTTATTTAATCACACGAAGTGTGCTCCTGTCGTGGCGAACGCCCTTGCACACCACTTACGCTTTAGCGACGGGTTGCATCGGCATTTAGTGCCAGAAAATCTAGCGATTCGAGAGCCACGACGCTTTTTTTGCTTCGTTTTTTTCTAAAAAAAATGAAGAGAGAAACAACGCCACAATTAATTTAAAAGGTAACCTAATAAACAAATACACCCATTAGATATTAATGTAAATCCTCATTTAAAACAACTTCTCTAGTACTTCTTCTTACGATAATCTCACCCGTAGTAGAGTCTTGTCTAAAGTGAAGCCCATTAAGCCCCTGGAACTCATCCGCTCTAAATGTTGTTTTAGACTCAAGATTTGCACCTGGGTTTGCTTCTAGTACCTTAGCAAGTTCATCTGGATGTACTTTTACTTTTGTACCTGCAAATATAGCTACACCACCGTCGATGATACATGCATCACCTAGAGGAATACCACACGTTGAGTTCGCACCAAGAAGTGTATTTTCACCAATACTGATAGGGTTACCGTCTGTTCCTGAAAGTACACCTAAAATACTTGCTCCCCCACCAACATCAGAACCGCTTCCAACGATGGCAGATGAAGAGATACGCCCTTCAACCATCACAGGACCGAGTGTTCCTGCATTAAAGTTGATGTATGAAGCACCTGGCATTACTGTTGTTCCAGCAGCTAGTTGTGCACCCATACGTACTTTGGAAGCCTCAAGGATTCTTGTATTATCCGCAGGAATTACATGCTGTAAGTATCTTGGGAACTTATCTACAGAATCGATATGCGGGTATGTTCCGTTTAACTTCATCTCAATCTCATTTTCTCTAAGGTACTCAAGTTCATAAGGTACATTACCAACCCATGCAACGTTAGAAAGTACTCCGAATGCACCATTAAGATTCACACCTCTAAGAGCTGCTTTAGATTGAGACAGTGCGTAGAGTTTTAAGTATACTGCTTCAACAGATGCCGGATTTGCATCTTCAAATAAAAATACGATTCTAAAGTTCTTTCCAATATCTTGCATATTTGCAAGTGCTTTAATTACTTGAATGTTTTTGTGTGCATCACCAGTTGCTTCAGATACAAATGGTGCAAATGATGCAAGTGCATTGGCTACAAAATTTTCATTGATCGTAGCTACAAACTCTGAACCTGAAAAGTCAACTACACATTTAGCATCTGCAAGTGCTTTCACAAATACTGCTGCTGAACCAAAGTTTTCATTCCAGTTAATGAGTCCAAAATTTGCCTGAAGTACTTTTTCTGCATTCTTCTGACCACGGTCAACTCTAGCGATACCAAATGCCATAGGCTCTTTATACCCTGCTTGTGAAGTAACTTCTGCTACCAATGCTTTAAAATCTTCTACTGTGTTAATGCTCATAAAATACTCCTGTAAATAATTAAAGCAATTATACTTTGTTTAATTTAATAAAGGGGTTACCCAAAGAAGTTTATAGAAATCTTGAAGTAGCTACATCGCTTGTGTTTAAGAGTGCTTTGTAAAATTTGGGGCGAACTAATGTTCGATGATGATTTTATAAAATGCTATTGAATACAATGGGTGTGGCTAATTCTGAGTTATATAAATTTATTTGGGTACAATTCCGCTATGAAGAAATATTTACGTGGTCATACTAAACAGTACTTTTCCTTAGCAGTCATAGCGATGTACTCAACCCTGCATAAGTTGAGTCGTTTAGACAGCAATTATCAGTACCATAAACTTGCCTTCTCGTTATTACCACAAAAAACCGCTCCACCTACATTAACTGCATAATTCTTAGGGTCGATACAATCGACCGCACATTCACAACACACAACATTATTTTGGTCGATTGCATCGACCCTATACACTATATATATGGAAATACAATACATGACACACAAAACACTCAGCCTCATTACGGCTACACTGATCTTAACTACATATGTTCAAGCGAATATTGAACTTGAAGACATCACAATCGTATCAGCGAATAAAACAACACAATCTCTTAATAACACAACTTCAAATGTGTTGATCATCACTTCAGAAGAGATAGAAGAAAATGGATATTTAACGATTGCTGAAGCACTTAGCCATTCTGCAGGTATCACTGTTACTAACAATGGTGGTCTAGGCAAAGTTACAAGTATATTTATGAGAGGAATGAAGACAGAAAAAATTCTTGTACTTCTTGATGGTATCACGCTCAATAACCCCAGTTCTACAGATGGTCAAGCTTTCTTTGAACATATCTCTCTTGATAATATCGAGCAGATTGAAGTTATTAAAGGTGGAGCGAGCAGTATTTGGGGTGCAGATGCAAGTTCCGGTGTCATAAACATCATCACAAAAGAAGCAAAAGATGGACTACATGGAAATATTGGTATTTCATATGGTTCTTATAACACTAAAAAAATAACATCCAGTCTATCTTATAAAAATGAGGAATTTGATGCTTTACTTAGTGCCTCCAAATTAGAAACAGAAGGTTTTAGTTCTACACTTCCAAAAAATTCGGAAGAAGACGGATATAAAAATACATCCGTAAACTTCAAGTTAGGTTATAATTTCAATAATAATCACAGAGTTACGTTTAACTATAATTATATCGATTCAAATACTGAGTATGATGGAACATATTCAGTTCTTGGGTCCAGTGATCCTGTTGCAAACATAGATACAAAACAAAAAGATATCATAATAAACTATATCTATACCACAGAAAATTACAAAAGTATTGTGAAGGTTGCACAAAGCGAATCAGATAGATTAGATACTAGTGACTCTTCTTATGGAGATGCTTTTATCCAATACAATGCTAAACAAAAAGAGTTTTCATGGATCAATAACTATAGATATAAGCTCACAAATATTGTTTTGGGTATAGAGTCTAAAGAAATGGAAGGTGAATACCAATTTAATACATTTACTCCCACAACAAATATATTTGATGATAAAGCCATTTTCTTAAGCCTAAATCATAAGCTTGACGGTATTACAGGGGGTAAAACATTATTAGAAGGGAGCATCCGAAAAGATTTTTTTGACAAGTTTGACAATCAAGTCTCTTATAAGATCGGGTTTAAACACTTTCATGAAAACATAGATGACCTGACTACTAGCGTTAACTACTATAAAGCAACTGATGCTCCAAACTCATATCAAGTAGCAAATGCACGTTTAGGACAAACTCTCAGTCCAGATACCACAAAAGGTTATGATATCTCTATTAATTATAAAAAATTAGGACTTACATACTTTTCAAATGTCATTACCAACAAATTAGGTTATAGAGGTGTATACCCTGCTCCAAGTGGTTATATAAACAATATAGGTGAAGAAAAAGCAGATGGAATTGAACTTATAACTTCACATTCTTTTTTAGATTTGGATATTCACTTGTCACTCAACTATACACATCTATTTAACTATGAAGATGAAAGTGGAAAAAATCTAGATAAACGCGCCAAAAATAATTTTAACATCTCTCTAGATAAATATATAAACGATAATACACATTTTGGTATCACTACACAATATATTGGAGATAGAGAAGAGTTTGAAAAAAGTACAGGAAATTACACTTTATGGAATCTTAGCTTTGGTACAAAAATCATGGATGATATCGATGTTTCCATTCATGCTAAAAATATCTTCGATAAAGAGTACGAATCAACTTATGGTTATGCCACTGAAGGTCGTTCTGTTTATGCAAAAATAAAATATGGCTTTTAAGCTATAATATCCA
>CAZBLM010000028.1:0-24880 GCA_964492675.1 uncultured Sulfurovum sp.
TACCGCATCTTTATTGTCATCCAGATAGAGTGCTTCTTTTCGCGCACCCATGGTGAATGTAACATCTGCCATAAAAGCCACAGGCATAAGCCCTTTTGTACTCACACCTGTAGGGACATCACATGCGATCTTATGCCCTTTAAAACTGTTCATTTGCTGGATAATATGCACGGTTTCTTCATTTAACGCTTTATTGAGTCCTGCACCAAAAAGTGCATCTACTATCACATCTGCCTCCATAAGTTCATCTAGTAACTTTATGCCCAAACGTGTAGCTCTCTCTAATTGCAAACATGCCATATCAGATTTTACACCAAAAGGTATAGAGAGTGTGATATCATAATCACCATGAAGCTGCCGTGCTAAAACAATTCCATCAGCTCCATTGTTCCCTTTCCCCGAAACGATAAGTACAGAAGAACCTGCTTTGAATTTTCCACGTATATAATTTGCCATACCTGAAGCTGCATGCTCCATCAGTATATCTTCAGTCAGTCCATACTCTTCATAACACTTTTTATCTAACGCATAACACTCTTCAAACACTTTTTGCATACTGAACTCCATATCTTGATAAAACGTACTTATGACTATTTTATCACAAATTAAAATACTTTGGCTATAATTCTTCACTTTATTGCCGTTCAAACACTGATCGTTTGAAAATTTTCAATAGGAAGGGGGTGCTTTTCGATGCCAGGAATTACTTTAACATCACGCGATTCATTTGATGACGCGTACAGAAAGTTTAAAAGACAATGTGACAGAAACCTAATCGTTACTGAAGCAAGAGCTAGACAACACTTTGAAACTCAAACTGAGAAGAACAAAAAAGAGAAGATTGCAACTCGCAAGAAGATCCTTAAAAAACTTTTCATGCTTAGAAGATACGAGTCTAGACTGTAATACGTCTAAGACAGAGCTTATGCTCTGTCTCTCAATCTTTATTTTCCATAAAACCTCACTAATTTTCAACTAACTCAATACAACTTATCTAACTTTTCGCTAAAATAATACTAATTTATTTTCCAAAGGTTACCCCTATGACATTTACAACAACCCTACAAAAAGATGCTATCAAGATCATGCTACTTGGTTCTGGTGAACTTGGTAAAGAAGTAGCTATTGAAGCACAAAGACTTGGTATCGAGGTTGTCGCTGTAGACAAATATGAAAATGCTCCCGCACACTTGGTTGCGAACCGTTCATACGCTATAGACATGAAGGATGAGACTGCAGTACTCGAACTCATAGAAAAAGAGCAGCCAAGCTACATTTTACCTGAAGTAGAGGCTATCTCCATCTCTGCTCTTTTTGAAGCTGAGAAAAGAGGTTTTCATGTTATCCCGAATGCAGAAGCTGTGAACAAAACCATGAACCGTAAGAACATCCGTGTTTTTGCTGCCCAAGAGTTAGGACTTAAAACATCAGAATTTGAATTTGTTACAACACTTGATGGACTTAAAGCTGCTGGTGAGCGTATCGGTTTTCCTTGTGTCATTAAACCGGTGATGTCAAGTTCCGGTCATGGACAAAGCATTGCAAAAACAGCAGGTGACATAGAAAGATCTTGGGAGATCGCCAAAGAAGCAAGAGGTGACGCGAGTGAACTCATTGTAGAAGAGTTTGTACCTTTTGACTATGAGATCACTCTGCTTACTGTACGTAACGAAACAGGTACAACTTTCTGTGATGCTATCGGTCATGTACAAAAAGACGGAGACTTCATACTCTCTTGGCAACCAATGCCTATGAGCGATGCTGCTCTTCAAAAAGCAAAAGATATCGCAAAGGCTGTCACAGATGGTCTGGGTGGTCGCGGTATCTTCGGTGTAGAATTCTTTGTAAAAGATGAAGAAGTGTATTTTTCAGAACTTAGTCCTCGTCCACATGATACAGGTATGGTCACACTCATCACCCAAAGCCAAAGCCAGTTTGCACTGCATGTAAGAGCTGTGCTTGGCTTACCACTAGAATACACAACTTATGGGTCGGGTGCCTGTGGTGCATACAAGGCAAAAAATGAGAGTCATGCTCCTCTACTTGAAGTACCTGACTCTGCATTTACCAAAGACTCTTTTGTAAGGGTATTTGGTAAACCTGAAAGCCATGTAGGTCGTCGTATGGCAGTAAGTCTTGTACTTGATGAAGTAGATGCGGCAAAAACACGTGCCACACAGATAGTAGAACAAATAAAAGATAAATAAGAAAGGTCATACTATGCGTTTTTTTGCCAGAGTTTTTTTACCATTTATACTACTTGGATATATAGCTGTAGAGACTTACCTAAAATTACAAAACAGTTCCTTATGTGGAGACGTAGGTTGTAAACTTGCAGGTGAGCTTTTAAAGTTTGACAGTATTTATCTACACTACTTTGGATTGGCCGGTGTCTTTGCACTTGTCATTTTGGGGGCACGTTCTATCAAAAGTAAAGTTTATGAAACACTCTATTTGATGGTATTATACGCTGCTATTATCTTTGAAGCGACTATTCTTGGATATCAATTTCTCGTAAATCCCGAGCCATGTCTCTTCTGTTTAGGTATCTTTTCTTCTTTATTGATCATTGCATTATTTAGTCATTTAAAAAACTTTTTTATTCTTTTAGCTTCCGTATTGGCAATTTATATCGCACTCAATACCCTTGCGATCCCTAAAAACAAAGCCTATGTTACAACTCCTGGAAACTATCTGATACAATCAGAGACTTGTCCTCATTGTATAAAAGTAAAAACTTACTTTAAAGACAACAATATCAACTATACCCCTATCTCAACCAAAGAAATCAATGCCAGAGGATTCTTGAAGTTTGTTGATATTAAAAGTATCCCTGTACTTATCATGAAAGAAAAATCTGGTATCACTTTGCTCAAAGGTGATAAAAAGATCATCGCATATTTTGAAGCAAAAAAAGCACCGGAAACAAAAGTAGAGATACGTACAGATAACATTCCGGTATCTACACAAAGTGCTTCCATCGGTCTCTCCTCTGATTTTTTAAGTGCAGGTGGTGAAGATGGTGGTTGTGCACTTAGCATCGTAGAAGAAGTTGCGTGTGATGATAACAAAACAACACCTGACCATTAAGGAGATAAGATGCATATCGTATTACTTGATGCACAGACATTGGGAGAAGATCTTGATATCTCTGCATTAGATACTTTTGGTACTCTGACTGTGTATCAGAACACGCTACCAGAAGAAACCCTCGAACGTATTCAGATCGCAGATATTGTCATCACCAACAAGGTAGTGATAAGCAGCAATATGATGGAAGAGACACCTAGACTGAAACTCATTTGTATCGCTGCAACCGGCATGAACAATGTAGACCTTGAAGCAGCGAAATACAAAGGTATCTCTGTAAAAAATGTAGCAGGATACTCTACCAAATCTGTAGTCCAGCATACCTTTTCCATGGCACTTTACCTACTTGAAAAAATGGCATATTATGACCATGCTGTCAAAAGTTTTGCATGGACTGACTCTGGACTTTTTACAGATGTCAGTCAACCATTTTATGAAATATCCGGGAAGAAATGGGGTATCATCGGTATGGGTACCATCGGTCAGGAAGTAGCTAAGATCGCCACTGCCTTTGGCGCAGAGGTAAGCTACTTTTCCACCTCCGGACAAAACCTGAACCATGCTTACCCACATCAAAGTTTAGAATTCATTTTAAGAGATTGCGATATCATCTCTATCCATGCACCCCTGAATGATGATACCTATGGTCTCATTAATGAAAACAACCTGCCGTACCTAAAAAATAATGCCATTTTATTGAATCTTGGACGCGGAGGGATCATCAATGAAACAGACTTGGCATTTGAGCTTGACAGACGTGAAATATATGCAGGACTGGATGTACTTGAGAAAGAACCTATCCCTTTCAATAACAGACTCAATGAAGTCAAACATAAGGAGAGACTTCTTATCACTCCTCATATTGCCTGGACAAGTATGGAAGCCAGAAAAAAGCTTCTTGAAGGTATCGTAAAAAACATAGAGACATTTTTAGAAAATGACAATGAGGATACTTAATGGTTGATGTACTTATTATAGGGAGTGGCGGAGCAGGATTGACCTCTGCACTTTCGGCTCAAGAGGCAGGCGCTTCTGTACTTGTGGTCGGAAAAGCTTATCCAACCAACTCTCAAACCTCTATGGCACAAGGTGGTATGAACGCTGCACTTGGAAATGTTGGGGAAGATGAAGTGGCTTCACATATCGCAGATACTATTAAGTCAGCCCACGGACTCTGTGATGAAGATATGGTACGTCAAATGTGTGCAGATGCACCCAAGACCATAGAATGGCTAGAGAGTATCGGTGTACCCTTTTCTCGTTTGGACAATGACAAATCCGGCATAAGAACTGTCGCACAAAGACAAATGGGTGGTGCCTCAGCCAAACGTGCATGTTATGCCCAGGACTATACAGGGCTCAAAATACTCCATACCCTTTATGATACCTGTCTAAAAGAAGAGATAGACTTTTTAGATGAGCACTATCTGCTTAATCTCATCACCCAAGGTGATGCAGTAAAAGGTGCCACTTTTTTAGATATCCGTACAGGAGAGATCAAACAGATCAATGCCAAATCTGTCATTATGGCAACCGGTGGATACGGAAGTCTTTATCATGGATATACAACCAATGCTTACGGTTCCACCGGTGATGGTGTGGCTGCCGTACTTCGTGCAGGTGGGGCAGTCTCTGACATGGAGTTCATACAATTTCACCCCACTGCACTCAAACACTCCTGTATTCTCATCTCTGAGAGTGCTAGAGGAGAAGGCGGGTATCTGGTCAATGAATCAGGAAAACGTTTTGTGGATGAACTTAAACCCCGAGATGAAGTAGCCCGGGCTATCTTCAGTCAGATAAAAGAGGATCAACGGGTTTTTTTGGATGTCCGTCATCTAGGAGAAGAGAAACTCATGGAACTTCTGCCTCAGGAGGTTGAACTCTGTAAAATGCATGAACATGTCGATCCTGCCACAGACCTCATCCCTGTCAAACCTGTCGCACACTACACGATGGGAGGCATAGATGTGGATGATGCGCTGGAAGTCAATGGTATCAAAGGCTGCTTTGCCGTAGGTGAATGTTCCAATGCCAAAGTACACGGTGCCAACCGTCTTGGAGGAAACTCTCTGCTTGAAATTACAACTTTTGGAAAACTTGCAGGAGAGAATGCATACAAACATGCTGTTGATGCAAGTGCAGAACCTGCTGATGATACACAGCAACAAAAAGATGCTGTAGATATAGAGACACTTTTATCACAAGAAGTGAATGTTAATTTTTATCCCTACAGAGAGATGCTAGGAGATCTTTTTTATGAAAAGGTCGGTATCGTCAGAGAAAATGATCAACTCCATGACGCGCTAAACGAAGTGATTGCTATGCAGGTCACCCAAAAAGAGATGGGTATTGCAGATAAAAGCCGGGAGAACAACCAGAACCTCATCGAATTTTTAGAGTTTCAAAATGCACTGCTTCTGGCACCCATTATCATCTCTGCAGCTATTGCAAGAGATGAAAGCCGTGGTGCTCATTACAAAGTTGGATTTGACAGCGAGAATGAAACACTGAAAAAACATATTGTACTCCAGTGGGACAAGGATGAAACATGCAAGTAAAAATTCTTCGCTCTGAGACCAGTACCCATCAACTCTATACATTACCTGCAGGAGAGATTCCTCTTTTAAATGCCTTGACCTACATTAAAGAGACTCAAGATGCCACACTTACATTTTCAGCTGGCTGTCGTGCCTCAGTGTGTGGTACGTGCGCCGTACGTGTGAATGGCAAAGAAGAGCTTGCCTGTGCCTATAAAGTAAAGCCTGGAGATATTATAGAGCCGCTTCAGTATCATCCTGTTCTGCGTGACCTCAAGGTTGACAAACACAAAGCAAAAGAGACACTCTCTAAAAGTACAGCTTGGCTACACAACTCACAAGAAGCTTCACTCACACACAGTGATGAAAAACTAAGTGAAACGCAAACAGACTGTATACTTTGCGACTCATGTTACTCAGCCTGTCCAGTCTATGCAATCAACCCGGATTTTTTAGGACCTTTTGCTCTCACTCGTGCATACCGTTATAGCTCTGATAAACGTGAAAGTGATGCCAAAACTATCATAGATAACATTCAAGCCAATGGCGTATGGGATTGTACTTTATGTGGAGAGTGTACGATAGCTTGTCCAAAAGGTATAGATCCTAAAATGGATATCACCATGTTACGTGGTACGTCTGTACAATTTGGGCACGAAGACCCTGCCTTTTCACAACAGAGTTTTGGAACACCTGACTTCGGCGGTGGAGGATTTGGATTTGATCCCAATAGTGGGTTTTAATACTCTACTATTCCTTTTCATGCCTATTTGAAAAGGCATCAAAAAACATCCCTATCACAGAACCTACCATTAAAAGATATGCCATCACTCTTGTCAATCCTGAAATAAATGACTCATAAGACAACACACCCAATGCACTGAAAATATAATGAAAATCATGTAAAGCATCTACACCTAAAAATGATTTATGTGCAGGGAGTATGGCTCCTTCATGGGCTGTGGACATATACCAGGCTGTATGATCCATAGAGATACCCAAGATAAACAAGCCCACAAGGAAGGCCGTTGTGTTACCTCTTCTCTTATAATAGTATGCAATACCAAGCGGGAAGAACCATTGAAAGAGTGTCCCCATACTCACCATCATAAACTGTGGACAAGGCAGGATATAACACACTCCATGTCCACCTTCATGCACGATACCCAAAGTTTGGGTGATAATAAATTGATAAAGCACAAAAATGTGTTCCAAAAAACCTGAAGGAGTATGTAGACTCTGAGCGTAAGGTTTATGCTGAATGTAAAGAATTAAAAAGAGTAAGAAAAGTACTAAAACTGCTTTTTTAGCACTCTTTGTTGGAAGTTGGTCTTGTTCACTCTTCTGTGGAAAGAGATGAGTAAACTTAGACTTTTTCAAAACAGAAGGTTAGATATCTCTAGGGTCAACGATCTTACCAGCGATCGCTGAAGCAGCAGCAACAGCAGAGTTTGCTAAGTAGATCTCTGAGGTTCTAGCACCCATACGACCTACAAAGTTACGGTTTGTAGTTGCCACACAACGCTCACCATCACCCAAAATTCCCATATATCCACCAAGACAAGCACCACACGTTGGATTGGATACCACTGCACCCGCTTCGATAAGGATATCCATCAAACCTTCATGCTGTGCCTGAAGCAAGATCTTTTGTGTGGCAGGTGTGACGATCATACGTGTATGACGTGCCACTCTATGCCCTTTCATGATCTCTGCAGCAATACGAAGATCTTCGATACGTCCATTTGTACAAGACCCTATCATGACCTGATCGATCTTAAGGTCATCTGCAACGGCAGTCTCAACAGGTTTACCATTCTCCGGTAAAAATGGATATGCAATGACCGGGGAAAGTGCTGCAGTGTCTATAGTGATCACTTGACAATAGCTAGCATCTTCATCAGCAACATGGATCTTAGGTTCCGCTCTAAGTCCGCCATTTACTTCTTTTCTATCTTCAAGATATGCAAGTGTCACATCATCCACTGCAAAAATACCATTTTTAGCACCCGCTTCGATAACCATATTTGCAATAGAGAATCTGTCTGCCATACCTAGATGCTGGATAGCTTCTCCAGTGAATTCGATGGCTTTATAAAGCGCACCATCCACACCGATCTGACGGATAAGCTCCAAGATAATGTCTTTACCGTAAATGTGTTTACCAGGCTTACCTGTCAACTCTACTTTAATGGTCTCAGGCACTTTGAACCAGTTACCACCGGTGATCATAGCAAATGAAAGGTCTGTAGATCCCATACCTGTTGAAAATGCACCTAAGGCACCATGTGTACATGTATGACTGTCTGCACCGATGATCACATCTCCAGGGATAACAAGACCTTTTTCAGGAAGTAAAGCATGCTCAATACCCATATCTTTTTCATCAAAGAAGTACTTCATATCATGTTTGTAAGCAAACTCTCTAGAGATCTTCGCCTGATTTGCAGAAGCAATGTCTTTTGCAGGAATATAATGATCCATCACGATACAAAAGTTATCAGGTCTTGCCAATTTCTCTACACCGCTATCCTCAAATGCTTTAATGGAGATAGGCGTCGTAATGTCATTCCCGATGATCATATCGATATCTACTCTTACGATCTCTCCTGCATGTACTTCTTTCCCTGCATGCTCTGAAAAGATCTTTTCTGTCATAGTTTGTGCCATAAGGTTATCCTTGCATATAAATGTATATATAATAATTATGCGAATTATAGCGAAAAAAAATTATGCTAGAATTTCATTCATATATAATTAATTCTCTCACCAAGGGTGTAGCTTTAGTGCGGGGAATTTTTAAGGGGCTTGACTCCTTAAAAAGGAGACCCTTTTAATGAAACTTTACGAACTCAAAGCCATCGCCAAACGTATCAATGACTTTAGTTTTATCTCCCGTGCCAGACGTATAGAAGATAACACCATAGAGATCACTTTTGACAAATCTGAGAGTTATTTTTTCTCTATGATAAGGGGTCATAGTTTCATCTATAAAGCACCCTCTCAAAGACCATTACAAGATTATAATGCTCCTTTTGACACCCTTTTGCACTCACTTCTAAGCGGCTCCAAACTACTCAGTGTAGAAGTACCAAATGACGACCGACTCTTACGTTTTACCATCGCTCCTAAAAGCAGCTATAAAGACAAGATCATCTACCTTCAGCTTGAATTTACAGGAAAAAATACCAATGCTATACTCATAGATGATAATGAAGTCATCATAGAAGCACTGAGACACATAGACAGCGAAAGCTCCTTTCGTGTGATCCGTCCGGGGATGGAACTACTTTCTATTCCTTCTTTTGAACGCACTGAAGAAGCTCAGGAGATCACTAATGTTGATACCTATCTAGAAGAAAAATACAGACAGATACAGCGTAAAAAACTTTTAGAGATGAAAAAACAAAAACAGTCTGTTACTGCAAAGAAAGTAAAGAAATTTGAACAGCTTCTAAGTAAGCTTCCTGATGAAGAAAAATTAAATACACAGGCATTAGAACACAAGAACACAGCTAATCTTATCTTAGCAAATCTTTACCAGATCAAACCCTATGATACAAAATTGAAAACCTATGATTTTGAAGGCAATGAAATCACCATTAGCCTTCCAAAAGACATCAAAGTAAATCGCATGTCTGACCACTATTTCAACCTCTCAAAAAGGGCGAAGAACAAAGCCAAGAACATACACATAGAAAAAGAGAACCTTGAGAGTAAAAAAGCATTTTATGAAAATATATTTTATGCTTTAGAACAGGCAAACACACCTTATGAACTGGAACTTTTGGTCCCAAAACGTGCTAAACTCCTACGGAAAAAAGAGAAACTCCGGGAAGGTGAACTATTCTGGATAGAAGGATACAAGGTTTTAGTAGGTCGAAACGCAAACGAAAACCAAAAACTATTGGAGATTGCCAAAGCCAATGACCTTTGGATGCACATCCGTGATGTACGTTCAAGCCATGTCATCATCAAAACAGACAAACAAAACTTACCTGACTCTGTCATACGCGCAGCAGCTAAACTCTGTGTAGACTTTTCAGTAAAAAGCCCCGGGGATTATGAGGTCGACTATACCAAACGTAAATTTGTTAAAGTGCAAGAGGGTTCAAGCGTACTTTACAACAAATATGACACGATAAGCGTTACCAAAGAAGGTGTAGAGATAAGAGTTTAACTGTTGACGTGGTATAATTGTTCATTATAAAAAACCAGGAAAATAAACTCATGAAAAACTTAAGCTCTTTTCAGCAACGTGTCATTACCGGCATAGGTCTCCTCGCACTGGTAGGATTTATCGGCTGGGTAGATAATTTCTTTGTCATGTGGGCATTTTTAGGTCTTATCTATATCTTTGCATTTTTTGAAGCGATGAGACTCTTTAAACTAAGCTCATCTGCAGCTTATGTCTGGGCTGTTCTTCTGTGGCTTATTGCATATATTTATCCTAGTCCTGATGATCTCTTTTTCCTTATCGCGATCATTTTTGCTGCTTCACTCGCCTATTTTCACAACTTTGACAAACGTCTTATATTACCTTTTCTCTACCCTGTTGCAGGCATATTTTTCTTTCTTATACTTTACAAAGACTTTGGTATACCTGCGATGTTATGGCTCCTCATCACGGTTGCCATTACCGACACAGGTGCGTACTTTACAGGTAAGGCTATAGGTAAAACAAAATTTTCTGACACAAGTCCAAATAAGACACTTGAAGGAGTCTTTGGGGGTATCATCATTGCAACTGCTGTAGGTACCTACGTCGGTCTTTATGTTGTACCTCTCTGGATCGCAATTATTGTCACAGTGGTCACAGCTATCGCCTCAGTATTTGGTGATCTTTTTGAATCTTACCTTAAACGTGAGGCAGGTGTCAAAGATGCTGGCGATATCTTACCTGGACATGGCGGTATCCTTGACAGAATTGACGGGTATCTTTTTGCTGCACCCATGATGGTTATATCTCTTAGAGCATTAATTTAATGGGACGAACAATGAGCAAAGCCCATTTCACTATGTTAACACTATATTCACTTCAGCAGCAAGCTCACGTGTCTAGCCACGTTTAAGCAGAACAATGTCTAGTATCGTTCTACTTGGTTCAACCGGCTCCATAGGAGTTAACACCCTCCTCATCGCAAAACGCTATAACATCTCCATAGAAGCACTTGTAGCAGGTTCGAACATCGACCTGCTTAATCAGCAGATACAAGAACATAAACCAAAAGTCGTTGCCATTGCTAATGAAGCAGACAGACATAAGGTCAATCATTCTAATGTACGTTGTGGAAGTGACGCCATACTCACACTCATAGATGAGTCTACAAGTCAAACTGTTGTCAATGCCCTTGTAGGCTATACCGGTCTGGCTCCTACCCTTAAGGCTACAAGTCTTGGGAAAAGAGTTGCTCTGGCAAATAAAGAGTCTCTTGTCGTGGCAGGAGAATTCATAGACATGTCTCTCATTACAGTCATAGACTCTGAACATTTTGGGCTTTGGTATTTACTAAATGAACGTCCTCTTTCTAAACTCTATATCACCGCTTCGGGTGGTGCATTTAGAGACTGGGATCTAGATAAAATGAAAGATGCAAAGTTTTCAGATGCGATCAAGCATCCCAACTGGTCCATGGGGAACAAGATCACCATAGACTCAGCGACCATGACCAATAAGCTCTTTGAACTTCTTGAGGCAAAATGGCTCTTTAACACATCTAACATTGATGCTATCATAGAAAAAAAATCTATCATCCATGCCCTTGCAGAGTTTAAAGATGGCTCTACTACAGCACATTTTGCAGGGGTTGATATGAAGCTTCCTATCGCCTTTGCACTCAAAGGGGAAGTCACAGAAGAGATACTTCCACCCACAGATCTTCTTGCTATGGGTGCACTCGAGTTTCTACCTATAGAATCAGAACGTTACCCTATTTGGAATATCAAGGAACATATCTTGAACAACCCGCATTTAGGTGTCGTTGTGAATGCAGCTAATGAAGAGGCTATCAATGCATTTCAAAAAGAGAAATGTTCATTTTTCGGTATGTCTGAGATGGTACTGGATGCCTATAAGAAATTTGAAGATGTGAAAGCAAAAAATATCGCTGAGATCATAGCGGTAGATAAAGAAGTACGAGCCTATGCAAACACAAGATAAAGTACTTGTTTTACACGGTTGGGGAGGCTCTGATGCTCCCCATTGGCAAGCGGAACTTGCCTCTGAAATTGCCAAAAACTATGGTACTGTCTCTTTCCCTTTGCTTGACAACTGTCACTTTCCGAGTAAGAACAGATGGGTCAAACAGGTCAAAATACTCCTTGAATCGTTTAAACCAGACACTGTTGTTTGCCACTCCCTGGCCAATACTTTATGGTTTTGGCTCTGTCAGGAAGAGATACCTGCTGTTGAGAGACTATTTATGGTCTCACCTCCAAGTCTCAGCACAACAGAATCAACCATCAAAACATTTTTCCCTTGTGAAAAACCTCAAAACCTCTATGCTAAAGAGGTGCAAATGATAGTCTCCGACAATGACCCATGGGTTAAAATGGAAGAAGCGAAAGAGATCTCGTCACATTATGATATCCCTTTAACTATCCTGAAAGATGCCGGACATATCAATGATGATTCCGGATATGGGAAATGGGAACTGATAGAAAAACTTGTATTGGACAGATCATGATATTAAGTATAGAAAGCTCTTGTGATGACAGCTCCATATCTATAACAGAAATAGCCACAAAAAAAGTCATTTACCATAAAAAGATCTCTCAAGAAGCAGAGCACTCCTGTTATGGCGGCGTGGTTCCGGAACTGGCATCGAGACTTCATGCTGTAGCTCTGCCCAAAATACTCGAAGAGACAAAACCCTACTTTAATAAACTAAAAGCCATAGCGGTCACAAATCAGCCTGGGTTAGGAGTCACACTTCTTGAGGGTATTGCTATGGCAAAGACTTTGGCTGTCTTATTGGATATACCTTTGATACCTGTACATCATTTAAAGGGTCATATTTACTCTTTATTCATCGAAAAAGAGTCTACCCTGCCCCTGCTTGTACTTCTCATTTCAGGTGGACATACACAGGTGATACGGGTCAAAAGTTTTGAACATATGGAGATCTTAGCGACGAGTATGGATGACTCTGTAGGAGAAAGTTTTGACAAATGTGCCAAAATGATGGGTTTAGGCTACCCCGGTGGTCCGATTATAGAAGCACTTGCTTTAAAGGGTGATGAGGACCGTTTTGATCTACCCATACCACTACGAAATTCCCCACTCATCGCTTTTTCTCTCTCTGGGCTAAAAAATGCCGTCCGCCTCAAAGTGGAAGCCTGTGGCGGAGCAGAGAACATGAGCGAAAAAGATAAAGCTGACCTCTCTGCATCTTTTCAAAAAGCAGTCAAACTACACCTTCTTCAAAAAAGCAAAAAGATCTTTGCCAAAGAGCCTATAAAAGACTTTGCCATTGTTGGTGGTGCCTCAGCAAATAAATACCTACGAAACGCTTATGAAAACCTCTGCAAAGAGTTTAAAAAAACACTCCATGTCGCACCTTTGGAATACTGTTCTGATAATGCTGCGATGATAGGCCGTTATGCCCTTGATGCCTATGAGAAAAAACAATTCATCGATCCTAATGAAATAGACATCGTAAGCACCAAAAAACAGCAAGCAGGAATGTTGTTATAAACAGAACGAGACAGAAGCAAAGCGCCTTTCCTCTACGCTGACGCTGTGTCAACTTCAGCAGTTTGCTCAAGCAACTGGTTGCTTAAAACATGTTACTATAGTACACAGATAAACACTTCTTATTGCTACTTCCTTTCTACTCCCTACTCCTTGTAAGTTTGCCCTCGTTCCTAAGCTATTTTTAGCTAAAATATATACCAATATAACCCCACATAACGGAGTATCTCATGGCAGAATATGGTGCTAGTAATATTAAGGTCCTCAAAGGACTTGAAGCGGTAAGAAAAAGACCTGGTATGTATATCGGTGATACTTCAACTAAAGGGCTTCATCACCTTGTCTACGAAGTTGTAGATAACTCTATCGATGAAGCGATGGCAGGGTATTGTGACACCATTAAGGTTACGCTTACAAAAGAGGGTTCAGCGATCATAGAAGATAACGGTCGTGGTATTCCTGTTAAAGAGCACCCTACCGAAAAAATATCTGCAGCGACCGTTGTACTGACCGTACTTCATGCCGGTGGAAAATTTGACAAAGACACTTATAAAGTTTCCGGAGGTCTCCACGGGGTTGGTGTCTCTGTTGTAAATGCACTTTCTAAAGACCTAAATCTTACGATATTCAAAGATAAAGAGATTCATACGCAAAGCTTCCAAGAGGGTATCCCTACTGCTGCGCTTGTATCTGGAGACAGTACAAGAAAACACGGTACTAAAATAGAATTCTGGCCGGATGACAGCATTTTTACAGAATCAGTCACTTTCCAAAAAGAGATCTTAATGAAGCGTTTCAAAGAGCTTTGTTACTTAAACCCTAAGATCACTATTGACTTTAGGGATGAAAGAGATGGTACAAAAGAAGTTTACCACTTTGAAGGTGGTATCAAACAGTTTGTAGAAGATATGAATACAAAAGAGCCTCTCTCAAATGCACAGTTCTTTCAAGGTGCAGCAGATGATATCGAGATAGATATCGCCCTCATGTATTGTGATGCTGACTCTGAAAAGTCACTCTCTTTTGTAAACAACATTAAAACAGCCGATGGTGGTACGCATGAGGCAGGATTTAGAGCAGGACTCACACGCTCTATGTCCTCATACATCACAAAAAATGCCAATGCAAAAGAGAAAAATACAAAGATCACCGGTGAGGACTGTAAAGAAGGCCTCATAGCCATCGTTTCAGTGCGTGTACCTGAACCACAATTTGAAGGTCAGACCAAAGGGAAACTAGGTTCATCCTATGTACGTCCTTTGGTACAGAAATTCTTCTCTGAAAATTTCAACAAATACTTAGAAGAGAATCCTCTTGAAGCCAAAGCGATCATGGCACAGGTCTTACTTGCTGCACGTGGTAGAGATGCAGCAAAAAGAGCCAAAGACCTGGTCAAGCGTAAAGACAATATGAGCATCGGTACACTTCCGGGTAAACTCGCAGACTGTCAGAGTAAAGATCCTGAAATTTCTGAAATTTACCTGGTGGAGGGAGACTCTGCAGGGGGTTCTGCAAAACAGGGACGTGACAGAGTATTCCAAGCCATCCTACCACTCAAAGGTAAGATCCTTAATGTTGAAAAAGCGCGTCTAGAGAAGATCCTGAAATCTGATGAGATCAAAAACATGATCACAGCACTGGGTTGTGGTATCGGTGAAGAGTTCAATGAGGATAAACTACGTTACCATAAAGTCATTATCATGACCGATGCAGATGTTGATGGGTCCCACATTCAGACACTGCTTATGACCTTCTTCTTCAGGTTCTTAAAACCTGTGATCGAAAAAGGTTATCTTTACCTTGCACAACCACCGCTTTACCGCTATAAAAAAGGTAAAAATGAAACCTACTTAAAAGATGAGAAGGCACTCAACGACTTCCTCATTGAGCATGGTATCTCTGCGATCGAGAGCAGTACTATGGGAGAAAATGATCTCATCGACCTCTTTAAACTTGTCGCGTACTACCGTATGACACTTAAAGAGATAGAGAAACGTTTTGCACTGCCTGAGGTACTTCGTTACATGATCGAAAACCCTGATGTTATCGGTACAGATAACAAAGCGTTAGCAAACACGATCGAAGATTACATCGCGAAACTAGGGTATAACATCTTAAATAAAACGATCACTGATGATACGATCCATCTTTTTGTACAGACCAATGACGGTCTTGAAGAACTTGTTGTAGATGAGATACTCTTTACAAATCCTCACTACAATGAAGCGATACATATACACCAAAAGGTTGTTGAGCATATTACTGATGAGTTTAAAGACCAGGATCTTCTTGAACTTTTTGCACAAGTTGAATCTTCTGCAAAAAAAGGTGCCTATATCCAACGCTATAAAGGTCTTGGTGAGATGAACCCTGAGCAACTTTGGGAAACTACGATGACTCCTGAGAATAGGAGACTTCTTCAAGTGAAGATCGATGATGATGAGAGTGCATCTGATACCTTTACACTCTTTATGGGTGATGAAGTTGAGCCAAGAAGAAACTACATTGAAAGTCATGCCAAAGATGTAAAACACCTGGACGTTTAATGTTATTATCGGAACGTGAAGAACGAAAACGGCGTTTTACCCTTGCGCTAAGAGCAGGTATTCCCGTACTTCTTCTTGTTTTTCTTGTTTTTTATACAACGATCTACGAAGGTCACCAGATCACCATTACTATTAAAGATGGGATCTTGTTAACCTCTATTACTTTTATCACTATTTACTTTATCTACTTCTTAATGAACCTCTCTGTCAAAGAGACTATGTTGGACCAAACAACACAGGGATTCAACAAAAGAACCTTTATTAAAAAACTTCAAGATCTAAAGCCTTCAACATTGGCATCCGTACACATTAAAAACCTCTCCTCGCTCAATGAAAATTATAGTGTAGACCAGGTTGATACACTCCTTTATACACTAACCAATAAATTACATTTGGCCTTTAAGCAAGAGGGTCTACACAAGGTTATGATAGGTCGACACCATGGTTCAGAATTTCTTATAGCACTTAATGATGGACATCATAACGTAGAACATATCCTAGAAAAGATGATAGAAGTCAATGGCAGTATAGACGATATAGAGATTGATTACCAGTTTGCGGTCACCACCAATACCAATGAAGATTTTGAAAAATCCATCTTGCAACTTCAAGATATGATCAATAGTCAAACAGATCAGGCTAAAACACAACATAAAGTACTCAGTACTCAAGATGCAAAAGAACTCACAGAGATAGAACAATATGTTATATCTGCCATTAAAAATAGAAGTTTACTCCTCTCTTTTAGACCGCTTCTTAACACACAAAATGACACTATAGATACTTACGAAATTGCCGTAAAACTCAAATGTCATATCAATAAAGAAGATATATTGCCCCGTGTCTTTCTTCCTATCGTAAATCGTTTAGGTTTAGGAAGAGACTATGACTTCACACTGGTAAAACATGTGATAGACCTTCTCCCACTAGTTGATAACAATATATCATTCACATTCAACTTATCACCTTTTTCTCTTAGAGATAAAGGTTTCCAAGATAAAGTTTTTCGTTATTTAGAAGAGAAAAAGGTAGATCCATCACGGCTTATTATTCAACTCTATGAGCGTAAAACACACCACAACCTCAGTGGATACCTTAAAACACTTAAAGGCTTTAGAGCAAAAGGGATACAGATCTGCATTGACAACTTTGGTTCATCCAATGCCTCTATGGAGTACATGAAACATTTTAAATTTGATATGGTCCAGTTTGATAGGGATTATGTCACTGACCTTGAGAATGAAACAACCTATGCGATGTTACACTCTCTTATAAAAATGTCTAAAAACCTACAAGTAAAGACTGTTGCAAAATGGGTTGATAATGAAGAACAGAAGAAACAACTCAGACTTCTCGGTATTAACTATATACAAGGTTTTGGTGTCAGTAAGGCCATCTCAGAAGATGAACTCATCAATAAATATAACTAGCTAAAGGTAACAAATGAAATACGGTGAAAAAGAGATACAAAATTTTGATATAAATTCCCAAGAGAATTTTTGGCCAAACGAACATGAAAAGAACTACACGATTAATATAGAACTGCCTGAGTTTATGTGTCTGTGCCCACGTTCAGGATACCCGGATTTTGCAACGATGAAACTCTCTTATGAGCCAGATGCATATGTGATAGAACTCAAAGCTCTCAAACTCTACATTAACTCCTTCATGACTAGACATATCTCACATGAAAACTCTGCAAATGAGATATATGATGCTCTGTATAGTAGACTCAAACCAAAATCTATGAAACTTATCGCAGACTTTAATCCCAGAGGGAATGTACATACGATCATTGAAATTGATAGCACAAAAAATTAAAAGTATGACAATTTGACATATATTTCTACATTTCTCTAAAAATCTACTATCATATCTCAAAAGGATATGAATGATAGATTTTCATGAAGTGATGCAACGCATCAAACAGATACTTTCCCTGCACAATCAAAAAGAAAAAATACTTGATAGAGATGTAGCAGTTGCTCTTGAACTTGACCCACAATACTTTGCTGTAATAAAAAGAAGAAGAAAAATCCCTTACGAAGCTATCACCTATTTTTGTAAACGAAATAATATAAGTATGAATTGGATACTGCTAGAACAAAACATACCAGATTTGACCAAAATATAATTTATAGCTATAATGAAGCGTTAATACTTGATCAAAAGGATGAACTATGAGTAAAAAAGTTGAAAAAATAGCACTCTACTCTGAAGCAGCCAAAGCGCTTAATTTGAACCTCTCAGATCAGCTTATCATCGATATAACCACACACCTTGGCCCATCTATCTATAAAAAAGATGCTGAGGTCGTTTCATGCTCAGACAGCACAGAACTTGATACGGTAAGAAAGAACTTTTTACAAAAGAAGCTTGGACTCACTCAAGATGATGCCACACTGGATGCTGCCATTAAAAAAACTTGTAAAGCGATGGGTTCTTCAAACAGCCATAAATACAGAGTTCTATTTTATGCACTACTTGCCAAAGAGTTCGGGAAAGAGTCTGTTTACGCTTAGTACAAAAAGAAGTTTTATATCTTAATAAACAAGATATATCTCTTCTGCTCATCATTTTTACCAAAACCAACTATCTCCATATCTTTGTACTGAACATTTACATCCATTTTAAGCTCATACATCATTGCATCCATATCTAATATCAAAACTGACGGGATAAGCTCTCCTATAGTCAATTTCTTATCACTACCATCAATTTTAAATGTAAGTTGTCTCTTATCTTCTTCTAACTGCACTGAGTTTAAAACTGCTTCACCGGCATAAATCAGTTTACTATTATCATTTTCATCCGTTTTCAGTAATCCTGCAGTGACTTCATACGCCTCATGATTTCCTATCTGTTCTCTCACATCTTCTATAAGATCAATAATAACTTTCATCATTTTCCTTTAAATACTATTGTATGTTAATTTAAAATTAAAATAGAATAATATTTCATGACTTTGTAATCGTTAAATAGTTAAAGTTTTTCTTGAGTTGTATTCAGGTTTGAATGTTTGGGTAAAGGAGCTTACTCATGGTAAGTGACTGCACCCATCATTCAAAGATGGATGCAAATCAGGGAAAAGATTAACTATTTCTCTTTTCGATGATTTCTTTGGCTACGTTCTGTGGAACCTCTTCATAGTGATCGAATTCCATAGCATAAGTTGCACGACCTTGAGTCATTGAACGTAGGTCTGTTGAATAACCGAACATTTCAGAAAGTGGTACGAACGCGTTAACGATCTTGTTACCAGCTCTGTCATCCATACCTGTTACTTGACCACGTCTCTTAGCAACATCACCAATAACGTCACCCATGTAATCTTCAGGTACTTCAACTTCAACTTTCATAGTTGGCTCAAGGATGAACGGGTTTGCTTCTCTACAACCGTCTCTGAATCCCATAGAACCCGCAAGTTTAAATGCCATTTCAGATGAATCGACATCATGGTAAGAACCATCATAAAGTGTTACTTTAATATCTTCAACAGGATAACCTGCCTGGATACCTCTAGCCATCGCTTCTTGAACACCTTTGTTTACCGGTTGGATAAACTCTTTTGGAACAACCCCACCTTTAACTTCATCAACAAACTCATAACCAAATCCTGGCTCTTGTGGCTCGATTCTAAGGTAAACATGACCAAACTGTCCACGACCACCTGATTGTTTAGCATACTTGTACTCTTTATCAACAGCGTTTCTAATACCTTCACGGTATGCAACCTGAGGAGCACCAACTTCAGCTTCAACTTTAAATTCTCTTTTCATTCTATCAACAAGGATCTCAAGGTGAAGTTCACCCATTCCTGAGATGATCGTTTGACCAGATTCTTCATCTGTAGCAACACGGAAAGATGGATCTTCTGCAGCAAGTTTACCAAGTGCAAGTCCCATTTTTTCCTGGTCAGCTTTTGTTTTTGGCTCAACTGCAACAGAGATAACCGGATCCGGGAAATCCATTCTTTCAAGTACAACTTTATCTTTATCTGAACAAAGTGTATCACCAGTTGTAGTAGACTTAAGTCCAACAACTGCACCGATCTCACCAGCGTAGATCTCTTTTACTTCTTCACGTTTGATAGCGTGCATCTTCATGATACGTCCGATACGCTCTTTCTTCTCTTTTGTAGAGTTAAGCACATAAGAACCTGACTCTAAAGAACCACGGTATACACGGATAAATGTCAATTGTCCAACAAATGGGTCAGTCATGATCTTAAATGCAAGTGAAGCAAATTCACCTTCATCTGTAGATTCAACAGTCACTTCTTTGTCTTCATCATCCATCTCAGTACCCTTAATAGCAGGTGCTTCAACAGGAGATGGAAGGTAAGCAACAACAGCGTCAAGTAGAGTCTGAACACCTTTGTTCTTAAATGCAGACCCAACAGTCATAGGAACGATATGCATACCGATAGTTGCTGCTTTAATTCCAGCCATGAGCTCTTCTTCAGAGATCTCTTCACCTTCTAGGAATTTTTCCATAAGCTCTTCTTGACCATCAACTTCAGCAATGCTCTCAATCATCTTCTCACGGTACTCTTCAGCACGTTCTACCATATCTTCAGGAATCTCTTCTACATGGTAGTTAGAACCCATAGCAGCATCTTTATCCCATACAATTGCTTTCATTTTTACAAGGTCAACAACACCTGCAAAATCTTCTTCAGCACCGATTGGTAGTTGAATAGGTACAGGGTTACCTTTTAATCTCTCAACAATTTGTCTCTCAACTTCATAAAAGTCAGAACCTGTTCTGTCATATTTGTTTACAAATACGATTGACGGTACACCATAACGGTTTCTTTGTCTCCATACTGTCTCAGATTGTGGCTGAACCCCACCAACTGCACAGAATACAGATACAGCACCATCAAGAACTCTCATTGAACGTTCAACTTCAATCGTAAAGTCAACGTGACCCGGAGTATCTATAATATTAATTTGCTTTTTAGCCCACTCACAAGTGGTTGCAGCAGAAGTAATTGTAATACCACGTTCTTGCTCTTGCTCCATCCAGTCCATTGTTGCAGCACCATCATGTACTTCACCAATTTTATGCTCAACACCTGTATAGAAAAGAATTCTTTCCGTTGTTGTTGTTTTACCTGCATCAATGTGAGCAGCGATACCGATGTTTCTTACGTCGTTAAGTTTGTGCGTTCTTGCCATAACTTAGTTCCTTACCATCTATAGTGAGCAAATGCTTTGTTAGCTTCTGCCATTTTGTAAGTATCTTCTTTCTTCTTGAAAGCAGCACCTTTTTCAGTTGCAGCGTCCATAAGTTCATTACTTAAACGCTCCATCATAGTTCTTTCATTTCTTTTTCTTGCAGCGTCTACTATCCATCTAATTCCCATAGACTGTTGTCTTACAGGTCTTACTTCGATAGGCACCTGGTATGTAGCTCCACCAACTCTTCTAGATTTAACTTCCATTACTGGTTTTACGTTTTCCATAGCTTTGTTGAATACTTCAATACCTTTTTCACCAGATTTTGATTCAATTCTCTCTAACGCAGCATACATTACTTTTTGCGCTGTGCTTTTTTTACCATCTAGCATTACTGCATTGATGAACTTTGTTAATACTTTTGATCCATATACTGGATCTGGAAGTACTGGTCTTACGGGAGCTTTTCTTCTTCTCATTGTTTTTCCTTCAATTTTACAAATTTACTCAAAAACTCTAAACGAATTTCTGTCTTTGCTTCTCAGTCTCTGACTGATACTCAATGTTATTCAGCTCTCTTACACTTTTACGAAACTACTTTCGTTTGGTACTCTGCTGAAGAGAACCTAGTGTTTACGTCATCTTCTAAAAATAATTAAATTATTTTTTAGGTCTTTTCGTACCATACTTAGATCTTGCAACTGTTCTACCTTGAACACCTGAAGCATCTAGTGCACCACGAACGATGTGATATTTTACACCAGGTAAATCTTTGATTCTACCACCACGTACAAGTACGATTGAGTGCTCTTGAAGGTTGTGTCCTTCACCACCGATGTATGAAATAACTTCAAATCCAGATGTTAATCTTACTTTAGCAACTTTTCTAAGTGCCGAGTTAGGTTTCTTTGGAGTTGTAGTATAAACTCTAGTACAAACGCCTCTTCTTTGAGGACAGTTTACAAGCGCAGGTGATTTTGATTTTTTCACTTGCTTTTTACGTTCTTTACGAATCAATTGGTTAATTGTAGGCAAATCGTAATCCTTTCTTTTAGTTAGTTTGAATTGAGATCAATGTCTCTTGAATCTGGGTTCTTACACCACATAATAACGTTTAAATAAACGCTTTTATCTAGCATAGATCACGCAGATTTTTGGAGGCATATTATATCGAAATATTCTTTGGTTTTTCTTATCTTCTTAATAAGGGGAGGTTTTGAAAGGGTTTACTTGTTGTTTCTGACTTAGTCAGAAACAACATATTACAATAACTACTCTGTAGCAGTTAATTGGATATCATCATTATCTATCATACCAGTACCTACTGGAATAAGACGACCGATAACAACATTTTCTTTAAGATCTTCAAGTCCATCTACTGTACCTGCGATAGATGCAGAAGTAAGTACTTTCGTTGTATCCTGGAAAGAAGCCGCAGAGATAATAGAGTCTGCACCAACCGCTGAACGTGTAATACCCACAAGCATCGGCTCAGCAATAGACGGTTCACCACCCAGTTTAAGCACAGATTCATTCTCTTCTTGGAACTTACGACGAGAGACAATATCTCCAGCGATAAATTTAGAGTCACCAGACTCAACTACTTTTACCTGTCTCATCATTTGAGAAGTAACGATCTCGATGTGTTTATCTGAGATATTAACCCCTTGACGACGGTAAACCATCTGTACTTCAGAAACAATATATTCATACAATGCCTTTTCACCAAGCGCCGCAAGAATATCATGACTTGAAACGATACCGTCAGTCAATTTTTCACCGGCGTGTACATAGTCACCTGCATGTACAAGTGCTACTTTGTTTTTATCGATGAATTGCTCTGTGATCTGATCATTCTCACCTGATACGATCAATCTCTCCTTGCCACGTAATGGTTTACCAAAACTTACCACACCATCGATCTGTGCGATCAATGCAATGTCTTTTGGACGTCTTGCTTCGAAGAGTTCAGAAACTCTTGGAAGACCCCCGGTAATATCTTTTGACTTGATCGCTGCTTTTGGTGTTTTTGCCAAGATATCTGCGATATTAACATCATCACCATCCTGAACAAAGAGGATTGTCTTAGGATCAAGTTGGTAACGGATAAGCTCTCCACCTTCTGTTGCAAGGATGATCGCCGGCTTGTACGCTGCAGGAATATGTTCATTAAGTTCAAGTCTTGTATCACCTGTCACTTCATCAAACTGTTCTACTGCTGTCACACCAGGGATAATATCTTCAAATTTTAATCTACCGTTCTGTTCAGCGATAATTGGCTCTGAGTATGGGTCCCATTCTGCTACAACCACTTGTACTGAAGTCTCAGGCGCTGAAAGAAGATCCCCTCTTTGTACCTTAGCTTCATCTTCTACCTTAACTACTGAACCTCTTGAAATATAGTGTCTTGCTGCTTCTCTATTGTTGTCATCAACAACCACTGCGAAGAGACCCTTTTCAGTTACTTTATCACCCTCTTTAACTGAATGATGTGCTTCAAGGTAATCTCCTTTAAGCAAGAAGTACTTCACTGTACCTTTTGATTCAGAGATAACATTTTGTGTTACCGGTGCACCATCTTCCACTTTAATTTCAGAGGCGAACGGCACACGTGAAGGTACAGACCAACCTTCATTGATCACTTCAACGATAGAATCACCCTCTTTCACAGAGTCACCATCTTTAAGTGGTAGGAAAAGTTTACCTTCGATCTTACCTGCAACACCTGCAAGTTCATTTGATTTGGCAACATCTGATTTTCTAAGGTTGTACTTCACTTCGTCTGCACTTCCATTGTTCACTGAGATCACATACTCATCATGAGTCACAATAAGTGATACTTTCCCGTCGACTACCGCTTTGATCTTTGGTTCAACCAAAAGAATACCGGCATTTCTTCTATTTGCAACAATAAGATTGTTTTCTCTATTGCGATATACATTTAAATTATAGTATCTGATAAATCCTTCTTTGGTTGCAACAACAGAACGCTCTTCTTTACCGGCAGTCGCTGTACCACCCGTGTGGAAGGTACGAAGTGTAAGCTGTGTACCAGGCTCACCAATAGACTGCGCAGCAATAACACCAACAGCTTCACCACGTTTTACCATTTTATTATCAGCCATATTCAGTCCGTAACATTTTGCACAAATACCTTTAGGTGCTTTACAAGATGATGGTGCTCTCATCACTACTGACCGTACACCTGCTTCTTGTACTCTTGTTGCAGTCTCTTCATCGATCATTGTACCTTCAGACACAAGAACTTCAGAAGTAATAGGATCAATGATCGCTTCAGCAAGTACTCTACCATAGATACGGTCTGCCAATGGCTCGATCATCTCATTACCCACAACAATGTCAGATACTTCTACACCTTCGTGTGTTCCACAATCTGTCATAGCGATCTTCACGTTTTGTGCAACATCGATAAGCTTTCTTGTCAAGTAACCCGCATTCGCCGTTTTAAGTGCTGTATCGGCAAGACCCTTTCTCGCACCGTGTGTTGAAATAAAGTACTCAAGTACATTCAGACCTTCACGGAAGTTAGAGGTAATAGGTGTCTCAATAATAGACCCATCTGATTTTGCCATTAGACCCCTCATACCTGAGAGCTGTCTAATTTGCGCAGCAGAACCTCTCGCACCTGAGTCAGCCATCATATGCACGGAGTTGAATCCTTCTTTATCTGCTCTAATTAGTGTCATAAGACCTTCCGCGATACCATTGTTCGCATCTGTCCAGATATCAATAATTTTGTTGTAACGCTCTTGATCTGTTAAGAGTCCAGCGCCAAATTGTCTTTGAATCTCTTTTACTTCATCTTTA
>CAZBLM010000028.1:24890-30046 GCA_964492675.1 uncultured Sulfurovum sp.
GCTGCTGACGGTGTCATTACATCATAGGAGACCCGTTCAACTTTCATCTCAGGGATCTTAATATCTTCAATAGAGATAGAAACACCAACTTTTGTTGCATATTTGAAACCCATATCCTTAAGATTATCAAGGAAACCGGCAGTCTCTGATACACCACCTATTTTGTAAATGTAGTCAACCAAAGTACCGATATCTTTTTTCTTTAGAACTTTATTCCAGTATTTCTCCGGTACATAATCAGGGATGATCGACTTTAAGATCAATCTACCAGCAGTTGAAGTTGCTATACGACCTTCAATAACTGTTCTGATACGTGCATTAAGATCAAGTGACTGTTGTTCAAATGCGATCTCAACTTCTTCAACATTGGCAAAAAGTTTATGCTCACCTTTCACATCATTTTTCTCAAGTGTTAGGTAGTAAAGACCTAAAATCATATCCTGAGAAGGAACAGCGATCGCTTTACCTGATGCTGGAAGCAAAATGTTCATCGATGCAAGCATCAATACTTTTGCTTCAGCGATAGCTTCATCTGAAAGTGGTACGTGTACCGCCATCTGATCCCCATCGAAGTCGGCGTTGAACGCAGAACATACAAGTGGGTGCAACTGGATCGCTTTACCCTCAATAAGTCTTGGGTGGAACGCTTGAATAGAAAGTTTGTGAAGCGTTGGTGCACGGTTTAGTAAGATAGGGTAATTTTCAACAACCTCTTCTAAACACTCCCATACTTCATTCTCTTGTTTTTCTATCATCTTTTTGGCTTGTTTAAGCGTCGTTGCATACCCTTTCTCTTCAAGTTTAGCCATCAAGTGTGGCTTAAAGAGTTCGATCGCCATTTTCTTTGGAAGTCCACACTGGTCCATACGTAAGTCCGGTCCAACAACGATAACAGAACGTCCAGAGAAGTCAACACGCTTACCAAGAAGGTTTTGTCTAAATCTACCTTGCTTACCTTTGATCACTTCTGAAAGTGACTTAAGTGGTCTTTTGTTGGCACCTTTAACTGCATTTCCTCTTCTACCATTGTCAAAAAGAGCATCAACAGCTTCCTGAAGCATACGTTTTTCATTTCTAACAATGATCTCCGGTGCATCAAGCTCCACAAGTCTTTTCAAACGCTGGTTACGGTTGATCACTCTTCTGTAAAGGTCATTTACATCAGAAACAGCAAACTTACCGCCATCAAGACTTACAAGTGGTCTAAGATCTGGTGGAAGTACCGGCAATTGAGTCAACATCATCCACTCTGGTCTGTTACCTGAGTGAAGGAATGCTTCGATCACTTTCAATCTTTTAACAATCGTCTTTCTTTTTGCTTCAGATTTTGTTGCCTGGATATCCTCTTTAAGCTGGTTGAACATCTCTACAAGGTCAAGGTCAGCAAGAAGTTCCTGAACGATCTCACCACCCATTCTTGCATCTAGATCAGAGTCACCAAAACGCTGCATGATCTGCTGATACTGCTCTTCATTAAGTACATCATACTTCGCAAGCGGATTTAAGCCCTCAGAATCATAAGAAGCTTCAGCTGGTGTTTTAACGATGTATGCTTCATAATACAATACTCTTTCAAGGTCTTTCATCTTTACACCTAAAAGTGTACCGATACGTGATGGCAATGAAGAAACATACCAGATATGTGCTACCGGTGCGATAAGGTCAATGTGACCCATACGGTTTCTTCTCACTTTTGATGTGGTTACTTCAACACCACATTTTTCACAAACCACACCTTTGTAACGCATCTTTTTGTACTTACCACAAAGACACTCATAGTCTCTGATCGGTCCAAAAATTTTCGCACAGAAAAGTCCATCTCTTTCTGGTTTGAGAGTTCTATAGTTGATCGTTTCTGGTTTTTTTACTTCACCAAAACTCCAAGAAAGTACCTTTTCCGGACTTGCAACTCTCAGTTGAAGGGCTGCAATATCCCCTGGTCTCTCTTCACTGTTAAGATCTATTGGTGTTAAATTCTCTAAAGCCTTACTCATCTTCACCCTCCACTTCTTTTTTACTCTCATATAACTCTGTATCAAGACCAAGTGCCTGAAGCTCTTTGGTCAATACGAACATAGTCTCAGGTACACCTGACTCCGGTACAGACTCACCTTTAGTGATAGCTCTGTACGCTTTTGCTCTACCGTCTACATCATCTGACTTGATCGTCAACATCTCTTTAAGTATGTGAGATGCACCATAGGCTTCAAGTGCCCATACCTCCATCTCTCCAAATCTTTGTCCACCAAAGAGTGCTTTACCACCAACTGGTTGTTGTGTAACTAATGAATATGGTCCAGTTGAACGTGCATGCACTTTTTCATCAACAAGGTGGTGCAGTTTAAGGATGTACATGTAACCAACATTGACCTTTTCGATCATCTGTTCACCTGTCTTACCATCAAAGAGTACCATCTTACCATCAGCATCCATTTTAGCCATTTCAAAGAGCTTGTCAAATTCACTCTGATCTGCACCTTCAAATACCGGTGCTGCAAATTTAACACCAGTTGTCCAGTCACGACCATACTTGATAAGATCATCATCCGACATACTTCCAAGTAATTCTTTAGCATTCATCAGCTTAGCCACATCTGCAATTTCGATCATTTTTGCTCTTAGATCTTTTACAAAGTCTGCCTGCTGATCAAGGAACATCTCTTCTATCTGCTCACCAAGGTTCTTACCTACAAGTCCAAGGTGTACTTCAAGAATCTGTCCGATATTCATACGTGACGGTACCCCTAGTGGATTTAAAATAAGATCTACCGGTCTACCATCTTCCTGATATGGCATATCGATCTCTGGAACGATGTTAGAAACGATACCTTTGTTTCCGTGACGTCCAGCCATTTTATCTCCGACTTTTAGCTTTCTTTTTGTCGCGATGTAAATCTTAACAAGTTTAGTCACACCTGAAGGAAGGATGTCATCTTTTTCAAGTACTGCCAATTTCTCTTCATGCTCATTTTTAAGTCTTTTCTTCTGTTTCAAGAAGTAATTCTTTAGTGATTCATACTCTTTTTGTACATCATCTGCATAAGACTGAACTACACCTCTAAGTGCAAATCTATTTACACCTTTGATAATCTCTTCTTCGATCTGTGCACCGGCTTTATACTCCGTATCACCTATCGTTACATCTTTAGCCAATGCCTGACCTGAAAGGTAGTTGGCGATACGCAGGATCTCTTCTCTATCGATCATAAGAAGCTGATCGTGGTGATCTCCGTCAAGCACTGCTTTCTCATCTTCATACGCCTGGATAGCTCTTGCATCTTTTTCATAGCCTTTCTTTGTAAAGACTTTGATATCAACAACCACACCTTCCATAGATGCCGGACAGTAAAGTGATTTGTTTACCACATGTCCTGCTTTTTCACCAAAGATCGCTCTAAGAAGTCTCTCTTCTGGTGTTGGTTTGATCTCACCTTTAGGGCTTACTTTACCTACAAGGATCATACCTGGCTTCACATAGGTACCGATCTGAACGATTCCAGATTCATCCAAGTGAAGAAGCTCATCTTCACGGATATTCGGGATATCACGTGTGATCTCTTCTGTACCGTGTTTAAGCTCTCTGGCTTCTACTTCTTTTTCATAAGTGTGTACAGAGGTAAATGTATCATCACGGATGATCTTCTCAGAAACGATGATCGCATCCTCGTAGTTATATCCGTTCCATGGCATAAATGCCACACGGATATTTTTACCGATCGCAAGCTCACCCTGATCCATATTGGCACCATCACCAATTACCTGTCCAGCATCCACTTTATCACCAAGCTTCACAATAGGTGTTTGTGTAAATGTTGTGTTTTGGTTGGTTCTCATATTCTTTTCAAGTGGATAGTGGTCTATAAATACACCTGATTCATCTTCACCCATCACGTAAATATTTTTCGCATCTACTTTTTCAACCGTACCTGCTCTTTTGGCTTTCGTACACTCCCAAGCATCACGAGATACGATCGCTTCCATACCCGTACCAACAACTGGTGCTTCAGTTTTAAGAAGAGGTACCGCTTGACGCTGCATGTTTGAACCCATTAGTGCACGGTTGGCATCATCATGCTCCAAGAATGGAATCAATGCTGCTGCAGATCCAGAGATCATCAATGGAGAGATATCGATAAGATCAACTCTTTTTGCATCGTTAAGTTCGATGTTACCATTCAACCTTGTCTCAATAAGGTCTTCAACGATCATACCATCTTCACTTACAACCGTTGAAGCAGGCGCGATACATTTATCTTCTTCCTGTGTAGCAGTAATGTAAACGATCTCATCTGTAACCTGACAATCTTTTACCACTTTATAGGGTGCTTCGATGAATCCGTGCTCATTTACCTTCGAATATGTAGAAAGTGTATTGATCAGACCAATGTTCTGACCTTCCGGTGTTTCAATAGGACAAATACGACCATAGTGAGTAGGGTGTACATCCCTTACTTCAAATCCGGCTCTTTCTTTAACTAGACCACCTTCTCCAAGTGCAGAAAGTCTTCTTTTATGTGTTACTTCTGAAAGTGGGTTCGTTTGATCCATAAACTGAGAAAGCTGCCCGCTTGAGAAGAATTCTAAGATCGTATTTGTGATCATTTTAGAGTTTACAAGGTCATGCGGCATCAACTCATCGATGGTACCTGAAACTGTAGTCATCTTGTCTTTGATCGCTTTTTGCATCTTTACAAGACCATTGTGAAGTTCATTACCTAGAAGTTCACCAATAGCTCTAATTCTTCTGTTACCCAAGTGATCTCTGTCATCAATGTGACCTTGACCATTTTTTACTTTAATGAGGTATTTTACTGTGTTAATAAGATCTTCAGATGTAAGTACTGTTGCGTACTCAGGGATATCTAAACCTAACTTGTGGTTCATTTTCATACGACCGACTTTAGTTAGGTCATATCTTTCCGGATCAAAGAAAAGCTGTTTCAAAAATGCTTTTGCAGCCTCAGGGGTCACAGGTTCACCCGGTCTCATTACTTTGTAAATACGAATTGCTGAAAGTACATTTTCATCATCTATCTCTTCTGTTTGCTTCAATAGTCTTAAAGATTCATTGTCTGCGATAAATGCATTAATGATAGACTGGTCAGCACCCTCTGCAAGATCATCAATAATCTCTATCGTATCGATACCCTGCTCGA
>CAZBLM010000029.1:0-4511 GCA_964492675.1 uncultured Sulfurovum sp.
ATAGATAAAAAAGAACTCAAAAAGATGGTAGAACGTTTTATATAGTACTGCTACAATATCTCTATGATTTATTATATATATGCAGTAAGTGAGACAGAATTTGTAGAGACAACGAAGATTTATTTACAGGATAAAGAGATTAAGTATATCTCTTTAGATACTTTAGATGCATTTGATATCTCTTCAGCTTCACAACTTTTGGTTACAGGGTGTTTGGATGAGATTAAGAATCTTTTAGAAATTGCATCTTCTTATGTTTTGCCTATAGGCGTTATCCCTACGTCAAAACAAAAAGAGCTTATGCGTACTTTTGATTTACCCTATAAACTTGAAGATGCCATCTCTTTGGCACTTAAAAAAACAGATAAAAAGCTGGATCTACTTTATGCCAATGGTACCATAGTACTGCAGGAGATGCTTGTAGGTGATGCACCTCCTTTGGATAAATTTGATTCGACACTCAAAGGTAAAACATATTTTGACCGTATCAAAATGTTTTGGCATACCATCAAGAAAGTGAAACATCTCAAGCATACCCAAATGAAGATTATTGATGCTAAAGAGAATGAGATAAAACTCTCAGCTGTAGGTGTGGTAGGATTGGAGTATGCTAACAACACTTTTGCATCTAAACTTGTCTCTTCTCAACTTTCTGCGAATGATGGTAAGCTGTCTGTAGTTATACTTTCTCCTACGTCCATAGTAGAATATATGGGGTATTTATTTAAATCGTTGGTTTCTCATTTGACACCAAGAACTTTACCTCGTTCGGTAGGCTATATACGCTCTTCACATGTGCAGATAGAAACAAAGTCCCCCTTAGAGCTCTTGGTAGATTCCCAAAACATGGGAGAAACACCGGTAACTTTGGAAGTCAAACAAAAAGCTTTAGCACTGAATGTAGGTGAAAGATTTTGGGAAAAGCAGGCTGATCAGACCCATAGTAAAGACAGTATAAAAGTTGATCACCTTCCTTCAGATGAAGAGAGTGCTTCATATTTGAGTAAGAGTATTCCTTTCTTTTCACATGCAAGTAAAGAACAATACACTTCATTGTTTACTAATTTGAGAGAAGAGAGCAGACTAAGCCAAAATTTTATGGTACTGCTTATATTTGCAACGATGATAGCCACATTCGGACTTTTTATCAACTCTGCTTCGGTTATCATCGGGGCAATGCTATTAGCACCTTTGATGCAGCCTATCGTAAGTTTGAGTATGGGGGTACTGAGGCAAGATACCTCTTTAGAGTTAAATGGAGCCAAGACCATAGCCATAGGTGTTTTAGCTGTACTTTCCACAGCTGCTATCATCGCACTGTTTACACCGATAGAAAGATTGACTACAGAGATGTCGGGAAGACTTAGCCCAACGATACTTGACCTGTTTGTGGCTATTGTTTCAGGAATGGCAGCAGCTTATGCAAAGAGCAACGCAAAGATACTTGGGAGTTTAGCAGGTGTGGCAATAGCTGTGGCGTTGGTACCACCGATAGCCGTGGCAGGTATTGGACTGGGATGGATGGATTGGAGTATGTTCTCTTCAGCTTTTTTACTATTTATCACCAACCTCGTAGGTATTGTATTTTCTGCAGCATTTACCTTTGCAATACTTGGATTTTCTCCTTTATATTTGGCAAAAAAAGGTATTGTGACATGGTTAATGATCGTAGCATTGGTTTCTGTCCCACTCTACAGTTCATTTCTTAGCATGAAAGAAGATATTCGCATTCAAAAGATACTTTCAAATGTTTCATTTAATGTAGGGGAACATGATGTAAAGTTGACACATATAGAGTTGGTACGTCGTGAACTAAATGATGAAATAAGGTGTGAAGTGATCAGTACAGGTATCTTGAGTCAAGAAGAAAAAAAAGAGTTAAAAGAGGCGATCTTGAAGAGTATTAATAAAGTAGCTGATGTGATAGTTACTTTTAGGTATAAATTGTAGTTTTGACAGTTTAGCCAATACGCTACAGTATATCGTGTAACATATTGGCATCTTTCATCCATTTATTGAGTACATCCCACTCTTCATTCTCCACCATCTTTTCACATTTTTTAAGTTCTGATTGAAGGGTATGGATGGCTTCAAGGAGATTGGACCTGTTTTGTCTGAAGATATCTTCCCACATATTAGGTGAAGATTTGGCGATACGACTCATGTCTTTAAACCCTCCACCTGCAAGTGCAATGATACTCTCAGAAGCTTCTTGTTTCATCACAGAATTTGCAAGTGCATAAGAGAGGGCATGCGGCATATGTGAAATGAATGCTGCATGCCTGTCATGTTCTTTAGCGTCCATACAGACGATATTCATACCTATATCTGAAAAGAGATTTTTAGCAACATCCTCTTGGTACTTTCCACTTTTATTTATGTCACAAAGTACGACAACTTTATCTGTATAGAGGTCTTCAAGAGCGGCAGTCGGACCAAACTTTTCTGTTCCTGTCATAGGGTGTGCAGCTACAAAATGGTGTCTTATATCTGAGGGGATGGAAAGTGAGATTTTTTCTTTGGTACTTCCTAGATCTATGACAGTACAGTTGGGTGCTAGAGAGTGTAATTGTTTTGCAACAGCTATAATACCATCAACAGGGATACTTAGAAAAATGATATCACAAGTTTGTAAGTCCTCAAGTGAGTCGATAATCTCATTTACTATGCCTAACTCTATAGCCTGAGTACAGTGCAGTTCATTGTGATCCAAGCCCACAAAGTAGTACTTGTCTGAAACTTTTTTGAGTGCAAGACTTAAAGAACCGCCCATGAGTCCTAAACCAACAATACCTACTTTGATCCTAGACATGACGCACCCTTTAATTTTTGAAAAGAGTATATCATGATTTTCCATTTATTATGATGTTCTTATTGAAAAAAAGATAGAATATTAGCAAATTATATGAAGGTTCAACAATGATAAAAAAGTTAGGGATTTTTAAAGTACTATTTGCATTCATACTTATGGGTACGTTTCTCTGGGCACAAAAGATCACACAGATCAAATTTGTAGGGCTTGCACACCTTTCTCCTACTGTTGCAAAAGAGATTGCAGGTATTAGAGTTGGTGAAGAGATGGATGCGGGTAAGATCAATGAGTCTCTTAAAAACTTTTTTTCACAGGGTTATTTTAAAGATGTATGGGTAGATCAGCAAGGTGGGGCACTTATCTATCATTTTGAAGAAAAAGTAGCTATTGCAAATATTGAGATTAAAGGTTTTGGTTCAGGAGATGAAGGGGATAAACTTTTAAAAGGTATGGGACTTAAAAAAGGTGACCTATACGATAAAAGACGTGTTAAAAAAGCCAAACGAGCCATCATTTCACAGCTGGAAAGTCAAGGGTATTATGATACTGTAGTTGATGTGACGTCCTCTCCTGTAGGGGAAAGCAGTATAGCACTTGTATTTGATGTCAATAAGGGTGAGAAGATTACAATCCAAAAGCAAAATTTTGTAGGGGCAAAAGCATTGGGTCAGGATGATATTGAAATGAATCTTGCCAACAAAGAGAAAGATGTATTGGGTTGGATGCCATGGAGAAACAATGGTGAAGCATCAGTAGATCAACTTGAATATGATGCCTATAGAGCGAAAAATGCATATATGGAACATGGGTACTTGGATGCTACTGTGAGTAAGCCGCTTATGAGAGTTGACTTTGGCTCGTATAATGCAAAAATAGACTATCAGGTAGAAGAGGGTGTACAGTACCGTGTAGGTACAATATCGATAACGCATGAAATAGCTGGACTTAAAAATGAAGACCTTAAAGATATATTGGTCTTAAAAGAGGGAAAAATCTTTAATGTTAAACGTATGCGTAGAGATATTAAGTTTTTAGAAGAAAAAGTAGGAAACTTTGGATTTGCTTATGTAAAGGTAGCACCACAAATGCATAAAAATCCTGAACAAAAGATCGTGAATCTTAATTATGTTATTCAACCTGGTGAACCTGTCACAATTCAAGATGTAATCATCTCTGGGAATGATGTGACAAAAGATAGAGTGATCCGTCGTTATTTGTATCTTGCACCGGGTGACAAGTTCAATGCTACAGATCTTAAAGATTCTAAAGGTGCTTTAGGCCGTACAGGTTTCTTCGAAAGTGTCGATATCCAAAGTCAAAGAATTTCAGAAGATAAAATTAACTTGCTTGTAAAAGTAAAAGAAGCATCAACAGGTTCGATCTCAGCAGGTGGTGGATACGGATCATATGAAGGGGTAATGGTTAATGCTTCTATCTCGGACCAAAACTTTTTTGGTTCAGGGATCAATACAACTTTAGGTTTTGAAATATCGAAGATATCAAAAAATGGAAATCTCTCTTTTGTCAATCCAAAAGTATGGGACAGTATGTATAGCCTGGGGGTCAGTTTTTATAAAAGAGATTATGAATATATAGATTATACGCAAGATCAGACAGGTGGAAGTATTAATTTAGGTAGACAGTTCTACCGAAAGTTCCATGTTACAGCAGGTCTTGGCTATGTCGATAACCAGTCAAC
>CAZBLM010000029.1:4611-26241 GCA_964492675.1 uncultured Sulfurovum sp.
GTTACCAACTGCTGAAAGACTCTTTATGGGTGGTATAGGGTCTGTGAGAGGATTTGATCCTTATTCTCTTGCACCTTATCAAGGAACTTCAGATAATCGTAGTCTTGTTGGAGGTACACAGCGTGCTACAGGAAGTGTAGAAGCGAGTATCCCTCTTTCAGAAGCAGCAAAGATGAGATTGGCATTTTTCTATGATTATGGATATATCGCCAGTGATAGTGACAAAGAAGGTACAAATGATCTCACTGAAAATGACATTACAAGATCTTCAACAGGAGTGGTGTTAGAGTGGCAATCTGCCTTTGGACCTATTAACCTTGTGTTTGCTTATCCAATAGATGAACAAGAAGGTGATAGAACAGCAGTATTTGAATTCTCCATGGGATCAAAATTCTAGTATTTTGGGCTGAGTGTTAAGCATATAGAAAGTTCAAGTGTGAAATATTTATAATAGCACTTAGCACTTAGCACTTAGCACTTAGCACTTAGCACTTAGCACTTAGCACTAAACTCCCAACTTCTTATTTTTCGGTAAATTTTCTTCATCTTCTATAATAATCGCAAATGGCATAGGCTTCTGAAGTGATTTAACTTTTTCTTTTGCAAGATATAAGGGTTTGTTGGACTTGATTGTTAGGGTTTGATTTTCAAATTGAAACTCTATTTTTGCATAGTTTGAAGCTTCATGTAAAAATACAATCAGCGTATAGATAAAACTTAACCAGCGTAAGGTTTGTATGTCAGGAAGCAAAGAGTTATATTCTTCATAAAGTGATTTGTTTAGCAGTTGTTTGCCATGCATGCGTAAAAGTATAGAGATCAGTAGAATTTGTTTATGTGTGAATCCATAATTAAGTTCTTGCATGGCAATATAAAAAGCGTGTTGATGTGCTTTGTAGATAGTCAATGTTTTTCCTATACCGGTAAGCTTTAATGCCCAGAGAAGTTCTTTACCATATTGTTTTTCATCTTTGATCTCTGATTGCAGTACATCATAAAGTTCAAGTGCCAGCCTGAGTTTTAATTTACGCTTTTTTTCTATGCTGACCAAAGGTTTAAACCTATCCAATATGGAGCGTATGCTAGGGTTTGCTGTCATAGGGAACTTGTAATCATCTTCTTTAAGAAGCTGTTCTAAAAATACCCCCTCACGTACACCGACTGCAGAAGATATCACTGATTTTGCACCAATATATGAGAGTATCTCTGTAAAAATAAGTGTTCCTTCCCTAATGGTATCATATCGATTTTTCTTGAGCCCAAATCGTTTGAGATTCTTTGCAGAGGAAGATGGAATTGCATCCAAATAAGGAAGATGATCTTCCAGAGTATAGCTATATGCATGTAGTTTATCGAGAGGATAGTTTGAACGCTTCATAATACCTTTGGAAAGTGTTCTTGCTGTTCCCCCAATACCAATAGCTAAGTAATGTTTAAAATGTTTTGGCAGCATTTTAAGCTCATTTTGTATATAGCTCTTGGCTAATATATTTATATTATCTTTTTTTTCTACTTTATCAAAAAAGAGTTCTTTTAATCTTACTGTACCTAGATTAAGGGAGTAGGTGTCTATGATAGTTCCATTTTTAATAAAAGCCATATCTGATGAGCCGCCACCTATGTCTATAGTAATGCCATCCTCTATAGGAAGAAGGTTGATAGCAGCAATAGCACCAAAATGTGCTTCTTTTTTACCATCTATGATTTGAATAGTGAGACCTAACTCTTTTTTGATCCATAGAGTAAACTCTTTACCATTTGGTGCATCACGCAATGCTGAAGTCGCAACACAATGTGTTGTGAGTGCCTGGTATTTTTCTATGGTATGAATGAAAGATTTAAGTGCAAGAAAAGCACGTGTTATACCGATGGGTTGAAGAAGGCCATCTTTTTCATAGGCACCTTCACCAATGCGAACTTTTGATTTTTGTTCGCAAATGAGATGAAAACCGTAACGACTTGTTTTTTCAAAGATAACAAGTCTTGCTGAATTTGAACCGATATCAATGATAGCAGTTCGTTCTGTCATGTTTACGACTCCAGTTCTTCTTGAAGTTTATTGTATTTAAACATCAGTTCTTCTACATTCTCAACATTGTCAGGATCAGACATAATACAATCTACAGGACAAACAGCAATACATTGCGGTTCATCAAAGTGTCCGACACACTCTGTACACATATCTGAGTCGATAAGGTATACTGGATCATTCTCTTCAATCGCTTCATTTGGACACTCTTCTCTACATGCGTCACATGCGATACATTCGTCAGTTATTACTAATGCCATATTTTCCTCTGGTACTATTGAGATAGTTATTTATACGAGTTATAACTCAACATACCTTATGCCTAAATTAAAAGTGATATAAATAAATAATTTTGTGATTTTTTGAGGAGTGTAATGGGATTTTTGCCCATTACATAGTTTTTAAATTAAGATATTATTATTAAGAAATCTTTTTTGGAAAACAAAATCTATAACCGCGTCTTCTCACAGTTTCTATAGTAGTGATATCCAGAGGTTTATCCATTTTCTGACGGATCTGATTGATAGCTACTTCAATCACGTTTGGTGTAACAAGTTCAGGCTCTTCCCAGATCGCATCCAAGAGTTGTTCTTTAGATACTATTTGATCTTTGTGCATTGCCAGGTGTGTCAAGACTTCAAAAGGCTTACCTTTCAGTTCTATCTCTTCACCCTGATAGATGATCTTTTCTTCTTCGGGATTAATGATTAGGTCTTCGATCTCAATGATGTTAGAGATACCAAAACGAAGTTTTGCTTCGATACGTACAAGTAAGATATCGCTATCAACAGGTTTTCTAATGAAATCATCAGCACCGCCTTTGAGTGCTTTGATCTCACTCTCTTTGTCTTTACGCTCAGAGATAACAATGACAGAGGTTTTATGTGCATCTGTTTTAATGGTGGCAACAAGATCTATAGTATTCTCATTTTCTTGTGACCAGGCAAGCAATACAAGGTCATAGTTTCTGATATCGAGGTAGTACTTAGCATCCCCCATATTCTCTGCAATATCACATTGATAATTTTGAGCAATTAGGGTATCTGAAAGTGAAGTTCCTGATTCTGCATTATCTTCTATGATCAATATTCTCATAACTGAGCCTTTATCTTTTAAGATTTATTTAATATTATAGCATAAAAATCAGGTTTTTGTAAATTTTTAATGAATATTAATAATTCCAAGTTTTACTTAAGGAAACTGTACATTCAGAGAGGATATCAGGTTTTGAGATCTTAAGAGAAAGTTTTTCTATCTGAGGGTAGGTTGTGTGTAGTATCTCTTTGATGCCAAGAAGAGCATTTTCTAAAAGTGTATAGCGTTCAACTTTCAGTTTATCTTTGATAAGCAGTACGATATCTGCATAATCGATGAATTGGTCATCACTGTATTCATATGAAGCCTCAAGGTCAATGATGACACGCTGTGGCTTGTCCCGTTCAAAGTCGAGTAAACCTATGATGACATCAAAAGTAAGGTTTTCCACATGAATGGTCATGGTTTAAACTTTACCCTCTTCTTTTTTGAAGAGTCTTACGAGATTTGGAATATGCTTGTAAAAAATGATAAATGCAATGATCCAGATCGGTGCATGAGATCCTATGCCCGGGACTTCGGGGTACATTACATAAGAGGCAATGATAAATGCGACAAGCCCAATGAGAGAGGAGATTGAAGAGATCTTCAAACCTTTAGCTGCAATGACCCATACTATTATGGCTACAAGTGCAGGGGCAGGCATCATGATTAAGAGTACACCAAAACCTGTTGCAACACCTTTACCTCCTTCAAAAAACAAAAATACAGAAAAACAATGCCCTACTACAGCCAGTACAGCTAAGGTCCAAAGAACACCTTCAGGTGCTCCAAGTACTTTGGCAACAAGGATGACCAATACACCTTTAATGGCATCTAGAAACAGTGTGATGGCACCTAGTTTTTTCGCAAGTTTAGGGTCTTGTTCTTTAACTACACGGAGCACATTTGTTGCACCGATGTTCCCGCTTCCCGCTTCTTTAATATCTACACCTGCAAACTTTTTTGCCAAGAGGTAACCAAAAGGGATACCGGCGATAAGATAAGCTGCCAAATAGAGTATGATATTTTGATTGAGTAATTCCATATAGATTCCATATATTAAGTTTAACCCTATGTATAATTTGGGTTTAATAGTGCAATTTTAACCGAATTTTGATAAAATAGCTACAATTGAGTAAAGGAAGCAAATGAGTATTGATTTTAAAGCTGAAATAAACAGGCTTAAAAACGAATTAGATGTAACGGTTGTTGCACACTATTACCAACGTGATGAAGTATTTGAAATGGCTGATATCACCGGTGACAGTTTGGAGTTGGCACGAAGGTGTCAAGCAGATGATAATGAATGGGTTGTTTTTTGTGGAGTTGGCTTCATGGGACAGTCGGTGAAAGTCATCGATCCGGATAAACGTGTACTAATGCCAAAGATCGCTTGTTGTGCCATGGCACGTATGATGGATGGAGAGTACTTTGAAGAGTCTGTGCAGTACATGGTTGACAGAGGCATTGCTAAAGAGGATATTTTACCTATTACCTACATTAATTCAGATGCATCGGTAAAAGCCAAAGTAGGCGAGATGGGTGGACTTGTATGTACTTCTTCCAATGCGTTCAAGATCATTGAAAAAGGTTTGGAAAGCGGTAAAAAGATACTTTTTGTACCGGATAGATGTTTGGGACAGAACTTTGCTATACAGATGGGCCTGAAGTCTTGCGTGATCGGT
The DNA here is from genome assembly GCA_964492675.1 of uncultured Sulfurovum sp. Lineage (GTDB taxonomy): Bacteria > Campylobacterota > Campylobacteria > Campylobacterales > Sulfurovaceae > Sulfurovum. The sequence goes on from CAZBLM010000029.1 coordinate 9,403, forward strand.
GTTGAAGAAGATGGCAAAGAGTGTGACCCTAAAGAGGCTGACATTATCTGTTTTAACGGTTTTTGTTCTGTACATCAACTTTTCACTGTAGATGATGTTGAGTTTTACCGAAATAAATTTCCGGACATCAAGATAGCAGTACACCCTGAGTGTGACCCTTCAGTGGTTGCAGTGGCAGACTTTTCAGGGTCAACGTCACAACTCATCAAGTATGTGAATGACCTTGACCCGGAACAAAAAGTAGCCATAGGAACAGAATATAATCTGGTAAACCGTATGCGAAAAGGAAACACCTATGTACTGTCATCCACTAAACCGGAGTGTCCAACTATGAATGAAACGACTTTGGAAGATCTTTATAATACTTTGAAGTCCATAGAAGATGGTAAACCTATGAACGAAATAGTTGTGGCACCTGAAGTCAGAAAATATGCGAATGAAGCATTAGAACGTATGTTAGCGATTAAATAATGTTAAAAGAAAAATTTTTACAAGCATTGATCGCTGAGGACATTGGAAGAGGAGATCTTTTTTCACGTATTAGTCAGAGTAAAGAGATACGTGCTTATATCATTGCAAAAAGTGATGGAGTATTTGCAGGACGAGAATATGTGGAAGTCCTTGCAAAGATGTATGATCTTTCTTTGATCTGGGAAGTGAAAGACGGTGAGTCTTTCAAGAAAGGCGATAAGCTTTTGTTTGTGACGGGACCGTCAAAAATCATTCTCTCTTTAGAGCGTTCTATATTAGATATGGTACTTCATGCCTCTTCTATCGCAACCTTAACCGCTAAGTATGTGGATGCGATCAAAGATACAGATGTAAAGTTACTTGACACAAGAAAAACAAGACCACTTCTTCGTGAATTTGAAAAGTATGCTGTACGTTGTGGAGGCGGGATCAATCACCGCATGGGACTAGATGATTGTCTGATGTTGAAAGATACACATTTAAGAACTATTGATGATCTGGATGGATTCATGATAGAAGTACGCGGGAAGATACCCTTTACTTCAAAAGTAGAGATAGAGTGTGAAGAGTTTGAAATGGTTAAACGTGCTATGAAGGCAGGGGCAGACATCGTGATGTGTGATAACATGAGCATAGAGCAAACCAGAGAAGTAGTGATATACAGAGATAAGAACTACCCACACATACTTCTTGAAGCCAGTGGAAATGTGACCTTAGATACTATTAAAGCCATTGCTACAACCGGAGTAGATGCGATATCTTCAGGTTCGATCATTCATCAGGCAAACTGGATAGACCTCTCTATGAAAGTAGAATAATATTGACAGTAATCCCATATGATGAAGTAAAAACAAAGATAGATGATAGTGAATCTATCACGATACTCTCTCATTTAAACCCTGATGCAGATGCTTTGGGAACAGCTTTGGGAATATATGCACTCTTGAGTCAGAATAAAAGCAAAAAGGTAGAAGTTGTTAATGCTTCGATTGCACTTCCCCAACATTTGGACTTCCTTCCAAACTTTAAAAAGATCAAACACAAGATGGATTATAAAAATAGTCTCGTCATAGCTTGTGATTGTGGTTCAATAGACAGGCTTGGATTTGATCTTGAAGGTAGAGATATTCTTAACATAGACCATCATCAAAGTAATACGGATTATGGATCTGTAAATATAGTGATACCTGAATATGCTTCTTCTTCTCAAGTAGCATTCAGGGTGTTTGAAAAACTTTATAACATTCATTTTGATACAGCAACATGTTTTTACACTGCTCTTCTTTCTGATACTCGCTACTTTACAACTTCATCGGTTAACGAAGAGGTATTTACTGTGGCACAGGCATTGGTAAAAGCCGGGGCAGTACCTAATGATATTGCTTTCCATTTTACACAGAGAAGACCTTTAAGTTCTTTGCGTATTTTGGAAAAAGCTTTGGCATCTCTCTCTTTACATGATGATGCCAATATTGCAACACTAATGGTCAGTAAAGAAGAGATAGATGCAACAGGTGCAACAGTACCTGATATGGAAGGTATCGTAGATTATGCACGTTCTTTGGTCACAGTGGAGGTAGCTGTTTTTGCTATGGAGCTTGAAGAGGGTATACGCATCTCTTTACGTAGTAAGACAGCAGATGTGTCAGCAGTGGCTATGGCTTTTGGTGGAGGAGGGCACAAAGTGGCAGCAGGATTTACGCTTAGTCAAAGTGGATTACAACAAAGTATGGATACAATTTTATCCAAGATCAAAGAATTAGGTTTAACAGATGAGAAATAGAAATAAGAAAAAAAGTGGTGCTAAAATAGTAACCCTATTGGTACTATTGGGATTACTTGGTGGTGCAGGATATGTTTATACCGCACCAGAGTTTGAAAGAGTAAAACCAACAATACAGGCAGAGAACAATACCTTTTGGAATCGTTCAGATGCACTTAAAGTGCAACTTTCAGATAATGAAGGATTAAAAAGTTTTGAGCTAGTGATGAGTGATGGAACACAGAGTGTAATTGTAGGACAGGGCACATTTGATACAGGGACAAAAGAGAAAACGCTTTTAGTCAAGTACCCTCAAGGTAAAGTGCTTGATCCTAAAGCCAATAAATTGACTTTAAAAATTTCAGTGACAGATAAAAGTATGTGGAACATGCTACAAGGCAATAGTAGTGAGAAGAGCGTTGATATCAATGTTGATTATAGAAAACCAAATGTAAATGTATTGGCAAACTCATACAGTATTACACAAGGTGGGTCTGCATTGGTGGTGTTTCAAGTAGCAGATGAAAATCTAGATAAACTGTATGTGGAAGCAGGAGAAAATACATTTAAGGCACAACCTTATAAGAAGGAAGGTTATTATGCAGCACTTATCGCATGGCCTTTTAATACAAAAGAGTTTAAAGCAAAGGTTGTTGCGGTTGATGAAGCAGAGAATAAACGTACAGCAGATATACCTTTTTACCTAAAAAATCATAACTATAAAGTTTCATGGATAGAAGCAAGTGATAAATTTATAGATGGAAAGATCACAGACCTGGCATCAAATGACCCGGAATATGCTCATATAGATGATAGATTGGAAAGATTTGTAGCGATCAATGAAACTATGCGCTTAAAAAATGAAGAGATAATACATAGTTTAGGTAAAGTTATCTCTTCAGAACTGTTGGAGAAGTGGAAAGTGACAAAGTTCTACCCACTTCGGAATGGACAGAAAGTAGCAAGTTATGGTGATGAAAGACACTATTATTATAAAAACAAAAATAATAAAGTGTCTCACTCCTATCACGTAGGGTATGATCTTGCAAGCACTAAAATGGCAACCATTAGAACATCTAATGCCGGAACAGTAGTGTATGCAAATGAAAATGGTATCTATGGAAATATGCCAATGATAGATCATGGCCTAGGGCTTTATTCATTGTATGGGCACTGTTCACAACTTTTAGTGACTGAAGGTGATGAAGTAAATTTAGGGCAAGCCATCGCCAAAACAGGTGTTTCCGGCTTGGCCTTGGGAGATCATTTACATTTTGGTCTTTTGGTTCAAGGTATTGAGGTGAGACCTGTTGAATGGTTCGACCAGTCATGGATCAGAAAAAATATTGATAATATATTTAAAGAAGCCGATAAAATTATTTTAGGTAAATAGAGAGTAATCTGCAATAACTTTTAGATATTTTAGGTGTAGTTTGTATTATATAGGGATATTATAGTATAATAAGAAAAGATTAATTTAAAAGAGAGGAGAGAATAATGCAACAGAGAACTTTAAAAAAAGCAGTTGAAGTCATTGGTATTGGTTTGCATAAAGGTGAACCTATCAAGCTTAGACTTGAACCGCTTGATGTTGATGCAGGTATCGTATTTTATCGTGAAGACCTTGCAATGAATATACCTCTCTCTCCAAATTCAGTCATAGATACACGTATGGCAACTGTGATCGGAAATGAAAAAGGATTCATTTCAACGATAGAGCATTTCCTCTCCGCTGTGTATGCTTTTGGTATAGATAATATGCGTGTCACCGTAGATGGAAATGAAATGCCAATTATGGATGGTTCATCTATCTCTTTTTGTCTTTTGCTGGATGAAGCAGGAATTAAAGAGCAAGACGCTCCTAAGAAAGTCATTCGTGTCAAAACACCTGTTGAAGTGCAGGATGGAGATAAATTTGTCCGTCTTCTGCCACATGACTCTGCAGCATTTGACTTTCGTATCAAGTTCGATCATCCAGTAATTGGTGAACAGGAAGAGTCTTTTGATTTTTCTACAAAAAACTTTATAGAAGAGATCGCAAGAGCAAGAACATTTGGATTTGCAAAAGATATACAATATTTGCAAAGTCAAAATTTAGCACTAGGTGCAACATTACAAAATGCCATAGGGCTAGATGATCATAAGGTACTAAACCCTGAGGGCTTGCGTTTTGATAATGAATTTGCAAGACATAAGATCTTAGATGCGATGGGTGACATGATGGTATCTGGGCATAATATCCTCGCAAAGTATGAATCATTTGCAGGGAGTCATAATTTGAATTATCAACTCACCACCAAACTTCTTTCAGACAGTAAAAATTATGATCTTGTTGCCGTAGAAGAATTACAGAGTAGAACATTTGCCAGATCATTCGCATAGCTATACACTTCTGATCATCTCTATCTCTACACCACTTCTAATTGGGGTGTATGAAGATGATAAACTTATTAAAACAATTTCGAGTCAGTTAAAAACTTCTGAAACCCTTCTTCCTATCATTACTGAATGTTTAGATACTTATAACATTTCAAAGATCATTTATACACGTGGTCCAGGTTCTTATATGGCGATAAAATTGACATATATCATGTTGAAAACTATTGAAACAGTACGTGCTATCAAGTGTTTTGGCTGTAGTGGTTTTACATTAAATGGTGGTCAACCTATTAAAGCCATTGGTAATCTTTATTTTATCAAGGAAAAAGAGACTATAATAACAAAAAAATATGAGCAGCCGGTAGAGACATATTTTGTCTTACCTCAAAGTATTCATGATCTTGAAATAGATGAAGAATCAACCCCTGAGTATATATTACCAGCTGTCTAATGGAAGTAGTGAATTATGTTTGTAAGCGTACCCGCAACCTCTGCCAATCTTGGACCAGGATTTGATACCTTAGGTTTGGCTGTTGATCTAAGAAATGAAATTATTATTAAACCTTCAAAGTTTTTAAGTCTCTCTACACATGGTGAAGGTGCAGAGAACCCAAAGATCAAGAAAAATTCACTTTTTTTAAGTATTTTCAACGAAAATTATAAACGATTGACCGGTAAGGATGATAATTTCAGATTTGAATTTCATAACCGTATTCCTATCTCAAGAGGCCTTGGCTCTTCCTCTGCTGTTATAGTAGCAGCACTTGCAGGTGCTTACAGCATGGCAGATAAAAAGTACAATAAAAGAGAGATCCTTAATCAGGCACTTCGGTATGAACATCATCCGGATAATATTACCCCCGCAGTCATGGGTGGATTTAATGTGGCTTGTGTTGAAGGTGATAGGGTCTATAGTAAAAAAAGACGTATGCCTGACTATCTTAAAGCGGTAGTGGTTGTACCTAATCGTACGATATCCACAGCAAAGTCACGTACGGTTCTACCTAAAATGTATAGAAAAGAAGAAACAATTTATTCACTTTCACGATCTTCTTACATGACAGCACTCTTTATGTCTGAATCTTGGGATCTGCTGCGTATTGCTTCTAAAGATAAATTGCATCAGGCTAGAAGAATGAAAATGATACCTGAACTCTTTGATGTACAGAAACTTGCACTCAAGCATGGTGCATTAATGTCAACGCTCTCCGGATCAGGATCTACATTTTTTAATCTTGCTTACGATAAAGATGCCGATAAAATGGCACAGGCACTACAGGCAAGATTCCCCCAGTTTAGGGTATTTACACTTGCTTTGGATAATAATGGAGTCACAACTAGAAGTTAAGCTATATGCTTAATCTCTTTTTGGGTATAATACGCATGAAAAAAACACAGCCTATACGAATGTGCATCGCTTGCCGCGCTAGATATCCTCAAAACACTTTGATTAGATTTAAGCATGAGGATAAAGAGATAGTTGCATTTAACGGTGAGGGCAGAAGCTTTTACCTATGTGAGAGTTGTCGTATAAATGAAAAAAAAGTCAAAGGCTTAGTGAAGCGCTTTAAACAAGATGAAGAGTACTTTACTAAGCTTTTAAAGGAGTTAATCAATAATGGATAAAGTAAAGATCCAAGAGATAGCAGAAGAAGCAGGATTATCAAATGGTGACCTGTTAGATAAAGCAAAAGAGTTAGGTTTTGATGTGAAAGCAGCCAACAGTACTATCAGTATGGAAAATGCAGGAGTACTTGTAGATTACGCGATCAGTGGGACACTCCCCAAAGGGTTTAAAAAACCAGGGGATAAACCAAAGATCACTGTAGTAAAGAAAAAGGTTGAACCTTTAAAAGAAGAGGTAATAGAGCCTGTATCTGAGACAATTGATCCTGTAGAAGAAGTTGTAGTAGATGAAACTCCAGCTCCAAGTGAAACGAAGGAAACAACAGTAGAAGAGACTACAGTTGAAGAAGTAGTAGAAAAACCTGTAGTAAAAGAGATCAAAAAGCGTAGAGGCATTTCTGTAGTCAGCAAAAAAGAAGATAGTGGTGAAGCTGCAGTTCAAACTGCAGAGAAACCAAAAAGAAAAACGCTTTCACGTGCTGGTATAAAGATTGTTAGAAAAGCGAAACCAGCACCAGTAAGAGCAGGAACAAACATATCTTTAGGAAAAACCTTTGGTAATAAAGATTATGAGCCGTTTGTTGCTAAGAAAAAGCCTAAAAAAGTAGCTGAAGCAAGAGATACGGGTAAAAAGATCGATATCTTTAACCATGATAGTATGAGTAATGATATTGATAGTGGTTTTGGTGATGAAGAAGTAGTACTTTTAGATTTTTCAGATAAAAATATCTATGAAGATATGATGCGTCAGGAACAAAAACGTAAAGAAGAAGCGAAAAAAAGAGAAGCACAAAATGGTGGACCTACCAAAGGTAGACAACCGTTCCGTCCTCAGCAAAAGCGTTCTCTTAAGCGTGGCGGAAAGCGTAAAAAGTATGTTAAAGAAGAAAATACAGATGTTGTAACTTCTGTAGAGATCCCTGAAAATGTAAGAGTTTATGAGTTTGCCGAAAAAGTAAACCGTAAAGTCGGTGAAGTTGTTGGTGTACTTTTTGCACTTGGTATGATGGTAACCAAAAATGACTTCCTCTCTAAAGATGAGATAGAGATTCTGGCAGAAGAGTTTGAAGTTGAAGTGACAACAGTCAATCCACTTGATGAACTTAACATAACAGATGAATATAATGTTGAAGAAGATGAGAGTGCAACAGAGAGACCTCCTGTGATTACTATTATGGGGCATGTTGATCATGGTAAGACATCACTTCTTGACAGAATCCGTACATCAAAAGTTGCAGATAAAGAAGCAGGTGGTATTACACAACATGTTGGTGCATATCAAGTAGAAAAGAATGGTAAGAAAATAACTTTTGTCGATACTCCTGGTCACGAAGCCTTTACTGAAATGCGTTCACGTGGTGCGCAGGCAACGGATATTGTTATTATTGTTGTTGCTGCAGATGATGGTGTAATGCCTCAAACAAAAGAGGCTATTGCACATACTAAAGCTGCAGGTGTACCTCTTATCGTAGCGATAAACAAAATGGATAAAGAATCTGCAAACCCTGATAATGTGAAGGCACAACTTTCAGAGATAGGCGTGATGGCTACTGACTGGGGTGGAGAGTATGAATTTGTTCCGGTATCTGCACATTCAGGTATGGGTATAGATGATCTTCTTGAAACTATCTTACTTCAAGCAGAAGTGATGGAATTAAAGGCAAATGCAGACAAAACTGCACATGCAGTTGTAGTTGAAGCATCTCTTGAAAAAGGTTTTGGTCCGGTTGCAAATGTGATCATTAAAAACGGTACATTGAAAGTTGGTGATAATGTGGTCGTTGGTAAAACATATGGTCGTATCAAAGCTATTAAATTAGATGATGGATCAGCTGCAAAAGAGATCGGTCCAAGTACACCGGCAGCCATTGTAGGGCTAAATGAAGTTCCGGGTGCAGGTGAAGAGCTTACTGTAATGGATACGGATAAAGAAGTACGTGAATTGGCAGAAAAAAGAGCAGAATTTGAAAGAGCAAAAGTACTTTCTAAGAGTACCAAAGCATCTCTTGATGATCTCTCCGAACTCATTGCAGAAGGTCAGCTTAAAGCACTTCCAGTCATTATTAAAGCAGATGTACAAGGTTCTCTTGAAGCGATCAAAGGTTCATTGGAAAAATTGAGAAATGAAGAAGTAAAAGTAAATATTATTCATGAAGGTGTTGGTGGAGTAACAGAAAGTGATCTTACCCTTGCAGATGCTTCAGAACATGCAGTGGTACTTGGATTTAATGTTAGACCAACAGGTGCAGTGAAGAAAAAAGCAAAAGAGCTTGGTATTGAGATACGTTCTTACTCTGTTATCTATGATCTTTTAGATGAAGTCAAATCACTTCTAGGTGGTATGATGAGTCCTGTTATTTCTGAAGAGGTAACTGGTCAGGCAGATGTACGTGAAACATTTGTTGTTGGTAAAGTGGGAACTATTGCAGGGTGTAAAGTGTCTGATGGGTCTATTACCAGAAATTCTAAAGCAAGACTTATCCGTGATGGTGTGGTTGTTTATGAAAGTACTATCTCATCACTTAAGCGTTTCAATGAAGATGCTAAAGAAGTGAAAAATGGTTATGAGTGTGGTATTATGCTTGCTAACTTTAATGACATTAAAGAGGGTGATGTGATCGAAACCTTTAAAGATGTTGAAGAACAAGTGACTATGGACTAGTTTCCAATGACGCAAGAAGAGATAAAACGGCATCGTGTTGAGTCTGTGCTTAAGGAGATCATTCCTGAAGCATTGGCTACACTTGATGATGAACGCATCAATGGATTAAGTGTGACAGATGTTATCTGTTCTAAAGGTAGAAGTGACGCAAAAGTATATTTAGATAAGTCATTTTTAAACGCCAAAGAACAAGGTGAAGCTTTACGTCAGTTACGACGTGTATCAGGATATATACAAAATCAATGTAAACAGAGTGAAGGTTGGTTCAAGGCACCTCGTTTTGTCTTTGAATTTGATGAACAGCCAGAGCATCAGAGTAAGATGGAAGATCTGTTTAAGCAGATAGCTTCACGAAAAAATGCAGAGGATGATACAGATGAATCTTGAAACACAAATCTCTAAGATCGTAGAAGCAAATGGTGCTGCGCTTTATGATACGGAGATCGTTACTGAGTTTGACGAGACTATTTTCCGGGTACTTATCACAAAAGTAGGGGGAGTAGATCTTGATCTTTGTGCCACTATTTCACATGAACTCTCACCATTTTTAGATGTACACCCTCCTATGAGTCAAAAGTACCGTCTTGAAATTTCATCACCGGGCATTGAGAGAAAGCTTTCAAAAAAAGTACATTTTGAAAATGCTGTTGGTGAAAAAGTTAAACTTAAAGTTGTGGGTGGTGAAAAGCTTAAAGGTGTGCTAAAGTCTGCAGATAATGATGGTATCGTTGTTGAAACGAAGCAAGGAGAAGAGTCTTATACCTACTCTGAACTCAATACTTGTAAAACCTATTTTGACTGGAATTAAGAATTAAATCTTAAAGGAGTTGTGTATGACAGATGAATTTTATATGCAACTTGCACTTGATAAGGCTTGGGAGTACCAAGGTTTAACTTATCCCAATCCAGCTGTTGGTGCAGTAGTTATATTAGATGGCAAAGTATTGTCAGTACAGGCACATCAAAAAGCAGGTACTTCTCATGCAGAAGTATTGGCACTGCTCAAGGCATATGAAACACTAACAAATTCTACCATAGATTTTGATCCACAAGATTCACATAAAGCACATGATTTCCTTTTAACATTACCTAAACATTTTTTTTCAGAGTGTACTATGTATGTTACATTAGAGCCATGTTCTCATCAGGGTAAAACACCTTCATGTGCTTCACTATTATCTATATTATCACTTAAAAGAGTAGTGATTGGTATGAAAGATCCCATAGTAGGTCACGATGGTGGTATGAAGTCTCTGAAAAATGCAAGTGCCGGTTTACTCGAAGAGAAATGCAAAGCCTTACTTGAACCTTTTATGATATGGCAAAAAAGAGCCTTCGTTTTGTTTAAATTGGCACAAACAGTAAATGGGCGTATAGGAGGGGGATATCTCTCTTCTGAAGCATCACTAATACATGTACATCAATTAAGAGAAGTGTGTGATACCTTGTTTATAGGAGGTAATACAGTTAGAGTAGACCGACCTACACTTGACTGTAGATTTACAGAGGGAAAAGCACCCAATGTGAAGATATACAGTAAAGAAGACAATTTCGATAGAAAAATACCTCTTTTTTCTGTGGAAAATAGAGAAGTGACCATGAGCAATGATCTGACTTTTTTAAAGAACCCTTCTTTTGTTATGGTTGAAGGTGGAGAAGGGATGTTAAATGCTTTAAGAGAGAAGATAGATTGGTTGTTGATTTATCAAACACCTAAGCTCTCTACGAATAATTTAACCTATAATACAACTATGAATTTAGAGTTTTTACATCAAAGTAAAATAGATGTAGACTTGATGATATGGAGCAGACAGATTGGGCATTGAAAAACTAACAGACAAGCAAGAGAAACAAGAAAAAATAGTCACGATGTTTGATGATATCGCATCTACTTATGATAAAGCCAATAGAGTACTTAGTATGGGGATAGATATACAATGGCGTAAAAAAGGTTGTGACAAAGCATTTGATATTTTGGGTAAAAAAGAGTTAGAACAAATTACAGATGTAGCAACCGGTACAGGTGACTTACTTATTTACTGGAAAGAACAAGCTGCAAAAAATGGTGTAAATATAAAGAAGTATGTTGGTGTAGACCCATCAGTAGGCATGCTTGAAGTAGCAAAAGAAAAAGTAGATTTCGCAGAATTTATAGAAGGTAAAGCACAAGCACTTCCTGTAGCCGATGAAAGTTCTGATGTGATCTCTATCTCCTATGGTATCAGAAATGTGGTTGATCGTGTAGAAGCGCTACATGAGTTTAACCGTGTTTTAAAACCAGGTGGTCTGGTGGTTATTTTAGAATTTACGAAACAAGAAAGAAGTGGCGTTGTAGATAAAGTAGTAGATTTTGGTATGAAAAATATATTGCCCAGAGTAGGTGGATTTATCTCTAAGAATTACGAAGCCTATAAGTACTTGCCAGACTCTATAGAAGAATTCTTAACCACTGAAATGTTAGCCAAGGAGTTAGAAGAAGCTGGATTTGAAATGAAGTATACAAAATCATTTTCAATGGGTATCTCCACACTTTTGGTAGCACAAAAGAAATAATTCTCTGGGTAGAAATACCCATGGTAACAAAGGCAAGACATGTCTCAATCTATGATGAGTGTCTCTTCACTCAATACTAAAATAAAATCACTTTTAGAAGCTACTTTTATGCATATTTTAGTGGAGGGTGAAGTTGCAAGTGCAACATACCACTCTTCGGGACATCTGTATTTTTCCATCAAAGATAAAGAGAGTTCTATTAAGTGTGTTATGTGGCGGTCTTCTGTGGCCAAAATGAAATTTCGTATAGAAAAGGGTATGCACATCGTTGTAGAGGGTTCGGTTTCTGTCTATACGCCTCGGGGTGAATACCAGTTTCAAACCGTGAAGATTGAACCGTATGGTAAGGGAGCGTTGGCACTTGCTTATGAACAATTAAAAGAGAAACTAAAAGCCAAAGGCTACTTTGATACACAAAGAAAAAAGTCCATCCCCAAACATATTACCCGGATAGCACTTGTCACTGCAAAGGAGAGTGCAGCACTTTATGATATGCTTAAGATAATAGAGAAACGCTGGCCACTTCTTGAAGTGTTTATTGTAGATACTTTAGTACAGGGAGAAACTGCAGCTTCTCAGATAGCTCATTCACTTTATTATGCAGATACTTTGGAAGCAAATGTGGTTATTGTAGGCAGGGGTGGAGGTTCTGCTGAGGATCTATGGGCTTTTAATGAAGAAATCGTAGCAGATGCTATTTATGGGATGCAAACACCTGTAGTGAGTGCAGTAGGGCATGAAGTAGATGTAATGATCTCTGACTTTGTAGCAGATATGCGTGCACCTACACCTTCTGCAGCTATGGAGATGATACTACCAGACACCCAAGAGATACTCTATACACTTTCACAGATACAAGAACGGTATATTTACACTATAGAACAAAAACTGCAAAAATTAATCCGGGAACTTAAACATAATGAAGAGATGCTTTTGCGAAGTTCTCCAAATAGACAGTTAAAAGAGATACAATCAGAGTTTCACCGTTTAGAAGAAGAATTTAAAAGAGTAATGCAGTATAAGATTGAACGTCTCTCTTCCTATTTCCCTGAGATTTTGGAACGATATAGACAAAATATCTTGTTTGTTTTTGAACAGAAAAAACAACATATAGAATTTATGCATAAAAAAGTGTTGATGAATGACCCTAAACTACAGTGTCGCACAGGTTGGGCCCAGGTATCAGTAGATGGAAAAATTATAACGCTTAAGAGTATCAAACGAGATCAAAAATTTATTTTAGAGGACGAGACATCACGTATAGAAGCTGTATGTCTAAATAAAATTAATATTTAATGCTACTATGGATATAATTTAAACTAACAATCATACGGAGTTTCAATTGGAAAGTTTTGAACAACTTCTTAGCCAGCTTACTTATGATGGGTATGCTGCTATAGGTATAGGCATTGTATTGATCTTATTTTTGCTTCATAGCTATTCAGTTACACAGAGTAAAAAGAAACTCCGACACATGATAAATGATAATGTAAAAGTGTTTCAAGAAGCATTTGATATTGCAGAAGATGGTATGTTAATACTTTCTGAGAATAATGAAGTAGTCTATGCCAATCAGTCTATGATAGAACTTTTTGGATTAGAGGTAAACTGTTTAGATAAAGTAATACCAAAGATTCCTGCAATTAAAATTAAAAAAACGTGGAGCAGATTGGATAAGTTTCTCGAGGAATATCGTGAAGAAACAAAAGTCAAAGCACTCTCATTTTCCCACGCGTGTTTTAAATTTATAGATCATGGTGAAGTACCGGTTAATTTAAAGATAGATACGATCGTAATGGATGCAATCCGAAATCAAAGTTGTACTGTCATAAATGTCAAGGATCTACGTACAGTGCAAGAACGTGAAATAAAAGAACGTCAGCATACGTTAACAGGCTTGCCTATGCAGCAGCAGGCAATACTTGACCTTCCAAAACTTTATTCTAAGGTACACCTGGAAAATAAAAAGATAGCATTAGTTTTGATGAGTATAGATAATTTTACTAATTTACGATCTATCATAGGGTATGAACAATCAAATGCGATCCTAATCAAGTTTTCACGATATCTAGATACATTAAAAACAGATTTGAATATATCTGTATATCATACATTTGACAATCATTTTCTACTAATGGTTTCCAAGTTGAATGCATTGGGAGATATTAATATCCTTGTGGATGAGATACAAAAAAAAGTAGCTTCTTTTTATAAAATGGATAATACAAATCTACACTTAACTCTCTCTGCAGGTATTTCCGTTTATCCTGAGAGTGGTCCTACAAGAAAACTTTTGGATAATGCATACAATGCTTTGGCGACAGCAGAAAAAGAGGGGGATGGAAGAATTGAAATATTTATACCTGAGAAATCCTCCCAGAGTTATGATGAACAGACTTTACATAATGATATGCACAGTGCATTGAAAAAAGGTGAATTTGAAGTTTATTATCAGCCTATTGTTAAAGTTACAAATAGTGAAATTGTTGCAGCGGAGGCATTGATTCGCTGGATACACCCTACATATGGGTTTATCCCGCCAGATGTATTTATTCATTTAATGGAACAGACAGGCTTTATTATTAAACTTGGTAAGTATGTCCTTGAAGAAGTGTTGAAGCAGCAAAAGCGTTGGGAACTGTTTAAGTTCAAGTCGATTCAAGTTTCTATTAACCTTTCCATGATTGAAATTGCCACAGGTACTTTTGTTCAACATGTAGAGAAACAACTGCAGCATCATAAGCTCAATCCTGAATGTATCAAATTTGAAATTACAGAGGGTGCCGCTATGATTAGTGAAGAGAAAGCTGTTAAATATTTTAAACAATTAAAAAATCTAGGTGTTGGGATTTCTTTGGATGATTTTGGTACAGGGTATACATCATTTACTTATTTGAAAAAATTCCCTGCAGATACAGTAAAGATCGATAAATCATTGGTTGATAATATCTTGAGGGACAAGGAAGATCAGAAAATAGTACATGCAATGATAGAGCTTGGACATAATTTGGGTATGAATGTTGTTGTTGAAGGTGTAGAAAATAAAGAGATGGTTAAAATACTTGAAACGTATGGATGTGACTATATACAAGGATATTATTTTTCAAGACCTCTTCCTGTATTTGAATTTCAAAAACTCTTAAGAGGATAAGAAAAAGAGCTTTTTTTATGTAATAATAAAAATCAGGTTAGAGGGGGATATTACATCCCCATACCGCCCATACCTGGCATTCCACCCATATCTGGCGTAGCTGCTTGTGCTGCTTCAGGTACATCTGAGACTGTTGCTTCTGTAGTGAGAAGTAAGGATGCTACAGAAGTAGCATTTTGAAGTGCAACACGCTCAACTTTAAGTGGGTCGATGATACCTGCTTCAAGCATATTTACATACTCGCCAGTAGCAGCATTAAATCCCATATTGGCATCTGTAGATCTTGCAATCTCATTTGCGACAACACCTGCATCAAACCCAGCATTACTTGCTATTTGTTTAAGAGGAGCAAAGACTGCTCTTAAAATGATTTCTGCACCGACAGCTTCGTCTTCTTTAAGATCTAGGTTTACAGATTGACTTGCTTTAATCAGTGCAGCACCTCCACCGATAACAATACCTTCATCAACAGCAGCTTTTGTAGCACTTAGTGCATCATCAACTCTATCTTTTTTCTCTTTCATTTCTGTCTCTGTAGCGGCTCCAACTTTAATGACAGCTACACCACCGGAAAGTTTCGCGAGACGCTCTTGTAATTTCTCTTTATCATATTCGCTAGAAGTTGTGCCAATTTGTGTTTTTATCTCGTTCACACGGGCATTCACTGCATTTTTATCACCTTTACCATCAACGATGACAGTATTGTCTTTATCTATAACAACACGTCCTGCCTGTCCTAAATCTGCTAATGTTGCTTTTTCAAGAGTAAGTCCAAGTTCTTCTGTGATAAGTGTTGCACCTGTTAGTATAGCGATGTCTTTTAGCATTTCTTTTTTTCTATCACCAAATCCAGGTGCTTTTACTGCGGTAATGTTCAACACACCTTTTAATTTGTTGAGTACGAGTGTAGAGAGAGCTTCTCCCTCAATATCATCAGCGATAATAAGAAGAGGTCTACCACTTTGCTGTACTTGTTCCAACATTGGAACTAAATCTTTTAAAGATGTAACTTTTCCATCAGTTAAAAGGATAATCGGTGTTTCTAGTTCACAAGTCATTTTCTCAGTATTTGTTACAAAGTAAGGAGAGATGTACCCTCTGTCAAACTGCATACCTTCAACGACTTCAAGGTCATCGTCGATCCCCTTTGCCTCCTCTACAGTGATCACACCGTCTTTACCTACTCTATCCATTGCTTCTGCGATAAGGTCACCGATAACTGAGTCAGAGTTTGCTGATATGGTTGCAACTTGTGCGATCTCTTTTTTGTCTTTTACCTCTTTTGATATCTTTTGAAGTTCATCAATGATGGCAGCAGAAGCTTTGTCCATGCCACGTTTAACTTCTATAGGATTTGCTCCTGCAGTGATATTTCTTAGACCTTCTTTAAAGATAGAGTGTGCGAGTACAGTTGCTGTAGTTGTACCGTCACCTGCTTCATCTGCCGTATTTGCTGCAACTTCTTTAACCAGTTGTGCTCCCATGTTTTCAAGGCTATCATTAAGTTCTATCTCTCTTGCCACAGAAACACCATCTTTTGTAATGTGTGGCGCACCATAAGATTTTTGTATCAGTACATTACGACCTCTAGGTCCCATAGTTACCTTGACTGCATCAGTTAGTTTTGTAACCCCTTCAAAAAGTCCGCTTCTTGCTTTGTCTGAAAAAAATATTTCTTTTGCCATAGTTTTATCCTTTAATGATATTTTAATTTTATGTTAGAATAACGTGATAAGTCACGTGAGCATTCCGCTGAGGTAAACCTAGCGTTAGCGTAAGTGTATAGGACTTTGTTCTATACACGGTCTATTTAATCAAACCAAGCACTTCTTTGCTTAGTAATATAAGGTAGTCTGTACCTTCTATAGTAATTTCCATTCCTGAAAAATTTGCAAAAACTACAGTATCTCCTACATTGATACCATCTTCTATTGCATCAGGACCTACAGCAGTTACTTTACCTTCAAGTGGTTTCTCTTTAGCTGTATCGGGTATGTATAGTCCAGAAGCTGTTTGATTTGACTGCTCTTCACGTAAGACCAAAAGTCTGTCTTTTAATGGTTGAAATGCCATAGTATATTCCTTCATTTATTATGATTTATGGTATTTTAACCACTTTAACTAAAAAACTATTGACTTCTAAGTATCATTTGGCTAAAATTCCCCACTTCAAAATAAGTCAAGGTAGCTCAGCTGGTTAGAGCGCTGGTCTCATAAGCCGGAGGTCGAGGGTTC
>CAZBLM010000030.1:0-26078 GCA_964492675.1 uncultured Sulfurovum sp.
ACTGAGGCTTTTACTGAATTAGAAAGTGTCTAGGTTATAGGGGACATTCCAGTTTATAGGATAATTTAATTGCCACGAAGTAAAAAATTTACTTATATATTCTTTCATTTCAAAATACTCTTTCTATTAATTATTTAAATAATATTAATACATTATACTCTATATAATTTTGATATAATAATACTATTAATTCAAGCAAGGTAAATTTTTGCAACAGAAGATTCCCGTCTATATAATAAATCTTAAAACAGATCTGATACGAAAAAAAAATATGGAGAAGATATGCAAACATTTTGAACTTCAATACCATTTTATTGAAGCTATTAACGGGAAAAACCTAAACCAAAAAACCATTTGCAAAGTATATGATAAAACAAAAACTATACAGCACATTGGAAGAGAACTGGCATACAGTGAAATCGGATGTGCATTAAGTCATATTAGTATCTATAAAAAGATTATAGATGAAGGTATTGATAAGGCTATCATACTTGAAGATGACATATTTATCCAAGAAGAGTACTTAAGTATTCTTGATTCTCTTAATACCTTCCCAAATAACTGGGAGCTTATACTGTTAGGCCACCATAGAGGTTCCAATAAATATAAAAAAATAAAACCAAGTTTCTGGGATCAAACAAAGATCACACCAAAACATAAGTTGGTTAGACCAGTGCAGTTAGCATTTGGTTCATATGGATATCTTCTCAATTATAAAGGTGCAAAAAGGCTTTTAAAAGAACTTAGTACTTTTAATAAACCTATCGATCATTACACAGGAGATGAAGAACACATAAATATGTATGCTATATTACCATCTATTATTAAATTGAACCACTCACTAAATATGAAAAGTAATATAGAAAAAGATAGAAAAGAAATGGAATATATATATCAAGGTGAGCAAAGTATCAAAAAGAATTTAACAATTCGACTTCTTAAAGAGCTGCTTAGACCTCCTAAACGCTTGTTCACTCATTTTATTATTTTATTGAGACAGCTCAAAAAAATTAGAAAATATACATAAATCAAAAAGTCAAAAAAAATATAGTATAATTACCCATTCAAAATTCAAAAAGACATACAAATGAAAAGTGTAACAGTGATCATACCAACATATAATAGATGGCCTGTTGTATGTTCCTCTATCGACTCAGTACTCAAACAGTCTTATCAAAATACTGAGTGTATTGTTGTAGATGACTGTTCGAGTGATAAAACTGTTTCACATCTTAAATCTAAATATGGCAAACAAATAAAAATAGTCTCAACCCCTACCAATAAAGGACAATCTCATTGTAGAAACTTAGGCGCAGAAGTTAGCAAAAGTGATTGTATCTGTTTTTTAGATTCAGATGATATCTTAAAACATGATGCCATCGAAAAACGTATTTCCTTTTTTAATGAAGACAAAGATAATACTCTTGTCTCTTTTGGAGTTATGCGAACATCTGAGATGAAGCAGCATCCTCTCTTAAGGAGAAAAAAATTGGGAGAGGGGCTAACCCTTACAGAGTATTTGGACAATCATAGCTGGTGTAATAATAATGGGTTTCTAATTGATAGAGAAACTTTTCTTCGTGATGGTAGATATAATGAAAAGCTTAGAAACAAAGAAGATGTCGAATTACTCTTACGACTTTTAAACAGACACACTTTTTATTTTTGTGGCAGTGACATTGGTGAAGTGAGGAATGTATCTAATAATAGAGCTAGAAATGATTATGAGAAGATCATCAGCCAAAGCACTTTATTTTCTGAAACCATTGTAGATAATAGTCAACTCAAAAAGACCCTTGGCAAAGATATCATACATAGAATCATATGTACAGATATAGAAGAGGAGCTTCGTGCACGCTATAAACTTGGGAACTATAAAGAGTATCGTACACTATATAAACGAGCAGTCAAAGATAACTATATCAATAATAGAAAACGTTTTTTAAAGCGATATTTAGTGTCATTTATAAAAGGACTAACTCATAAAAAATAAAAAAATCTACTTTATACGTGCAAATAAAACAAAATTTGGGGGTGCTGAAGTCTACCTTTTAAGATTGACAGATGAACTGAGAAAACAAGACATAGCACATGAAGTAATCCATTCATCTGTACCTAAACTCTTACCCTCATGGATAAGAACGATTCTTTTTGATTTGAATGTATGTAGAAGAAAAGAAAATAAATTTTATTTTTCCTTAGAAAGAGTAAGATGTCCTGATATCTATAGAGCTGGTGACGGTGTTCATAAAGTATTTATGGATGTTGAGAAAAAATCGAAAATCAACCCTTTGCATATGGTTTACCTATGGATAGAAGAAAAAATGTTTAACAAGGCAAAAATAATTATAGCCAACTCTCAAATGGTGAAGCAGCAAATTATTTCAACCTATAATATAGAACCAAAAAAAATAGAAGTGATCTACAATGGTGTTCCATTAAAGCCTTTAGCAAACTTTGAAAGTATCAAAAAAGAATTTTCCATTAAAGATGAAAAAATATTACTTTATGTTGGAAGTGGATTTAAACGTAAGGGAGTTGAAGAGGTTTTGATGATCATATCTAAACTTCAGTATCAAAATATAAAATGTTTTATAGTTGGGAAAGAGAAAAAGATTGATTACTATAAAAATAAAGCTAAAGAGTTAGGCATAGAAAAAAAAGTTATTTTCACCGGTTCAAGGACTGATGTAGATAAGTTTTACTCAATGTCTGATATCTTCCTCTTTCCGACCCATTATGAACCATTTTCAAATGTTATTTTAGAAGCGATGAGTTTTGGAAATGCTGTCTTTACCACTAAACAAAATGGTGCGGCAGAAATATTAGATGAAGATTATGTCATGAAAGACCCACAAAAATTTTCTATTGTAGAAAAAATTGACAAACTACTTTTGGATAAAAATAAGCTTTCGCAGGTAAAAGAAATGAACTTAAAAACTGTACAAGGTTTTTCGATAGAAAAAAATGTGGAAAAAACGTTAAAGATTATAAACAAGATTATAAACAATGTTTAACGGTTATGGTGGGATATAGGGTGTATTATGCTAGAATCTTACACTTTGTTTAGCACGAAAGAGTCATAATGAAAATTTTACATACAGAATGGAATGATACAAAAGGCGGACAGGCCAAAAGAGTTATTATGGACCTCTTGCTTGTACGTGACATGGGATTTCACCCGATACTTGTATGTAAACAAAATTCTTATCTTTTTAATGAAGCTCAAAAAGAAGGGATTAAAACTTATTCTTTAAACTTTAAAGGACTTTTCTCCTTTTCTTCTTATCTTAAAATGTATCAAGTCATCAAAAAAGAAAAAGTTGATATTGTACACACTCATAGTAGTATTGACAGCCAAACTGCAATGGTTGTTGCCAAACTACTAGGAAAAAAAGTGCTTAGAAGCCGCCATATTAGTTTATCGAAAAAACCAAGTGTCTACTACCGTTTGGCAGATAAGATTGTTGTGACAGGTGAAGAACTTGTGGATGAACTTGTTAGCTATGGCTATGACAAAAAAAATATTATTTCTATTGGGTCTTATCCTGATGAGAGACATTTTGACAGTGTGAATTACCCACAAAAAGAGGAAAAGAGCTTAGTCATCGGATCATTGATCGGAACCCAGCCAAGAAAACGCCCAATGTTCCTTGTACAGTTAGCTAAAGACCTCAAAGATAGTTATCCTGATATTAAGTTTATGATAGCAGGTGATGGTTCATCAGATCATCAAAAAAAATTACAAAACGAGATTAGTAAATATGACCTCAAAAATAATGTTTTTTTTACTGGTTATGCAGAGGACCCTGCAAAATTTTTAGCCTCAATTGATATCTATATTTGCCCATCAAAAAAAGAAGGCTTGCCTCAAGCAGTTATGCAGGCTCTTATGATGGGGAAAGCTGTGATATCCACTGATGTAGGAAGTGTGAAACAACTAAATAAAGATGAGAATATGATTATTGTTGGTCTGGATGATTATGAATCTCTCAAAAAACAGCTTATCTTTCTTTTGGAAAACAATGATGTTCGCGAAAAATTAGGTATTAAAAGTAGAAAAATGATGGAAGAAAACTTTTCAAGAAAGATAGCTCTTATAAAGTTGAAGAAAGTGTATATGGATCTTCAAAAATCATTATGATCGAATGATATATCAATACATTTACTCCTAGATAAAAAGGTCTTAAAATGAAAATACTAATTATAAAATTTAGAGAAATAGGTGATGTACTACTTGCCACTCCTCTTATAAAAAATTTAAAACTTTTTTATCCTGATGCTACCATCGATCTTGCTATTAATGCCATCACTAAAGATATGGTAACTGAAAATCCAAATATCAACCAACTTTTTCTTTATGACAGGAAGAAGATCAAAGGGAAAAATATCTTTTTAAAAATATTCTACGAATATAAGTTTATAAGAGAAATATTAACAAACCGCTATGATCTTGTCATTAATTTAACAGAAGGAGATAGAGGTGCTATCATCTCCAGACTCAGTCATGCAAAAACACGACTTGGCATGGATCCAAAATATAAATTCTTGTCATTTTTAAAACCTTATACAAATTCATTTAAGTACCATTCTCAGTCACACGCTGTTGAACGTGATCTATCTTTTTTAACACTACTTGACCTTATACCAAAAACAAAAAAAGTTGAATTATATTTTGACCATCCTACAGATAAAAAGATTTCTGATATTCTCATACAAAACAAAATACAAAAATTTGTTATTATTCATCCTGTCTCAAGACTGATGTTTAAAGCTTGGGATGATAAAAAATTTGCACAAACTATTGACTATATAGAACAGGAAAAAGAATATAAAGTAATTGTGACTGCATCACCTGATAAAAAAGAGTTACAAAAAACACAAAATATTCTTGCACTATGTAAAAGCCACCCAATAGATTTTTCAGGTCAATTTACCTTAAAAGAACTAAGTGCATTACTTTCTAAAGCCTCATTATATCTTGGTGTAGATACAGCACCTATGCATATGGCTGCTACTTTTAATATACCAATTATTGCTCTTTTTGGTCCTTCTAACCCTATTATTTGGGGACCTTGGGACAACGAAACTGAAAAATCTGATTATAAAGATACAAGATCCTTACAATATAACGGTAGACATACTATTATTCAGCACCCTAATGATAAACTAGTTTATACAGACAATGAACATAGGATTAGTACTGCGATGATGGAAATACGTGTTGATGAAGTTATAGAACAAATAGATAAAAAATTATGAAAATACTTATAGAACTACCTTCTTGGTTAGGTGATACTGTCATGGTAACACCCAGTATAGAGAACTTAACCAATCATTATAATAATATTGAAATTACTATAATTGGTTCTCATATCGCCATAGAAGCATTAAAACATCATCCTAATGTAGTAAAAAGTGTAATATTAGATAAGAAATATAGCTTTCTTTATAAAACAGCTAAAGAGCTAGGTCATTTTGACCTTGCCCTCTCTTTTAGAACCTCTTTCAGATCCAAAGCTTTACTCTATTTCATTAAAGCCAAGCAAAAGTTTCAATTTTCTAAAAAGTATAAAAATATGCATCAGGTTGAAAAATATAATACATTCCTCAATCAATCGTTAAATACATCTTCTTTACCTAATGATTTAAAATTATACATTGAGCCATTTCACTATGACAAACCGACACTTGGTATCAATCCTGGAGCAACCTACGGGAGTGCAAAACGTTGGTATCCTGAAGAGTTTGCCAAAGTTGCCATAGTACTTTCCCAAAAATATGACATCATCATTTTTGGAGGACCTGGTGAAACAAAAATAGCAAATGATATTGAAAAACAGATCAAAAAACATGGCATAAAGAATGTATATAATATAGCAGGTCAAACTACCATTGTGGAACTTGTATCTAAAATAGCTGGTCTTTCAAAATTTATTACCAATGATAGCGGACCTATGCACATTGCGGCAGCCTATAAAATACCTACTGTAGCAATATTTGGTCCAACAAACCATAAAGAGACGCACCAATGGATGAATCCTAGAGAAAATATCATTCGAAAAGAGATGGCTTGTGCGCCCTGTATGAAGAGAACCTGCCCGCTAAAACATCATGAATGTATGAAGCTGATCACAGCTGAAGATGTTCTTACCACTATAGATCAAAATGAATCATCAACAGCTTGACAAATAGTATGTCCTATCAAGATATGCATTTCTTGTATCCTTGGTGTATCATCTGAAGGTACTACAAGATTGATATCACAAACCTCATTCATCTTTCCCCCATCTCTACCACTCATTCCAAGTGTTTGACACCCTAATTCTTTTGCAACTTTAAATGCCGATATAATATTGGCACTATTACCACTTGTAGAAATACCGATCAGTAGATCACCCTCATTTGCCAGTGCCTCTACCTGTCTGTCAAAAACCCTGTCATATCCATAATCATTTCCTATGGCTGTCAAAGCGGAAGTATCTGTAGTCAATGCAATACCGGGGAGTCCTCGCCTTTCTGTTTTATATCTTCCTGTAAGTTCTGCTGCTATGTGCTGTGCATCTGCAGCAGAGCCACCGTTTCCGCACAGAAGTACTTTGTTACCATTTTTTAATGTAGCGATGACTAACTTTGATGCTTCTTCGATCGATGGGATCATTTTTTCTATCGTATCTTCTATCGTTTTTTTATGCGCATTCAACTCTGATATTATCATTTCTAACATAAACTTCCTTTTGAAATCTTCTCTATGATCCCACTTGTACTTTTCCCATCAACAAACTCTATAAGCTGTACCTCATCAGCAATATCAGACCCAACAACTTCTTTCCCTTTATAGTCTGCTCCTTTAACTAAGATATGCGGTTCTATGACCTTAATAAGATCATAGGGTGTATCTTCAGAAAAAGAGACAACAAAATCTACACTTTCAAGGGCAGCAAGGAGATAAGCTCTGTCTTCCAAGTTATTCACAGGTCTATCTTCACCTTTTAGTCTTTTTATGGACTCATCACTATTTACCCCGACGATCAGGATATCACCCTGCTCTTTTGCCTTTTGAAGATAATTTGCATGTCCTCTATGGAGAATATCAAAACAACCATTGGTAAATATAATTTTACGTTTTTGACTCTTAAGTCTTTTGACTATACGTTCAATCGCTTTAATATCTTTGATCTTACTTTCTGCTTGACCTTTGTTTAGAGAATGTTCATACTCTTCTATCTCATTGAGAGTCACAGTTGCACTTCCCACTTTTGCAACAACTACTGCTGCTGCTTTATTGGCAAACTCACATGCATGAATAATATCCAAACCTGAAGATAATGCAACTCCAAGTGATGCAAGTACAGTATCTCCTGCACCTGTAACATCATAAACCTCTCTGGCAACCGTAGGTATGATATGAATATTATCATCAAAAATAGCCATACCATCTTCACTAAGTGTGATAATAGCATACTCTAATTCTATCTCATTTTTAAGTTTTGTCCCTGCTGCAAGAAGAGTGCTCTCATCTATGATGTCGATCTGTGTAGCAAGACTGGCTTCCTTCCTATTTGGAGTAAGTAGTGTTGCTCCTTTATATTTACTATAGTCTTTTCCTTTAGGATCTATCAGAACTGGCTTATCATGTATTTTTGCAAGTTGGATGATATCCTTTGTTAAAGTTGTAGTTAAAACACCTTTCCCATAGTCAGAAAGCAATATTGCATCGTAAGAAGTAATATTTTTTGAAAGTGACTCAAAAAGTGATTGTTGAGAACTTAAAGAGATATCATCCTTACTCTCATCATCAAAACGTATGATCTGCTGATTTGAAGCAATGACCCGACTTTTTTTACTTGTTATCCTGTTATCTTGTTTTATGATCGCTTCACAGGTTGCATTTGCCCTGCCTAAAAGTCCTTCAACAAACAGTGCATTATCATCATCCCCTACTACAGAATAAACAGAAACCGAAGCATCCAATGAAAGAAGATTGTTGATCACATTCCCAGCTCCACCAAGTAATGAACTCTCCTTGTTCACTTCTACTACCTGAACAGGTGCCTCAGGTGAAATCCGTTCACATCTACCCCAAATATAGTGATCTATCATAAGATCTCCTATCACAGCGATATTTGGTTTTTTATCTCTGATCTTATCCATGTGACACTTCATTCATATAAATACGTTTTATCTCCGGGATATATGCTTTAATACCCTCTTCCAATTCATAGTTAGGTTGATATCCAAGTGCTTCTTGCGTAGTTAAAATATCTGCTTCTGTATGAAATTGGTATCTTCCGATATAAGGGTTAGGGATATACTCTGTTCCCAGATCAAGCCCCAATTCTCGTTGAAGTGTGTCACAAATATCTTGAAAAGAACGTGCTTTACCTGTTCCGACATTATAAATACCACTTTTTTTAGGATGCATTGCTTTGATATTAGCCTGTATCACATCTTCAATATAGATAAAATCTCTTAAAATTTTATCTGAATCTTCAAATAGTTTTGGTGTTTTCCCTGCCAAAAGCTGGTGACCGAACTGAATAACAGTAGAAGCAGTTTTATTTTTAAAAAATTCTCTCGCACCATATACATTAAAATAACGAAGCCCCACAATAGAGATCTTGTCTTGTTTTGTCATATAGTCTTTTGCAATATTATCCATCATAAGTTTCGAAAACCCATAGGCATTATTGGGTGCTTCTGTTCCTAGTTTCTGAGGACTTGGTGCATCTCCATACGTTGCTGCAGAGGAAGCATAGATCATATTTGCCTCATGTTTCACTGCAAGGTCAAGAAGGTCTTTAAATGCATTCACATTTGTTTTTATCATTAAGTCCTGTTCTAGGACTGTTGTGTCTGAAATGGCTGCCTCATGAAAGATATAATCAAATTTATAATTGCTGTTTAGCTTTGCAAGTGCTTTGGCATCATTAATATCTCCACTGATCACTTCTCCCTGAAACCCTAATAAATTTTGAAAATGACCAAAGCTTTTAAGATTACCGTTTGAAAATGTTTCACCACTTCTAAACATATCAAATACAACTATGTTACACTCAGGATAGTTGTCCTGAAAATAAAATGCTAAATTTGCGCCTATAAAGCCTGCACCACCTGTAATTAAAATAGTTTTATTATTTAAATTTATATCTGTATATCTCATACTGATCTGCCTTCTATCTATTGTATCTATACTATTTTACCTAGATTTTCTTGTAGATGTTCTACACATTCTTGAACTGTCTTAAAATTTAATGTAGCCTTTTGAAAAGTGTCATCTCCAATAGCGATACTTTTTGCGATATGTGCATTATATGCCAAATCTATATCACTTTGCTTATCACCTATCATCCAAGAATGTGTTAGGTCAATGTCAAATGATTTTAACGCCTGCTCTATCATTCCTGTTTTTGGTTTCCTGCATGTACACTTATCTTCGGGTTTATGTGGACAGTAAAATACTTTTTTGATCTTAATACCTTGTGTATCCAATTCATTCAACATCCAATCAGTAAGTTTCTCAAAATCATCAAGCGTATAATATCCTCTTCCGATACCCGATTGATTTGTAACAATAAATAATTGATAACCATTTAACTGAAAAAGCGAAAGCAGGTTAAAAATACCTGGCATAAACTCAAATGCATCTATTTTATGTGTATAGCCATGGTCAACATTGATAATACCATCACGATCAATGAAAAGTGTTTTATTTGACATTTAAATTCTTTTTGCTTTAGATAAAAAAGTATAACTAAACTTATTTTATTTCAATAACTCTTTAGCCACAGTAATAATTTCCTCAGCCTCTATATCATGAATACAAAGATCTTTTTTATCCAAATTTAAAGGATCGATCTCTTTACCACAGTCAACTACTTTATTTATTTTACATGCAAGTGTGTTTCGACAACTTGGGGTTGGGCCAAAAATGGTAATACTTGGACGGTTTAGTGCCCAAGCAAAATGTGTAGGACCACTATCTCCACCAATAACAAGGTCTGCAGAAGAGATCAAAGCTTTTAATTCATTAAGATTCAAATGGGGTAATATCTGTGCATTGCTGTTTTCAGACACATATTGAGCATAGGCATACTCCTTCTTATCTCCCCATACTAAAAGATGATCTCCCTCTAAAGCATTAATAATTTCAACAAACTTCTCTTTAGGATAAACTTTACTTTCCCAACTTGACCCAAGAATATAAATAATTTTCTTTTGACTCCCACTTAAAAAAGAGGCAGTTTTCTCTCTATCTTCATCTTTAAAATAGAGAAACGGTTCTTTTTGATCTAATAGTTCTTTCTGAGAACCCATATCCAGTGAATATGTGATCAGATCTAAATTACGAACTATCACATTTTCTTTATAAGGAATAAAAAATGTTTTTTTATATAAAAAAGAGGCAATTTTTTCCCTAATCGAGTGTTTATCAAAGCCTATATTGGATCCTAAAATTCTAGAAACTATTGCAGACTTGAGTAAGCCTTGAAGATCAATGACTATGTCATAATTATTTTGAGCATATTTTCTTACTCTTTTTAACTCAGAGAAAATTTTTCTTTTATCTGTTTTAATTGCTTTTAAGTTCACACACAAAATTGCATTGATATCCGGATTATGCTCCAATACACTAAAAAAACTTTCCTCTACGATCCAATCAATACTACTGTCTGGAAAAACTTTTTTAATAAACTGCAAAGCAACCATTGCATGTACAATATCTCCCATAGCAGAGAGTTTAACAATAGCTATCTTCATTTATATATCTCCGGATAATACATATTCCAGCGTCGATGCTGCCAAAACCAATCATCAGGCTTCTTTTTAATCTGATCTTCTAGAATATTAGAAAGTTTTTGTGACACACTTTGGATCTCTTCTTCATTCATATTTGGTTTAACTTTAATCGGCTCTTTAAAAATAATTTTATATTTTTCAAAATCTTCTCGTACTGTAAATACCTGTAAGATCACTGCATCCAACTTACTTGCAAATCTTACAGGAGAGTCAACTTGTGTTACTTTATGTTCAAAAAAGTTTACATCTGTATAACTTTGCTTTTTATGAATATTTTGATCTGTAGTCAAAGCAACTATTCGGCCTTTTTTTATTGCTTTGACAACACACTTTGCAGCACCTGACTTCTCACACATTTCCAAATTTTTCTTATGTCTTGTTTCAGTAAAAAGCTCATTCAGATAAGGATTATTCAACTTTCGACTAATAATTGTTAATGGATTATACTTCATAGCAAGGTAGGGAATTGTAAACTCCCAGCAACCATAATGAGCAGATACAAAAATCACTTTTTTATTCTCTTCTAAAAGTGTTGTAAGATATGCTTCATTTTCAACTATCACTTTTTGATCCATCTTCTCCAATGAAGTTCTTTGAAGGACAATGAACTCATACATATTATACGCCATATTAACAAAAGAACTTTTAATAATTCTCTTTTTCTCTTCTTCTGTCTTTGAGTCTCCAAAAGCCAGATCCAAATTTGCTTTTGCTATGCGAGCATGTTTTTTTGCAAAAAGATAGGCCAAATATGCAATACTATTTAAAACATACTTACTTAGAAATTTTGGGGAGACATAAAAAAGAAGCTCAAAAAACCTATAGGTAAGATATACAATATAATTCATATAATTACCTTTCTTTGATAAGATCTTCTTAATAGTACTCTCCTTAAGCAACACAAAATACTAATAGATTCATTAAACATTATTTTATCCAAATACCCTAAAAAAAACACATATACTCATCTCTATTCTTTTATAATATTCTTGATTTTCCAAAAAAGAAATCGTATGAGATCAGGCAGATACCTTATTCTCATAATCTTTCTATTATATATCTTATAATCAGGTACATTTGAGCTACTTCCATTTGATCCTTCAACAATATTATTGATCATCGCCAATAAATTATACTCTTCAATAACTCTTCTTCTAGCTTCTTTAACAGCTTCTAGTCTACTTTCATATTCGCCTTCAGTTGCGATGACCTCTTTTATTTTAGATATAGAACCTTCCACATCATGGATATCAATTTGAATGACACTCTCTTTTGGAAAATACTCATATACATTCGGACAACCATAATAGATGGGAACCGTGTACCCTAAAAAAGCATCTGCCAATTTTTCAGTCCAAACATGTGGTCCATAATGGTTTTCAATGGCTACATGAAATTCATAATCATCCAATGCTTCTGCTTTGGTTTCGATCCACCTAAAACCTCTACCAAACCTTTCCAGTTCTGGAATTCTCTCTTCCATTATTTTTGTAAATTTGTATCTCAACTTGTGTAGGGTATGACCTTGTTGTTTATTGGAACATACTGTTGATATTTTTTTTGTTTTATTTGGATGCGTCATACCTACGATAGCATCATAATCTTTTCCATAAAACCAATCATTCCCTGTCTGAGAGCGGATAGCATTTGGATGAGGTAACACTTTTTCATCCTGATTAGTAATAAGATAGTGAAATTGTTTAGCAAATGCTCTACCATATCGGGTAATTGAACTTGGTTCGGTCGTAACTAAAATCGTATTTTCTTTAGGACATAATACCTGTTCAACTCTGTGAGGTATGATCTTGGAAACATCATCTATGATCACCAACCAATCATAATTTTTTTCTAATGGATTAAAGGTAAATGAACAAGATCCCCATTTAGCTTTATTGCCTGCAGATTGACTTTTATATACAGATTCTTCATCCGCTTTACTACTGCGATGCAATAACTTTACTTTAATATCTTTTTTCATATTTCCTCTTTTCAGCACTTATTAATACCAATATTTTTCAATCCATTGAGTTGGTTTACATACCTTATATATTCGTTTCCATTTTTGATTATTTTTCAGTGTCCAAACCCCTTTAATAGCCTCTCTTGGGTTAGGTGTTCCGTGAAAAGCAATAACTTTCAACCCTGGTCTGTTTTTAGGTATTTTAGGGGCTATAAAATGTCTTAATGGAGCAATTTTTGGCATACAGTGAAATCTAAATGAACAAAACCAATCTTCGGGCCAGAAGTTCAATGAACCGAACTTTTCTATCACTTTACTTGATAAATATTCTTGAGATGCTGTATGAAATTTACTTACAACTTCTTTTGGATTTTTTTCATAATATTCTTTTATATATCCCAATGTACCCACAACCCAAGAGTAACAAGTTGCCTGACCAACATTGTTACCTTTACTATTCCAATCATTTATAATATAAAATTTATCATTCACAGGATGATCAAAAAATTCATCTAAGTTTGAAATGATGACCACATCTAGATCAAAAAAGAAAACTCTTTGATTTTCTAATCCACCCAAATCATCATCACATAAGCCTGCTTCTTTTCTGTATGCATATTTTGTCTGATA
Source organism: uncultured Sulfurovum sp. (assembly GCA_964492675.1). Taxonomy (GTDB): domain Bacteria; phylum Campylobacterota; class Campylobacteria; order Campylobacterales; family Sulfurovaceae; genus Sulfurovum. Next base: position 13,391 of record CAZBLM010000030.1, read on the forward strand.
CTCTTTTATTGTATTTAAAACAGGAAGAGGTTTTATGATAATATCTTCATCCAACCCCTCAGAATCCTCTGTAAAACAATAAAAATCGAAAGTATAAGATGTATGTCTTTTTATCATATTTTTAAGTGTATTCACATAATTTGCATCATATGCATTACCCCATTTTATACATATTACATTGATTACTTTTTTCATATCTATCCCTTTAAAACTTTCCATAACATTTTCACTTACAGCCAACTTTCTTATGTATTTAATATACGCTGATAAAACTCAGTATACTCATTGATCACGTTTTCCAATAAAAACTCTTTAATATAAGTATTTTTTAAATGCAAAAACTGTTTATTATACTCTTCTCTGTGACTATTAATTTCAACCATTTTTTTTGCAATTTCAAAATCATTTATTAATAAATCCTCAGGAAGTATCTCTATAGCCAGTCCAACTTTTGTAGAAATAATAAGTTTTCCATAAAACAGTGTCTCAACCAATACTCTTCCAAAACCTTCTGAGTGTGAACTGATAACAACTAGATCTGCGGCGGCGATAAGAGATGGGATATCTTCCCTGTAGCCCATTAAAGTGACCTTATCAGATAAGTCTAACTCATCAATCAATGTTTCAAGACGTTCTCTTTCATCCCCTTCACCAACAATATTCAGGGTAAAAGGAAAATTCAATTTAGATACTTCCTTAATCAAAATATCAAACCCTTTAATTTTATCTAATCTTCCAACGGCTAAAAGTGTGAAAATTGGATTGACATTTTTTACCGGCATGATATTTTCATGAAGAAGTCCATTATAGATAACTTCAACATCTTTATTAGATATAGAGTGCGCAACATCTTTTGAGATCACCGTAACATGGTCAATTTTATTAAAAATTTTTCCTCTTCTGGGATTTCTTTTCGTAGCCACCTGTTTAAGAGAAATAAATTTACCCAAAGTATAAATAATTTCACTGGCTTTTGCTGAATGTGTATGAATTATGTCAGGGTTAACTCTTTTCATAAGATAAAAAAGTTCTAAATACATAAAAGGGTTATGTCTTCTTGATGAGGTAACAATTTTATGTATGATGATCTTTGTATCTAATCTTTTGTCAATTTGATTTTCCTTCAAAAGAAGTACTTCAACTTGCATGTGTTTTGACAACTCATTACAAAGCTCTACAAAGCTTTTCTCTGCTCCTCCCCAACCTTTTGAAGCGATAAACTGTAATACTTTCATTGTACTAATATCTTTAACATTCACACTGCTTTCTTATATACTTTTAAGGTTTTCTGCACCATCTGTTCCAAAGAAAAACATTCCGATATATAGCCATAACCATCAAATTCCAAATCTCTACACTTTTTAATATTTTTGGCCAATATTTCACTCTCTCCTACAGGATAAAAAAAACCATTTTCAGCTTCTACAATGATATCCAGTACTCCACCATGATCTGTTGCAACAACCGGTGTATTCAATGCCAGTGCTTCAGCCACAGATCTGCCAAAACTTTCAGGCTTTTTAGAACTGCTAACCACTACATCACTTAAAGCATAGATTTCAGCTACTTTACTTTGGGATCCGGTAAAGATTATTTTATCTTCCAAATCTGTTTCCCTGACCAATGTTTGTAAGGACTTAAAATACTCTTGTTTATCTTCTCGTACCCCACCTACGATCATTCCAATCACATTACTATGACTTTGTCTTAATATGGCGATCGCAGAGATAAATGTCTCTAGGTCTTTTAATTGTGTGATCCTGCCTACGGATGTAATAATATATTTATCATCCAAATGATACTCTTTTTTAAAATTCTCTATAAATTTTTTATCCGTGTTTTGAGGGTTAAACAGTTCCAGATCTACACCTCTGGGGATCACTGTTATCTTTTTACTCTCTGTCTTATAATGTTCTTGTATATAAGACTTAATAGATTCACTCACACATATTACACTGTCACCTTTTGTCATAATGGCACTGTAAGTACTCACAGAGTTGAATCCATGCACTGTAGTAATAAATGGAATACCTAATCTTCTATTTGCAATATAAGTCAACCATGCCGGTACCCTGCTTCGTGCATGTAAAATATCCGGATTTAGTTTTTTTAGTATATTTCTCAACATAAAGATACGAAAAATAGCAGTAAAAGGATTTTTTGAACTTACATTGAAAGTCACATGCTTAGCACCATCTGCCTCTATCTGCCTCACCAGTCTACCACCTGCACTGATCACAATACTTTCATGTCCCTGCTTGACCAATTCACGACTGAACTCCATGGTACCACGTTCTACACCACCTTCATTGAGTTCGGGTAAAAGTTGTATAATTCTCATAGCTTGACTTGTTTTGCATAACGCGCAAAGTCTATTTTTTTATTTCTATGCTTTATCGTACCATCTAAGATATGTACATATCCCTCTTTTTCCAAATAACTGCTAAATCTTCTAAACTTATTATCATACTTTCTTTCCAAAGGTAAGACGATCACATTCACTTTCCCATATGAAACAGCTTCAGATATCATCGATGTACTGTCTCCTGTAATACACACCGTTTCACACTGTTCTAAGAAATCAGGGATAGGATTGATAGGGTTTTGTGAAAATATCACTTCATAATCAAAATGATATGATGATACTAACTTCTCTACTTCTTTTGAGCTGCGAGGAGAAGTGGTAATAGCAATTTCATAGCCTTTATAATACGCATTAAGAAAATCTAACTGTTCTTTTAAATCTTTAATAGACATTGTACATATTCTGTTAGTTCCCCCTATAACAATACCTATAGACTTTTTCTTTGCTTTATAGATGCCTTTAGGCTCCACATAAGAAAAGTTTGCCGGTATCTCTATAATATTCTCTTGTAGAGGTGGTGTATCATGACTTTGGGCAAAAATAATATCAAAATCATATCTATACCCTTCAGGCAACATCATCGTTACAGATTTTGCATGCATCTTCGCTGCCAATACTTTTGCAGCATAATAAGTTGTCGAACCAGAACCGATAATGATCTTATACTCTTGCACTGTATTTACATCAAATAACATTTTTGATTTTAAACCAAAAAAATCAAAGATATAAGAGATACCCTTATAATATCTGTTTTTAAACTTTATTTCACCGATATCATAAGAAAGGTTCATATATTTAACAAAAGCTATCGATTGATTCAAGTGTCCCATACGACCGTCTGTAAGTATCAATACTTTATTCATCGACGCCACCGGTTATGCATCCAAAGCCATTGAGAAGGGTACTGTCTCACCATACTTTCAATCGCTTGATTATAATACAAAGTCATTGCTTTTAATTTTTCCTGTTCTTCCTTAATCTCATCTGCTCTATAATCAATAGATTCACCTATGAGCATCTTATATTCACCATCATGATCTCTTACTAGAAAGATGGGTAACACTAAAGGATCAAACTTTAACTTTAAAGTTGCAATAGATACTGTCGTTTCCGCAGGCTCTCCAAAAAAGTCCACCTTTACACCATTTTCTCTTCCTGATTTTTGATCGATCAGTATTCCCACATTACCGGCATTTTTCAACTTTCTGATCATGGCGAGCATAGCTTTACCCTTACTGACTGCATGATTCCCGTATTTTTCTCTAAATGGCTTTGTAAGATTATTTTCTATCAGTCTATTGTTACCTTTGCGCCCTATTGCCAACATAGGCAGTCCATTTTTAGCTAAAAAATGGGCTGCAAGCTCCCAATTTGAAAAATGTGCTGTCATAACGATGATACCATAAGGAGCATTTTGTCTTATTTTCTCTAACCTTTCTTGGATTTCTTTTTTATTTTTAATAGCTTTGTCAATATTAAACTCTCCTACAAACATCAAGAGGATTTCTGCGATAGTAATGGAAAGCTGTCTATAAACTTCTTTCGCAAGTATTTTTATCTCTTTAGGTGTTTTTTCAGGAAACGCTATCGATAGATTTTGGACAGTAAGTGTACGTCTATTTTTGTCTAGGTAATAAATTAAAATCGCAAGCCATTTCATGAGAGCATAGATGAACACCTTAGGTATTCTACTTGCCAACCATAAAAATAGTTTTACTAAATGATATTCTATTTGCTCTCTCATTTCCAACCTGACCTGATTTAACTATAAAGAATATTTATTTTACCCAAATACTCTAAAGGATTAAGCGTAAAACATCTCCTTTCAATTTAATTAGCTATAATCACGATAATTATAGATTAATTCAAGGAACAAAACAGTGATTGGTATCGTCGATTACAATATGGGTAACCTTGCTTCTGTCATCAATGCTTTTGCAAAAGTAGGTGCAGATGCTACACTTGAGAGTGACCCTTCTAAACTTAGCCAGTATGACAAGCTCATTTTACCAGGTGTAGGTGCATTTGGTGATGCTATGGAGCACTTACAAAGTAATGGTATGGATGAAGCGGTTAAAGCATTTGCTACATCAGGTAAACCTCTGCTTGGTATCTGCCTTGGTATGCAACTTCTTTTTGAAAGCTCTGAAGAGTTTGGTTCTACTGAAGGACTAGGACTCATTCCTGGTAAAGTAGTGGCTTTTAATGAAGCTAAATTTGACCATCCTCAAAAAGTACCACATATGGGATGGAACGAACTCTTTGTACAGAGCAATACACCATTATTTACTGGACTTGAAAAAGACTTTTACCTCTACTTTGTACACTCTTTCCATGCACAATGTGATGATAGATATGCTATAGGGAAAACACACTACGGGTATGAGTTTGTCTCAGCAGTACAGAATAAAAACATTTACGGCATCCAGCCACACCCTGAAAAAAGCCATGAGAATGGACTTAAAATTATAGAAAACTTCGCAAAACTATAGGAATAAAAACAATATGACAATACTACCGGCAATAGACCTCAAAGACGGAAAAGCAGTAAGACTAAGCAAAGGGCTTATGGACTCAGCAAAAATATATTCAGATGAGCCTTGGCAAGTGGCCAAAAGGTTTGAAGAGTTAGGAAGTGAATGGGTACATCTCGTTGACCTTAACGGAGCTTTTGCAGGAAAGCCTGAAAATTTAGAGCAGATCAAAAAGATCCGTGAAAATTGTAACCTCAAACTTGAACTTGGTGGTGGTATTAGAGATGAAGAGACCATTAAGATGTATCTTGAGCTCGGTATAGATAGACTTATTCTTGGTTCCATTGCAGTCAAAGATGCACAGTTTGTCAAAGATATGGCTGCTAAATATCCTATCGTAGTAGGGATAGATGCAATTGATGGTATGGTCGCTGTAGAAGGTTGGGCAGAGACCTCAGATATGAAAGCCACTGACCTTGCACGTGAATTTGCAGCCTGTGGTGTAGAGGCTATTATTTGTACTGATGTGGGTCGTGACGGTATGATGACCGGTGTAAACATAGAATTTACAAAAGAGATACAGGAAGCTTCAGGTCTAGAAACCATAGCCTCTGGTGGATTAAAAGATATGATGGACATCAATGGACTTATCGAGAATAATATTGATGGTACGATTGTTGGCAAAGCATTTTATGAAGGAACCCTAGACTTAGAAGAGGCATTTAAGGCCGCTAATGCATAAGATCTATCACGAACTTACTGTTACTCTTGACAATAGTTTTGTAGAGTTTCTTGCTGACTTTATCTCCTCTGTAACAGATGATGGGATAGAGTTAGGTAAAGGTCAGATCATTGTACGCAGTGAATCTGATTTAACTTTCGTTAAAGATGCTCTTGTATCCTTAGTAGACGGAATGAATGGTTCCAATAATTCCATGAAAATGACCTATAAACTTGAAGAGAAAGAGAACAAAGACTGGATAAAAGCGTATCAAGATTCGGTTCAACCCATAGAAGCAGGAAAATTTTATATCTTTCCAAGCTGGTATGAACCTAAAAAAGATCTCATTAACATCAAAATAGATCCTGCACTTGCTTTTGGTTCAGGACACCATGCTACGACATTTTCATGTTTAGAGGCAATCTCCGAGTATGTGGATGAAAAGCAATCAGTCATCGATGTAGGATGTGGTTCTGGCATACTAGGGCTTGCTTGTAAGAAACTCGGAAGTGTTGTTGAATTGTGTGACACAGACCCACTCTCTGTAGAAAGTTGTCAAGAGAACTTCAAACTTAATGAAGAAAGCTATAACAAACTCTGGGAAGGGTCCATAGACAAAGCTAAAGGTACTTACGATATTGTTATTGCAAATATCATTGCGGATGTACTTAAGTTTATAGCAAAAGATCTTAAATCTGCATGTAACGAAAATGGTCGTTTGATACTCTCAGGTATCTTGGATAAAAAAGAATCACTGGTAAAAGAGGCATTTGCAGACCTCACACTGGAAAAAAGAATATTAAAAGACGAGTGGGTAACACTTGTATATACAAAGGAAGTTAATTAATGGCTAACCAAAACAACAACAATCAAGATAATAATAACAATAATAATTTTTTTAATAACAACCCACTATTGGCATTTGCCCTCTTCTCTATCGTCATCATTATGATATTTAAGGCATTTGTCGGTGAAGGCGATGGCTTAGGGAATATGATGAATAACGGTAAAGTTACCCAGACAAAATCTGTAAAATATTCTGAACTTAAAGCAAAGATAAAAGAGGGAAGTATCACTGCTGTGAAACTAACCCCTACAACTATAGAAGCTGTTTCAGATGAAAATGGACGATTAACACGTTATGTTGCACAGAGTATCCCAAGACAAGATACACAGCTTATACCACTTTTAGAAGAGAAGAATATTACTTATGAAGGTATTATGGGTGGAGGTTTCATGTCTGACCTGCTTGGTTCTTTACTCCCTATACTAATCTTTTTTGGTATTTGGATCTTTCTAGCTAAAAAAATGTCCAAAGGGATGGGTGGTGGTATACTTGGTGCAGGGAAAGCAGACAAACTTATCAACTCTGAAAAACCTGAAACAAAATTTGCTGACGTACAAGGTGTTGAGGAAGCTAAAGATGAAGTCAAAGAGATCGTTGATTTCCTCAAATTCCCTGAAAGATACATGGAGCTTGGTGCAAAGATACCAAAAGGTTTACTTCTTGTAGGACCTCCTGGTACAGGTAAGACCTTGTTAGCTAAAGCAGTTGCAGGTGAAGCGTCTGTTCCTTTCTTTTCAGTATCAGGTTCAGCTTTCATCGAAATGTTCGTTGGTGTTGGTGCATCTCGTGTACGTGACCTCTTTGCACAAGCTAAAAAAGAGGCACCTTCTATCATCTTTATTGATGAGATCGATGCTATCGGTAAAAGTCGTGCAAGTGGTGGTCAAATGGGTGGAAATGATGAAAGAGAACAAACACTTAACCAACTCTTGGCTGAGATGGATGGTTTTGGTACAGATACGCCGGTCATTGTACTTGCTGCTACCAACAGACCGGAAACACTTGATGCTGCCCTTCTTCGTGCAGGACGTTTTGACAGACAGGTACTTGTAGACAAGCCTGACTACGATGGGCGTTTAGCCATTTTAAAAGTACACTCAAAAGGTGTAAAGCTTTCTAATAATGTTGATCTCAAGATCGTTGCAAAACAGACAGCAGGGCTTGCAGGTGCAGACTTGGCGAACATCATCAATGAAGCTGCCCTACTCGCAGGACGTTTTAACAAAAGAGAAATAGAACAATCTGACCTTCTTGAATCTATAGAACGTTCATTTGTAGGATTGGAAAAGAAAAACAGAAAGATCTCAGAAGTAGAGAAAAAAATCGTTGCCTACCATGAAAGTGGACATGCACTGATGGCAGAGCTGACAAAAGGTGCAACACGTGTGACAAAAGTCTCCATCATACCTAGAGGACTTGGTGCACTTGGGTATACACTTCACCTTCCGGATGATGAAGACAGATTTTTAAAACAGAAGCATGAACTCCTTGCAGAGATCGATGTACTTCTTGGTGGACGTGCAGCAGAAGAGGTCTTCATAGGTGAGATCAGTACCGGTGCGGGAAATGACCTTGACCGTGCTACTGCCATTTTAAAAGATATGATATCAGTCTACGGTATGTCTGATGTAGCAGGTCTGATGGTACTTAAAAGATCAGAGAACAGCTTCCTTGGTGGAGGTATGGCATCCACTGACTATAGTGAAAAAATGTCAGAAGATATTGATGCGCATATCAAAGGGACACTAAATGAACGTTATGACTTTGTAAAGAAAACATTAAATGAATACCATCAAGCTATTGAAAATATGACGGCTGTTCTTTTAGATGTAGAAGTGATAGAGGGTGCAAAAGTACGTTCTATCATTGATGAATATGAAAAAGAAAACAATATGGAGAGTCGTCTAGCCCATGGTGACAAAATAGCTGCCGCAGAAAAAAGAGCAAAAGAAGAAGAAGCAAAAGAAAAGGACGATGAGGCATAGATTTGCCTTTCTTGTCTCTTTTAGCTATACTGTTAAAAAATAAACAGGAGAACATAATGAAAACAATCATTTATACAAACACTATTTTCACTAAAGATAGCTCTCGTCTCCTGCTACTGCTCGCACTCTAATAGTTTTAAACTATCCACACTTTTTATATAACACAAACATATTCTTTCTAATAACTACAATTTAGGTAAAATTAGACAACTATTAAAGCAACGCCATAGAGCAAAGCTCTATTTTGGCTACGCTAACGCTGAGTTCGCTTCAGCAGCGGGCTCGCGAAACTTGTTTCGCTAAGCGTTTCAATTTATTAAGGTAAGACAATGAACAAAGATATTATTAAAATTTTTGACACAACATTAAGAGACGGTGAGCAGAGCCCAGGTGCTTCTATGAACACTGAAGAGAAGATCCAGATCGCTGCACAATTGGAGCGTTTGGGTGTAGATATCATAGAAGCTGGATTTGCAGCAGCGAGTCCCGGTGACTTTGATGCCATTGATAAAATAGCCCAAAGAGTCACAAACTCTACTGTTTGTTCTTTGGCACGTGCTACAGATGGAGATGTTAAAGCAGCAGGTGAAGCTATAGCTAAAGCAAAGATGAAACGTATACATACTTTCATCGCAACCTCCAAGATACATATGGAACATAAGTTGAAGATGACACCTGATGAAGTCATCAAAAGAGCAGTACGTGCTGTAGAATATGCACGTACCTTTGTAGATGATGTAGAGTTCTCTTGTGAAGATGCCGGACGTTCAGATATGGGCTTTATGAAAGAGATCTCTGATGCCGTTATAGAAGCTGGTGCAAGTACAATCAACTTACCTGATACTGTTGGATTTAGACTTCCTTTTGAGATCGGTGCAATGGTAAAAGAGATGAGCGAGTATACAAAAGACAGAGCCATTATCTCTGTGCATAACCATAATGACTTGGGTTTAGGTGTAGCCAACTCTTTAGAATCCGTCATCAATGGTGCAAGACAGATAGAGTGTACGATCAACGGTTTAGGTGAACGTGCAGGTAATGCTGCATTAGAAGAGATAGTCATGGCATTAAAAACACGTTCAGATGTTTTTGCAAATTATGAAACAAACATCAACACCAAAGAGATATACCCATCAAGCCGTTTGATAGCCAATATTACGGGCATAGAACCACAACCAAACAAAGCCATCGTTGGGAAAAATGCCTTTGCTCACGAGTCCGGTATACACCAGGATGGGATGTTAAAGAATAAAGAGACCTATGAGATCATCAGACCTGAAGACATTGGATTAGATATGGATGATACTTTGGTTTTAGGTAAACACTCAGGACGTGCTGCCTTTAAAGATAAATTGAGTAAGTTAGGGTTTACCTTGGATGACCATGATTTAAATGCTTCATTTGATCGATTCAAAATCTTGGCTGATAGAAAAAAAGATATCTATGATGATGACTTAAGAGCATTGGTCACCAACGAAATGACCAAAGCTACTCAAATCTATGAATTAATGTCATTACAGTTAATGGATTGCTCAGAAGGTGTACCTTCTGCAGCCGTTAAGATCAAGAAAGACAATAATGAGATCATTGAAGCCGGTATAGGTGAAGGTACGATAGATGCTGTGTTTAAAACTGTAGACCGTATCTCTGGATACACAGGTCAATTGATGGATTATCAAGTAAAGTCTGTAAGTGAAGGGAAAGATGCTTTAGCTTCCGTAACAGTCAAAGTCTCATTTAACGGAGAACCTGCCATCATAGGACATGGACTTAATATAGATACTATGTTAGCCTCTGCAAGAGCTTATATAGGTGCTTTAAACTCTTATTTAAGTATGGAAGGGAAACTAAAAGCTAGATATACGGATAGTTCTAAGACTGTATAAGTTTATAAGGTGTGTTAAATAACACACCTTACATGTACTTTTTTAGTACTTCAGGAATTTCTATACTTCCATCTTCATTCTGATAATTCTCCATGATAGCCACTATAGTTCGCCCTACTGCAAGTGAAGAACCATTTAACGTATGTACAAATCTATTTTTCTTTCCATCTTTAAAACGTATCTTTGCACGTCTTGCCTGAAAGTCTCTCGTATTTGAGATAGATGAGATCTCACGGTATTGATTTTGTCCTGGTAACCAAACTTCCAAGTCTATGGTCGTAGCTGCAGAGAAACCTAAGTCACCATGACAAAGTTCTACTACTCTATGTGGTAATCCCAATGCAGTGAGCATATCTGAAGCATTTTCTACCATCATATTGAACACTTCTTCAGATTTATCTGGATGGGCTATAGCTACCATCTCAACCTTGTTGAACTGGTGCTGTCTTATGATACCTCTTGTATCACGTCCAGCCGATCCTGCTTCTTTTCTAAAACATGGTGTATACCCTGTCATCAGTAGTGGAAGTTCTTTTTCTGCAAGTATCTCATCATTATACATATTTGTAAGTGGTACTTCTGCTGTAGGGATAAGATAAAGATCTTCATCATCTATCTTAAAAAGATCATCTTCAAATTTTGGTAGCTGTCCTGTTCCTTGAAGCATCATAGAGTTATTGATAAACGGAACAGAATGCTCCTCAAACCCTTTGTCTCTATTTGTATCAAGGAAGAAGTTGATAAGTGCTCTCTCAAGCCTTGAAGCCTCACCACGAAGTACAGCAAAACGAGACTTGGCAAGTTTTACTCCACGCTCGAAATCTATCCAACCATTGATCTCTGAGAGTTCCCAATGTTCTTTAGGTTTAAAATCAAAGCTTCTTGGCTCTAGAACCTTACGAAGTTCAACATTATCCTCTTCATCCTCACCTTCGGGTACGCTATCGTCAGGAAAGTTAGGCATAGCAAGTGCAACAGCATAAAGTGCAGAGTCTGCCTCTCTCGCTTTTTCCTGAAAGGGAACCATAGCTTCTTTATTGGCATCAACCTTTGCTTTAAGCTCAGAGATATCTTTGCCCTCTTTCATGTATTGACCAAAGAGTTTGGACATGGAGTTCTGCTCTGCCTTCATTGCTTCTAATTTAGCATTACTCTCTTTAAGTGTTTGAAAAAGTGTTTGGAGGTTTTCCAGTGTTGCAGTTTCAACACCCTTTTTCTGTAATTTAGCGGATGCTTCATCGAAATTATTTTGGAGGTATTTTAAATCTATCATTACGTTTACCTAAATATGGAAATGTTTATGAAATTATAGTAGAAAGTTTAGTAGAGTATGTTGAAATACACAGAAAGGTATTCTGTGTATTTCTTTGTTTTATGGCAATCTTATTTCAAGTGTAACATTTCCATCTGCTGCCACATTACCATCCGCATCAATATAATAAATACTGAATGTATGGTTTGTATCATTCACATCTAGCAATTCTGCATAAGTTGCCGCTTCATAATCATAGTAAATATAACCATCTACAAGTGGAGAACCAGCTACATCTGTGATACGACCGTATTCTCTAGGTATTGACTCCGGTATCACACAATCAACCGTTACAGTATTATCTGTTGTACAAGGTCTGACATCTATAACTGGTAAACCACCGTATACTAATTGTATATCAATGACTTCAGGTTGTGCTGCTGCTGTTATAGTAATCGGTGTTCTAGCGTTAGTCAAATTATAATCTGAAGCCTCTACTTCAGGAGCAATTTGTACCCATACAGTTCTAGTAATCACTTCATCACCCACTGTAAGACTTAGAATGACACTTTCACTAGTACCATTTATATCTTCCAAGCTTTCCGGTGCAGTATAGGTAAATATTGCTTTTCCTGCTACATCTGTAGTTGCTATTGCACTATTTACAGAGCCGTAACCAGCAGCTATCGTGGATATAGATACCTCTTCCCCTGATTGACCTATACTAGCAAGATCCACAACATACACACTGATCTCCTCTACTTGATTCGGTGCAGTAATAATAATAGGCGTTGTCTCATTGGTCAAATTAAGTTCCAACGGTACTGATGCTTCACTTACATTAATATCTACAATAGTATTCACTCGCACACCACTACCATCTTCATGATACAGCTCTAAAGGTTCTGTACCATCTGTTAAAGTAGCTGCTGCAATATAAGTAAAGGTTGCATAACCACTCCCATCTGTTATCGCACTTGCATTTAAAATATACCCAAATGCCGGTGGAAGTGCTTTAGCATACACTGTTTCAGCAGCAGCAATCTCACCACCATTTTTAGTCAGAAGAACTCTAAATGTATTTTGTTCACCTGCATAGCTAATGTCAACCGCGGAGTTAAATTAGGCAGTTTTTCGTAAAAAAAATTAACGAAATGT
>CAZBLM010000031.1:0-25314 GCA_964492675.1 uncultured Sulfurovum sp.
GATAATACTGCAGGCTACGTCTGTGGAAATGTAGGTCGCTGCCACTTTGAGTTTTACAATAACACTTCTCTTATCTATCTATCAACTTTCATTTTATTCATCTATTTACTATTCACTATTCTTCGATTAATGCTCGATTAATGCTTACTTACTCTTGGTTAATCCCACCTCGTTATACTCTAATTAGAAAAGGCGTTGAAGTCCAAGTTATTAGTCTACTCCCTGTCTGGAAATTCTATTTTACTTCTCCTCCCTTGTTTGAATTGGACTTTCACTTTTTCTATCTGATCATCTTTCTTTTTTAATAACAAGTTTAGGCCTACTATATAAGTTTATATTAAAAATATAATAACTATTAATGATATATTAAGCTTATGTCTATATAATACGAGCATAAAAGGCAGTTATTTAAACATACTAGTAAACATTTTTTACGCCTTGTCCAAAATTTGTAAATTTCTTATAGTTTCTAGTTTGGACTGCCTTTTCCCCATACTATTTTCTAAAACCTAATTAAACGTAGTTTACGATAAAATACAACTAATATTATAATACAGGATACAACCATGTCTACAAAGATGGCATCTGCCCGAATCTCCACTGCAAGTTCAGAACTTTTAACCGAACTGAACAATTCACTACCTTTTGATAAAGTACTTTATGCAGAAGATATAGAAGGTTCAAGAGCGCATGCTTATATGCTTGGAGAGCGTGGTATCATCTCTAAAGAGGATGTTGCCAAGATAGATGTGGGACTAGTTAAGATCAAAGAGAAGATAACTTCTGGCGAGATAGTACTTGATGGGGATGATGAAGATATACACATGGCTGTGGAACGTCACTTGACCGAACTTATAGGAGATGCAGGTAAACGTATGCATACGGCTCGTTCTCGTAATGATCAGGTGGCTCTGGACTTTAGAATGTTTGTACAGAGAAATGGTCTTACCATTGCAGAGTTACTTTTAGAGAATATCAAAACGTTTGTAGATGTGGCAGAAAAGAATGCTGAAGTGATGCTTCCAGGTATGACACACTTGCAACATGCACAGCCCATAAACTTTGGTTTTCATATGATGGCTTATGCGAGTATGTTCAAGCGTGATTATGAGCGTTTTATGAGCTCTTATGAACGTAATAATCTTTCACCGATAGGCTGTGCTGCTTTGGCAGGTACACCACATAATGTGGATAGAAAGATCACTGCTGAAAAACTTGGATTTGATGGACCTACTTTAAACTGTCTGGATACTGTAAGTGACAGAGACTTTGCACTTGAGATACTCTTTAACATTAGCACGATGATGATGCACATGAGCCGCCTTAGTGAAGAGCTCATCATCTGGTCTACAAGCGAGTTTGGTTTTGTGACACTCTCTGATCGTCATGCTACTGGGTCTTCTATCATGCCACAAAAGAAAAACCCTGACATTCCAGAGTTATTACGTGGTAAGACTGGACGTGTGAACGGTAATCTCATTTCTCTTCTTACGGTTATGAAAGGCCTCAGCCTTGCATACAACAAAGACATGCAAGAGGACAAAGAAGGTGTCTTTGACTCAGTAAGAACAGCACTTCTCTCGCTACAGGTGATGAATGAAATGATAGCCGACATGACAGTCAACACAGACAAAATGGAAGCCGCATGTATGATAGGCCACCTCTCAGCTACTGACCTTGCTGACTACCTTGTAAAAGAAGCCGGACTTCCATTCCGTGATGCCTATCACATCGTAGGAAATGTAGTAAACATGGCTGAAGAGAAAGGGCTTGACATTTCAGAACTAAGCATCGAAGACCTACAGAGCATAGATGCACGCATCGGTGAAGATGTGGTAGCATTGTTAGATAACCGTGCATCGATGAATGCTCGTCAGTCTGAAGGTGGTACTGCGACTGTGAGAACTTTGGAACAGGTGGAGAGTATGAAGGATTGGTTTAAGGATCAATAACTAAATATGTATTTAAATTTTTTCCACTCTTCGAGTGAGAAAGAATATATCAATTAAAACTTCAAACATCATTTCAAACTTCATTACAAATAGGAAAAATATGACTTCCAAAGCACTTTTACTTATTCCCATATTTTTTACTCTGCTCGCCTGCGCCAAAGTACCCTCTGATAAACATACCATAGTCAACATACCAGAGGCTTCAGGCATAGACTATTGTGAAAATACCCAAACACTTATGGTTGCCAACGATGAAGGGAATTTTTATGAGATAACTCCTGATGGAGATGTTGTACAAAAACATAAGCTTGGAAAGTATGACCTAGAGGGTGTGGTATGTCATGAGAATGATGTGGTGTTTGCAGTGGAGGAGGGTACGCTTCTTTTTGTAGATAGAGAGACACTTGAGAAAAGAGAGTTAAAGCTCAAAGGCAAGAAGTTCAAACTGAGTAAAAAATCCGGCATAGAGGGACTGGCTTACTATGATGGGTTGTACTACATGAGTGTACAGGCTAAAAAGAAAAAAGATGCCAAGATACTTGTGGTTAAAGCAGGGAAGAACTATGTGAAGGTGAAAGATGTCATCGAGCATGCCATCGTAGATACTGCGGGGCTAACCTATAGAGATGGGAAATTCTATATGGTGAGTGACAAGAAAGATAAGCTTTATGTTTATGATCTAAAAAGAGATAAGATCATCAAAAAAATTAAATTAGATAAGTTTGCACAAGAGGGCATTACCTTTGATGCAGAGGGTCATGTCTACTTTGCAGATGATGATGGGAGTGTAAAACGTTATACTAAAAAATCTTTGGGTATAAAATAGTATAATATATATAACTTATTTTTTTTTAAAACTTTTCATAGTACAATGCAATAACTTATAATGTTAAAAGCTAAACTTGTTGTGAAACAAGGACAGAAAGTCATGGGCCTTTTTGCTAAAGATCGCCAGACTGCACAGTAAAAGATATACTTTTTTATATAGAGGAAAGTATAGTACTGCTTTGTTCACTTCCAGGCTTTTGATATGTATATGATACAAACTTTATCAAAGGACAGTTGTGAAAAAACTCCTCTTTTTTTATTTTATGATCCCACTTTTTCTTTGTGCAAATACTGCATCACTCTCGAAAGTTCAAAAGGTAAAAGCCGATCTGGTCACAGTGATAAAATCAGAAAGAAAAATGTACCTTTCATGTAAAGGTAAGATCTTAAAAAAGTATGATATAGCTTTAGGTAGTAACCCCATAGGACATAAGCAAGTACAAGGTGATAAAAAAACACCGGAGGGTTACTATAAACTTGATTATTTAAAAGAGAATAGTTCTTTTTATAAAGCTTTACGCATTTCATACCCCAATAGAAAAGATTATAGAAATGCAAGAAAAATGGGAAAAAGTCCTGGTGGAGCGATCATGATCCACGGACAACCAAATAACAAAAAATTAGCAAAATCATTTTTACAAAAACGTAAAGATTGGACTGCAGGATGTATAGCACTTGACAACAATGAGATGGATGAAGTGTTAAGACTTGTCAGTGTAGGAACACCGATCCGTATCAAGCCTTAGAAGGTTTAGTTAAAGCTGAACCTGTTTTCATTTATGATGAACAGGAGAGGCAGATGTTTTTATGTTCTTCGGGTGTTTCCCCTGCGAAATGTTCAAACTGTGGGAGTTCATCATAGGGATGTGCTGCTATGTGAAGCAGTGTTTCTACCATAGAGAAGTCTCCCTTTTGTGCTAAGTCTATGGCATCCTGAAGCATATAGTTTTTTAGTACATACTTTGGGTTAGTCTTTAGCATCACTTCATGTCGCTCCTGTTGGGGCTTTGTCTCTTTTTTTATGCGTGCATCATAGAGATTTAGCCAAGTATCAAGCGGAATGGGATTCATAGCGAGTTCAAAGAGTGGCATCCTCTCTCCATCATAACGGCAGAGTGTACGAAAGAAACCGGTATAGTCCACGTAGGCATCTTGCAGTACGCCTACCAATTCTGTGATGAGTTCTGTATCTTCTTCCAGTTTGAGTTCTAACCCCAGTTTTTCTCTCATGATATTGATGTAGATATCAGGATAAAGAAAATTTCCATAATCATCAAGTTTTTGTTGCATTTTTGCCTGATCGATAAGAGGGGAGAGAGCTTTTGCAAGCATAGTGAGGTTCCAGTAGGCGACATTGGGTTGGTCACCGTAGCTGTATCGTCCTGCTTTGTCCGTTTTGTTACAGACAAATCCGAAATCAAAATCATCTAGCATGGAGAAGGGACCATAGTCAATGGTAAGACCTGCTATGGACATGTTGTCGGTATTCATCACGCCATGGCAGAAACCTACACTTTGCCACTGTGCGATGAGCTTTGCCGTACGTTCCACTACTTCAGTAAAAAACTTGAAATAACGATCTTCATCATTTTGCAGGTGAGGGTAGGACTCAGCGATGACATAGTCGGTGAGAGCTTCCAGTTTTTCATGTTCGTTGAAATAGTAAAAGTATTCAAAAGTACCAAAACGTATCCAACTTGGTGACATTCGCATCACTATCGCTGCGCGTTCTATGTTATTACGTATGATCTTTGTTTCTGACCCGATGATACCAAGGGCTCGTGTGGTGGGAATGGCAAGATGGTGCATCGCTTCACTCATGAGGTACTCACGTATGGAAGAGGGTAAGGCTGCACGCCCGTCTGCAGAACGGGAGTAACGTGTCTCACCACTCCCTTTGGTCTGGAGATGCCATCCGTTGATGCTTCCAAAGTTGATAGCCCTTCCATCTCCTAAACGCGGGGCATAGTTACCAAACTGGTGTCCTGCATAACACATGGAAAATGGGCGTACATCTTCAGGGAGGAAGGTACCGTTGAGCAGTGCTGTAAAACGGGGGTCATCTCCACTAGAACTATCTAGACCGATAAGATTGGCTGCTTTGGGATTAAAACTGACCAGATGGGGATCATCCATAGGTGTGGGGTCGGTCAGATCGTAAAACTCATCATCAAGTGAGAGATAGGTGGTTTGAAAGTTCAGGTTATCAAGTGTCATACAGAGGTTTTACATTTGTTATGCTTAAGAGTAGATAAGCTTCTGTTCTTAGAAGTTAAATATCCAGTTACCAAGTTGAGTATGGATGCTCTATAAGATTTGAATTAAAATATCTTGTATCGTCGCTGACCTCTTTAATTACCCAGTTTGGTAAAGTGAATGTTTCATTTTCACTCTCTAGTTCTACTTCTGCAACAACCAATCCTTTATTATCCCCCTCAAAAATATCTACCTCCCATACATGACCGTCATGTTTTACAAGGTAACGGGTTTTGTCTATAACAGATGTATTACAAAGATTTTTTAACATATCATTTGCGTCATTTAGAGGGATAGGATATTCAAATTCTAATCTTGTGGCACCTTTATTTTTACCTTTTATAGTAAGGAAAGCTTCTTTGTCTCGGATGCGTACCCTTACTGTTGTGTAATCAACGGTTTGAATGTAGCCTTGTTTGATAGTGTAGCCGCCTTCTGTAAGGATTGGTAGTTTTGTTTTATCAACAAGGAATTTACGTTCTATCTCTATACCCATGTTTTACCTTTGAAGTAATATTATATCTCAGATAGTGTACACTATCAGAAATAAATTTTAGGAATGAACATGAACGTATCGGTAGAGTATTTAGGTGAAAAGAAATTTAAGGCAAATACGATTAAATCAAGTTACACACTTGACTGTAAAGAGATTACGCCTGTGGAGTACTTTGCCACAGGTATCATAGGATGTACAGGGATAGACCTTGTGATGATGGCTGAGAAAGATGGATTTGAAGTGACAAATTACTCTGTGAAGGCTGAGATAGAAAGAACAGAGTCAGTGCCTATGAAGTTTAGCTCAATGCATATCATTTATGATTTTGAGGGTGAATTTGATGCAACAAAGGCAAAACGTTATATAGGAGCCTCTTTAGAGAGTTACTGTACGACGGTGAATTCTATTCGTGACTCTGTGAAAGTGATCTATACGATCATACAAAACGGTGAGACTATCTTGGAAAATGAAGGGCTTATCTCGATGGGTAGCATTACGAGTGGGGATGGATTTGGTGTGGCTTGCGGGTCGTAAGTTTTAAAACTCGTCTATCTTGGAGATGAGCTTTGAGATACGTTTAGCCTTAAGTTTCCTTCCGTTTACGTTTACAACAGGTTGCTTTTTACATAGCTTACACATACTGATGCATGACTTTACAATGATAGTATCATCAGGAAAAGCTTTTGTTAGCTTTTTCTGAAGCTTATTTGCTTTTGAGAATTTTTTACATATTTGTATCTTCATATTTTACTATAGCATATTTATATCCACTTCAGAAACTTTTTAATATTATGGGAGTATGATAATTGATATACACAACATAAAAAAGGACAAATCATGAATCCTGTAGAACAAGATATTTTAAGAAGAAAAGATGAGATAATCTCGGAAGTCAATGGTATCTTTAAGCTCAATATGAAGATCACTAACTGGGATGTCCCTGAGGCAGATGATGAACTGGCCGGTAAGATGATCATAGATATCATGCAAGAAGCACTGGATGGATTAAAAGAAAAATTGGAAGCTGGTGCGTTTAAAGATTATTAGTACATCAATGTAAAAGTTGATACTATTATCTCCTTTAGGAGGATTAGATTCTTTTAAATAAGACCAAGTTCAGCGAGTAGTGCTTTGATCGTAGGTGAAAGTTCACTTAACTCTTTTAAAAAAGTACCCGAGGCCATATCTTCTCTGTACCACTCTTCGATACGTTTCATTGAATCACTTTTTTCTTCTTCTGTAAGTGTATCTGATTTATCAATATTGTCTTTTATCTTTTCTAGGTGTTTTAAGTTACTTCCACTCATTTTATATCCTTTTAAGAGATGTCGTATGTATATTATAGAATGACAATACTTTCAAACATATATATCATAGGGTTATAGTACCTTTAGGATAAGAAGATGACCTAATACACTTTTGGCTATAATTCCAAAAATTTCCCCACATATGGATAACTAAATGATACAACTTACCAACCTCTCTAAAAGCTTCGGGGGACAAACCCTTTTTAATGATGTCAATTTAAAGTTGAACCATGGACAGAAGATAGGGCTTGTAGGTCGTAACGGATCTGGTAAATCTACACTCTTTAAGATCATACTGGGTGAAGAGAGCTATGACTCCGGGGAAGTGGCTATCCCTAAGAATTACCGTATAGGGACATTGAAGCAGCACTTAGTATTTACAGAGAAAACTGTACGTGAAGAGTGTGCGTTGGTACTGCCTGAAGATGAACAGTGGAATTTTTACAAGATAGAGAAACTGCTTTTTGGTCTTGGTTTTTCTGAAGCAGATCTAGACAAAGACCCACTTAGCTTTTCTGGTGGGTATCAGATACGTATCAACCTTGTAAAACTTCTGGCAACTGAGCCAAATATGTTATTACTTGATGAACCAACCAACTACCTTGATATTATCTCTTTACGTTGGTTGAAAGGGTTCATTAGAGAGTTTGATGGTGAAGTGATCATCATTACACACGACAGAGACTTTATGGACTCTGTGACCACTCATACGATGGGCGTACAGCGTAAGTCTTTGCATTTGGTTCAAGGTGACAGCTATAAATACTACGCAACCCTTGAATTAGCCGATGAAACGTATGAAAAAACCAAAGCCAACCAAGATAAAAAACGTAAAGAACTTGAAGAGTTTGTAGCGCGTAATAAAGCCAGAGCATCCACCGCAGCACTTGCTCAGTCAAAGCAAAAAGAGCTGGACAAAATGGATGATATGGAGGATCTGGCAACAGATACAAATCTCTCTTTTAAATTTAACTATAAAGAGACACCAGCCAAAGTCATTTTCCGTGCAGAGGATCTTGGTTTTGGGTACAATCCTGATGAACCGCTATTTCAAGGTATCACGTTTGCTATGGAAAAAGGCAAGCGTTTGGCGATCATCGGTAAGAATGGTAAAGGTAAGTCTACTTTGCTTAATTATATAGCTGGAGAACTACCTTTACAACAGGGAAAACTTGACTTTCACCCTTCTACAAAATTTGCTCACTTTGGACAGACGAATATCGAAAGACTCAATGTAAGAAATACCATCGTAGATGAGATCGCTTCTATGTCTAAAGAGATAGGTATACCTCAAGCACGTAACATCGCAGGTCGTATGATGTTTTCGGGTGAACTTGGAGACAAGAAGATAGAAGTACTTTCAGGGGGAGAGAGAAGTCGTGTGATGCTAGGAAAGATCATCGCTACACCTGCAAATCTACTTTTCCTCGATGAACCTACCAACCACCTTGACATGCAGTCGATAGATGCATTGGCTGATGCCATAGATGATTTTGAAGGCTCACTCATTATGGTTACACACTCGGAGATGTTACTCCATAGACTTGCAGATGCACTCATCATTTTCCATAAGGGCGGGGCGGAGTATTTTGACGGTACGTATGCAGAGTTTTTAGAGAAGATAGGTTGGGAAGAGGAAGAGGGTAACAGCAAACCCAAAAAGAAAAAACCTAAGATCGACTATAAAGAGCGTAAAAAACTTCGTAAGGCTGTGACAAAAGAACGCAATGAAGCACGTAAACCCTATACAAAAGAGATAACACTTTGTGAAGAGAAGATAGAGAAGCTTGAAGCTGAAATGGCAGT
The DNA here is from genome assembly GCA_964492675.1 of uncultured Sulfurovum sp. GTDB lineage: Bacteria > Campylobacterota > Campylobacteria > Campylobacterales > Sulfurovaceae > Sulfurovum. Next base: position 8,646 of record CAZBLM010000031.1, read on the forward strand.
GAAAAATGAAGCTTTGGTGAAAGCCTCAAACTCTGGAGATAATGATGCCATTATGGAACATTCTAAAGAAGTTGGCCTTGTGCAGCAGGAGATAGATTCGTATTTTGAACGTTTGGAAGTAGCTACGGAAAAAGATGATGAGGTCGTGGCTGAATATGAATTTAAGCTTCAGGAGATAGATGCTTAATTTCTTTTTGTTTAATAAGGTTACCCTTTACTTAAATTGAGGCGTTGTTTCTCTCTTCATTTTTTTAAAAAAAACGAAGCAAAAAATCGTCACGGCTCTCGAATCGCTTCGCTTTCAAGGGAGTTCACCGTGACAAGGCACACTTCGTGTGATTATAAAAGGGTTACATACTCGCCTGGTTGTCTTCATGAGAATGATCCCATGGTAGTTTTGCTCCACCTAACATATGAAAATGTAAGTGATTTACTTCTTGCCCCCCGTCTTTTCCGTTGTTGGTGATGAGCCTATAACCGGACTTATCTACACCTACTTTTGTCGCTACTTCCTGTGCAAATATAGTGAGTCCTGACATGGTCTCAGGTGTGACATCCTGAAAACAGTCCACATGTGTTTTAGGGATAATGAGAATGTGTATAGGTGCTTTAGGGTAGAGGTCATGAAACGCTAAAAAATGTTCGCTTTCATGTACTGTATTATTGGGGATCTCTTTGTTTACGATTTTACAAAATATACACATATTTGTGTCCTTTAAAATGATTTTATTTGCCAATTATAACACACAAAATAGTTAATAAATCACGTTATTAGCAACTTTTGGATAGAATCACGGTAATTATAACAAGATAGGTATAAAGAGTTTATGGAAAATTTAGAAGAAAAGATAGTTCAGGCTGATTCGCTTGAAACATTAGAAAAAGTGCGTGTTGAACTTTTTGGGAAGAAGGGTATTTTGGCAGCCCAGTTTGCTAAAATGAAAGATGTACCCGGTCCTGAAAAAAAAGCATTTGCACAAGGACTTAATGAAAATAAAGCTGCGCTGCAAGCAAGTTTCGATGCACGGTATGAAGTACTGAAAGCCGAAGAGATAGATCGTCTGCTTAAGTCTGAAGAGATAGATGTTTCTCTTTATGGGACATTGGCGCAAAAAGGTGCCTTGCATCCTGTGATGGAGACGATGGATAAGATCATTGATTATTTTGTAGCATTGAATTTTGCTGTAGAGTCAGGTCCAATGGTTGAAGATGACTTTCATAACTTTGAAGCACTGAATCTTCCAAAGTACCATCCGGCTCGTGACATGCAGGATACTTTTTATTTTAAAGACAGCGGACTGCTTAGAACACATACTTCTCCGGTACAGATACGTACGATGATGGAGACAAAACCGCCTATCCGTATGATAGCCCCGGGGACAGTATTTAGACGTGATTATGACCTGACACATACCCCTATGTTCCATCAAGTAGAGGGTCTTGTGGTAGAGGATAAAGGAAAAGTAAGTTTTGCAAATCTCAAAGCGATCTTGACAGATTTTCTTCAGTATATGTTTGGAGATGTTGAAGTACGTTTCAGACCTAGCTTCTTCCCGTTTACCGAACCTTCAGCTGAAGTAGATATCTCTTGTATCTTCTGTGAAGGTGAAGGCTGTAGAGTCTGTTCTCATACAGGATGGCTTGAAGTCCTTGGTTGTGGTATCGTAGATCCAAATGTCTTTAAGGCAGTAGGGTATGAAGATGTGAGCGGATATGCCTTTGGTTTGGGTGTAGAACGTTTTGCAATGCTGATGCATAAGATACCGGACTTAAGAAGTCTGTTTGAAGGAGATATAAGATTGTTGGAGCAGTTTAGATGATAGTAACTAGATCTTGGTTAAATGAATTTATAGACCTTTCTAAAGTGTCTAATGAGAAGCTATATGAAACATTTAATGCTATTGGACTCGAAGTAGATAGTATTGAACAAGTTGACATTGCAGATAAAGTAGTTGTAGGTAAAGTACTCTCAGTCGAAAAACATCCAGATGCTGATAAATTGAATGTTTGTCAAATAGATGTGGGTTCTGGTACTAGACAGATCGTTTGTGGTGCAGCAAATGTGGTAGATGCAGAGTATGTTGCTGTAGCTACGATAGGTGCAGTCCTTCCTGGTGATTTTGCCATTAAACATGCAAAACTTCGTGGTGTTGAAAGTGAAGGTATGGTCTGTGCCTCTTCGGAACTTGGTCTACCTGATATGGGTAAAGGGATCATGATACTGGACTCGAGTATCGGTGAACTTACAGTAGGTGCAGAGTTGTCTTCTTACCCTAATGTAGCAGATACGATCATCGAGCTTGAACTTACAGCAAATAGAGGAGACTGTCTCTCTATTTATGGTGTAGCAAGAGACTTGTCAGCAGCACTTGATATTGAGATGAAAAGATTTGAGTATAAACAGGAAGATAAGATCAAGCTTGGCATTGCTAGAGAAGCAGAGATCCATATAGAAGGCAGTATGGATGGAGATCTACACTATAAATTGGCAAAGATAGACAATATCACAGTAAGTTTTTTAGTAAAACTCCGATTGGCGATGGTAAGTGTAGAGGCTGAAGGTGCATTAAACTCTCTTTTGGCGTATGCAACACATACAACAGGTGTAATCCTGCGTGCCTATGACAGTACTTTCTTCCGAAATGAAGATAATAAAGTATGTGTACTTCCAAAAGCAAAAGCACAGGGGATCATAGAAGTTACAAGCACAAAATATAACGCTTCTGTAGTAGGTGTGAGTCAAGAAGATGAGGCCAAAGCGAATGATGATACGAAAGAGTTGCTCTTAGAAGCAAGTTATATCAATCCGGATACTTTAGTGGAAGCTATACATAATACAGAGTTAAGAACAGATGATCTCTACTATAAAACATCAAGAGGTTCAAATCCGGATCTTGTTTTAGGGCTAGAGTGTCTAGGTCTTTTAATGGATAAATATACAGATATCTCTTGTTATGAAGGGTCACTGAATGTAAGTGTAGATAGAGAAAAGGAGAGGGTGGCTGTTGATGCAAAAGAGATCTCTTCAATTGTGGGTATGGATATTGAGATATCCAAGATCGTGACTATTCTTAAAAAACTTGGATTTGAGATATCTACTATGGGGGCAGAAACTGTCTCTGCAGTGGTACCACTCTTTAGACATGACATCAAACATATCCAAGATGTTTCTGAAGAGATCGTACGTATTATCGGGATCAATAATATCATGGCAAAACCACTTGTGTTTGCTGAACAACCTCGATTGAATGATACAACAGATAGATATAAAGCTAAAAAATCATTTAAAAACCGTGCAGTGGGTACTGGATTTTATGAAAATGTCTCTTATGTCTTTTCTGAAAGATCTCTTTTGGAAAAGTATGGTTTTTCAACGGTAGAAGATTCACTTGATCTTGCAAATCCTATTGCAGAAGAACTTAATACTATGAGATCTACCATTTTAGTAAATTTATTGAATGCTGCAAAACGTAATGTGAGTTATACTAAAAAATCAATCCCTCTTTTTGAAATGGGTGCAGTATTTGGTTCCAAGCGTGAACAGAGTGAAGTGATCTCTTTTGTCTTCTCAGGGCAGGTTGAAGGTGAGAGTATCTCAAATGCTGGAAAACCACAGAATATAGATTTTGCTACATTTACGCAAAAAGTGGGTGCAGTGATAGGTGCATTTGAACTGGTACCTTGTACAGCAACAAATGATTTGATACATCCGTATCAGTCTGCTGATGTGATCGTGGATGACAAGGTATGCGGATTTATCTCTAAACTGCACCCTACTGTGCAGGAAAGTTTTGATATACCGGTAACCTTTATTGCAGAGTTGGATTTTGATGCATTTTTGCCAAAACATATCAATGCAACCCCTATTTCTAAATTTCAGGGAGTGTATAAAGACCTCTCTGTGGTAATAGATAAGTCTTTAAACTACTATGAGGTAGCAAAAGTACTTAATGCCTTAGAATTACCTACACTTAAAGATGCTTATCCTGTTGACATTTACAAAGATGAAAAACTGGGAGATAAAAAATCTCTTACTATACGATTCTTCATTCAATCTATGGAAAAGACACTGGAAGATGCTGACATAGAAAGTGTGATGAGTGAGATAATGTCCGCACTTGAGACAGAATGTAAAGCAGAGTTGAGATAAATATGAAAATACAACTGGCATCTTCTTATGGGTTTTGTTTTGGTGTAAAGAGGGCTATAGAGATAGCCGAAGAGCACAGAGGCTCTGTGACCTATGGACCTTTGATCCATAACAAAGATGAGATCAACAGGCTCAAAGAGGGTTTTAATATAGGTCTTGCTGAAAATTTAAATGATATCCATACTGATGATGCAGTTGTTATACGTACACACGGTATCCCAAAAGATGAACTTGCAAGCTTGAATGCCCAAGATCATAAGGTGATAGATGCAACATGTCCTTATGTGACCACACCTCAGAATATTGTAAAAAATATGAGTAAAGAGGGGTATAGCATTGTAATCTTTGGAGACAGTGAACATCCTGAGATCAAAGGGGTGGTCTCCTATGCAGAACACCCTGAAGATGCCTTTATTGTGATCGAAGCATCTCAGTTGGATGCACTGCCTTTAAAAGGTAAAGTCGCCGTAGTTTCTCAAACGACTAAAAAACCTGAAGATTTTGCAAAAATAGTAAATGCCTTGATGCTTACGCGTAAAGAAGTGCGAGTGTTTAATACTATATGTAATGCAACCTTTGAAAACCAAGATGCTGCTTCAGAACTTGCAAAAGATGCAGATGTAATGATAGTCATCGGTGGAAAACATTCATCCAATACCAAACAGTTACACAGTATTTGTGAACGTGACTGTAATGATAGTTATTTGATAGAGAATGAAACAGAGCTTGAAAACGCTTGGTTTGAGGGTAAAAAACTTTGTGGTATCTCAGCAGGTGCTTCCACTCCTGACTGGATCGTACAAAATGTGATCGATAAGATTCAAGAGATGAAAAAAGTAGATAAAGTATTATGAATACACTAACATTAAAACCTATTTTAAAGATAGACGGAGAGATCAATCTCCCCGGCTCAAAAAGCCTCTCAAATAGAGCACTGCTACTTGCTGCCTTGGCAAAAGGAACAACGAAGATCACCAACCTTTTGGAGAGTGATGATACACGTCATATGTTAAATGCATTAAAACAGTTAGGCATTGAATATACACTTTCTGATGATAAAACAGAATGTATCATTGTAGGGAATGGTGGTGCGCTTCATGTGCAGGAAGTCCAAAAACTTTTTTTAGGAAATGCGGGTACGGCAATGCGTCCGTTATGTGCAGCTTTATGTTTAGGTGAAGGTTCTTATGTTTTGACAGGTGAACCTCGTATGAAAGAGCGTCCCATTGGACATTTAGTAGATGCTCTGCGACAGACAGGTGCAAATATATCTTATCTGGAAAATGACGGATATCCGCCACTTCAGATAGAAGCATGTGGACTACAAGGCGGAGAAGTCTCCATAGATGGGGCTATCTCCAGCCAATTTCTTACAGCACTTCTTATAGCAGCACCTATGGCCAAAAATGATATGCATATTACTATTATAGGAGAGCTTGTTTCTAAACCTTATATTGATATTACTTTACACATTATGAAAGAATTTGGTGTTGAGGTAGTGAATGATGACTATAAAACATTTATTGTAAAAGCTGGACAGACTTATACTGCTGTAGAGTCATTTATGGTTGAGGGGGATGCCTCTTCGGCCTCATACTTTTTAGCAGCAGCTGCCATTAAAGGCGGTACAGTGAAAGTGACGGGCATAGGCAGAAATACTGTGCAGGGTGATGTAGAATTTGTAGATGTTTTGGAAACAATGGGGGCAAGAGTAGAATGGGGCGATACCTATGTTTCAGTGACAAGAGATGCATTGAATGCCATCGATATGGATTTTAACCACATTCCTGATGCTGCGATGACGATATGTACTATGGCTCTTTTTGTAGAGGGGACAACAACCCTACGTAACATTTACAACTGGAGAGTCAAAGAGACAGACAGACTTTATGCCATGGCAACAGAACTTCGTAAAGTTGGTGCAGAAGTTGAAGAGGGTGAGGATTATTTAAAGATCACACCTCCAAAAGTAATTAAACATGCTGCTATTGATACTTATGATGACCATAGAATGGCAATGTGTTTTTCTCTGTTGGCATTAGATCCGGTTTCTGTAACCATTAATGAGCCTGAGTGTACCGCAAAGACTTTTCCTACCTATTTTGACGTACTAGAGAGTATTTCTCATTAAGATAGGGTCGGGTTTATCGACCTTACAACATCATATAGTGACAGTAACCTCGATGTAATCTATCTAGCCTCACTATAGATATATAGAATAAGCCATATTTATGTTTAAATGGGTATAATTACGCAAAATTTGTGTATACATAAGGATAGGTATGAAGTTCGAAGATATCGAAGTAGAAGAAGTAGATTTTGAGGCGATGCTTGAGGAATCGTTTAAAAAATCAGAATCAAAAAGTGATTTAGTTACAGGAACGATCGTTAAGATCGATGAGAATGACAGTTTAGTAGTTGTTGATATCGGTGGTGGTAGAGATGCAAATCTTGACCTTGCAGAAATTACAGATGAAGAAGGTAATATTACTTTTGCTGTAAATGATACGATCGAAGTAGTAACAATGGGTAGAGGACGTATCTCTCATAAAGCTGCACTTGGAAGAGTAGCACTTAACGAATTCATAGCTGAGTATGATGAAGATCAAGAGTACATCATCGAAGGTGTTGTGACTAAGAAAAACAAAGGCGGATATGTTGTTGAAGTAGACGGGTTAGAATTCTTCATGCCACGTACACTCTCTTACCTCTCTTCTAAAATAGATCCTATAGGTAAAAAAGTAAAAGCTGTTATCGTTAAAGTAGATAAAGAGAAAGGTTCTGTAGTAGTTTCTAGAAAAGAACTTATAGAAAGAGATAAAGCAAAAACTGACGAGATCGTTGGAGCATTGCTTGAAAATAAAGATCCTGTAGTCGGTACGATCAAAAAGATCACTTCTTATGGTATGTTTGTTGATGTTGGTGGTATGGACGGTCTTGTTCACTACTCACAGATCTCTCATAAAGGTCCAGTAAATCCTTCGAAGTATTTTGCTGAAGGTGATGAAGTAAATGTTATTGCTCTTGATTATGATAAAAAGAAAAGACACCTTTCACTTTCTATTAAAGATGCAAACCCTGATCCTTGGGAAGATATAGATGCGATCATCGGTGTAGGAGATACAGTAACTGCTACTGTTTCCAACATTGAACCATATGGTGTATTTGTTGATCTTGGTGAAGATCTTGAAGCATTCCTTCACGTGTCTGAGATCTCTTGGGACAAAAATGTTAAACATCCTAAAGATTACTTAGAGAATAACTCTGATATTAATGTTGAAGTGATCGAAATTGATAAAGAAGGAAGAAGACTTAGAGTAAGTCTTAAGTCTCTTCTTCCTAAGCCAATGGATGCATTTGCATCTGCAAACAGAGTAGGTGATGTACTTACAGGTACTGTTACATCTGTTACTGATTTTGGTGCATTTGTAAAAGTTGGTGCTGTAGAAGGTCTTCTTCACAATCAAGAGATCTCTTGGGATAAATCACAAAATGCAAAGTCAGAACTTAAAGTTGGTGACGAAGTAGAAGTGAAGATAATCAAGATCGATAGAGATGCAGGAAAAGTTTCACTTTCAAAGAAAGCACTTGAAGCTTCACCGGTAAAAGCATTTGCTGAGTCACATAAAAATGGTTCTATCGTAACTGGTACAGTGAAAGACAAAAAAGACTTTGGTGTATTCATTTCACTTGAAGACAATGTAGATGCACTTATCAGAACAGAAGATCTTCACCCGCTTAAATTTGATGAGATCGAAAAAGGTCAAGAGATCAAAGGTGTGATCAGCTTTATCGATGGTAATACTGACAGAATTAGAGTTTCAGTAAAAAGACTTGAGCGTCAAGAAGAGAGAGAAGCAATGGAACAACTCAACCTTGACCAAGACGACAGCATGACTTTAGGTGATGCTTTTGGCGATAAATTTAAAAAATAATAATACTTTAATCCAATATGGCAACTCCTTTAAGGACTTGCTATAGTATAACAGAAGGCTCACATACGAGCAGTCGTATGTTACCCTCCTAAGAAAACCTCCAAATATTAAATAAAAAGGACAGAAATGTCAATGAAAACTATAGTTGTTTGTGATCATATTCATCAAGATGGATTAGATATCCTTGCTAATGACAGTGAAATAAATTTTATCAATGCGGCAGATGAGCCTAAAGATAAACTTATTGCTGAGATCATACCTCAGGCGGATGTGGCTATTACAAGATCTTCTACAGATGTAGATGATGCTTTTCTTGAAAGTGCCAAAAATGTAACTGCCGTTGTACGTGCAGGTGTGGGTGTAGATAATGTAGATATCCCTGGTTCTTCCAAGCAGGGTATCGTAATCATGAATGTACCTACTGCGAATACGATTGCAGCAGTGGAACTTACGATGACACATATGCTCTCAGCTGTAAGAACATTTCCTTATGCACATAACAATCTCAAACTTGACCGTGTATGGAGAAGACAAGACTGGTATGGTACAGAGCTGAAAGATAAAAAATTAGGTGTTATCGGTTTTGGTAATATCGGTTCTCGTGTAGGTATCAGATCAAAAGCATTTGAAATGGATGTTATCGCGTATGACCCTTATATTGATGCTTCAAAAGCGACTGATGTAAATGTAAAATATACAAAAAACTTTGAAGATATTTTGGCGTGTGACATCATTACTATCCATACTCCTAAAAATGCTGAGACTATCGGAATGATTGGCAAAGAAGAGATAGCAAAGATGAAGGACGGCGTAATCCTCATTAACTGTGCAAGAGGTGGCCTTTATGATGAAGATGCACTTGTTGAAGGACTCAAATCTGAAAAGATAGGTTTTGCGGGTATTGATGTATTTAATAAAGAACCGGCAACAGACCATCCTTTACTTGATCTTGATAATGTTACTGTAACACCTCACCTTGGAGCAAACACTAAAGAGTCACAAAAAAACATTGCAATACAAGCAGCTGAAAATGCGATCTCTGCAGCAAAAGGTATTTCATACCCTAATGCATTGAACCTACCTATTAAAGAGAATGAATTACCGGATTTTGTAAGACCATATTTGGAACTTATACAAAAGATAGGTCATTTGTCAGCTCAGATCACAAGATCAGCAGTGAAGTCTATCAAAGTGGCGGCATCAGGTCCTGTTTCAGATCATTTAGAATCTATGGGAACATTTGCTACGGTTGGTGTACTTACTGAGTCTTTGAGTGATCAGGTAAACTATGTAAATGCAGAGTTCGTTGCGCAAGAACGTGGTATTGAAATCACCAAAGAGTTAAAACCAAATAACAGTGGATTTACCAATAAAATAGGTATCAAACTTACAACCGATGAGGGTGTTATCTCTATTGCAGGTACAGTATTTGATGATACAGAGCAGCGTATTATTGAGATAGATGATTATATCCTGGATGTAGAACCAAAAGGAACGATGATCTTCTTTAGAAATACAGACACCCCGGGTGTGATCGGTCACGTAGGTATGATCATGGCAGCGAACGGATTGAATATTTCTGACTTTAGACTAGGTAGAGACAGTCAAGGTCAAGCATTAGCTGTGGTACGTGTAGATGGTACTGTTACAACAAAAATACTAGATGAACTTGCATCTTTGGACGCATTTATTAGTGTAGCCCACGCCAGTATATAACTTACGTTTTCAGAGGAACTTCTTGTTCCTCTTCGGTTTTTCACCAAAATAATCTCATTCTCCATACAAAAATATATATTAAGTGACAAACTTAAAATATTTTCTTTAAATCAAACTATATATACACTATATCATTGGTATATTTTGTTATAATCTTCACTAAAATAGATTAATAATATTAGTTTAATATATTTAAACTAATGGGCACATAGGGTTATTAAAGTTGCCTTTATATGAAAAATCACTATTAAGTAGGTAGTATGGAAACTAAAAAAGAGTATCAGGTCATTAACATAGCGGGAAAACTTGCAAAAGGTTTTATGCGTAATCCTCTCACTTCTGTTCTGGGTGCATTTTTACTCATTATGGGCTATATAGCACTCAATACGATGCCAAGAGAAGAAGATCCACAGATCGCAATTTCAGGTGGAGGTGTGATAGTAGCATTACCTGGTGCAACTCCTAAAGAGATTGAAAATGTTATTGTTAAACCTTTGGAGAGAAAACTAAGAGAAGTAAAAGGGATTGAACATATTTATGGTCAATCATTTGACAATTACGGTATGGTCTCTGTCATGTATTATATTGGAGAGGACAGAGAAGATTCTAACCTAAAATTGTATGATAAAGTAATGCAAAATATGGATATGATGCCAAAAGGTACGATGCAGCCAGTTGTCAAACCTTTTGATATTGATATTGATATTCCTATTATTACTGTGGCATTTTATCCTAAGGCAGGTCATACTGTAGATGATGTAACACTATTTAGAACTGTAAGAGATGTACAACAAAAGATCAATGCTGTTGAGGCTGTGGCAAAAACAACACTTAAAGGTGCACGTAAAGAACAGTACAATATAGAAGTGGATATGGGAAAACTGTCAGCTTATCACCTCTCTCTTGGTCAGATCATGCAGGCTGTTCAATCTATTGCAGTAGATGTTCCTGATGTTAAAGGAAGAACAGAAAATAACAGACTTGTTATCTTTGGTGTGAAGAATGCTATAGAGAGTATAGAAGATGTCGATTCTGTGATAGTAGCTCAGTATATGGGTTCTCCTATCTATCTGAGAGATGTGGCAGAAGTTACGTCTGGTTTGGATATTCAAAACTTTAAAACAGCAAAAGTATACTTGAAAGAAGATACAAATGCTTCAACATTAAGTGAGGAAAAAAATCAGATTACCATGACAGTTGCAAAACTGGCAGGAACAAATGCAGTATTTGTTGCAGAAGATGTACTTGAAATACTGAAATCATCTGAAGCAGAATTCTCAAAAAAAGGTATAGGGTACCTAATCACAAGAAATTATGGTGAACGGGCCAATGAAGCGGTAAATGAGTTGATGCATCATCTTATCATTACTATTGTGATTATTGCACTCATGCTTGTTTTTGCTTTGGGATGGAGAGAATCGGTTATCGTAACTTTTACAGTACCAGCTATTTTAGCTGTGACGCTCTTTACCGCATGGATGACAGGACAAACCATGAACCGTATTACCCTTTTTGCCCTTTTACTCTCACTGGGACTTTTGGTGGATGCAGCGATCATTGTAATTGAAAATATACATAGACATCTTCATGCACATGATGTACATGATAAAGAGATGGATGAATTACTTGTGGAAGCTACTGATGAGATTGGTGCACCTACAAATATAGCAACATTGGCGATCATCCTAACAATGGTACCTATGGCATTTGTAGGGGGTATGATGGGTTCCTTTATGAAGCCTATACCGTATAATGTACCTGTGGCATTGATCGCTTCACTGTTTGTAGCTTATATATTTACGCCATATTTGAGTCTGAAATTACTTAAGAAGCCTGCACATTGCCATGATCATAGCAATGATGATTGTGATGATCATGGCGATGAAGAAAAACATAAGAAAAAACATGAGAAAAGCAACTCGAAAAAAGGAAAAAAATAATGAAAAGTCTTGAAAATTTTATTCATGCTATTTTAGACAGTAAATTAAATAAGAATATAATTATTTTTTTAACTGCTGCAGCCTTTTTCCTTTCCCTGATGATGTTCCCTACAAAGTTAGTACTTGCGAAAATGTTACCCGGGAAAAGTGCAAATACTTTTTCTGTCTATATCGATACTCCCAAAGGTTCATCTATAGAACAGACCAAGGAAGTAAGTAGTTGTGTAGTTGATATTATAAAACAAGAAAAAGAGGTGAATAATATTGAACTTTTCTTAGGCCAGGGAATACCTCTAGATTATGCAGGACTCGTTAAGGGTGCAGCGATGAAACATACCGAAAATGTTTCTGAGATCGCTGTGAACCTTACAGATAAACATGGTAGAGAAGAACCATCATTTCTTATGGTGCAGCGCTTAAGACCGCTTATACAGGAAAAATGTGGACCATTGACACGAGGTACAATTATAAAACTTGTTGAACAACCATCAGGTCCTCCTACGCTTGCTTCTATTGTTGTAGAGGTACATGGTGATAACCTCTCCAAGATAAGAAATCTTGCCGTAGATGTGGCAGATGTATTGACTGAGACTGAAGGCTTGGTAGATATTGACCTTATGGCAGATGAAAATTATTATAAATATGAGTTGATACCGGATAAAGAAAAAGTAGCAAGGTCCGGGTTGAGTGTGGAACAGGTCAATAAAATTTTATATCTTGCTTTTGAAGGTATGGTAATAGCACATAAGAATTCAAAAAATTCACCAGATCAGATCAATATATTTTTGATCTTGGATAAAGAGACTAAGAGTTTACCAGATGCCAGTGTGAAAGCTTTGAAAAGTAAACTTTCCTCGTTAAACCTTATGAATATGAGAGGTATGATGGTACCACTTTCTGAAGTAGTCGACATACGAAAGGTAAAGTCAAACCCAATGATCATGCATAAAAATCTTTCTCGTATGCTTAATGTTGTTGCTGAGACAGATATGATATCTCAAGTCTATCCTCTATTAGAGGCACGTGAAGAATTACTTAAAAGATTTGAGAATGATTATATTATCACCAAAGCAGGTATATCAACGTATATGTTTGATTTTACTTTAGAGGACAGACAGACACATGAAAAATATCTTATCCGTTGGGATGGAGAGATGAAGGTTACCTTGGATACCTTTAGAGATTTGGGTGCTGCTTTCATTTCAGCACTAGTCCTGATATTCTTACTCTTGGTGATCTATTATAAAAGTTTTGCTATCTCCGGTATTGTACTGCTAGGGTCATTCCTCTCCTTGATCGGTGTGATCGTTGGACACTGGGTAGCTAACTGGTTTACGGATGAGACATTCTTCCTTACAGCAACTTCTCTGATAGGATTTATTGCGCTCATTGGTATCTCTTCCAGAAACTCCCTCTTGTTAATTGACTTTGCTAAATCACTTATGGAGTTTGAAGGCATGAAGAAACGTAGAGCAATTGCAGTTGCTACAGCGACCAGAGCAAAACCTATTGCATTAACTGCTGTTGCTATTATCTTGGGTTCTGCGCTGCTTGCCGGGGATCCTGTATTTGGTGGTCTTGGTGTAGCACTTATCTCAGGTACGGTTGCAGCGGTATTTGTATCCCTACTTTTTGTTCCTGTACTTATGGATAATGCAAAAGCAATGGATTTTGATGCTAAAGATAAAAGTGAACATGTTAATATTTCTATAACTAAATAAATATCTAGACAAGAGACATTTTAAGTCTCTTGTCTTCTTTCTTCTTATATCACCTTTAACCAAGCATCTGCTATAATCACCCATAATTTTTTTAAGGAGCTATCATGGCTACAATTGGAATGGGTGACATCAAAAAAGGTGCTAGACTCGAAATTACAGGGAACCCTTTTAAGGTAACAGATTTTCAGCATGTTAAACCAGGTAAAGGTGCAGCATTTGTACGTATGAAGATCAAAAACCTTGCAACAGGAAAAACAATAGAAAAAACGGTACATGCCGGTGATAAGTTTGATGTACCTGAATTAGAACAAAAAACAATGCAGTATCTTTATGACGATGGTGAGATGCTTCAATTTATGGATACAACTACCTTTGATCAGATTGGACTTACTCATGAGCAAGTGGGTAAAGATACGTTCTCTTTTATGATAGACGGTATGGAAGCAGAGATACTCTTTCATAGTGGAAAAGCCATTTCAGTTGAAATACCTCAGACAGTAGTACTAAAGATCGTAGAGACACCGCCAAACTTCAAAGGTGATTCACAAGGTGGTAAAAAACCGGCAACACTTGAGAGTGGAGCAGTGGTACAGGTGCCATTCCATGTACTTGAAGGTGAGATGATAAAGGTGGATACAGTAGAAGGTAAATATCTGGAGAAAGCTAAATAGCTCTTTTGCCTCAGTGGAATATTGAGGGAGTTTTCTCAGACACTTGTATTAGCAAGCTCCTTCGAGACAACCCTCAATTTTACAGAAAATCAAAAACTATTTAAATCATAAATAATTTTTGATTGTTTAAATTTTATTTCTTCTTTTTCTTAAACATCTTTTCACAATCTTTTACCATTGCATCAGGTACTGTAGCAATAGTCATGAACTCTGACATTTGAAGCTTCGGATACATGAGTGATATGTAGTATTTAGGATCAAGCATTTTTGCTTTTCCATTTTCTATAAGTATAGGGTACGGAAGCATTGCAGCATTGTTCCTACCAATTTTTTTAGTGAATTTTCTTGTTCTTTTTCTCAATTCAATACCTATGAGTGTTGAACCATTGTTAAGTTTCTGGGTAAATACGAGTCTTTTATTGCCTTTAACTCTTTCTAGAAGATCAGGACCTGAAGCAACCTCAATCATATTGTTATACTTAGGCATACCATTCATAAATTGGTACTGAGGTAAAGCTTGGAACTTGAGTGCATCTTCAGAGTTTTTCAAATCTGGAAAGTTGATGATCAATGTGTCGAGTATCTTCGTAGCAGATCTTTCATCAAACTCTTTTTGCATGAACGCTTTTGCAAGGTAAAGAGGGTTTGTAATACTGATACTTTTCTCTTTTGTATCTACAAGTACACGTAGAGTAGCCATAAAGCCTTTGTTAGGTTTACTTGCCATGTTCAGCAAGGTATCGTTAGTAAAGACCACAGAAATGAGGTCTTTCTTTTTATTGACTGGTGCTGAGCTTAAGTGTTTGAAGCCTGCAGCTTTAAGTTTCTTTTCAATGGTAGCTACATCTATGAATTTTCCACGCAGGTAAGCAGAGATCCTGCCTGAATATACTTGTCCGATTCTCGTATGGGTAGATTTTTTCTTTTTTTGACGTTTGTCAAAACTATGTGGTACATAGTTTGGTGGTATACGTTTTGAGAATTTGATACTTCTGTCATTGATCGCACTGCTATTTCCAAATTTGATAGCTTCTGGTACACTTGGTACTGTTGGCAGACTTATATTTACAGTTGAACTAGCAGTTGATATACGTTGTACTTTTGTAGTAGCTCTCTTTGCTGGAGCAGTTTTTATTTTTCTTTCCGTCTTTTTTATATTTTTTTGTTTCGCTACAGCTGTTTTTGCCACTATAAGTGCAGGTGTTTCTACTTTGGTTACTTTTTTTACAGGCTCTTTGCTTGGCTTTTTCACTTGCTTTTTTATTTTCTTTTCTTCAGGCTTTTTAATGGATGTCAAAGTAGCAGAAGGTGCTAATGGGTTAATATTAGAAATAGTTTTCATACCGAATTCTTTGAGTATAGTAGGTATTTCAGTATCAAGCTTTTCTACAAGTTTTAGTCGTTTTTCATCTTTGAATTCTAACGTATCAGACCAGTTTTGCAGTCTGAACATTCCTACAACAACTTTGTTTGTGCCTTTTTTAATATACATATACATAGTACAAGGAGAAAAGAGACCGGCTTCGGGTCTTGCACCTTCATTGTCAAATATGTTGTATGAAAACTCTAAATGACAGAGTGAATAGGTCCAAAAAGCGCTATAGTTGGAGAGGATCTCTTCAGCATTACTTGTAGATTCCATGAAGTTATAAAATCCTGCAATAAGATATCCTTTGTTGATAAAAGAAAGTTCAAATTTATTTTGAAATTCATCAATGAAACCATCTATATCTCCATCCTTAGGCATTTCAAATTCATACTCGAAATTCATCATGGTCTGTTCAGGCAGTTTTTTGTATGGCATATAAGATTTAGTACCACCAAGGGCATGACCGATCGTAGAATCCAATGCTTTAAATGGTGCTGAGAATTTAGATCTTACCTCTTTGTCCTGTATATCTAAGATATCAAGCATGGCCTTAGGCATCAGATGCCCGACATGGCTTACATTTTCATCAAGTTTTTTATAAATGAGCATATTAAATGGGGCAAATCCTGCGATACGGGGATCTATATTGAGCAGTGGTAAGATGGTATGAGATCTTACAATAGGCATAAAAGACAGTACATCCAAAACAGTAGAACCCCATTTTGTTTCAAAGTGGTCATTTATACGCTTATGTGGATCTGTAAGCTGATAGCCAATGCTTTTTAATCTTTTTTCTACCAGTGCATTATACTTCTCTTGAACATTGCCATCGATTGTATAGAAGATAGCAAGCGCATCATCATGTGTTTCTTGTTTTACAGTTGCAAAAAGTAAAACGGGCAATAAAATAGCCAAATTTAATATCAGTTTTTTAACATTGAACATGTTAATCCTTTGGAGAAGAATATATATTTTTATAGAGTATCATAGAGTTAATATATATTATAAATGGAAGTTGTTGTTTTGATTCAATAAGAATGAAAAGCTACCAAAGGTGACTGGCAGTTTATGTAGTTATTAAGAGGGATAAGCCCCCTTAATACTGTTTGATTATTAAAGATCGTTAGAGATCGTTTTAGTAGAATCGTTCACGTTCTCAGAAATAGT
>CAZBLM010000032.1:0-24384 GCA_964492675.1 uncultured Sulfurovum sp.
CACTTTTTTCAAATTAATATTTAACTATTCCTAACCTACTTCATAAGAGTTATACTCTCAATTTGATATAATCACTTAATTATATAGAACAAGGGACAACTATGTTTGGAATATTTGACGACAAAGGTGAGATCGTAGAAGCAAAGATATTTTTGGGTTCTACAGAAGAAACAAGAGAAAAAAAAGAGGAACGTAAAAGTCCTTTTGACGGCTCAGTAGTAAGTAGGGCTCCTGTCTGTACGGCTGAAGATACTAAAAAAGCACTTATCATGGCGAGGCTTGCAAGTAAATCAGCAAAAAACTCACCACTTTCCCAACGTATACAATGGCTTGAGGATGTAGGTAAGAGACTTACAGAAGAGAAAGAACATTTTGCTCTGATGTTGGCAAAAGAGGTAGCGAAACCTATCGCATTTGCACGTATAGAAGTGGAGCGTTGTGTTGAGACCATTAAGATCACAGTACTTGAACTTGCCAACCTTTCAGGAGAGACACTTCCTACGGACATCATGCCAAGCGGTAAAAAAACTTTGGCATACTATAGACGAGAATCTGTAGGGGTGGTAGCATGTATTACACCCTTTAACTTCCCTTTGAACCTTGTAGCTCATAAAATAGCCCCGGCACTTGGTGCAGGAAATGCAGTCGTACTTAAACCTACACCCGAAGCTCCTGCAACAGCATATATGTTTGCCAAACTTTTTATAGACTCAGCGTATGCAGTACCGGATGCACTTTCTGTGGTTTATGGTGATGCAGAAGTGGGATCAACTTTAGTACAGAGTGATATACCAAGGGTTATCTCTTTTACAGGTTCTGTACCTGTTGGAAACATCATTACTAAACAAGCGGGTATTAAAAAAGTGAGTCTGGAGCTGGGTGGAAATGCAGCAACTTACATCGATAAAAGTGCAGACTTGAAGCAAGCAGCAGCGCGCTGTGCTTTTGGTGCATTTTATAACTCAGGTCAAGTCTGTATCTCTCTTCAACGTATCTATGTCAATGAAGATATTTATGACGAGTTTGCTACGCACATAGCAAATGAAACCAATAAACTCAAAGTAGGTTCACCGTATGAGGAAGATACTTTTATGGGACCACTTATCGATGATGACTCCCGTAACAGAGCTAGAACATGGGTAGCTTCAGCAAAAAATGAAGGTGCAAAAGTGATAGCAGGTGGGAAAGATATAGATGGCATTTTCCCTCCAACAGTGATGGCAGAAGTTACTGATGATATGAAGATAATCTGTGAAGAGGTCTTTGCACCTATCGTAAGTCTGGTTTCGGTACCTGACTATGAAACAGCGGTCAAAAAGATGAATGACTCTCCATATGGACTACAGTTCTCTATATTTACCAATGATCTAAAACAGACACAGGCATTTATAGATGATGCAGAGTGTGGCGGTGTTGTGATCAATGATATCCCAACTTTGCGTTTTGACATACAGCCTTATGGTGGTTCTAAACTTTCAGGTGTTGGGCGTGAAGGTCCAAAGTGGGCATTAGAAGAGTTTACAGAAGTTAAGTCGGTTGTGATTTGTTAACGCGTTGCTTTTATATACCTTTGGTATAGTATCAGTATTATTTTATGGAGAGTATTTTATGGATTTTATGTTTCAGCCAGGGTTTTTAGGTACACGTGCACCACTTTTTATGGATATCGTTTCGGTTATTGTTGCTCTATTGCCATTTTTGATCTTTGGGGCGATCTCACTTGCAAAGAAAGGGAACTATAGTGCACATGAAAGTGTACAGAAGTTACTTTTTATCGTTACTGTGATCGTAGTAGGATTCTTTGAGCTTGGTGTACGTATGGAAGGTGGATATAAAAATCTTATGGAGGGTAGTTCTGTTGGACATAATTATTTTATTTATGTCTTGATCTTTCATATCATCATCTCAGTTATTACATTGATCCTATGGGTGATGACACTCTATTCTGCAAAGCGCTATAAAAAACAATCTACACTTCCGGGACTCTATTCTCAGGCACACAAAAAAGATGGAATACGTACTTTTATAGGTATTATATTAACCATGTTAACCGGTGCTTGGGTGTATGCATTACTCTTTGTATATTAAATGAAAAAAATTGCTATTTCTGCATGTCTTTTAGGTGAAAAGTGTCGCTATGATGGGACAGACAATAAAAATGAAATACTTTTAGCACAGTTAAAAAATACTCAGCTCATTTCTTTTTGTCCGGAAGATCATGCGTTTGGGACACCTAGACCTACTATGGACCTTGTTCGTACGAAAAAAGGTGACAAAGTCATTTCCAATGAAACAGGGAAAGACCTTTCTCTACCCGTTGAAAATTATGCTGCAATGTTTTTTGACAAACATTCAGATATCAATCTTGTTATAGGAAAAGATCGAAGTCCCTCTTGCGGTGTATGTTCTGCGCGACTCTATGATGAAAAGAAAAATATACTTTCATCTCAAGAGGCAGGACTTATGATTAAAGAGGCACAAAAAAGAGCTATCCCCTGTGTGGATGCTGAAGCGTTTAGAGGATTATGATGAAATTATTATTGGCATTTTTACTAAGTACATTTATTACACTACAGGCACAAACACAAGAAGACATAACCAAGCAGGCCATTGTCAAGATATATACAGTATCTAAGAAGTTGGATTATCAGGAACCTTGGGCATCTTCGATGCGTCAAAGTACAGGTTCCGGAGCAATCATAGAGAACAATTATATCTTGACCAATGCACATGTAGTAGCTAATCAAACGTTTTTGGAAGTACAGCGTTACGGGCAGAGAAAACGTTACATTGCCAACGTTATTTTTGTATCACACCAAGCAGATCTTGCACTGCTAAAAGTAGAAGATAAAGACTTTTTTACGGGTGTCACACCCTTAACTTTCGGTACACTGCCTGAAGTAGAAGAGAAGATCGTTGTTTACGGATATCCTATGGGAGGCAGCACACTCTCTGCAACAATCGGCGTGGTTTCTCGGATAGAACATCACCGTTATGCACACAGTGGGGAGCGTTTTTTAGCTATACAGGTAGATGCTGCGGTAAACCCTGGAAACTCAGGTGGTCCTGCACTTTCAAATGGGAAAATAGTAGGTGTAGTGATGCAGGTTATCTCCAATTCTCAAAACATCGGTTACCTTGTGCCTGTAAGTATGGTACAGCATTTTATGGAAGATATAAAAGATGGAAAGTATGATGGTTTTCCTGAACTGGGTGTGACCACACAAAAAATGGAAAACCCTACCATTAAATCTTACTATGGTCTAGATGAAAAAACAACAGGTAAACTGGTTGCAGATATTGTCTATAATGCACCTGTTATTGATATTATCAAAAAGGGTGACATCATTACAAGTATCGATGGTCATAACATAGAAGATGATGGTACTGTAGCATTTAGAGAACATGAATACACAGACTTTGGTTACTACGCAGATATGCATCAGATGGGTGAGAATGTTAAGCTTGAGATCATCAGGAAAGGTAAGAAGATGACGGTTGAAGCAAAACTGACACGTATCCCTGATGATGTTCTGCTGGTAAAAACCACACAGTATGATGCGATGCCAAGTTATTTTATAGAGGGAGGGTATATCTTTTCTCCACTTTCAAGAAACCTGCTCTTCTCTACAAAACTAAATAGACTGAAACTCAGTTATTTTGCAACACAGTGGCCTACTGAAGAGAAAAAAGAAGTGGTTGTACTTTTAAAGGTACTAACATCTGAAATGAGCAGAGGACACAATGATTTTAAGATGTGGCCTATAGAAAAGATAAATGGAGAGACCTATGACAACTTCAGTACTTTTTATCATAAAATGAAAAGTTTTGAAGGACAATACATTGTTCTTGAAGACAAAGATGGAGTAAAATTGGTTATAGACAGAGAAAAGGCAAAAGCAAACCAAAGTAGCATACTTAAAAAGTATAATATAGAGTTTGACAGATCTGAAGATCTGAGAAATTAATCATACTTTTTAAACTGTTCTAACCATTCTTTATCTTCATCACTAAGTTTTCCTACACGTTCAAGTAGTTTGGCTTTGGTGTTGATAAGATCATCTATATCCAAGTATGCCAATAGGTCAGGGTTAATGGTGGATTCTTCTCTCCCATACGCGATGAGCTTTTCGATATCTTTAAGTAATATTTCTTTTTCATTATCCATTCGATATACTACCTAAAAAGTTATAAGGATGCACTATGTTAGAAGTAGGAACACAAGTACCGGATTTTTGTCTGCCAAATCAAGATGAAGAAGAGATATGTTTAAGAGATATTAAGGGCAAATGGATTGTTCTTTATTTTTATCCAAAAGACAACACTCCGGGCTGTACCACGGAAGCGTGTGACTTCACTGCTGCAGAACCGGATTTTACAGGTTTGGATGCCATCATATTGGGAGTTAGCCCTGACTCACCTGAAAAACACAGAAAATTCATAGATAAAAAAGAGCTAGGCATCACACTTTTAGCAGATGAAGAGAAAGAACTTTGTAATCTCTTTGGCATCTGGCAGCTTAAAAAGTTTATGGGTAAAGAGTATATGGGTGTGGTACGTTCTACATTTATTATAAACCCTGAGGGTAAAGTGGCTGCGAACTGGACAAAAGTGAGGGTGAAAAACCATGTGGAAGATGTAAAAACCAAACTGCAAGAACTACAGGCATAACTCTCGATAATATAAGCAGCATTCATGTGGGTGCTGCCTTAAACTCCTCTTTGTTTGTCGATCCTTCCTGACACATTACAAAACTAAACAATACTATGGATAAGTTTATTTTTTTTACCATATATTATGAAAATGTGACATGGAATGTGACATAGATATGTTATTGTTTTTAATGAAAATATTTTAAGGAGAGTTGATGAAAAAGACAATATGTTCATTGATAACGATCAGTATGATAGGAAGCATGGCATATGCTGAAGATACAGCATATACATTAGGACTAAATGTAGGTACGAACGGAGCAGGTATTGATATTTCTGTACCGATGACAGAGTCATTAAATATACGTGCAAGTTTAAATGGTGCGACTTATAGTCAAAGTGAAACAGAGAGTGACATAGCGTATGATGTTTCTGGAGACCTGCTGACAGTTGGTGCAATATTGGATTATTATCCTGTTCAAAGCAGCCAATTCCATCTTAGTGCAGGTGCATTTTATAATGGAAATCAAATAGAAGGAAATGGAAAACCTACTAGTGGTACTTATGAGATCAATGATATTGAATATGATGCGGATGAAATAGGCTCACTTGATGCTGCACTTGACTTTAATGGTATTGCACCATATGTTGGTTTAGGTTGGGGATATAATAGTAGTACATCAGGTTGGGGATTTTCATTTGATGTAGGTGCATTGTATCATGGTACACCGCAAGTGGCTATGGATGTAACGCGCGGATCCGGTATTCCTAGTGATCCAATGGGTGATGCACTTTTTGAAGAAATACAAGCGGATGTTGAAGAACAAAGAAAAACTACAGAAGATGATCTAAGTGATTTTAAATGGTATCCTGTGGTACGTATAGGGCTTACATACAAATTCTAATTCTTTACAGCTTATGGGAAGTGTCTTTAATTTCCTCATAAGCAAAAACCACACTTTTATAAAATCTTAAAAAACATTTCGGTATAATCGCGTTCCTTATTCTTTAGAGGGTAAGAAATACACATGTAGTTATTCCTTGCACGGTTGTGTGATTCTAATTATAGAATTGACATTGAGGACTACAGCGGATCAAACCTAGTGATGAAGCAAATATGTGCTTTTAACGGAGCTTTTATAAAAAGAGTTCTATTATGATTATATACCAAGGAGAAACTTATGGTAACAATGAAAGACCTATTGGAGTGTGGAGTACACTTCGGACACCAAACAAGAAGATGGAATCCAAAAATGAAAAAATTCATTTTCGGTGCAAGAAAGAACATCTATATCATCGACCTTCAAAAAACACTTAGATACTTCAAATACACTTACAACGTAGTAAGAGATGCAGCAGCTGAAGGACAAACAGTACTTTTCGTAGGTACTAAAAAACAAGCGAGACAAGCAGTAAAAGAGCACGCTGAGAGAGCTGGTATGCCTTACGTTGCTACTAGATGGTTAGGTGGAATGTTAACAAACTACCCAACAATGAAAAAGTCTATCAGAAAACTTGAGATCATCGAGCAAATGGAAGAGAATGGTCAGCTAGAAATGTTGACTAAAAAAGAAGCATTAATGCTTTTAAGAAAAAAAGAGAAACTATCTTCATACCTTGAAGGTTTCAGACACATGAAAAAACTTCCAGAGATGATGTTTGTTGTAGATGCTGTTAAAGAGCATATCGCAGTAAAAGAAGCAAGAAGACTTGGTATGAAAGTTGTTGCACCACTTGATACAAACTGTGACCCTGATGTTATCGATTACCCGATCCCAGGAAACGATGATGCTATCAGATCTATTAACCTTTTCTGTAAAGAGATGGCTGAAGCGATCATCGAAGGTAAAGCAGCATACGCTGAAGCAAACGGTGGAAGCGCTGAAGAAGTACCATCAAGTGATGAAGTAGCAGAAGTTGTAGCAGAAGCGGCATCTGAAGAAGAAGTTGCAACGTTAGTAGAAGAGAAATCAGCTCCAGCACCTAAAGCAGAAGCTAAAGGTGATGACTTAACTAAGATCGCAGGTGTTGGTAAAGTATATCAGGGAAAACTCAATGACGAAGGTTTCCACACATTTGCAGACGTTGCTAACATGACTGACGCACAGATAGAAGTAATGGAAGAAAAATACTCTTTTAAAGGTAACTTCAGAGACGCAGTAGCATCTGCTAAAGAATTGGCGGAGGCGTAATATGGCGAACTTCGGACCTAAAGATATCAAAAAACTCAGAGAGATGACTGATGCTGGTATGATGGATTGTAAAAAAGCACTTGCTGAGTCTGATGGAGACATGGATAAAGCAGTTGCTTGGTTACGTGACAAAGGTATGGGTGCTGCTGCTAAAAAAGCAAATAAAGTAGCTGCTGAAGGTGCTATCGGTATTAAAGTTGAAGGTAAAAAAGCAGTTGTTGTTGAAATTAACTCACAAACTGACTTTGTTGCTCAAAATGAAAAGTTTTTAGCGCTTATGACTGATGTTGTAGACCATACATTTGATAATGCAATCGCTGATGCTGATGCTATTAATGCATCAACTATTAACGGTGAGCCATTTTCAGAGTACCTTTCTCAGCAAATATCAACAATCGGTGAAAAACTTGTTGTAAGAAGATCTGCACTTATTAATGCAGATGAAAATACAGCTGTAAATGCGTATGTTCACTCAAACAAACAAAATGGTGTTATCATTGAAGCTAAATGTGATTCTGCTGCAACTGCTGAAGCAATGACTCCAGTACTTAAAGAGATCGCAATGCATGCAGCTGCTATGAGTCCTAGTACACTTTCTTACAAAGATTTTGATGCTCAGTTCGTAGCAGAAGAGACAAAAGGTAGAATCATTGCTATTGAAAAAGAGAATGAAGAACTTGTAAGACTTGGTAAAACACTTAAAAATGTACCTCAGTACATTTCTATGAGTCAGTTGACTGATGAAGTAATGACACAGGCAGAAGATGCACTTAAAGCAGAACTTGCAGCTGAAGGTAAACCAGAGAAAATTTGGGACAAGATCCTTCCAGGTAAGATCGCAAGATTTATTTCTGATAACACTACACTGGATCAAGAACAATGTCTTCTTGATCAAAACTTTGTAATGGATGACTCTAAGACAGTAGCTGAGTATATTGCAGAGAAAGCAAAAGCTGCTGGTGGTACAGCAGAGATCACTAGCTTCGTAAGACTTGAAGTTGGTGAAGGAATTGAAGTAGAAGAAGAAGACTTCGCAGCAGAAGTTGCTGCACAAATGGGTTAATAGTTCTTCTATTTTACCGTATCTTCGGCTGAACGGCTTCGTTCCGTTCGGTCATGTACTATATGTACACTCCCTTACTTCACTCACGCCGTTCAACCAAATCTACAGTAAACTAGAAGACTATTACTTTTAAATATAGAATTGGATATAACTCCTTACTTTTTTATGTTAAAATACTTTAATTCATTTAAAGGCTATTTTAATGTCCGATGCTCTTCTGGAAGCGACACATCTTTCTCACAGTTTTGATTATCCACTTTTTTCAGATATTGATCTTAGTATTATGCCTGGACAAAGTGTAGCGATCGTTGGGCGTAGTGGCTCTGGGAAGTCTACACTTTTGCATATATTTTCTACTTTTATGAAACCAAATGAAGGTTCTGTCACACTTTTAGGTCAAGATATTTACAGTCGTTCTGATGCACAGATAGAGTCCCTGAGACGTTACGATATAGGTATTATTTTTCAATTTCATTATCTCTTTAAAGGTATGCGTGCCTTGGAAAATATCAATGTAGCTACTATGTTGTCAGGTGAAAAGATAGATGATACGATATTAAAAGAACTAGAGATAGACCATCTTATGAGTCATAAGACATCTGAACTCTCAGGGGGTGAACAGCAACGTGTCTCTATAGCCAGAGTACTGAGTAAAAAGCCTCGCATTATCTTTGCTGATGAACCTACCGGAAACTTGGACAAAGAGACAGCTAAGCTAGTGATGGATGTACTTTTAGAATATGTCAAAGACAATGATGCAGGACTTGTACTTGTGACCCATGATGAGAGTTTAGCAGCACGTTGTGACTCTATTTATAAAGTAGAAGACAATGCTTTAAAAGAATGCTCATGAAAGATATAGGTTTAATGGACGTACTTTATACAGGAGGCATGCTTTTTTTGGCATTTTACGGTGCCATCATCATTACAAAACTGCTTTCAAAATATATGGGTACAGAGATAGAAGAAGAGGATAATAAAGAGGAAAAATAGCGTATGCTATTTCGCCTGAGCGATAAGCACACCTTCTAAAAGTTTATCTATATCGCCATCTAAAATGCCATCTACATTTGAGTAGGGGATGTTAGAACGTGTATCTTTCACCTGTTGATAAGGCTGCATGACATAAGAGCGTATTTGGTGTCCCCAACCGATCTCTGATTTTTCTACACCGTCAAGCGCAGCTTGTTTTTTCGCCATTTCATACTCATATAGCCGAGATTTCAACATCTTCATCGCTGAAGCTTTGTTTTTGTGTTGGCTTCTGTCATTTTGACACTGTACGACAATGTTCGTTTCTATATGTGTAAGACGAATGGCAGACTCTGTTTTATTGACATGTTGCCCACCTGCTCCTGATGCACGGTAGGTATCAACACGAATATCTTTGTCCTCGATGGTAATGTCAATGTCATCATCTACTTCAGGAGAGACCATGACTGAAGAGAAGGATGTATGACGTTTGGCATTAGAATCAAATGGGCTTATACGTACAAGCCTATGGATACCATTCTCAACCTTGAGGTAGCCATAGGCATTTTCACCTTTGATGATAAAAGAAACATCTTTGATTCCTGCTTCTTCTCCTGCCTGGTAGTCTAAGCTTTCTACTTTAAAGCCATGACGTTCTGCCCACCTAAGATACATACGATAAAGCATTGAAGCCCAGTCTTGAGACTCTGTCCCGCCGGCACCGGGGTGTATAGAGACAATGGCGTTGTTTCCATCATGTTCTCCTGAGAGCATCATTTGTACTTCTAAGGTATTGGTGCTTTCTTGGAGGTTCTCTGCTTCATCATAAAGCATTTCAAGGGTCTCTTCATCATTTTCTGCTTTGGAGAGTTCAAAGTACTCGACGGCATCATTTACCGCATCTTTTGCATCATTGTAGGTACTTAGTATACGTTCAGTTTTTGTCTTTTCCTGTGAGACTTTTCCTGCATTGGCGGCATCATTCCAAAAGTCTGCATCTTGCTGCATCTCTTCGATCTCATTCAGTCTAGCTTCCAGTATGTCTGGTTTGACGATATTTTTGATGTTATCCATTTTTATAGTAAGTGATTTGAGTAGTTCGCTGTATTCGTATGCATCCATTCGAAAAGTTCCTTTTCGAGTGAATAGTAAATAGTGAATAATGAATAATGTTTTTGGTTTTATTATAATCAAAGTTTTGCAGAGCAAAACCTACCAACACTATTCACTATTCACTATTAGTTATTCACTTTTTTTGGTATGATTTTACCAAAGAAAAGCAAAATAGAGGGTTAGAGATGGTTATTGTAAGAACAATAGATGAACTGCAAGAAGCTAAAAAAGCATTGTTAGGGTCTGTTGGCTTTGTACCAACAATGGGGGCACTGCATCAAGGACACCTTTCTCTCATTCAGCAGGCAAGATCAGAGAATGAACATCTCATTGTTTCAATCTTTGTGAACCCAACTCAGTTTTTAGAAGGTGAAGATCTGGACGCTTATCCGCGTAAAGATAAAGCAGACATCAAAATATGCCAACTTTCCAAAGTCGACATACTTTTTATGCCAAGTATAGAAGATATGTATGAGAAGGATGAACTGAGTATCGGTGCACCTGCTATACGTGGTTATGTGTTAGAGGGTGAAAAACGTCCGGGTCATTTTGATGGTATGCTGCAAGTGGTGATGAAACTACTTAATCTAAGTGGCGCGACAAATGCCTACTTTGGAAAAAAAGATGCGCAGCAATTGGCATTGATCACTCAGATGGTGAAAAATTATTTTATGGATGTGAACATAGTGGCGTGTGACATCATACGTGATGAACAGGGACTGGCACTTAGTTCCCGTAATGTTTACCTAAAAAGTGATGAGAAAAAAAGAGCACTTTGTCTTGCCCGTTCATTAAAACGTGCAACCAAGATGGTGATGGCTGGTGAGTTAAATGTGGAAACAATCAAAAAAGAGATGTTCACTGTCTTAAAAGAGGCAGATGAAGTAGAGTATGTTGCCATAGTCGATAGAGAATTTAATGTTCTTGAAGAGATAGAGATAGGCAATACCATGATCTTGGTAGCTGCATGGGTAGGGAAACCAAGACTTATAGATAATCTTTGGATCTAAGTCTAAAGGGCATCTTTAAAACATATCTTCATCAAAATCATGTACAGGTGCAGTGTATGAAGGTTTTACTTTTGGTTTGATCACTCTTTGTACAGGTTTTGGTTTAGGTTTTTTTACTTTGATAGGTTCTTTTACAATAGGCTTCTTGTTTACTTTAGGGTGGACTATCAATTCAGGTGTGGTCTCGATGACTTTAGTTGGTACATCTATCTTAATAGGTGCTAAAGCTGTTTCTATCTCTCCCTCAGGCTTAAGATAGTCAAGATCTACCAGTATGTCTATCATTCTTCTAAAAGTAGGCACTGCTGACTGTGAAGCAAAATATTTACGATATTTTTTAGCACGTATGACTAAAGCACCTATGGTGTATTTGTGACCCTCTTTATCGTTGGCAAAACCATAAAAACTACTATGGTATTCACGGACATAGCGACCATTTTTAGCAATGTGTGCCGTACCTGTCTTTCCTCCTACTTCCAAGCCGGGGTATTGGGCTTTTGCACCTGTCCCTCTGTTGACAACCTCTTGAAGTATCTCTTTTATCTGATTGGCACTCTTTTTACTGATAGCTTGCATATCAGGAAGTTTTGGATCAAGTTTGTACTGGTTTCCTTTTGCATCCTGCAGGTAGTTTACGATACGTGGTGTCATGGCTAAACCATTGTTATTGAATGCAGAGTAGGCTTTAAAAAGCTGTGCAAAGGTGATCATCATACCATAGCCGTAAGAGGTGTTTGCTCTATGAAGTTCATGATTCAGTTTATAGACAGGTTTCAAACTGCCGGGAAGATCTCTTGAAAGGTCAGTACCTGAAGGTTTTGCTACACCGAACTTCAGTAGTCCGTCTCTAAATTCTTTGCCCGAAAGTCTCCATGCAATTTGAGATGTACCGACATTTGATGAGTGTACAACAATATCTGTTACATTGAGTGATTCGTATTTATGGTCATCTGTGATCCAGCGTCTTTTACCTATTTTTAGGCGGCCATTATAAGTGTTGAACCATGTCTCAGGTGAGACTACTTTGTTCTCCAATGCGATAGCAACAGTGAGAGGTTTAATGACCGAACCTGCTTCATAGGGGTACTCCGTAAATTTTGGTACCAGTGCAGCAACATCTTTTTGTTTAATACGTGAAGGGTCATACCGTTTTGTCGTAGCAAGAGAGAGTACTTTGCCTGTCTCGCTCTCCATAATACCTACGATGATCTCTTCTGCTTCGATGCTTTGTTGCATTTTATCTATCATCATCTCTACACGTCTTTGGAGAGCCAAAGGAATGTTTAAATGCAGGTCAAGTCCGTCTACACGCTCTTGTTTAATGCTGTTCTTGTCATGGATAACGGCACCTACAACATCACGTTTTCCTCTGAAAAAGCCATTTTTTTTAGAAGTGATGTGTTTTTCATAATGTCTTTCAAGACCTTTTTGACCCAAAGGACGTGTGTATTTTCCATCACTGTTTTTTCTGACATAACCTAAAATGGGGCTCAGTGTATCATTTAAAGGAAAACGTCTGCTTTCACCATTTTCAATGATATCAAGACCATAGAGTACTTCAATACCTCTACTTGTTTTGATAGATTGAAAGACATCCAGTTTTCTAAGTTTATAGGCAAGTGACTTGAGTTGCATAGCAGAACGTGAAGAGATGGTTCTTGAGAGTATAATGTTCCCTTTTTTTTCTTTACCTTTACGGTTCTTAAATTGTTTAAGAAGTTTTGCCTCAGGAATGCCACTGTAGATAGAAAAAAGTTTCACAAAGAGTGCTTTTTTCTCAGGCGCTATACTGGCACCGCGTACAACAGCTTGGTAGGTTTTGTGCGAATCACTTAATATATAGTTGTCAGCAGAGATGATAGACCCTCGAAAAGAACGGTCATAAATGGTTTTATTATGGCTGGGTATACGTCTGTCGGATGAGATGGTATTAAGAACAGAAGAGAGAAAAATAGCCATAGCAAGTACTAAAATGATAAAAAGAAAAGAAATTTTATTCTTTCTTTGATATATAGCATTGTTTTGTATATTTTTGTTCATATATTCTCTTTCCTAAGAATAGACTGCTTGCAAATTTCAATACAAGTATAGATGAATAATTGCACATCATATTTAACCTCAAACAGTTTTGAATTAGCTAAGGCTAGTCCTTCAGCAGTTTAAGCTAAAATCTAATGCACACTTAGTCATCTCTAGAGTGTATGAATTTTGGAAGAAGTCTAGTTGAATTTTATCAAAGTTATCTATTAAATCTGATAAAATACTAATGAATATAGATTTAACTAAGATAAAAGAGAAAGAACAATGATAGATAAACCCCTTCTACTTGGTGTTATGGCACTTTTAACACTTTCATTGGTGATGAGCTATTCTCTTTCGACCTATGTAATAGTACATTTTGGTTATTCTGATTTTCACTTTTTTATACGTCAGGTCGCAGCGGTTTTTGTAGGATTTATGGCTATGGTTGTTTTGAGTAAACTAGAACCGGACAGATGGTTTGTAAGGGTAGGACTTTTACTGTTCATTACGTTTTTCATTTTGATGATCGTGATGCAGTTCCTTCCTTCTTCTTTGGTTAATGCCGTAGGTGGGGCAAAACGATGGATACGTGTCGGACCTATGTCCATCGCACCTGTTGAGTTCTTCAAAGTAGGGTTTATCTTCTTTTTAGCATGGAGTTTTGCACGTAAACTACTCGATAAAAACAAGATGAAATTTTGGGAAGAGCTTAAGGCGTACTTTCCTTATATCTTGGTTTTTTTGATCGCTGTGGTGATCATCGCAGTTTTTCAGAAAGATTTAGGTCAGGTTGTAGTGCTTGGTGTAACACTCATGGTACTTTTTTTGTTTATCGGAAGCTCATTAAAGTTTTTTTGGATGATGGTCACATCTGTCTTCCTGGCATTCATCGGGCTTATTTTCCTCGCACCTCACCGTATGGCACGTATCAAAAGTTGGTGGGGGACGGTACAGGACAACATTCTCTCAGTACTCCCTTTTGAATCTGTACAAGAGCTTCGTATAGAAACCGGGGAAGAGCCATATCAGATATCGAACTCTCTTAATGCGATACACAATGGTGGTTTATGGGGTGAAGGTTTAGGAAATGGTCAGTTCAAGCTGGGGTATTTATCTGAAGTACATACAGACTTTATCTTGGCAGGGATTACTGAAGAGTTGGGTTTTTTGGGACTTTTTTTGGTGACACTGACAACCCTGTTCATTGTTTTTCGTATATTTAAGATCGCATCCAGAGTGAAGAACCCGATGTATTATTTGTTTAGTATAGGGGTTGGACTGCTTATTGCGTTTACTTTTATTTTGAACTCTTACGGTATTTCTGGTATCACACCTATTAAGGGAATTGCTGTACCCTTTTTGAGTTATGGAGGATCTCATATACTGGCTTCATGTATTACTATAGGTATGATACTTATGGTATCTAAAAAAGTACCTAGAGATCATACAGGGAGGATACTATGAGCATAGTCATGACAGGTGGTGGTACGGGTGGACATCTCACTATCATTAAGGCAGTAAAAGAGCATTTAGGCGATAATGAATTGGTGTATGTCGGCTCAACTAAAGGGCAGGATAAACAATGGTTTGAAAATGATGATGATTTTACGCACAAGTATTTTTTTGAAACACGAGGTGTGGTAAATCAGGGTGCATTGGGAAAAGTGAGATCATTATTTATGATGGCCAAAGCGATGTTCAAATCTATAAGTATCATACGAAAACATAAAGCAAGTGTGGTTTTTTCGGTGGGTGGGTTTTCTGCAGCACCTATGGCATTTGCAGCTAAGCTAACACGTACGCCTTTGGTCATACATGAACAAAATGCTGCATTGGGTTCTCTCAACAAATTACTTCAACCCTATGCGACACATTTTATCTCTTCTTATTTGGATGAAAGTCCTATAAAAGCATACCCTGTAAAAGAGATTTTTTTTGACAATGCTCGTGTACGAAAAGAAGTAAAAACAATCATTTTTCTAGGTGGATCCCAAGGCGCAAAAGCTATTAACACGCTGGCACTTGAAATGGCACCTAAGTTAAAAGAAAAAGGCATTAAAATCATCCACCAGGCAGGGGTGAACAATGTGGATGAGGTGAAAAAAGCATATGAAGCACTTGGGGTAGAAGCAGAGGTTTTTGGTTTTACCACAAAATTGGCGGACTATATGAAAGAAGCAGATTTCGCCTGTGCTCGTTCAGGTGCTTCTACACTTTGGGAACTCTCTGCAACAGGAGTACCGACACTGTACATCCCTTACCCTTATGCAGCAAGTGACCATCAGTTTCACAATGCACAGTTCTTAGTAGAGAAGAATCTCGCATGGCTTATGAGAGAAAAAGAGATAGATACTAAAAAAGTTTTGGCACTCTTAGATGAAGACCTTACACTAAGAAGCAAAGGTCTTATAGATATTGTAGAAAAAGAGGGAAGTGAAAAGATCGCACAACTTCTCACACAAATTTAACACAATTTTGGTTTATACTCTCAATTATTAAAAAGGAAATTATGATGAGAAAATTAATGAGTTTTGTATTTGCTGGTGTTACAGCTGTGATCTTAAGTGGTTGTGGTGGTGGAGGAAGTAGCTATAATGATGGATTAACAACGTTGTTTTTAGTGGATCATGAAGGATATGCTTATTCAGGTGTGCCTTATCAATGTGATTCTATGTTGAATCCTAGTGTTACCGCATACAATGGTGAGTTTTCCTTTTATCCTGGTGAAGATTGTACATTTGATTTTTATGGACTTAATGGTACTGACCCAGATGATATATATGAAAATGACTATGTCTATATAGTCGATGATCGTGATCATGGAAAAAATGGAATAGAATATCAATGTGAATATTTTAATGTAGGTAATATCAATAGTACATATGATGATGGTATACGGGATGGTAGTTTTGATTATGATTATGATGACAGGTGTGAGTTTTACCTCTAAATATTAATAGACCAGATATGATAATCCTTTCTTTTCAAGTATGCATCGTATCATTAGGTTCTTCTCTTTACCTCTAAATAACAACATTTTAGATAAAATATCTCTAATTTTTATAAGCCCTTTTCAGGGGCAACTATTAGGACAATTTTATCATGGATATCAGACAATCTTTTTTAGACTACTTTCAAAGCAAAGGACATACCCTTGTCCCTTCTGCACCACTTGTACCGTTGGATGATGACGGTACACTTATGTTCGTTAATGCCGGTATGGTACCGTTTAAAAACATTTTTACAGGGGATGCGCCTATCCCCAACCCTCCACGTGCTACTTCTTCTCAAACCTGTCTTCGTGCAGGAGGGAAACACAATGACCTTGACAATGTAGGATATACAGCAAGACACCACACACTTTTTGAAATGCTGGGGAACTTCTCTTTTGGTGATTACTTTAAAGAAGAAGTGATGGCTATGGCATGGGAATATATTACTTCTGAAAAGTACTTAAATTTGCCTATAGAAAAACTTTGGGTAACGATACATGATAGTGATGATGAAGCATATGAACTATGGCAGAAACATGTCTCAAAAGATCGTATTATGCGTTTTGGTGATGCCGATAATTTTTGGTCAATGGGTGATACAGGTGCCTGTGGTCCATGTTCTGAGATCTTTTATGACCAAGGTGAAGAACACTTTTCCGGTCCTGAAGATAAAATGGGAGGAGAAGGAGACAGATTTTTAGAGATCTGGAATCTTGTCTTTATGCAGTATGACAGAGATGCTGAGGGTAACTTAAACCCACTTCCAAAACCAAGTATCGATACGGGTATGGGTTTTGAGAGAGTAGCAGCAATTAAAGAGGGTGTACTAAATAACTATCACTCTTCCCTTTTCATGCCATACATTGACAAATTAGGTGAGTTGGTAGGTACAAAGTATGCATATAAAGCAGGGAACTCAGCGTCATACCGTGTTATCGCAGACCATTTACGTTCTTGTTCATTTTTACTTGCACAAGGAGTGAATTTTGACAAAGAAGGACGCGGATACGTACTTCGTCGTATCATGCGTCGTGCCATTCGTCACGGATATCTTCTTGGATTACGTGAGCCGTTCATGTACAAAATGGTAGATACTCTGGTTGCTGTAATGGGTGAACAGTATCCTTACCTGGGAGAAAAAGCAGAATCTGTAAAAGCATCTATGAAGCTTGAAGAAGAGCGTTTCTTTGAGACGATCGAAGCAGGGATAAAACTCTTTAACCAGGAACTTAAAAGTACTACGGATACTTTTAACGGAGAAGTGGCATTTAAACTTTACGATACGTATGGTTTCCCTCTTGACCTTACCGAAGATATGTTAAGAGAAAAAAACATAGCTTTGGATTCTGATGCTTTTGATAGTGCTATGGCTAAACAAAAAGCACAGTCAAAAGCAGCTTGGAAAGGTACAGGAGATGCAGCAGCAACCGGTGATTTTAAATCATTGAAAGAAGCACATGGACTTAATACTTTTGTGGGGTATACACAAAGAGAAGTCTCAACCAAGGTATTAGCACTTTTAGATCCTCAATTTAAAGAAGTAACTTCAATAGACGGCACTGGATGGGTGATGTTGGAGGAGACTCCTTTTTATGCTGAGTCCGGTGGGCAAGTAGGTGACACAGGTGTGATCGGCAATGCCAGCGTGAAAGATACGCAGAAGTTCCTTGATATGAATTTGTCTAAATTTGAAGGAAAACTTTCTGTAGAAGATGCAGTAGAAGCAAAAGTAAATGCGAACAAAGCAGAGATAGAAAAACACCACTCTGCAACGCACTTGCTTCATGCAGGACTCTTTGAAATACTTGGAGACCATATCGCCCAAGCTGGTTCACTGAACGATGACAAAAGACTGCGTTTTGACTTTTCGCACCCTAAGGCGATGACAACTGAAGAGATAGAGAAGGTAGAAGCATGGGTAAATGCCAAGATATCTGCTGCACAATCTGCACAAACACAAGAACTTGACATCGATGCTGCTAGAGAGCTAGGAGCAAAAGCACAATTTGGTGAGAAGTATGGAGATAAAGTACGTGTGGTAAGTATAGGTGAGTCATCTATAGAACTTTGTGGTGGTAACCATGTGGACAACACAGCACAAATAGGTCTCTTTATGATCACCAAAGAGTCAGGTGTTTCTGCAGGTGTGAGACGTATAGAGGCTGTGTGTGGAAATGCAGCTATAGAGGCTGTAAAAGTGTTAAGATCTGATCTAAATGAGATCAAGACAGAACTGAAAAACCAAAATCCTATCGCGGGTATCACAAAGCTTAAAGAACAGGTAAAAACACTAAAGTCAGATTTGGCTTCAGCGATGAGTTCCAGCCAAAAAGAGTTAAGTGCTGTTGATATCAATGGAACCAATGTGATCGTAGAAGAGATCGAAAATGGTGACATCAAAGCGATGATCGATGAACTTAAAAACAAATATGAGAACATCGCAGTCATGCTCTTTATGAAAAAAGGTGACAAAGTGATGCTTGCAGCAGGTTCTAAAAATACGCCTATAAAGGCAGGTGACTGGATCAAGTCTATCGCACCTATCGTTGGTGGCGGCGGTGGCGGTCGTCCTGACTTTGCACAAGCCGGTGGAAAAGATGCATCTAAGATCATTACAGCAGTAGAAGAAGCAAAAGTGTACTTGAGTGAAATTTTAGAAGGTGGGAATTAACATGACAGAACTATTTACCAACAATGGACATTTTATCGTCTTCTTGCATGTGCTTTCTGCTTTTATCTGGGTAGGTGGTATGATCGCTATTCGTGTAGCAGCACATCCTGTGGTAGCACGTGGCGGAGTAACAGGTGCCCAGATGTTGCAGAGCCATAAAATAGCAGATATTTTAGAACCAAAACAGAGACTTGGAATTACGCTGCAAACAACGGGTAGACTTTTTAATCTTGTAATATTTTTCATTATCGCTCTGTTTGCAACAGGACTCATTATGGCCATAGCAACTGGGGGACATAAAGGTGCATTGAAAACACTTTTTCTTTCTAAAGAGATCATTTGGACCATTATGACAGTGAATTTTACCTATATGTATATCAGACGTGCCAAAGCATGGAAGTTGTTCAATCAAGGTGAAATTGCTTTGGCTAAGGCAAAAATGAAGTGGATACCTAATGTACTTTTACCACTTAATATTGTCTTGGGACTAGTGGCACTTTGGATGGGTGTGTCTCTTAGAGGGCTATAATGGTTTGTCTTTGTTATTATTTAAAGGACGAAAAATGAGCAAAGCTCATTTTGCTACGTTAACACTGTGTTTGCTTACGACTCGACATTTAGTGTCTCGCTTGCACTGCAATTTAGTTGCTTGTCAGCAGCAGGCTCACATGACTAGTCATGAAGTGAATTTATATGAGTAAAATTTGTCTTTGTTCATCCTCTGAAAGCAGAGCTCTGTTGCTCAATAGTTTTGGAGTTGAGTTTATACAAAAGTCTCCAGATTACGATGAAGAACAAATTACTACTAGGATAGCTAAAGATTTTGTCTATATAGCAAGTAAAGGTAAGCTTGAAGCTGCTATTGTAGAGTTTGGACTTGATATTCCTTTACTTTGTGCAGATACAGTTATATCTTCAGCAGACGGGAGCATTTTGCGTAAAGCAAAAGATGTAGAAGATGCAAGACGCATTTTGAATATACAAAGTGGTTCGACTATCTCTATTATCTCCTCAGTACACTACAGATCAAAAACGTTAGCTTTTTCAGATATCTCTGCAACACATTATCACTTTGCACCCTTTGAAGAAAAAGACTTGGAAGTTTATCTTGAAAGTGCTGAATGGCGAGGTAAAGCCGGTGGTTGTATGGTTGAAGGTTTTTGTAAAAAATATATCAAATCTGTTGACGGGTATGAGAGTACTGCGATGGGTTTGCAGGTAGAGTGTCTCTTACCGTGGATAAAGGGTTAAATGATGTATGAAAATGAATTAAAAGCATTGAAAAAAGCAGGACGTTTTAGAGAACGTAAGGTTTATGATGTGACATTGGATGATTTGGCTTCCAATGATTACTTAGGTTTATCTACAAATAAAAAGCAGTTCAAAAAAGCTGTCAAGCTTGTAGAAGAATATACAATTAAAAGTTCCAAGGCTTCGATGTTAGTCAACGGATATCATCCAATCCATCGTATATTTGAGCTTGAAATGGCGGAACAGAATGGTTTTGAAGAGGGTTTGGTCGTAGGGTCAGGGTACTTGGCAAACCTGGCACTCATCGAAGCATTGGTTCGTAAAGGTGATATGCTTTTTATGGATGAAGAGTATCATGCTTCAGGTGTGATGGCTGCAGAACTTTTGGGTGACAGGGTTGTTAAATTTAAACATAACGATGTGGAAGATCTAAAAGAAAAATTAGATGCGCATCCTGCAAAACGACAAATTATTGCTGTTGAGGGTATCTACTCGATGGGTGGAGACATATGTAAAAGAGAGATCTTTACACTAGCTGAAGCATATAAAGCCATTATGATCGTAGATGAAGCACACTCTGCAGGAGTATTAGGTACAAATTTACTTGGTGTTTTTGAATATTATGGTATTGACATTAATGAACGACACATAAAAATGGGTACACTAGGTAAGGCTTATGGTTCTTATGGTGCATATATTTTAGCCTCAGCGCATATTATAAGTTTTTTGGTAAATCGTGCGAAGCCTATTATTTATTCTACTGCACCCTCTGTTTTTGATACGGCATTAGCATACGTGAATATGCAGTATATACGTAAGAAGTCTGAAAAACTTAGAGCAGAAATATTAACACGTCAAATGATGGTACGTCGTGAACTCAAAACGCATTGTGAAAGTCTTATTGTACCTATAGAGATGCCAAGCAATGAACATGCGCTCTATATACAAAAAGGATTGATGGCACAAGGGTATCTGATCGGGGCAATACGTAGACCTACAGTTGAAAAACCTATGGTTAGAGTGATATTAAACTTGAATGTTTCTATAAAAAAACTGAGACACGCACTCGCACTCATTAGACATAATTCGGTACAATAAGCTTCTATAAAATGATTTCAAAGGTTTTTCTTGTTTAATGCATTGGTAAAAGGCTCGATCATACTTTCCATTATATTTGCCGTGGCACTTGGTGCAGCGTTTATCTATGCATATGAAGAGATATCGTTGGATGCAGATAAACTCATCAACTATAAACCTGAAACTTCTTCCATTGTCTATGACAGACATGGTGAAAAGCTTGCTTATGTATTTAAGAATCAGCATCGTCTATATGCACGTTATGATGAAATACCAGGATTCATCGTTGAAGCACTTGTGGCGATGGAGGATACGCAGTTCTTTGAACACAATGGTGTTAATCCAGATGCGATCTTAAGAGCTATTATCAAAGATATACAGGCAGGTGCCTTTGTTGAGGGAGGAAGTACTCTCACTCAGCAACTTATAAAAAATAAAATTCTTTCTAACGAAAAAAAGCTTGCACGTAAAATAAAAGAAGCTATCTTAGCACTTAAAATAGAAAAAGAACTCAGTAAAGAAGATATCATTGAACGTTATCTTAATGAGATCTCGTATGGTAATAACTATTTTGGTATTAAAACTGCAGCAAAAGGATATTTTCACAAAGAGCTTCATGAGCTTACAAAGAAAGAAGCTGCTATTTTGGTTGGTTTGCCAAATGCACCAAGCTTTTACAATCCGCTGCGGCACTACAAGCGTGCACTAAACAGAGCAAACAATGTACTCTACCGTATGAAGAGTATCGGGTGGATCACAAAAGATGATTATTTAAAAGCTGTGAAAGAGTCTCCAAAAGTTTTTAAAACCTCTTTGACACAGAACATAGCACCTGGCATCGTAGATGAAGTATTGAGACGTTTTAAAGGGAAACTAGGAGATATCCGTACGGGCGGTTATCAGATATATACTACTATAGATATGAAACAGCAGGCTATCGCAAGAGATGCTGTAGCTTTTGCCTACAACAAAGCACTTAAAAAATATAAAGAAGATGCAAATACCTCTACAATTGCAACGGCATTTGTATCTGTGGAGAGCAGTACAGGTGATATTTTGACCATGGTCGGTACCACAGATTATGCCAAATCAAGTTATAACCGTGCTACACA
Organism: uncultured Sulfurovum sp.; assembly: GCA_964492675.1. Taxonomy (GTDB): domain Bacteria; phylum Campylobacterota; class Campylobacteria; order Campylobacterales; family Sulfurovaceae; genus Sulfurovum. Next base: position 22,129 of record CAZBLM010000032.1, read on the forward strand.
GTCAAGTAGACAACCAGGCTCTGCTTTTAAACCGTTTATCTACCAAACTGCACTTGATATGGGGTATAATCCGGCAAGTCCGCTAATAGATCTTGCAAGAACATTTCAGTATTATCATAAGGGTAAACCTAAGATATGGTCACCAAAGAATTATGAGCATGATTTTAAAGGGTTCATCCCATTTAGAGAAGCTTTGGTACACTCTCGTAACTTGGCAACTATCAACCTTGTTGCAGATCTAGGTGTGAGTACTATACGTAAGCGTTTGGAATTTCTTGATGTGCCACATATACCAAGAGATATGTCTATTGCCCTTGGTAACCTTGGACTAAGCCCGCTTAAAATGGCACAGATCTTTTCTGTATTTGCCAACAAAGGACATATGATAGAACCAAGACTTGTATCTAAGATCATTTCCAAAGAAGGTGCGATCATTTATGAAACACGTACTAAAGAGATAGAAGGATTTACCACACCTGAACAAGCATACTTAATGACAGATGTCTTGAAAGAGGTGGTTCAAAGAGGTACAGGTAGAAATGCACGAGTAAAGGGCATAGAACTTGCAGGGAAAACTGGAACGACCAATAACAACATTGATGCATGGTTCTGTGGATACTCACCAACTATAGAAACTATCGTATGGTTTGGTAGAGATGATAATAAACGCATAGGAAGAGGAGCAACCGGTGGTGCATTGGCAGCTCCGGCTTTTTCTTTTTATTATAAAAAACTGTTGGAATTGTATCCGGACACTAAACGTACTTTTGATAAACCTGAGGGAGTTTATACAGGTATGTATGAAGGAAGATCTGAGATATTTACACAGAATTCTCCACTGCCAAATGCCCACAGCCAACCTGTACAAAATTATTACGATGAGATGTTAATGGATGAGACTGAGATCATTGAAGATATCGATCCTGAAGATGGGGGGATAGGTTTGGCACCTACTATCAATATAGATGATACGCCAACTTATCAGGATGATGAGCCAACCTATGAAGAAGAGATTGACTATTTGCATCCAGAGAAAAAAGTACCTTTGACACCTGTATCTAATGACAGTGGTACATTGTTTTAATTATAGAACGCATATAGAGCAAAGCTCTATATACTACGCTAACGCTAAGTTCACTTCAGCAGTGGGCTCATGTGACTAGTCACATTATATAAAAAGTTAAATCATGAAAAAAGAGATCATTTTTGTTGTAGATCCTATGTGCTCATGGTGCTGGGGGTTTTCTCCGGTTATTGAATCTTTACGAAAGAGTAATGCCTATATATATTCTTTGGTAGTAGGTGGTTTACGTAGCAAAGGAGAGATGACTTGGGATGAAAGTGCCAAACGTTATCTTCAGGGGCATTGGGAACAAGTTGCCAAAGGCACAGGCCAGCCGTTTTCAAAGAGTCTGTTTGAAAAAGAACATTTTGACTATGATACCTATCCTTCTTGTAAAGCTTTAGTGAGTGTACGTGAACTTTTTGGTATGTCAAAAGCATTTGAATATCTTCACATTATACAAACAGCCTTTTATGTCAATGGAGATGATATAACGCAAGAGAGAGTCTTACTGAACCTGCTGGATACAATAGATGTTGATGTAGAAAAGTTTGAAATATTTTATAAAAGTGAGAGAGCCCAACTTCTTATGGAACACGATTTTTCAAAAGCGCGTTCTATGGGTGCCAATGCATTCCCTTCTGTGGTCATTATAGATGAAGAGGGACATATGGTATGTCAAAAAGGCTATAGGGGGATAGAAGAGATGAAAAAATTGCTAAAGGATAAACATGCATAGTTTTGCACCTGAAATTATACTTATAACGATACTTGGGTTGGTTGTCCTCTCGGATGCCATTGCTAAAAAACTCAAGATACCGTCTGTATTTTTACTGCTTATCGGGTCTTATACTATATATACCTACGTGCCTATGGCTGTACCTATAGACTTGCCGCATTATTTTGATACGATCATATTATTCTGTATACCACTGATCTTTATGGGTGATGCGTTGCATTTACATTTTTCTGACATTAAAAAGCATGCTTGGAGTATCTTTTATTTGGCAGTGATCGCAGTGGCTCTTTCCATTACAACCGGTGCCAGTATGTACTACTTTGGTATATTTGAAGGACTTACCCTTGGTGCGTATGTCTCACTCTTTGCGATCAATATGGCTACCGATGCGGTCTCTGTACAGTCGGTACTTTCACGATTTAAAGGTATAGGGCATGATATCAAAGTGTTGATC
>CAZBLM010000033.1:0-23527 GCA_964492675.1 uncultured Sulfurovum sp.
AACATAGATATATTTTATATCTTTAGGGACTTTATGGAGTGTAGGATGATTAGATTCCAGTGTATATAAAAGTGTACCTACAAAAGGTGAATATGAGAAAAGAAAAAACCATGTGATACTAAATGCCAACATGAATTTCGCTTTTTTTATATGGTTTCTCTGAAGCAAGAACAGGACTAAAATGATAATGATGATGCCTATGGGTAAAGGCATTAAAAACATCGTAATAAATTTTTTGAGTAAAAAATCCATAGCCTAGTCAACACGTCTTGTTTCATCTGCTCCAAGTTCCATAACTTTCCATGGTAAACCTTGTTTATTGAGTTCATTCATAAATGGATCAGGATCAAACTCTTCCATGTTAAAGACACCTTTTCCTTGCCATTTATCTTCTAGCATTAGTTTTGCACCTATCATGGCAGGTACACCAGTGGTATAGCTTACTCCCTGGCTCATTACTTCTGCATAACACTTTTCATGGTCAGAGACCTGATAAATGTAAATGGTTTTTTCAACTCCATCTTTGATACCTTTAGCAAAGATACCAATGTTTGTTTTACCTTTAGTTCGAGGTCCAAGACTTGCCGGGTCAGGGAGCAGGGTGGCTAAGAATTCCATAGGGACGATCTTCATACCTTTGTGTTCTACTTCTTTTATGCCTAACATGCCCACATTCTCAAGACATTTCATATGTGTGAGATATGATTCTCCAAATGTCATAAAAAATCTGATACGTTTAAGACCTTTAATATGTTTTACAAGTGACTCCATCTCTTCATGGTAGAGTAGATAAGAGTCTTTTGGTCCAACTTCCGGGTAATCCCATACTTGTTTGATCTCCATCGGATCAGTTTCTATCCATTCACCATTTTCCCAGTATCTTCCCTTTGCAGATACTTCTCTCAGGTTTATCTCCGGATTGAAGTTAGTAGCAAATGGGTAGCCGTGATCCCCCGCATTACAGTCGAGTATATCTATGGTATGTATCTCATCAAAATAGTGTTTTTGGGCATAGGCGCAAAAGACATTGGTGACTCCCGGATCAAAACCTGAACCTAAAAGACCCATGATATTTGCATCTTTAAACTGATCGTCTCTTTCCCACTGCTCTTTATATTCAAACTTTGCAGTGTCCGGGTGTTCATAGTTGGCTGTATCCAGATAGTCAACGCCAGTTTGTGTACAGGCGTCCATAATGGTCAGATCCTGGTAAGGCAGAGCCACATTGATCACAATATCTGCTTCTAAATTATCTATAAGCTCAACAAGTTGAGGCACAGAGTCTGCATTGACAGAGGTTGTTTGTACCTGTATTCCTATACTATCGTGCACATTTTTTGCTATGGCATCACATTTACTTACTGTTCTACTTGCAAGGGTGATCTCACCAAATGTCTCTGCATTCATAGCACATTTAAAAGCAACAACATTTCCTACACCACCGGCACCGATAATAAGGGTTTTTTTAGGCATCATAGTCTCCTCAAATTAATAGAATTATTTTATCATAAATAGTGGTGGTTTATAATATAACTCAACCCAAATAATAAAGGTATGAAAAGTAAAGTACTTAAGAGTATAAGTGAAGTTACATCTTTAGGTTTACAGTTATAAAGAGAAGCCAAGTTTATGTTTGCCACTGCTAAAGGTACCATCATCTCCATAAAAATGATACCTTGTACAAAGAGACTTAAGTTTGTAAAACTAAGGATGATAGCCGTAGCTAAAGGGATGAAAATGAACTTTTGGCTGATAGTGCCTATGAAAAGTTTTGGATGAAGTTCTTTAACACGTATGCCTTGTAGAAAAGTTCCCAGTAGAAAGAGTTGCAGTACTATACCTGCATAAGCTCCCATTTTCAAAAACTCCTGTATCTCTGTACTTAATGGTATATCATATATGTTTATGAGTATGGCTATTAGTGAAGCAGGGATGATGGGGATCTTTACGATGTTAAAAAGTGACTCTTTAATGCTAAAAGAACCACGTGAATAGATGTAGACCCCTATGATATAAACAACAAAAACATTGGCTATGTTGATGAGTGTGGTGTAGATAACGCTTTGTTCTCCAAAGAGTGCAATGCCCAAAGGTATACCAATGTTTCCAGTGTTTCCTACAAACCCGGCGATAGAAAAGATAGCACGTTCTTTAGGGTCTGAAAATATGAGTTTACCCAGTGCAATAGTAGGAATAATCAGTGTAATGATAATAGCCAAATAAAGTAAAGGCACATAGATATGTTCTGTATGAAGTTTTGCTGTAGAGAATCCCCAGATCGTTACAAATGGTTGTAAAAAGTAGACAGACATGAGTGTAAGTGTTTTGGGATTTATATCATCATTGAAGATACGTTTCGCCATATATCCAAGTAATATAAAGACATAAACAAAGATGATGGAAAGGAGTGTGCTTATCATGGTTAAAATTATAACTTATTTTCTGTCAAAGTAGTAGGTTGAGCTATTATTTTTTTGTTTATGTATACATTTGTTCAACGTTTTCTATTGTTAGGTATTTCTTATCTTCACACTTACTTCATACAAGAAGTCTATACTAGCAATATGAAATCCATGAAGTACTTTTATTCCCTTTTAGTACTTCTGGTTTTCTGCTAGCTTTTATTTTAGAATGAATCACTTTCTTATTTTAATTATTTCGACTTTTCATTCTCTGACTTTGATGTGATTGGAATTCTTCTTGGCTGATAGTTCCATCATTATTGGTATCTATCTCTGAAAATGCAGGGGGATTTCCTACATTTTGCCCTGATCTTCTACCTTGCCCTGGACAATTACCCACACAACAATTACTTTTCTTGTTCATTTGTTCAGTTTGGTGTAAACGGAATTCTTCTTGGTTTAATATGCCATCATTATTTTTATCCATAGTGGAAAATGCAGGAGCATTTCCTGCATTTCTTAGCATTTTTCCTTCTTTGGCTTTTTGATTCATACGTTTAGCACGTGCTTCCTCTAATTCCTTTTGTGTGATCGCACCGTCATTGTTAAGATCAAACTCAGCAAAATTAGGTTGGTTCATCATATAGTTTTGTCCCATGCCTCTACCTTGTCCCATACCTCTGCCTTGCCCCATACCTTTACCTTGTCCTCTCACACCTTTATATTTTTGACGCTCTTCCCAAGGCATACTTTGCATACGTTTTTGCATCTCCTGTCGGAAGGCAGGACGTTCATCTACAGGAACATTCCCTCTCATATTCATCATCTCTTCTGTACTCATCTGAGAGAAATCAGCTGCGAATGCCCCTGATACCAATAGTGCTATAGTTATTAATTTTTTCATCGTTTATCCTTTCATTGTTTATTATGAAACATTATGTTTTTTACTTAATTATACTCCAAATAATTTACTATTGGTCTTAACGACTTAATGATTAAAGAATTTTAGATATGATTCATTAATTAAATTTTAGGATTATTTTATGGATTTTTCGACTTTAGAGTCTTGGGGATATTTGGCAGTAGCATTTTTTGCTTTTGGGGGTTCATTGTTCATCGTGGCAGCTGCAGGCGTCTTCTCTTTTATGGGACATATGGACCTGACGATAGCATTAACCGTTGCAGCTATCTCTAACTATTTGGGAGATATGTTTCTTTTTTATCTTGGAAAGTACCAGAAAAAAGAGATACAGCCGTATTTTGCAAAGCATAAACGAAAGATAGCCTTGGCAACACTCATCATGCGTAAATATGGTATCGCTGCCATTTTTATACAAAAGTTTCTTTATGGTATTAAAACACTTGTACCACTCTCTATGGCACTTTCCAAGTATGACTTTAAAAAATTTGGATTTTATAACATTTTTGCATCGATAGTATTTGTATTGACTATAGGTTTAAGTGCTTATTACTCATCAGAGTTGATTATAGCTGTGTTTACATATATTAAAGTAAATCCATGGATCGCCCCGGTGATACTGTTCAGTATCATCGGTATGGTATGGTTTGTTATGGAAAATATGACGAAGAAGAAAAAGAGATAGAGACTTCTATCTCAACATTAAGCTCTTTTTTCTTTTATGAACTTTTCAATACGTCTGATACCTTCACGTATGGTAGTAATGTCAGTAGCAAATGAAAATCTAAAGTAACCTTCAGAACCAAACCCTATACCAGGGACAACTGCAACACCTGTTGATTGAAGCAGCTCTTTACAGAACTCTATAGAGTCATTTGAAATATCTTTGATGTTCACAAAGAGGTAAAATGCTCCTTGAGGTTTGAGTACAGAGAGACCGTCAATGTTGTTAAACAGCTCTACAGCTTCATCTGCTCTTGCTTCAAATGCTCTTCTCATCGTATCGATCTCCTCATCTACCTCACCTAGTAAAGCAGGGATAGCAGCTTTTTGTGTGATAGAATTGATGTTAGATGTACTTTGAGACTGAAGCTTGTTCATTGCAGCTATAAGCTCTTTATTCGGTGTTGCCAAGTATCCAAAACGCCAACCTGTCATCGCTACAGACTTACTAAGACCATTGATAGTAACGGTTCTTTGGTACATGTCATCACTTATACTTGCAGCTGCTACAAAATCAATGCCATAAACAAGTTTTTCGTACATTTCATCAGATGCTACGATGATTTCTGTTCCCTTTAGTACTTCTGCGAGTGATTCCAACTCTGATTTCGAGTATACAGAACCTGTAGGGTTAGATGGTGTAGTTAAAATGATCATCTTGGTTTTAGGTGTTATAGCAGCTTTAAGTTGTTCTGCAGTGATCTTAAAGCCATTGATCTCATCCGTATCTATGGTTACAGGTACCGCACTTGCATACTTCACAAGCTCAGGGTAAGTCACCCAGTATGGAGCAGGGATGATGACTTCTTCACCTGGATTAAGTACAGCTTGAAAAAGATTAAAGAGTGACTGTTTTGCCCCGTTACTTACGATAATGTCAGAAGGAGCGTATTCTACACCGTTGTCTCTTTTGAGTTTTGTCGCTACTGCTTCAAGTACCTCAGGAATACCAGGAACTGCAGTGTACTGGGTGAAACCGTCATTGATAGCTTTAATAGCTTCATCTTTTATACGTGTAGGTGTCTCAAAGTCTGGTTCACCTGCTGAAAATGAAAGAATGTCTTTCCCCTCTGCTTTAAGGTCCCTTGCAAGTGAAGAGATAGCGATAGTAAGTGATGGAGATAGTGTCTGTATGCGATCTGAAAGCATTTTAACCCTTAGTATTAAATTCATAAATTATATCTAAAAGTGGGTAAAAAATGCCTAATATTAACTTTCTAAAAAGTCTAATCCATAGAGTGGATGAAGTTATCGTACTCTTCATCGAGATCATGGTCTTTTTTCTTGATGGCTTCTTGTTTTGTTTTAGGAAGAGCATTTTCAAGTACCTCTATACGTTTTAGAAGGTATTCAAAGATCTCTTTATTGACATCTGGCATGATATCGTGGCTCAAATGTGTGGCCTCTTGTTCACACTGCAGAACACGGGCAGGTATACCTACTGCTGTAGCAGAAAAAGGAACATTTTTTACAACTACAGAGTTGGCCCCTATCTTGGCATCATCTCCTATATAGATGTTCCCCAATACTTTAGCACCTGCACCGATAACCACATCATTCCCTATCGTTGGGTGACGTTTACCTTTTGATGTGCTCACTCCACCAAGTGTTACCTGTTGGTAGATGACAACATCGTTGCCGATAATGGTGGTCTCACCTATAACGACACCTACACCATGGTCTATAAATACTCTACGACCTATGGTTGCTGCAGGGTGTATATCGATCATGGTAAAGAACATACCAAAGGCAGAGATAAAACGAGGTATAAAACGTAAACCTTTTGTATAAAACCAGTGAGCAATACGATGAAAGAAAAGTGCCCATAGGCCAGGGTAGTTAAAAAAGAGTTCAAAGGTAGACTTTAGTGCAGGGTCATTTTTCCTTACATTACTAAAATCTTCTTTGATAAGTTTAAAAATATTCACTTTATTTGTCCTAGATATTTGTTTCATTATTTGCCTGAATTGTCTTAAGATAGCTGTTTTCACTTAAATAGAGGTATAGTTTACCCAAAAGTTCTCTTTTCTCTTCTGAGTTTAGATGTATTGACTCTTCTATATGGTACTTAAGTGTTTTATCAATAATGTTAGTGTCATAGTCCAAGTCATCCAGTACATCCATGAGGTTTTGTGCCTCTATGAGTTTGTCGATACTGTATTTACCGTTATTATCAAAATTGATCACACATTCTGTAGGATGGGTAAAGAGATTATGTTTCATCCCCAAAACCTCCTGATAGGCACCGGTGAGGAAAAATCCGAGAAAATACTCTTCTTTACTCACATCAATGTCGTGCAGGTAGAGAGGGAGTTCTCTGTTAAATCCTATCTCACCGTCACTGTCACAGGTGATATCCCATATACTTGCGGGGTTGGTTGGCTTGGTATCTAGCCTGTCTAAAGGCATCACAGGAAAATGCTGTGTCAAGCCCCAAAAGTCAGGAAGAGACTGAAAGGATGAAAAATTCACGAGGTATCTTTCTTCTATACGGTCTTGCAGTTTTTTTAGCTCATCAGTATCTTCATTTTTCAAAAGTGCAATGGCTTTTTTGATGATAAGATTTACCAGTATTTCAGTGTTTGAACGGTCTTCAAGGTCAATGTACCCTAGATCAAAGAGAGTAAGAAGGGATTCCATATGGTCCAGTGCATCATGTAGATACTCTCTTGCATGTTCTCTGGATATCGTATTAAAGAGAGCATAGAGCTCCTCTATAAGAGGAGGATTTACTTCTTTTAGTCGTAGCCCTTTTGCTGTGTACTCCTGAGAAAAGAGTTCAAGTACCGGAGCAACAAGCACAGAGTGTGATGCAGCAATGTATCGTCCGGATTCTGTAAATATATCTGGCTCTGCTACCCCTTTACTTTTGGAGATCTCCTGCATGAGATAGACCACATCATTTGCAAACTCCTGAAGAGAGTAGTTGCGCTCTTGTTTCCCTTCATGCTGACTGTACTCTACAGCCAAACCACCACCGATATTAATGGCACCCAGTGCATCTGCACCACGCATTTTGAGCTCAGCATAGATATTACCGGCCTCACGCAGAGCCTTTTTAAGAGGAGCGATATCTCCCATTTGGGAACCGATATGAAAGTGTATCATCCATAGATGATCTAAGAGATCATGCTTTTTGATCATCTCATAGGCTTCTAGCAGTTCGGTAGAGGTGAGGCCGAATTTCGAAGAGTAACCACCGCTTTTTGCCCAGATACCTATGCCTGAACTATGTAGACGAATACGTACACCTATTTTAGGTGCAATGGGAGTTTCTACAGAGGTATTAAACTCATGGTTTACCTGTATAATGGTCTCAAGCTCTCCAAGACCTTCAATGGTCACTGTAATATTATGTCCCATTTTAGCAGCGATGAAACAAAGAGAGATCATCTCTTTGTCTTTAAAACCATTGACTGTGATAGGTGAACCCAAGGATGTTTTGCTCATGGCTATGATAAGTTCTGCTTTAGATCCGGCTTCCAGTCCATAGTGATATGATTTGGAAACATCTATAAGAGAGTCAATAAAATTTGGAAACTGGTTAACCTTGAGAGGGAAAACAGCTTGAAAGTTACCTCTGTAGTTAAACTCATATCTAGCCTTTTCAAAGGTATTAAAAAGTGTAGAGATCTGTTTTTCTATGAGGTGAGGAAAACGAAGAAGAAGAGGGCCTTTGTACCCTTTTGCTCTAATGTTTTGTGTGATATCAAGCAGGGAAGGTTTTGAAGCATGATTGATGTTGACAGTATCGTCTTGTATAATAAAATTATCATCAGACCAAATATTTAAACCAAAATCTTTCACTTTACACCTTTTTATATATCATATAATTATAGCAAAACTTAATCTAATCTTACCTATAATGTAGATATGAAGAAACAGTTCTTAAAGTATGAAGCAAACCAGCATCATTTTAAGTTGTATTGCTTAGGAAAATGGACCTTGGCGAATGTAAAACAGATAGAAAGAGAACTACAAAATGTGCCCTCTGATAGAAAAATAGTCTGGGATCTCTCCTCTGTTGAAGATTTTGACTCAGCAGGTGTACTTCTTTTTATAGAATATTATAAACGATATCAAAATGAAACTACAGTTGAAATAGTAGGGTATACCAAAAATCAAAAAAACATGTATGACCTTTTAAATAAGAATATTCATACCTATGAAAAACCTAAGATCAAAGGTTATTTTGAAAAAGTGGGTGAAAATACACTTGAAATACTTTCGGATATTAAAGATTTTATTACTTTTGTAGGACATCTCTTTTCTGCTTTGTTCCACACGTGGATTAAACCAAAAGATATACGTATTAAAGAAACAGTGTATCATATACATCAATCAGGCTTTAATGCACTCATTATAATAGCACTCACTTCATTTTTGGTCGGTATGGTCATCTCCTATCAAGGTTCGGTACAATTAGCGAAATTTGGAGCAGATATGTTCATCGTTGATACGGTGAGTATCTCTATAACCAGGGAATTGGGTCCTATGATCACTGCTATTGTGATAGCAGGGCGCAGTGGATCTGCCTATACGGCTGAGATAGGTGCCATGAAGATCACAGAAGAGATATCGGCAATGCGTACGATGGGCTTTGACCCGTATACCTTCTTGGTACTCCCTCGTGTGATCGCTTTGATGATAGCACTGCCACTGCTTATCTTCTTTGCGGATATTATTGGTATTTTGGGAGGTATGACGGCAGCAAGTATGCAGCTTGGTATCTCTATACCACAGTTTTTAGACAGACTTTATGAAGTGTTAGAGGTGAAACATTATCTGCTAGGGATGATGAAGGGACCGGTATTCGCATTTATCATAGCAGCAGTTGGGTGTTTTAGAGGTTTTCAAGTCTCAGACAATACTGAGAGTATAGGACTTCACACTACAGCTTCAGTAGTAAACTCCATCTTTTTGGTGATTGCATTTGATGCACTCTTTTCAGTCATATTTACGGAGTTGGGTCTATGAGTCCTGTGATAGAAGTAGAAGGTATTGTGACTAGGTTTGGTGAAAGAACCATTCATGATAATGTCAATCTGCATATAGAAGAAAATGAGATCTACGGTATCTTGGGTGAGAGTGGATCGGGTAAATCTGTGCTGATGAAAGAGATGATCATGCTTTTGGAACCTACAGAAGGAAAGGTGAGTGTTTTAGGTAAAAAACTCAATGGCATCACATTTAGGGAAGCACAAGAGCTTCGTGCAGACTGGGGAGTACTTTTCCAGTTTGGTGCGCTTTATTCCTCATTGACCATTGCTGAAAATATTGAAGTACAACTCAAAGAGTACACAAATATATCTGAGAGTATGCGAAAAAAATTGGTTAGTTCAAAGTTAGCCATGGTGGGTTTAGAAGCGCATGTCGGTGCATTATACCCCTCAGAATTAAGTGGGGGGATGGTGAAAAGAGCAGCACTTGCACGTGCTTTGGCTATGGAGCCTAAATTACTTTTCTTAGATGAACCTACCTCAGGGCTAGACCCTATAGGCGCACGAAATTTTGATGCACTTATTGTCGAGTTGCGAGATCTGCTTGGTATTACAGTTGTGATGATCACACATGACCTTGACAGTATATTTTCTATAGTTGACAGGATGGCAGTTTTAGCAGACAAACATGTTGTAGCAGAAGGAAGCATCAAAAATGTGTTACAATCTACTCATCCTTTTGTAGAAGATTTTTTTAAGAACGAGTACACAAAAGAACGATTTAAGGAAAAGATAACAGATGTATAGTAAAGTCAATTACACGATCGTTGGAATATTTGTTGTTTTATTTGGTATAGGGATGGTATGGTTTGCTTTTTGGCTTGCTAAGTATGGAATGCAAGAAGAATATTCTGCCTATAGAGTTGAGATGAAAGAGTCAGTATCTGGACTATCTGAAGACTCTTCTGTGAAGCTAAATGGTGTAAATATAGGACGGGTGAGCCAAATACATATACATCCTAAAGATGTTCAAAAAGTTGAATTAATATTAGAGATCAAAAAAGGTGTATCTATTAAAGAAGACATGGTTGCACATGCGCAAATGTTTGGTGTAACAGGACTTTTATATATAGAGATAGTAGGGGGAACTAATGAGGCTAAAACTTTGGTACCTACAGATGATCATATACCATTGATCTCATCAAAGCCTTCACTGCTAACAAAACTTTCCAATAATCTTGATGGCTTGAGTGATAAACTTACAAACTTTATGATTCAAAGTGAAAAACTTTTCTCAGATCAGCATATTGAAACTGTTGGAAATATCTTAGATAATGCAGATAAATTTACATCAAAAGGAAGTGAAGTAGGTGATAAAGCTGTTACTTCACTTGAAGAGATAGATACAACACTTCAAGAATTTAGAGTGGCTATGAAAAATCTCAACACTAAATTTACAGAAGCTACTGCCGACTTTAAAAAGATGCAAAAAGATTTTGCTCAGATCAAAGAAGTAACAGTACCTACTGTAAACAAACTAATGCAAACCAGTAAAAACTTTAATCGTGTGACACTAAAAGTAGAAAAAAGTCTGGACAGAGGTGACTATAATCTTAAAAAGATCTTGGAACCGGTGATCATAGATACACAGATATTGGTTAAAGAGTTAAGTACAATGTCACGTGAACTTGAACAAAACCCAAGTGGCATACTCTTTAAATCAAGAGAATCAAGAAGGGGACCGGGAGAATGATAGTTCGTAACAAAGTTATAACATCTGCTATGCTGTGTATAGGGTTGTTGGGATGTACACAGGCACCAGTTTTAAAAGTCTATAGTTTAGATATACCAAAAGTACAAAAGATAACCCATGCATCTTACAAACAAAAAGTAGTAAAGGTCTCTTTCCCTCACAGTCTAAGAGAACAAATGTCACAAAAGATGAATTTTTCCTACAGTCATAATGATTATGGAACCTACATGAATTCAGAGTGGTCAAATCACATGTCTAAACTTTTGCAAGGTACAGTTATAGATGTTTTGGACAGTGCAAAACTCTTTAAAGCAGTACTCCCAGATACCACTACACTCAAAGTCAACTACAGACTTGAAAGTAACATCTTTGCATTTGAACATCAGGTTCGTGGGGAAGCGTCTCATTCTATCGTCTCTATACAGTTTACGCTCATAGATGCAGATACTGGGAAACTGGTTAAGAGTAAAAGATTTAGCTACCGGGAAGCTACAACTAGCACAAATGCACAGGGCTATGCACATGCAACAAATGTTGCTATGGCTAGCTTAAGTAAAGATTTGGTTGAGTGGTTGCGTTAAAACTCTCCAACCAACATTGTTGATTCTTCTTTTGTCTCCAGATCTTTAACCCAGACTGTACCATTGGAAAGTTCATCTTCACCGATAAGTACAGCGTAACGTGCATTTACTTTGTCTGCACCTTTCATGTGACTTTTAAAACCTTTTGAGTTGTACTCTACGGTTACTTTGCTCTCTTTACGTTTTTCAGTTGCTATGGCAAATAATGCTTCAATAGCATCTTCTGTCATCGCACCTAAGTAGATACCGGATTTTTCTACTTCAGGCATCTTCACAAGTTCCATGATACGTTCTATCCCTATGGCAAAACCTACAGCAGGTGTTGGTTTACCATCTAGAAATTCTACAAGTTTATCATAACGTCCACCTCCTGCGATGGCAGATTGTGAACCGATCTCGTTACTTACAAATTCAAAAGCTGTTTTGTTATAGTAGTCTAGACCACGTACAAGGTTTGTGTCCACTTCATACTTGATGCCTGCTTTGTCGAGTAGGGCAATGAGTTTGTAGAAATCAGAATCACAATCCTCACAAAGGTTTTTAATGAGTTTTGGTGAGTTAGTTAAAAGTGTCTGACATACAGTGTTCTTACAGTCAAGTACACGTATAGGATTAGAGTCTATACGTCTGTTACAGTCTTCACACAGCTCCTCTTGTGTCTCTCTTAAAAATCCTACGAGGTTTTGTTTATACGGAGGCATACATGCAGTACATCCAAGTGAATTTATCTGAAGATCAAAGCCTATACCAAGTTCGTTAAAGATCTGACTTATCATCGTGATGATGGTAAAGTCTTCATAGACAGAACCCTCACCAAAGCTCTCACAACCAAACTGGTGAAATTCTCTTAGACGGCCTTTTTGTGGTCTTTCATAACGAAACATAGGACCATAATAGTAAAACTTTTGCTTAACAGGCTGACGGTCAAGCTTCGCATGTACAAAGGCACGTACGATACCGGCAGTTCCTTCCGGACGCATACAAACATCGTTACCACCTTTATCTTCAAACTGATACATCTCTTTACTCACGATATCAGAACTATCACCCACAGAACGTTTAAAAAGGGCAGTCTCTTCAAGTATAGGTGTTTCGATGTATCCATATCCATATTTTTTTGCTACACCTATTGCAGTGGTTATGATGTGTACAAAACGTTGGCTATCTTCAAAAGTGAGGTCTTTCATCCCTCGTAGTGGGTTTATCATGGTGTTTCCTTGGAAAATATTATGGAATTATACCTTCAAGTAGGTTAGTATAGATTGATTGATGTTTTCTATGCTGTCTGTGGCATCTATAAAGAGGTGAGGGATGTCAAGCTTTAAGATACTTTGTTTCATATTTTCCTGTACTTCTAGAAGGTACTCTAAACCTCTTAGCTCTATGCCATCAAGGCTTTTTTGTGAAGTACGTTCTTTGAGGGTTTCCATATTGGTTAAAAAGAGGACGACTTTGTCAGGAAAATGCTCTTCAAGCGCAAACTTATTGAGCCTTACAAGTTCGTTAAAGTCAAAATCACCGTTTGCCAAAGCATAGCCAATGCCGGATATGAAACCTCTATCAGAAATGACTATTTTGTCTCTATTTGGTTTGATGATCTCTTCATAATGCTCTGCTCTGTCTGCTAAAAAGAGTAATAGTTCAGCTCTTTTAGATCTAAGAGAATCTTGAAGGAGTATTTCTCTTGCTTTGAGACCAAATGCTGTGCCGCCTGGCTCTTTGGTGATAACAAGTTCAGGATGTTTTTCTGCGAGCAGGTCTATCTGTGTACTTTTCCCGCATGTATCAATGCCTTCAAAAAGTACGTACATTATTTTTTATACTCTTGTATCATTTTATGTGCAAGAGGATGTAGAAGGTGATCTACTTTCCCATCAAAAGGTAAGATAGAACGTACTACAGATGAACTCACAAACCCATACTCTAAACTAGGCATAAGAAAAATAGTCTCTAACTCTTTTTTAAGTGAAGAGTTAGCATATCCCATTTGAATTTCATACTCAAAGTCACTCACTGCTCTTAGTCCACGTATGATGATGTTTGCATCTAATTTATCTGAAAGGTCCACAAGTAAACCCTCAAATCCAACAACATTCACATTAGGAAAGTCTTTGGTTGTAGCTTCTACCATAGCGATACGTTGTTCCAGTGTGAACATAGGTTTTTTAGAGGCACTTTTAGCCACTGCAACAGTAACTTCATCAAACATATTACAGGCACGTTTGATGATGTCCAAATGACCTACAGTAATGGGGTCAAATGTTCCTGGATAAATTGCACGTTTATTCATTATTTCCATCTCTCATATAAATTATTCTCAATACCTAAAACATCATACCATTTTCCGATGATGAACTTTTCCATCTCTTCAAGACTTGAAGATTCAGAGTAGTACCCCATTACCGGTGGTGCTATGACAACGCCAAGTGTAGCAAGTTTTTGCATATTTTCTAAAGCGATGGCAGAAAAAGGAAGTTCACGAGGTGCCAAAAGTAACTTTTTTTGTTCTTTGAGCGCAACGGCTGCAACACGGCTGGGAAGATTGTCGCTGATGCCACATGCTACTTTTGCCAAAGTATTCATACTACAAGGTATGATGGCAGTTGCATCTACGCGAAAAGATCCAGAAGAGATAGATGCTGCGATATTTTTAGAAGAATGTAGCGTGACATTTTTATTTTCAAAAGACTCTACAGTTAATGCATTATCTGAGACAATAATATGTGCGTCTATATGTTCAGGTAAATAATCTACAAACTTCTTACCTAGTTGAACACCAGATGCACCTGTGATTGCTACTACTAATTTCATACTGAACCTTGTTTTCTTCTTTTCTGGTTCCCGGGCAGAAGATGGGAACGAGGTTTGATTTATTAAAAAAGATTATAGCAAAAGTAATTAAGAAGAACTATTTACTTCTCTTCCTTCAAAGAAAACTTCCCTATCTCTTCCAAAAATGTAGTGGCATATGAGCCTTTAGGCAGGTAAAATTCGACAGTCAATTTTTTCGTATCATTATTGTGAATGCTCTCTACATCTTTAGGCCATATCCACGCGAATCGTCTGTCACCTTTTAGGCTGTTCAGCTCAGTGTCATCAAACTCCTCTTCCAGATAGTAAGCATCACTTTTAGATCGATCGGCATTAGCTCCGCATAGTAGTCCTGTTGGAGATACCTTTTTTTGTCCGAAGGCTTGGGCAGACTGTTGCATATCTTTAACAAAATTTGTTTTTCCATAGGGGTAAGCGATAATGTGATCCCCTAAAAAAAGTTTAAAGAACTGTGGCTGTTTTGCTAAAATTTTCACAAGCTCTAGAGGATATTTTAGTTTCCTGGCAGCCGTATCTACTTTGTTGGAAGCAATAACAGAAGAGAGTTTAACTCTTGAACCCAGCCATCTGTTATAGAGGTAACTTTGGTAGGCAGAAACAAGGAGTTTCTCTTTACTCCCTTTGAGCTTTTTCCCGCTGTGTGCTATCTCTTTGCCTTGAAGATACGAACGGCTGTCTTCTCCAAAGCGTTGGTATCCGTAGTAGTTCGGTATACCTTCTTTTTGCATTCTTTTAGCCGTTGTGTTAAAGAACTTGGCATCTTTTTCGCTGACCTCATGCAGGACTATGGAAAATCTGTTTCCTTTTAAGTGGCCTATCTTGATAGGTGCTTTATTGTATGTACGTTCTAGTATATCTATCTTCTCTGTAGTAAGATTTTTATTGAGCTCTTTTTCTCTATTTTTTGGCAGTGAGATGTACTGAATGGTCGTTGCATTTTTGTCTTTCAGTCCTGCATAGCCAATGTCCCGTTCTTGCAAACCTGTTGCTTTGGCTAAAACGCTGATGAGCTTCCATGTACTCATGTCTGTTTTTTGAATTTTAAGTATGAGGTAGTTTCCTGTACCGGTGAAAGTGTAAAGTGGTATCTCTTCAACAAAAAAACGTTCTACAGTTTGTTTAAAGTTAAAGTGTATAGGGGTATGGTCGTAGGCATAATGTTTAATGTGATTCATGCACGAATTATATCTAAATTGTAAAAATACGACTAGTCGTATGAGCCTACTGCTGACAAGCAACTAAATGCCGAGTCGTAAGTAGTCACAGTGACAACGTAGCTTTACTAGCTTTGCATGTAAAGTGTTCTATGTATATGATGCCTAACCACATTTTCCCGGAGCACACTTCATACCATTAAATTTACCTGTGAGTGTTTCATTCTCATCTATGCCTTCTTCATGCATTTTATCCATCATGGCTTTCATCTCTTCAGGATGGGCTATGAATTTATATCCTTTTGTAAGAGTAAAGATTCCATAAACAATGACAAGAATGGCAGCGAGTCTCATCATAGTATTACGAAGGGAACCTTTCTGTAAAAATTTAGTGATGAAACCTAGGAAAAAAAGTGCAGGAATGGTAGCCAGGCCAAACGTAGCCATGACCAACGCGCCACCTAAAGGATTAGCTGTACTTGCAGCAAAAATGGCAAAAGAGTATACTAGACCACAGGGTATAATACCGTTAAGCATTCCCAAAAGATAAAAACTTCCGTAAGATTTGGAAGACATGAGCTTTCTAAAACTGTTTTGATACCAGCTGTATCTTGATATTGATAGTTCTGCAGAGTTTAAAAATTTCCATTTTCCAAGAAGAGAGAGCCCTGCAAGTAACATCAGGATACCGGTTATTACAAAGAGTATACCCTTTGTTGTAGGAGTAAAAGCTATCACCTGTCCAATATATCCAAAGAGTGCACCCAAAATAGCGTAAGTGGTGACACGACCAAAATTATAGGCTAAGTGAGAAGAAGTTTGTTGTATATAAGAAGATTTTTGGTCTATTTTACCTGAAGAGTATGCAACTACTATCCCTCCACACATACCTATACAATGTCCTACCGAACCTAAAAATGCAGTTGTTAGTATGATGATCAGATCGATGTTTCCCATATGCAGCCTATGTTTATGATTATCTTGCAAAACTATAGTATAATTTAGTTAAAGTATTGTTAATAAGCTAAATAAGGAATGATGTGTTAAAAAGTTTTAAACGTAATTTTATGAAAATGTTCAGAGAACTACTTGTATATCATCATAGTTCTTTAGAGTACAGAGCAAAGATATTAACGCTAATGATATCAGCTAATGGCGAGATTTGTGAATGTGAAGAACAGAAGCTTAAAGAGATAGCAAGGAGTATTTATGCAGATGATGAGGAGAGAGCAGAACTTCTTATCGATACAGTAAACGAATACTATACAAAGATCGTTACAAACAATGGACTTGATTTTGATCATCTCATACAACAGGTAACACGAGATACAAAAAAGGTACCTCGTTATGTGAAAAAGATAGATATGGAACTGCTCATGCAACTTCATGAATGTATGAATGATGATGAAGATGTACTTTTTCAAGAGCGAATTATCGAATTTTTACAAACTTTAAAAGACGAGTATAAGGCAGTATAGCATGGAATGGTATAAGTTTAGTATCCACGGTAAAGTGCAAGGTGTTTTTTACCGTAAATTTGTTTCTCAGGCATTGATGAAAAAGCAGTTTAAAGGGTATATCCAAAATCTTGGAGATGGTTCTGTAGAGGTAGTAGCTGAGATATTTGATGATGAATTTGATACCTTTATAAATATATTGAAAGAGGGATCACCATTGAGTAAAGTAGAAGAGATACAGTATGTGATATTTGATGATGCAGTATTTCATACTGATGGTTTTGAGATAAGGTATTAAGATGTCTAGTGGATGGGGTTGTCAGTTCATGGGTACAAAAGATGATGATAAAGAATGGTGTCTAAAACTACACCATCATTGCGAACCTGGATGCAAGGGATGTATCATTGCAGGACAAGTAGCGTTTTCTAAGCCCAATATCTCTGAAGAGCAGGAGAAAAAGGTGAAAAAACGGAGTGATAATCCTTTGGGTGATAGATAAATTTGTTTTTAGTGTAAATTAAAAGTTCATGTATAATATTATTAGATAACTTTTATATATAATAAGACTTAGGATCAAAATAAATGAAAAAAATATTTCTATATTTAAAATTATCTATAGTGATTTTTTCTTTTATACTCCCTTCTTTTGGACAAGAGGTTCAAGTACTTGAATCCAAATATACAATAGATGTAGACCGCAAATTATCGATAGAAAGTGCATATAAAGAAAAAGATCACTTTAGAAATTTAATATATGATGAGATAAGTTTAGGTTTTAGTGAGGCAAGGATTTGGATCTATCTTAAAATTAAAAACCCAACAGATCACGAGCAATCAAATGTGATAAAGTTCCCTTATCCTCTACATGACTATATCACTGTGTATGAATATCAAGATTCTAAATTGGTCGATCAATATTTGACCGGAGATTTAACAAATTTCGATACCAGAAAGATCAAAACAAATACTTTTGTCATACCTTATACCATCCAAGCAGGTGAAACCAAAGAAATAATTTTTAGAATTGACTCTGACAGTTCTTTAAATATAGGCATGCAATTTTTACCTTTAGATGAGTACTATAGCAGTTCATCAAAGAAAGATCTTTTCTTAGGAAGTTATTTTGGTGCTGCTTTTATTATGCTTATTTACAACTTCATACTTTTCCTTATTATTAAAGAATATATCTATTTGGATTATGTAACATTTCACTTCTCTTATTTACTTTTACAGCTTGGGCTTAATGGTTTTGCCTTTCAATATTTTTATCCAACATTTCCAGCATTAAATAGTTATTTTATTCCCGTTATGTTTACTTTAGCGAACTATTTTTCTATGCAGTTTGTAAGTTCGTTTCTGAATTTACAAAAATATACACCAACGATAGACGCTTTTTTTAGTATCTTTAAAAATATATTTTTACTTACGCTACTTATGAGCTTTTATATGCCATATTCTTTTATCATCACCGTGATGGTCGTATTATCGATATTGAACATCTTTTCACTTTTTATCACAGGGATATATATATGGTATAAACATAGAACTGTCGGGTCAAAGTTTTTTATTGCTGCTTGGAGTTTCTTACTGGTCGGTGCATTGCTCGAAGAGATGCAAGACCTTGGCGTCATACCTATGAGTTCTTTTACCATTCATGGTGCTCAGGTAGGGGCATTTTTTGAGTTGGCTCTTTTTTCATTTGCACTGGCATACAGGTATAATATTATTTTTATACGCTTATCCAAAGTTGAGTCCGAATTGAGGGTATTAAATAAAAGTTTGGAAGTAAAAGTAGAAGAAAGGACACATGACATAGATGTAAAGAACAGACAGCTTTCGATGGAGATCAATAAAAAAAATGTTTTATTTAGAGAGCTATATCATCGTGTAAAAAATAATTTACAGATCATATCAGGATTATTGTCTCTTCAATCTAGGAGAATTAAAGAAAAGTCTTCACAGGCGATATTTGAGGAGACCAATCAGCGTATAAAAGCGATGGCATTGATACATGAGAAACTCTATCAATCTGATGATTTCGAATCTGTAAATATGCAGGAATATACCAAAAACCTTGTATCAGAGTTGAGACAGTCTTTTCATACAGAACATTTAGAATTTAATATTTATTGTGAAGATATTAAACTAAATCTAGAGGTAGCTGTACCTATGGGATTAATTATTAATGAGTTGGTTACCAATGCTATGAAATATGCATTTCCTGAAACACAGCAGCATCAAACGATCAGTATTAAAATGTATATTGCAGAGAATGATACATTTATACTTGAGGTACATGATAATGGTATAGGTATAGATCTAAAAAAATTAAAAGAAGGTTTTGGATTTAAACTATTGGAATCGTTAGCTAAGTATCAACTTAAAGGTGTAGTAAATACATATAATGATAATGGACTACATCATCAAATTATTTTTTCTAAAGGTCTATTGCTATGAATATTATTATTGTTGAAGATGAAGGTATAACGGCATTTTTTTTAAAAGAGGTTATTGAAGATCTAGAACATGAAGTTGTAGGTGTATTTGATGAAGGAAATGGATTATTAGATTTTTTGAAAGATAATTCTGTAGATCTGATCTTTATGGATATACAAATTAATGGTTCTATAGATGGTATTCAGCTGGCAAATATCATCTATAGGAAGTACCCGGATATAAAGTTTATATTTTTAACATCCTATAAAGACAGTGAAACGATATTAAATGCTCAAGTGGTTAAGCCCATGGGTTATATTATTAAGCCGGTGGTTGAAAAAGATATTGAGGCTATTTTGATGGTAGTAGGTGGACGTGACAGTATTTCTAACCCAAAGAAAAATAATAAAATAATTTTTGGGGAATATATGTATGATCTTGATACTAAAACTTTATATAGGGGAGAGGAATATATCGCTCTAGCAAAAAATGAACGCAGTTGTTTTCACACGTTAATTTTGCATAGAGATACTACTGTGAGTGCAGAACAACTTATATTTTCTATTTGGGGTGATGAAGATGGACGTCTTTCTTCATTGCGTGAACTTACGTATCGATTAAGAAAAAAGATTCCAGGTATTTCACTTACGAATATTCCCAATATTGGTTACATACTGAGTACAAAATTAGAATAAAATCTAATTTCAATCTAATACCATTAGTTTATAATTTCCGTAGAGAAACATTAAGTACTTCTAAAGAGTAAAATTTACCTTGTCCAAAAGAAAACTTTAACCTTGTCCAAAATGAAGCTTTTAATGTTTTTTCTCTTCAAACTATTAATCAACCAATTTCTTTACTAAACTTCGCTTTTAATTTTGCTAACTTTGGTGGTATGACTGCCATGCAATATCCCTGCGTAGAATTTTGACGATAATAATCTTGATGGTATGTTTCTGCCTTATAGTACATATCTAATGGTTCTATGGTGGTAACGATAGGATCAGAATAATCATTTTGAGCTGCTTCTAATGCTGCCTGTGCAACTTCTTTGGTCTCTTCATCTGTATAGAGGATGGTTGACCGGTATTGTGTACCTCTATCTGCACCCTGCTGGTTAAGGGTAGTGGGATTATGTACAACAAAAAAGATCTCTAAGAGTGTATCTGGGGTGATAATGTTGTCATCGTATGTGATCTTGATGACTTCTGCATGACCTGTCTCTCCGGTACATATATCTCTATATGTAGGGTTAAGTGTTTGACCGTTTGCATATCCGCTCTCTACATCACTGACACCTCTGAGAAGTTCAAATACTGCCTCAGTACACCAAAAACATCCGCCACCTACTATAAGTTCTTTTTTTGCCATGATATATACCTTCTAGTTTATTTAATATGTATTTACTTTATTCGCTATAATATCTACAAAAAATAAAACTAGGGATTTCAATACGACTAGTCGTATGAGCAAACTGCTGAAGTTGTCTCAGCGACAGCGTAGTATTTTGAGCTTTGCTCAAAATATGTCCTATTTCATAGTAAAGGAGTAATGTTATGAATGTTAACGTTGTTTGTCCACATTGTTTCAAGGTAAATCGTATACCTAAAAAAGATTCTTATGCTAAAGCGAACTGTGGAGGATGCAAAAATTCTTTGCTTGACTCCAAGCCTGTGTCTGTGGATGCAGATAAAATGGGTACATTCTTAGCCAACTCAGAGATACCTGTGATCATTGATTTTTGGGCACCATGGTGTGGACCTTGTTTACAGATGGCACCGGCGTTTGAAGAAGTGGCACTTGCTATGCCTCTTCAGGCACAGTTCGTAAAGGTAAATACTGAAGAGCAGCAAATGTTAGGTGGGCAGTATGGTATACAGAGTATTCCTACATTGATCATCTTTAAAAATGGTAAAGAAGTTGAGAGACGCTCAGGTGCATTGAATGCAGTACAGTTTCAAAGCTGGATAAGACAGTATCTGTAATGAGTAAAATACTACTACTTGAAGATGATGCGAACCTCAATGAAACTATTACAGAGTTTTTAGAAGAGCCGGGACATGATATAGTGAATGTCTACGATGGTTATGAAGCACAGGAAAAACTCTATGAAAGTAAGTATGACCTGCTTCTTTTAGATGTTAATACTCCGGGTATCAACGGCTTTCAACTGCTGAAAGAAGCACGAGAAGGTGATGTAGTCGCCCCTGCAATATATATTACTTCATTAGATTCTGTAGATGATCTGGAAAAAGGATTTGATAGTGGTTGTGATGATTACATTCGTAAACCTTTTGTTTTAAAAGAGTTGCTCATACGGGTAGAGACTTTGTTAAAACGTGGATTTTACCATGAAGCGAAAGAGCTTATAGAAATATCTCCAACTATCTTTTATGACAGTAAGAACAATGAACTTATCATTGATGGTGAAACCGTTTCTTTAGGGAATAAAGAGTCTAAATTGCTTAAACTTTTCATGAAAAATGAAGGTGAAGTGATCGTACATGAACGAATTTATGAACATTTATGGGACTTTGATGAAGAACCCAGCGACACAGCACTTCGTACCTATATTAAAAATCTTCGTAAAATAATCGGTAAGGATAAAATTGTTAGTATCAAAAAGCAAGGCTACAAATTCGTTACTGCTAAGTGAAAAAAAGTCTTTTCTTAGGTTTTTGGTACTTTACAGTACTATGGTACTGTTCGCCATACTGATGCTCTCTTTGTACTACTATCAAAGTCAGGAAAAACTGATGCTTGCAGAAGAGCGTGTTAGCCTTTCAAAACTTGCTTATATACAGACAAAACGACTTAAAGTATTGCATAACCAGTTTGATAAACAGGTAGTGTATCCTAGAGATTCTCGTTTTAGGTCAGCTATTTATGACCTGGAAGAAATGCAGATATTTTCTCTTCTGGAAGAAGAAGATATACGTTTTGATGAAGAAATTTATAAAAGTGAAAAGTTCATACATTTTGTAAAAAGTTTAGATGATTTTTATTTGGGTGCAAAGTACCTTATTTTGGAATTAGAAGAGGAAAATGCATGGAAAGATACTGTATGGAAGAATATACTTATTTATGGGATATTCTCATTCTTTATTTTCATGATCTTTGGTCTTTACCTTGCAAAATTGTTTTTAAAACCTATGCGTGACTCCATCATGCTTTTAGACAGGTTTATTAAGGACACTACACATGAATTAAATACACCATTATCTGCGATACTCGCAAACATAGAGATGATGGACAAGTCTGCGATGATAGAAAAAAACAAGACAAAACTATCACGTATCAATATCGCGGCAAAAACAGTGTCCGTCCTCTATAAAGACCTTATGTATCTCACATTGGAACAGGAAAAAGAAAATAAGAATGAAGAGATAAAACTACAAACACTTATAGAGAATAGAGTGGAGTATTTCACTATTTTAGCTGAGTCTAAACATCTAACATTTACACTAGACCTTGTAGATGTAATGATAGTTATGGATAGACGTAAATTGACTAGAGTGATAGATAATCTTATCTCTAATGCCATTAAATACAATAAACGTAATGGAAGTATTGGAATTACACTCCGACAAAACACTCTGACAGTTTGGGATACAGGCATAGGGATAGATGGAGAGAAAATACCACTTATTTTTGATAGATATCTGCGTTTCAATGATATAGAAGGTGGTTTTGGACTAGGATTGAGTATCGTTAAAAAAATATTGGATGAATATAACATATCAATAAAAGTAGAGTCTAAAGAAGGAGAGGGTACAAAAATGGTGATGACATGGTAAAGCGTATAGTCATATTTATACTTATCATTACAGGCTTGTTTGCACAGGATGCCTATGAAAGAAACTGTGTAGGTTGCCATAAAAAATTACCAGTAACTCTACAACGAATGTTTATGAATTATCTGGTGGTTTATGGTGGAGAAAAGAATATGAAGGCAGGATTAAAACATTATTTGAAATATCCTTCAGAATCTATCTCTGTAATGTCAGATCTTTTTATAAAAAATTATGGCATCAAAAAGAAAAATTATTTAAGTGATAAGGAGATTGAAGAGGCGTTAGATATCTACTGGGATAAATATAAGGTATTTGGCAAATTAAAATAAAATCTATTAATGCTTCTTTTTCACAATGCTTTCACGATTACTTGTTATGATGAGCTATCTTAAAATTAAAAGGGAACAAGATTAGGAAGTCCTCCTTCTTTTAAGAGAGGTATAAAGTATTACTTTATATCGAAAGCTAAAGTGTGTGCGTATTTTTGTGCATATCATTCCTAGCTTTTATGACTTGTCATATAAATGAAAAAAAT
>CAZBLM010000034.1:0-3270 GCA_964492675.1 uncultured Sulfurovum sp.
AATCCAAAACCGATAGAGATGGCGATAGGCTGAAGGATGACAGCCTGTCCAGTTGCGTAGAAGATCAATGTGAACAAACCAAGAAATGTAGTGATCGATGTGATCAAAATAGGTCGTAGTCTTAACTTTGCCCTTTCATAGAAGGTATCTGCCTTATCTGTACCATGTAAAAAGTCAAGCATAATGATACCATCATTGATAACAACCCCTGCCAGTCCCAGCATACCGATAACAGAAGGCATCGTAAGGTTTACACCTACCAACATATGTCCTACTAAAGCACCAAGCATCGTAAAAGGTATGACAGACATGACCATCAGAGCATAACGAATTTTAGGGAAGATGAAAAGCAGTGTGATCAAGATCAAAAAGACTGCTATGATCAGTGAGCGTATCATATCATTTTTAAATTGTTGATTTTTCTCATTTTCTCCCAAGAGATTGATCTCTATACCCTCAGCACGTATTGTGTCTAACAAAGGCTTGATCTTTTTCAGCACATCCATTGCAGTGGTCTTTTTCTTATCTATATTTGCAAAGACAGTTTTAACGGTATTACCATCTCTTTTTTCGATCTTCTCATAGGCCCTTAACTTCTTCACATCTGCAACATCAGTAAGTTTTACAAAACTACCAGAAGGTGTCGGGACCATAAAGTTCATCAGGGTATTTTCCGAGTCTTTGTTGACTGCTTTTGTTCTTATCTCCATGACACCATTCTCATTAAATGTCATCGCTTTACGGCTATCAAGGAAATAGCCAGAGAGTGTCTGTGCGATACTCACTTCGCTCAAGCCCAATTGTTCACCATACGAATTAATGCGTAATTTATACTCCATCTTTCCAAACTGAGCATTATTACTCA
Organism: uncultured Sulfurovum sp.; assembly: GCA_964492675.1. Classification (GTDB taxonomy): domain Bacteria; phylum Campylobacterota; class Campylobacteria; order Campylobacterales; family Sulfurovaceae; genus Sulfurovum. Next base: position 866 of record CAZBLM010000034.1, read on the forward strand.
CATTTTTAATATGCGGTATTTTAGAAAGATTTTCCTCTACTCTTTTCATTGCCTCTGCGATCATATCACTGTCTCGTCCCGAAAAGTTGATCTGAATATCATTTTTGATCAATCCAGGTCTGGATTCCAGGACACCAAGCTCTTCAAGATGATATTTTTCCATCATAGGATGTATCTCTTTTTTCAAGAGCTTTGCCAATTCATAGGTATGCTTTGTTCTTACCCTCTCTGGATCATTGAACTTAAAAGAAAAGTTGAAGATAGGATTGATATAAGCATCTATAAAACTCTGAGGCTCCATATCATAAAGCTCCATGGTAATGTAGAGCATGTTGTCACCATTTTCATTGTCACCTGAAAGTGCTCTTCTATATCCTACAACTGTAGAGCTGGATTTAATGCCATACGTCTCTTTATTTTCAAGAACATACGCTTCTAACTCTTTGGCGATCTTCTCTGTCTCTTCAATGGAAGTATCCACAGAGCTTTTACCTGTAATATAGAGGTAATTACCATCAAAAGTAGGAAAAAACTGAAAGTTAAGCATTTTGATCGTTAGTACCGACAAAACAGGTATCACAACAACAAAGGTAAATAAAAATATATATTTAAAACGGATCACAAGGTGGAGAAAAGCTTCATATTTTTGCTGAAATGGTTCCCAGTTGATGAAATTTTTCTGCTTTTTTAGAATCTCTTCCGCATGTAATGGTAAGAAAACAAAACTCTCAAGTAAAGACCCAATAAGGATCATCACCACAGCAATAGGGATAAGAATGATGAAATTCTTAATCTCACCTGTCAGCATGAACAACGGAAGAAAAGCTGCAACAGTTGTCAGTGTCGCTAAGGTAACAGGAAGAACCATCTCTTTCACCCCTGTGTATACTGCTTCTCTTTTAGACATCCCTTCATTTATATGACGTTGTATATTTTCAGACACAACTATCGCATCATCTACAACAATACCTATAACGATGAGCCCTCCCAGTAAAGATACAATGTTGATGGAGTACCCCATAAAATAAAGGAACATGATACCTATAGCAAAAGAGATAGGAATACCCATCGCCACAACCGTTGCGATACGTACATTGATAAGCAGTGCCATAGAGAGAAACACCAGTAACAGACCGAACATCAAGTTTGAAATAACCGTATCAAGTCTGTCCTTAACAGGTTTGGAACTGTCTTGATAGAAATTAAAATAGACCCCTGGAAACTCTTTAGTGAGTTTATCTTTAGCAAAAGTTTGCAACTCTTCTGAGATATGCATAGAGTTACCTTCTGCCCCTTTGGAGATCACAAGTGTGATACTGTTACGTCCATTAAAGGTAGAAAGCGTTGTATCTTGAGGATACGATATCACAACATTGGCAACATCGCCAAGTCTAACCTGTTTCTCGCCTATTTTGATCAGTGAAGATTCCCACTCTTTTTTTGTCTCTTTTCCATTGACAGTAGAGATAAAAATGTAATTGCCTCGCTCTTCGATATCTCCTATCGGATAAATATAAGAGAGTTTTGAGATTGCGGAGATAATGGCAGCAGGATCCAGTCCATAAGCCCGTACAGCCTCTTCATTGACCTGTATGGAAACTTCCTCATCTGAGTCTCCGTAAATTTGTATTTCACTCACATACGGATTTCTGGAAATTTTAGACTTCACCTCTTTGGCTACTTCTATCAGTTGACCTTTATTCATCCCCTCAGCAGATAAGGAGAGTCTGATAAGCGGTCTGTTATGTGTCAATAGCTCTGCAGTAGGTTCTGTCATATCCGCAGGAAGGTATTGTCTGCTTCTTGCTATTGCATCTTTTGCTTTGTTGAGTGCATCTGTTTTGTCTGCACCGGCATTAAGGTCAAGTACGATGGAAAAACTGCCTGATTTGATGACGGTCTCTATCTTATCAATACCCTGTATATTTCCAAGTTCATTCTCAATATCACGAACCGCCATTTTATCAAGATTGTCTGCACTTGCACCCGCATAAACACCCCTGATCGAGATCTTGTCTAAAGCAATTTCAGGAAAAAGTTCTTTTGGGATGTTCTTGTAGGCATTAACACCAAGAAAAAGGATAAAAACAAGAAGGACATAGTTGAGACTTTTATTTTGTATAAAATAGTTGATAATTCTCATCATAACATAGTCCTTGTTTTACATCTAGTGTTTGAGAGATTATATCTCGGTTATCTAAATATTTGATTGCGCCAGATCATATTTTATTTAAAATAAATCTGTAAAAAATAAAAATTATATACTTTTATAAGTAAATAATATAAAATAGATGCTACAATTACTTGCGGGCTTAACTAAAGAATCAATAATTTTTTTATCGGTCTTTTCTTTCTATGTAGCTAAGGATCAGGGATTTATCTTTAGCTACACCCGCAACTAATTT
>CAZBLM010000034.1:3370-23272 GCA_964492675.1 uncultured Sulfurovum sp.
AAGCACCATTACGCTATAATCGCGACAATATAATATCATGTAGGATAATCCGATGAGCGAAACTGTAGAAAAAAAAGCAACATATAACCCAAAAGAAGTTGAAGACAATTACTATAAACTCTGTGAAGAGCGTGGGTATTTTGAGATAGATGGAAACAAAAACATCCAGGAAGATGGAAAAAACTTTTCCATCATGATGCCACCTCCAAATGTCACAGGAAGTTTGCACATTGGGCATGCATTGACATTTACACTTCAAGACATCATTACACGTTATAAACGTATGGATGGATTTAAGACGCTTTGGCAGCCGGGTACTGATCATGCAGGTATCGCTACACAGAACATTGTAGAGAAACAGCTTTTAGCAGAAGGTACGACTAAAGAAGCTTTAGGTCGTGAGAAGTTTTTAGAACGTGCATGGCTTCAAAAAGAGACCTCTGGCGGTAACATCGTACATCAAATGCGTAAACTGGGCGTTACTCCTGCATGGAAACGTGAACGTTTTACGATGGATGAGGGTCTGCATGAAGCAGTAAAAGAAGCTTTTGTTTCTCTCTTTGATGAAGGACACATCACACAGAACAACTACATGGTAAACTGGTGTACACACGATGGAGCACTCTCTGACATCGAAGTAGAACATGACGAAGTAAACGGTAAGTTCTACACGATGATCTACAAATTTGCAGATGGTTCAGGCCAACTTGAAATAGCTACAACCAGACCAGAGACATACTTTGGAGATACTGCCATCATGGTACACCCTGATGATAGTCGTTATACGGACATCGTTGGTAAAGAAGTTTTACTGCCTCTCACTGACAGAAATATCAAAGTGATCACTGACTCGCATGTGGACATGGAGTTTGGTACGGGTGTAGTAAAAGTAACACCTGCTCACGATCAAAATGACTACGCTGTAGGAAAAAGACATGACCTTGAGTTCATTAAAGTTTTTAATGAAAAAGGTATCTTAAATGACTATTGTGGAGAGTTTGCAGGACTTGAGCGTCTTGAAGCACGTCCTGTTATCGTAAAAGCCCTTGAGAATGCAGGCTACATCGTTAAGATCGAAGAGCATGTACATCAAGTAGGTCACTGTTACCGTTGTAAAAATATTGTAGAGCCATTCATCTCTCAACAGTGGTTCCTAAGTGAAAAGATCGCTGAAAACTCCATCAAAGAGACAAAAAAGCATAACAACTTCCACCCTGCCCACTGGATAAACTCATACACAGCTTGGATGGATGAACTTAGACCTTGGTGTATCAGCCGTCAACTCTGGTGGGGGCATCGCATACCTGTTTTCAACTGTGATGACTGTAGCCACCAATGGGCAGACAAAGCAGATGAACCTGAAGCTTGTCCAAAGTGTAGTTCCAAGAAGCTTACACAAGACCCTGATGTACTCGATACATGGTTCTCCTCTGCCCTCTGGGCAATGTCACCACTTGGATGGGGGAACAATGGCAAGTTAGAAGATCTCTATAACAATACAGATATGGCAGACTTCTACCCTAATTCACTGCTCATTACCGGTTTTGACATTATGTTCTTCTGGGTAGCGAGAATGATGATGATGGGAGAACATTTCCAAGGAAAACTGCCGTTTAAAGATATCTATATGCATGCGCTTGTACGTGATGAGCATGGTGCCAAAATGAGTAAATCAAAAGGGAATGTTATCGATCCTCTTGATATGGTTGAAGAGCACTCTGCAGATATCATACGTTTTACATTGGCATACTTGGCGGTACAGGGTCGTGACATTAAACTTGGTGAGAAGAACCTTGAACAGTTTAGAAACTTTACCAACAAGCTTTACAATGCAACAAACTACCTACAACTAAATGTTGATACTTTCCCTGAACTAAAAGATATAGAGGTAAAAACACCGCTTGGACGTTATATGCAAAGTCGTCTATCTGTGGCTGTAGAGAAGATCCGTACTTCCATAGAGTCTTATAAATTTGATGAATCTGCGAAATCGCTCTATAATTTCGTATGGAATGAGTTCTGTGACTGGGGTATAGAGTACTCTAAGGCTGACCGTGAGAGTATCGTAGAACTTGGAGCGATCTTTAAAGAGACACTCAAAATGGTCTCTCCGTTTATGCCATTTATCTCTGATCACCTTTACCACAAGCTCTCAGGTACAACACTTGAAGAGGGTGAATCACTCATGGTGATGAACTTCCCTAAGACCATCAAAGAGGACAAAGATGCTGAAGAGATGTTTGCTATCATCGAAGAGTCCATTACTGCACTTAGACGCGCAAAAGTGGTTATAGATATGGGTAATAGTAAGATAGACAAAGCCTATATCAAACTTGATAGTCAAATAGATACAAACATGGCTAAACCGTTCATAGAAAAATTGGCCAAAGTAATTGAGATAGAGTTTGTTGATGCAAAAGTTGCAGACTCGATCACTGATGTTTCAGACAATCTTGAAGTCTACTTACCAACAGGTGAGATAGACATGACACCTATCATCACAAAACTTACACGTCAAAAAGAGAAGCTTGAAAAAGAGATACAAAAACTTAGCGGTATGCTAAACAATGAAAAATTTGTTGCTAACGCTCCGGCAGAAGTACTTGCTACAAATAAACAAGCCCTTGAAGATGCACAAAACAAAATGCAAAAAGTCTCCAAAGAACTTGAAGGGTTTGGAGCATAACTCATGGAGAAAGAGATCTGGTTAGATAGATGGCATAAAGGACAAACAGGTTTTCATAACAATGAAGTCAACCCTCTACTCATCAAACATTTTCAAGAGCTGGATATGCCTCTAGCCAGTCGCATCTTTGTTCCTTTATGCGGTAAAACACTTGACATTGGATGGCTACTCTCCAAGGGATTTTGTGTGGTAGGTGTAGAACTAAGTGAACAAGCAGTCAAAGAGCTCTTTGAAGAACTGGGTGAGGAGCCTTACATCATGACTGAGGGTGAACATATACACTACCATGCAGAAAACATAGATATCTTCGTAGGTGACTTCTTTGCATTGACTCCTCAGATCATAGAGAATGTAGATGCTGTCTATGATAGGGCTGCTATCGTAGCACTGCCTGAAGAAATGAGAATGGACTATAGCAAACATATACTCTCATTGACAGGGAACACACCTCAATTAATGACCACTGTAGTCTACGACCAAAGTCTTATGAACAACTCTCCATTTAGTGTCGATATAGAAGAACTCGAACGACACTACGGCGACCACTACACCATTACACAACTTGATGAGATGAAGGTAGAAGGTGGATTGAAACAGGTTAAAGATGTCATAGAGTACGTTTGGCTACTAAAAGAAGCATCACTCTAGGCAAATCATCTTAAAGTGTGCACTCTTTAAGCCAAAGTCTATATAATCGCTTTTAAAACTCTATAAAGGCATGATATATGACTCCACTAGCACAAGAAGCATATGATCTTCTACTAGCAAAAGAGTATGATAAAGCATTTGAACTCTATACGGCACTTGAAGCACAAAAAGAGCCTACAAGCTACTACTACCTTGGATTTTTGTACTTTAAGGGCTATGGTGTCTTACAGGACACTAAAAAAGCTTTTGAGTACTACCTTGAATCTGCAACAAGAGAAGTACCTTTGGCACAGTTTGAAGTCGCACTCATGCTTGAAAACGGCGAGGGTTGTGAACAAAATGAATCAGAGGCAGCCTTCTGGTATGAAGAAGCAGCAAAACGTGGGAACATCGATGCCTTTAACAACTTGGGAGCGATGTTCAAAGAGGGTCGAGGTGTACACCAAGACTATAAAAAGGCATTCATTCTCTTCTCCAAAGCAGCAAATGCAAACAATGCAAAAGCCCAGTTTAATCTAGGTGCACTCTACGATATGGGGCTGGGATGTGAAGAGGACAAAGAGAAAGCCATAGAGTGGTGTAGAAAAGCAGCCTATCAGGGCCATGAAATGGCAGCAGGTATCATCAAACGTATGCAGCATGATGGACAGATCGTTTTTTAAAATGGCCAGTCATCCTGAATCTTTTTCAGGATGAAATTAAGAGTATAACTTAAAAACTATCTTTTAAATAACCCTACGAACTTCTTCCACAATGACTCTTTAAAAACATCTTTCATATATCCATCATTGGTTTTCTTATGTGTATCAGCAGCCAATACATGTTTATCAAGTTTTGCATTGGCATTCATAAGGTGCACCGGTATAAAATCACTGCGCATCTAAAACCTTTTCTATCTCATTGATCGCATCTTCATTTTTAAGTCTAAACTTGATCTCAATACGTCTTGATGCATCTTTATCTTCCACTCCATTCACTTTGATAAGATCTATATAAGCCCTACCCGATGCGGTCATAAGAGGTCTTATATTGTGTTTTTGCGTAAACTCAAGCGTAAGTAGGTACTCCATCACGGCAAGTGCACGTTTTTGAGAAAGATTCAGGTTATAGATATATGAACCAACACTATCCGTATGCCCTTCAATAATGATCTTATCTAAATGAGGCCTGATAGCCGGGTCATTGACCAAAGTACCTATGTACTCTTCAAATGCTTTTTTCAATGCCACTTTTGCTTCAGGTTTTAATTCATTTTCACCACTACCAAAAAGTACATTTGAGGCAAGTCTAAGTGAACCTGTCTTTTTATCGATATCAATATTTTCACCCAGTGCACTTTTCAGTGCTGCAACAACTTTAAGTTTGATACCGGTCAAAGACTTGATCTTCGCTTTCTGTTTTTGCAGATTAGCTACCAGTTCATCATAATTTGTCTTCTTCTCATCCAAAGCATTTAATACCTCTAGAAGTTTTTCATCTTTAAGTTTCACACTCTTCTTAGTATCATCTAACTTATTAGAGAGTACAAGTACTTTACCTTCAAAATCTTCTAGACTTTTACGACTTTTAGCTAAGGCGTCTTTGTTCTTTTTTAAAGTATCTTCATTTTCTGTAACAACATCCTGCATGATAATGATCTTATCACTCAGTTTACTCTCTCTTATCTGTGCTTCTAACAACATTTTATTAAGCTTATTGATCTCATCAAGTTTAAGTTTCAACATTCTTTCATTGGCATCAAGTTTTTTCTCATTATCAGCTATACTTTTATTTTTAAGCTTTAAGAGTGCCTCTTTTTGCAGTATCAGCTTCTCCTGTGCAGTTAACTTCTTTTCATCTTCTTCCAGCTGCTTATCTTTAAGTGCTAAAAGTTTTTCATTTTCAGTAAGAAAAATATCTTTTTCACCTATCAGTGCTTTACTTTTGGCCAAAGTATCGCTTAACTCATCCAGAGTCGTCTCTCTGTTTTTTAGTGCTTGCGATATGTCTGAAAGTTTATCTTCTTTCTCATGTAGATCAGACTTTAAGATGATCGACTTGGAGATGATCGCACCGATAAGCAAAATAAAGACAAAAAGCAATCCTGCCATCAAGTCTGCATAAGATATCCAGAAGTTGCTATCTTCGTTGGGTTGTTCTTTTCTAAACATCTTTTGACTTTTCTTCTTCTTCTTTTAATGTTGCCATATTCTTAAGTATCAGTTGATTTTGTTCAGAGACAATACGAGCAAAACTTCCAAGCTTGTTCACTGCATCTCCGAGTTCAGCATCTATCTTATCAAAAGTATGATCGACAGAAGAGTCAAACTTGTCCATAGACTTTTGCAAGTTATGCGCGTTGGCATTAAACCCTTGTATGTTTTGTTCCATCATCGCTACGGCATCAACACTCTCCTGTCGTAATTGGATATTTTCAAGTGTATCGCGTAACTCAGAAGAAGCTTCCTGCATATGTACTGTAAGTTTTGTAAAACTGTTTGTTGTATCACTTAAAATAGTGGTAAAATTCTTCAGGTATTGTTCATTCAACTCTTGTATAAAGTCCATATTGAACGTATCTTTAAGTGTTTGAACGATCTGTTGATCTTTGAGTTCAGACTGCATATGCTGGTGTTTGATAAGTTCAGACTCTTTCCAAACACGTGTACTATAGAGTTTTTCAAGATCATAGATCTGCTTATCGATCTTTGCAAGACCTCTTTTTTCAAAATATGTCCATATAAGAGAGAGCATAATACCGTAGATCGATGCATAAAAAGCTGTACCTATACCTGAAAGCAATATCGAGATCTCACGGTCAAGAGATCCAAGATCTTTTACAGTAAAGTCAGGCATAGACAATGCGATGGCAATGAACGTTCCCAAGATACCCAGCATAGGAAATACTGAAGGCGCTACACGTGCAAAGTTGTCATTACGGATATCTTTATAATACTCAGAGATAAAATCTTTTACATGCAGTGTAGACTTTGTTTTTCCCATGATCGTCAGTGCATTCGAACGTAATGCTGCCTGAAGATCCTCTTCCATTCTAAAGAATGAACCTTGCATATGACACACAGCATAGTTTGCATTATGTTGTACAAAAGTAACAAACGTAATAAAAATAAATGCAACGATACCAAAAGTGTGAAGCTCTACGTTAAGAGGAAAGATACCCAGATATGCAAATACCAATCCTACTAAAAAAAGAAAAGGTATCAAAAGTATGGCAAAAGAGCGTGAAGAGCACGAAGAGGAGTTTTGTCTGTCAAAGTATTGCATGAATGCATCCTGTAATGATTTATTACTGAGATTATATCCAATAATCTATAATTATTAAACTAACACCTAAAATTAACCATTTTAATTTTCAAAAGTTCTACCAAAACACACTTAAAGCATGAAGTATTTTGTTACAATATAATTATAAAAGTTACTAAGGATATAAAATGCAAGATGATCAATTTGAAAAAATAGAGAAAATCGTATATGATAATGACTTTGATGCACTTAAAAGTGAGATTGAAAATGGTACAGATGTAAACCTGCAGAACAAATACGGTTGGACACTTCTTCATATCACAATTAGACGTGACAGAAGAGATATGGTTGCATATCTTCTGGAGCAAGGTGCAGATATAGACAAAGTTGACGGTGTAGGTTGGACACCACTTATGGAAGCAGTAATGGATGATATGCCTGAGCTTTGCGAATTTCTACTCAACAAAGGTGCAGATGCGAGTATCGCAAATGCAAGAGGCGGTACAGCAGCAATGCTAGTGCAAAAGTTTGGACGTGAATCTATGAGAAATTTCTTTTCTTAATATTCTAGATATATTTCCTCCTCATCGCTTGACTAAATAAAGCAGTACCTTACTAAGGCCAAGCTCGAGCTTCGAGTCCTTTTGAGGATAGCAAAATCTTAAAAAATATGTCAATTTGACATATTTTTGACCAAACTCACTAAAAAATACTATCATTAGATATAAACATATAAGGAGCCAAAGGTGGAAGGCATGATAAAAGTAAGTTACACAGTGATGTGTAAAAATGATGTAAGTCAAGAAATCAAACTTTCAGACTTGTTAAACAATGAAAAAGTAATGAAAGCCATTAAGAGTGAATTTGCAACAGGGCTTAGGAATCTTGCTCTTTCACACAAAGAAGAGTCAACTGTGTATATTAAAACACAAAAAGAGATCTTTGAGTTTACTACAAGTAAAAATGACTTTGCTGACCTGCTTGAACTAGCTGAAGAAGATGCAAGAAAAAGCAAAAGATTTAAGAAAGAGTGTGATGGTGTAGAATTGGTTGATATTGTAACCACAGATTAAATCAACACATCATCCTAAACTTGTTTTCGTATGACAGAATAAAAAAACTTCGATTAAATCACTTATCTGATATACTATCATCATGGCAAAGAAAAAGAAAAAATATCTTATAAAACTTAACAATAAAATACGAAACTACTTTAATGGACTCCCTTTTGATGAGGGCATAGAGACCCTGGATGATGAAAAGCTCATAGAACTCATTATGCTGCTTGAATTAAAGCTTTCATCTCATGAACATGCCGATATGGTACGAGCACTCAGACGTGTTTGGAGTGAAGAAGGTGCCCGAACACGTGAAATGATAGTCTCATATCTTACGCAAAGATATAAAGCCGTCACAAAAGGCGGCAGAGATAAACGTCCTTTGGACAAAGTTGATAAAATACTCCAAATATTAGAAGATATAGAACATAGTAAACATGAAGAAAATCTTATTTTGGAAGCCTTTATAGATATAAGAAATGCCAAAATAACAGAAGAAAAAGTTCGTAATAAACTTGCATATATACGTATCAAGGAGAGACTTGGAAAACTTGAGAAATCTTTAGATGTAAGCTTCAATACCCTTAATGAAATGGAGTTTTATCACAGCTTCACATTTTCCCTGAAAGATATTGATTTTAAGAAGTCACTTTTATGTACTACAATTGGCTTAGACATAGACAAGTTCTGGAAACTGGACGAGGATGAAATACTCGCCAAACTGAAGCTTATAAAAGAGGATACCATCCATAAAAAAGAGCAAGAGCTGGAGACATTCCTTGCTCCGTTAAGAAGTTCAGAGCATCCCTACTTAACGCATGATGAGATACATAGATCACTCAAAAGCATGCCTCCTGAATGCAAGTTCAACCATACACCTATAGCACTGGAGACCCTTGAAAAAATATTAATTAATATGAGTGACAAATATGAAGTTTTTGAAAGTACCGATCATATCATTATAGAGAAAGAAAAGAACCATGATCTCTTTGGTACCGTACTCTACTACGACACTTCAGTCTCTTATGAAAAACCTTACTTTTATCACCTTATCTGGAAAGGTGAAGAGCCTCCTGTACTAGATGACATCAATCATGTAAATGACACCCTTCTTGCCCACTTTAAAGTCGCTATTGATGATGTGCTTGAAGATATGCGAAGCGAGAGTGTAAAACTAGATATCGATGAAGAAAAACTACATGAATTCATCGTACGTTTTGTAGAACCCCAAATACGCTCTTCTACTACCCTAAAGTTCAAAGATAAGAGTAAAAGACGTATTCTCTTTCATTTTGGAGAGTATATTAAACCCCTGCTTGAAAAACAAAAACGTGAAGAACTTTTGGCTAAAAGTATCCGTAATTATAAAAACCTCTTCCCCCTTGCAAGAGAGATGAAGCGTAAGATCATCTTTCATGTCGGACCTACCAACTCAGGAAAAACATACCAGGCACTGAAAGCATTAAAAGAAGCCGATACAGGTTATTACCTTGCACCACTTCGACTGCTTGCACTTGAAGGGTATGAAAATCTTAAAAATGACGGTGTTGCTGTTTCCCTCATCACCGGAGAAGAAGAGATCATCGATGAAGAGTCCACACATATCTCATCAACCATCGAGATGATGAATGCTTCAGTAGATGTAGACGTCTGTATCATCGATGAGATACAAATGATCTCTGACCGTGACAGAGGTTGGGCATGGTCAAATGCACTCATTGGTGTACCTGCAAAGAAGGTTATACTTACCGGTTCAGTAAATGCTTTGTCCGCTGTTAAAGAACTATGTGAGTATTTGGATGAGGAACTAGAAGTGATCCATTTTGAACGTAAAAATGAACTTACCATGATGCCATACTCCACCAGTATGAGAAAGATAGAACCACAAACTGCTGTTGTAGCCTTTTCAAGACGTGATGTACTTTCCCTTAAGCAGCAACTCTCAGAGCGATACTCTGTCTCTGTAGTCTACGGGAATCTATCTCCAGAAGTAAGGCGTGAAGAAGCTAGAAGATTTAGAGAGGGAGAGAGCCAAATACTCGTATCTACAGATGCCATTGCTATGGGACTGAACCTCCCCATAAAAACCCTTCTTTTTGCAAAAGACAATAAATTTGACGGTTTACGAAGACGTGAACTTCTTCCAACAGAAGTCTCACAGATAGCAGGTCGTGCCGGACGTTACGGGTTCGAGGAGAAAGGTTATGTTGGAGCACTTGATGATAATGCACTTAGTACCATCACTTCTGCATTTTACGCACCTCTTCCTGACATAGAACTTCCCGTTTCGGTCATGGCGAGTCTTGGACATGTCATGCTCATAGGAGAGATACTTGAGACTGATAATATTTTTGATATTTTGACATTTTTCGCGGACAACATGGAATTTGAAGGTCCATTTATGGCTGCGAACATTGACTCTATGTTGGAGATCGCAGTGATAGTGGGTGAATATGATCTGGATCTTCAAACACGTTTTTATCTTGCCTGTGCACCTGCAAGTATCTCTTCTCCTTATATTGAGTCCGTATTTCACCGCTACGTAAAACAGATAGAGGCAGGCGGAAAGGTCCTTTACATCCCTCCACGAGACCTCCCTGCTTTTGCCCAAACCAACGATATGCTTCTAAATGCAGAAGACCGTGTACGTGAGATATCACTCTACCTCTGGCTCAGTTTCAAGTTCCCTGATATTTTCCAGGACAGTGAAAAAGCTATACAGGCGCGTACAAGACTAAACAGCTATATAGAGAACTCCCTGAGGGAAGGACACTTTACCAAAAAATGCAGACGTTGTGGCAAAGTGCTAGACTTCTCCTACCGTTTCTCTATCTGTGATGAGTGTCACGGACAAAATAAACGTGGTACAGGCAGCAGAGGTGGATATCGTGGTCGTCGAAGAAGATAATGTGATACAATATCTATATCAAAAGAAAGATCATAAATGAAACTATTAAGACTGTCTCTTATTCTTCTTTTTACATCTTTGTCTATGACACTCGCTCAAGAACAAAATAGTACCACTAATGATCTAGAGGTTATTACTGTAAGAACACTTGAGATCAAAAAATCCAAAAAAAGCAGCTATGATAGATTTGAAGATCTCTTTTCTGATTATGACGGCACATGGATGGAAGATATGATTATCTACTCTGCTGATATATTTATGCCTGATGAGATCATGAGAGCTACTAAAGATGTGATAAAGAACCGTAGAGACAAAGGACACAGTTCACATGCCGAGATATATCCAAAGACATTAGGTAATGATACATATAACATGTTTTTGACATCTATGTATTATTATATACAGGATGTATACCAGATCACCGGACAGATATGGAGTGATGAAGTTTGTACACCTGACACATTTGTGTACGTTCAAGATAAAGAACCTAAAAAAGTGTTCCTTGATCTGAAAGCAACAGATAAAAATGCAAGAGGTGTAACTGAAAAGAACATTGTTTTACCTCCAAATGATAATTTTCCAAATGCTTTTTACCCTTATGCTAAAAAGCCTGATGGTTGTACTACAGATGGACTTGACGATCTTTATAAGCAATCAAACAAAATATCAGATGATGATAAATGGCTTACTGAAGCATGTAATGAACATGATAGATGTTACTCAACCATAGGAACCACCTCGCAAGAGTGTAATTCACAGTTTATAGTAAGTGCCATAGATGCTTGTAATGCTATCACTGCTGAGCATACGGTATTATCAATGGGATCAAAAAATACATTTTGCGGGTTCAAGGGTTTTGCTATATCTACTGGTGCAAACTACTGTGCAAAGAAATATTTTGATAAAGAACAAAGAAAACAAAAAATCTATATGAAATGGGTTGAAAGATACGAAAAAGCCTACCGTGATGCTATATCAAAACAAAAAAAACAATAATTCTCTTCAAAAGTTTAAATCTAATGCTTTAGGTATAATGGCGTTATCATAATAAGGCAGGCATATGGCACAACAATATAAAGTTACTGCACGAAGTAAACTTCTCCCTTTTCTTTTCGAAACGCTTGATGGATGGTCAAAAAAGAGAGTAAAACAACGTCTACAAGGTTCTTCAGTCTTTGTTAATGGGCAAATACAAACAAAACATGACTTTATATTGAATATTGGAGATGTTATTGAAATTGGCCTTGTACAGCGTACAGGGCATGCAAATAAACAACAAGTTACAAAACTTGAGATCATCTACCAGGACAAAGACCTTATAGCCATTAACAAACCTGCCGGGCTTCTCTCTGTAGGAACCACAAAAGAGAACAAAAACCATGCCTTGGCCCTGCTCCGTACCCAACTTTCAAGAGGCAAAAACAGTATAAAACTGTGGCCTGTACATAGACTAGACAGAGACACATCGGGTATCTTACTTTTTGCCACATCAAAAGAGGTACGAGAAGCTGTCATGGACAGATGGCAAGATGCACAGAAAGCATATCTTGCAGTTTTAGAGTCTACACCAAAAGAGAACAAAGGCACAATAGACCAACCCCTAAGACTCGATGAGAAAGAGTACCATATGCATGTAGGTGAACATCCTGAAGCAAAAAGAGCTGTCACCCACTACGCTGTTCAAAAAAGTACAGACACACGTTCCTTAGTTGAAGTAAACATCGAAACAGGTAGACAACACCAGATACGTGCACATATGGCATGGCTGGGACACCCTGTCATAGGGGATGAACGTTATGGCACAAAAGGCGGTCGTATGGGATTACATGCCTATCTTCTAAGAATATTCCATCCAGTAAAAAAGAATACCTTAGAGCTTGAAGTAGATGCTCCTCGTAATTTTTATAGCTTGTTGATATAAATAAACCATGAAAAATTTAATTATTGGATGTGTTGGGGATGAGTCATTACATCATCACTGGATAACAAATGGGAAACCTGAGTTTGATATGATGCTTATTTACTATGGAGACGAAAACGAAAAATGGAAAAATGATGCTACTTTTTATTGGCAGGCAAAAGGCTCTAAATGGGAAATAATATCTAAGGTGAAAGAGTATTTTACTGAAGTAATTTCAAGTTATGATGCAATTTGGTTACCTGATGATGATATTAGTATTAACGCCAAAGAAATAAACCGGCTCTTCAGACTATTTCATGAGGAGAGCTTGTGGCTTGCACAGCCTGCACTTACTTCTAGGAGCTACATGTCATGGAAACTGCTAAAAAAAAGACCTTTAACATATTTGAGATATACTAATTTTGTTGAAATAATGATGCCAATGATGTCGCAATCTACTTATCAACAGCTTTCGCATACTTTTTCAGAGAATGTAAGTGGTTGGGGCTTGGATTTTTACTGGCCAAAATTATTAAAATATCCTAAAAATAAAATTGCAGTGATCGATCATATTTGTGCTACACATACTCGCCCTATGGATAGAAATAAAGGGTTTTACGCAAAACTCAAAAAACCGGCAAAAACAGAAAAGAAAGAACTGTTAGAAAAATATCAAATAATAGATGCCAGACCTAAATCCATATCATCTGTATATCAGCTGGCTTCACTAAGGATTACTTACTAGATATGACAAAAACATTTTGTATCGTGGGAGCTGGATTTTCAGGGGCAGTATTGGCACGTGCTCTGGTATCGAATGAAAATATTCGTTGTGTAGTTATAGATGAACGTGATCATGTTGGTGGGAATTGCCATACTAAACGTGATACGAAAACTAACATTATGGAGCATTGCTACGGACCTCATATCTTCCATACTGATTCTAAAAAAGTTTGGCAATATGTTAATCAATTTGGAAATTTTCATCCTTTTATTAATCGGATAAAAGCCATAAATAGCCATGGTGTTTTTAGTTTGCCTATTAATTTACACACCATCAACCAGTTTTTTGAAAAAACATTCTCTCCTACTGAAGCTAAAGCTTATTTAGCTGAAATCCGGGAGAAAAATATCTCAAACCCTAAGAATTTTGAAGAGCAGGCACTCTCCATGATAGGTAGAGAACTCTATGAAGCATTTTTTCTAGGGTATACTAAAAAACAATGGGGGCTAGACCCTACCCAAATACCGGCATCAGTAATGAAGCGCCTACCCGTTCGCTTTGATTACAACGACAACTATTACAGCAGTCAATATCAAGGCATCCCTGAAGAAGGCTATACCGCAGTTATTAAACGGATATTGGATCATCCAAACATTGAAGTGCAGTTAAACCAAAAGGCAGAAAGAGAGATTATCAACTATTTTGACCATCTATTTTGGACCGGCACTATTGATTCATTTTTTTCTCATCAATTTGGAACATTGTCCTATCGTACTGTGTATTGGGAAAAGCAATATTTTGAAGGTGATTATCAAGGAAATGCTCTGATTAACTATACGGACCTTTCTGTGCCATATACCCGTATACATGAACATAAACATTTTACACCTTGGGAAAAGCATGAAAAATCAATTGTATTTACTGAATACAGTAAGCTCACGGAAGGAAGTGACACGCCGTATTATCCAATTTGCACTATAGAGGATAAAGCACTATTTCAAAAATATAAAACCTTAGCAGAATCCAGTAATAAAATATCCTTTTTAGGACGTCTGGGCACTTATCAATATTTGGATATGGATCAAGTCATTGCACAATCATTAAATTTTTCTGAAGAAGTATTAAACGCTATTAAGCGTAAAACACCTATTCCAGTGTTTAATCAGAATTTTCGTTAAATAGAATAATATAAATTGAACTTAATACAATAGATAAGGAGAAATGGTATGACCAAGGAGTATTGCATTAATCGCTTTTACAGATCAAGATCCCAGTATCATCACTATGATGATACTGCCCTAGAAGACCAATGGCAATTGGAAGTATACCTACATGCATTGGGGCTAATGAAAAAATATCATTTAAAGTCTATTGTCGATATTGGGTGTGGATCAGCGTATAAGCTAATCACCTATTTAGGAGAGTATGAAACGCTCGGATTGGAAGTTCCATTTAATGTTGAAATGCTGCAAAAAAGATATCCAGAACGACAATGGCATATATCTGACTTTTCTATAAAGCCAAATATATCTGCCGATGTAGTTGTTTGTTCTGATGTTATTGAGCACTTGGTCGATCCTGACGAGCTGCTAAATTATATTAAAGGTATAAGATACAAGTATCTAATATTATCAACGCCGGATCGGGCTTTGAAACATAAGCCATGGAAGAGAGGATATTTCGGCCCGCCAAAAAATAGAGCGCATGTTAGAGAGTGGACATATCAAGAATTTGCTGAATACATTTCAATGCACTTCGACGTTATTGATCATAGAGTTACGAATTTAGGGCAAAGGACTCAGATGATCATATGCCAAGCGAAATAGTCTAACAATCATATGGCATTTGGACACAACTAAAAGCTCCACTCCTTCCTCACTATACTTTTTGCTATCGGTGATGTGAGGTGTTAAAGATATGACAGATTAAATAAAATCTTATATCACCATCCTCTTGACTTTTATCAATAAAAAACTTATTACCTAAAGCTATAATCTCTCATAAAATATGTTTCAAGGATATAAAATGTTACTACGAAAAGAAGATGTACAACAAGTCTCAAATGATGTAATGAATATGCTGCACGATGAAGAGATAGAAATAATCAATAGTTTTTATGATGCAGCTTTAGCAAAGGATATAGAAAAGATCGAAGAACTTTTTCCTGTAGTTGAGTTTGATGTAGAAGATCACTTTAGCACGGAAGAAGAGATGATGGAACAGAGCCAGTTTTATGCGCTTCAAATGCATAAATCTGAACATGATACATTAAGAGAAAAATTAAAAAAGTTAAAAGAACATTGGACTGCACATAAAGATCCTAAAGAAGTGAAAAGATTTTTAGAAGAAGATTTTAAGCACTGGATGGTTTTACATGTTGCAAGATGGGACTCAGAAACTGCTATGCACATTGGTGATACGAATTAATAAGAGTGTATTCTAACACTAATTTTTCTATACTGTTTTAATCCTTGTTAATGAACCTGTACTGAGTATAATGTATTAATAAATTAAGATATAATACATTTAATATACAAAGCGATCACAAGGACACCCCATCAAAGCATTTGAAAAACTAAATTTACATCCCGATATTCTAAAAGCCATAGCACATGAGAAGTATGATAATGCTACAGCTATACAGAACAAGGTTATACCCGCAGCCATGAAAGGTTTGGATATTTTGGGTGCTTCCAAGTCCGGTACAGGTAAGACCGCTGCCTACGTTCTACCTCTTCTCAATAAACTCCAAAAAATAGTCAAAAAAGATGAAAAAGTAGTACGTGCCCTCATCATCGTACCTACCATTGAACTGGCTGACCAGGTCTCTCGTACGATCGTTTCTTTTTCCAAATACATGGACATTCGAACTGCAAAAATTCAAGGCGGTTCTAAAAAATCAGACCAGATACACCAGCTCAAACAAGGTGTAGACATCGTTGTAGCAACACCAGGACGTTTGCAAGACTTCATTGCAGATAAAAAAGTGAATCTTGAACATATCAATACCGTGATACTTGATGAAGCAGACACCATGCTTGAACTTGGTTTCCTTGGTGAGATAAAGTCCATACTCAAAAGCTGTACACACCCAAAGCAGATGATGTGTTTCTCGGCAACCATTTCACAGAACATTAAGAAGCTTGCCAAAGAATTTTTACGTGATCCAGCCATAGTAGAAGTAAGCCATAGACGTGATGTAGTGAATTTCATCAAACACAGAGCTTACAAAGTAGACAAAAAGCGTAAAGCAGAACTTGCAGCCAAACTCGTAAAAAATATGGGAAGTGAACAGGTTCTGATCTTTGTAAACAAAAAAGAGTCTGCTGATAAGCTTTTCGAGTATTTTAAAGCGCAGGAGATCTGGACAACGGTCATACATGGTGACATTAAAAGAGGTGGACGTGCCAAAGCACTCACCCTTTTTAAGTCTGGAAGATCACAAGTACTTATCGCCACAGATATCGCAGCACGTGGTATAGATATCCCTGAGCTTCCACTGGTGATCAACTATGACTTACCTGAAGAGACAGACAGTTTTACCCACAGAGTAGGAAGAACAGGACGTGCAAACCATAAGGGTGCAGTGATCACTCTACTTACCATCCACGATTATAATGCCTTTACTACCATAGAAAAACACCTTAAACTCAATGTAAAACGTGAGATCATGGATGGTTTTGAGATCACAGATAAACAACCGCGTCAGGCAAGACCTCGTAAAAAGTCACTGAGTGAGAAAAAAGGAAAGATAGACTACGATAAAAAACGTAAATACACTTACGCAGCCCAAAAGAAAAAAAGACAAGAAGAGAGAGCTAAAAAGAAAAAGTGATCAAATAAAATTATTTCTTAGTCTCTTTTTCTTCAACCCTACTGACTTTGTTCGCTCTATAGACCTTACTCTTAGGTTTTGGGTTATCCTGTCCTCTGACATCATAATCTTTCATCTTCTTGGCCTGTTGTTCATACGGAAATCCGAAAAGAGCAGAAAGAATATTCCAGATCCATCTAAATATATAACCTATAATACCAAGTAATCCATGTACATATTTCATATTATTCCTTCGTGTTAAAATCATTATAACAAATATTTAGAAAACTTTTCAATAAGACTTTTACTATATAATACCTGCATGATAAATAAGATCAAAACAAACAACTTTACATTAGTCCTTTCCGGCGGTGGTGCTGTAGGTATTGCACATCTTGGTGTACTGCACGACCTTGAACAAGAGTCCATCAAACCACAAGAGCTCGTTGGAACAAGTATGGGCGGCATCATCGGTGCTTGTATTGCCATTGGGCTTAAAGAAAAAGAGATATATGAGCATATTAAAAATTTCGCCTCTGTTTTTAACTGGATAAAGTTCTCCTTCTCAGGCAATGCCGTAGTTGATAATGAGAAACTAGACAAGATCTTCTCTGATATCTTTCATGACAGAAAAATGAAAGATACCCACATCCCTCTTAAACTGATAGCAACCAATCTTCACACCGGACATAAAAAAGTATTTGATGCTTCTGATGATGTCTACATAAAAGATGCTGTACTCTCAACGATGGCCATACCGGGGATATTTGAAGAACATATTGTTGAAGGTGAAACATACGGTGATGGTTTTCTTTGTGAAAACCTTGGTGTCTGTGAAGCTTCTTACGATACTATACTCGCAGTAGATGTTATGGGTGAGAACTCTTTTGAAAAAGCTATGCCCGACAACTTCTTTAAAACAGCCAATGTCATAGAGATGTTTGAAAAGTCGATGAGACTTATCATCTATAATCAGACACAATCACATATGAGGTATTCAGATAAAAAGATCTACCTACTTGAACCGGTCACAAAAGAGTATAAAACATACCAGTTTCACAAATATAAAGAGATTCGTGCTCTAGGCTTAGGTTTACTGAAATAAACATATATATAATAATCAAGGGTAAAAATGATTGAAAACGGGTTTGCCTACTTGGCTGTTCTTATCATGATTGGTTCTGCTATCGTCTATACCGAAAAGAAGAGCCAACTTAAATTTTTTGAGTATCTTCCGTCCATTGTTATCATCTACTTTGTAGTAATGCTCCTATCTACCATGGGACTTTGGGAAAAAACAGAGTCTGTCACAGCGACATACAAAACAGTCAAGTCCAATCTACTCCCTGCAATGATCTTTCTCATGTTACTGCTTGCAGATATGCGTGAGATATTTAAACTGGGTAAAAAAATGCTTTTGACCTTCCTTCTTGCTTCATCAAGCATCGCCCTTGGTTTCATAGGTATGTTCACCCTCTTCCATAGCTCCTTTGGTCCAGACTCCTGGAAACCCTTCGCAGCACTAAGCGGCTCATGGATGGGAGGTACAGCAAATATGGTTGCCATACAAGGTGCACTTAACCTGCCTGACTCTGCCATGGGATATACTCCTTATAGACTCCATTGATTATGCCATCTGGGTGATGATACTTCTTGCCTTGGTTCCCTTTGCCAAAAAGTTTAATCATTGGTCTAAAGCAGATACCTCTGTTATAGATGAAGTAGGAGAAAGATTGGCTCTCAAAGAAGAAAGTAAAAAACCCATAAGCTTTATGTCACTTTTTCTTTTACTGGGCATTGCGACTCTTGTCTCTGCTTTGGCACAGTATGGAGCAACATACTTACCTACTACGGACTATCTTACTACTACGACATGGGTTGTTATCATTGCCACACTAGCAGGTATACTTGCTGCTATGACACCGCTTGCAAAGCTCGCAGGGAGTTCCCAGCTAGCAAACATCATGCTCTACCTCATCGTAGCCCTCATCGCAAGTCGGGCAAACTTTGCAGAACTTACAGAAGCGCCACTCTACATCTTCGCAGGATTTGTCATCATCGTTATTCATGCCAGCATCATGATACTTTTTGCTAAACTCTTTAAACTAGATCTCTTTAGTCTTGGTGTAGCCTCTTTAGCAAATATAGGCGGTGTAGCCTCAGCCCCTATCTTGGCATCTGCCTACTCCAAAGCCCTCATCCCAATCGGTGTACTTATGGCCATGATGGGGTATATACTTGGTACCTTTGGCGGGCTGATGGTTGGGAAGGTTTTGGAGATGATAAGCGGAACGTAGTATCATTAAAATACTTGCAAATATACACACTTAATACGCTTTGTTATTATATGATAGAATATAAGTACGAAAGGATTTATCATGTTATACAAAGTAAAAGCAAAAATAGACAAACTCAAAATGAAATCTTTTTATACTGCGCTGAATGATGGTAGTATTGCTGATCAAGAGCCAGATGGTGTCTATATTGTCAATGCAATGCAAACAGCACTTATGACAGAACCCGATACGCTAGAATGGTATGAAACATGTAACTGTGAAACACCACTAAAACATGAAAGAGAAACGGTTTATGATAAATATTTGCATGATCTTGAAACTACACTTGTGGATGAGATTAAAGATGATATAAAAGGAAGATCATTTTGGAGTTGTCTAGAAGACAAACATTATGATACGACATATACATTTTAAGTGTTTTTATTAAACGGAGTTCCAAGAGGTTGATTGATAAATATATATTATGGGCCGATGATCATCACAGTTCACTCAACCTTGATTAAAATCTATTCTCACAATAAATCCACAAACTTACTTTATCATAAACTATAATTTAAAAAAAGGATAGTTCATGAAACAGTTATTATTTACGATATTTATCGGCTTCATTCTCACACTAGGTGC
>CAZBLM010000035.1:0-21442 GCA_964492675.1 uncultured Sulfurovum sp.
GGGCTTTGGTTCAGAGCAGGAAGCACGTGACTTTAAAAACTCTCATGATCTAGAGGGTGCATTTATTGTGCGAAATTAAGTAAAAATTTTTATGAAAAAGTAATAGGATAGATAAAATGATAGAAGTGATCAGAGAAACAAAAGAGACGCAGATATCTGTAAAGTTAAATCTTTATGGAAAAGGTGAAGCAAAGATAAACACTGGAGTTGGTTTCCTAGATCATATGTTGGAAGCCTTTACCAAACATGCACATATAGATCTTGAAGTCTCTTGTACCGGTGACACACATATAGATGATCATCATTCAGTAGAAGATGTTGGGATCGCTATTGGACAGGCACTGCATAAAGCGATCTATCCTGTACAAAGCATAGAACGTTTTGGTAATGCAACTGTGGTTATGGATGAAGCGAGTATCACATGTGATATGGATATCTCAAATCGCGGCTTTCTTGTTTTTGAACTTCCTATAGGTGGAAAAGTAGGGAATTTTGATGTAGAACTTGTTGAAGAGTTCTTTAGAGCATTTACATTTAATTTGCCACTAACCCTGCACCTGATCTATAATCGTGGTAAAAATAAGCATCATATCATTGAAGGGGCATTTAAAGCTTTGGCTGTCGCACTACGCAGAGCAGTCACGGTGAATGAAAATGCAGGTATCCCAAGTACAAAGGGTGTACTGTGAGCATAGAACTTGTAGTCCTTGATGTTGATGGCACGATGACTGACTCTCGTATCACCTATAGTGAAAAGGGTGATGAGATCAAGTCGTTTAATGTAAAAGACGGACTTGCCATTGCTTCATGGAGAAAACTTGGTAAGCAGGTAGCCATCATTACAGGAAGATCTTCTCAGATCGTTGCAAGGCGTGCACAAGAGTTACATATAGAACATTTCTATCAGGGCATACATAATAAAAAAGAAGTGCTCGAATCACTTTTGGAAAAGCTCGATCTTACGATGGAGAATGTCGCAGCTATTGGTGATGACCTGAATGATCTTCAAATGCTCAAAGCTGCCGAAATTTCATTTGTACCAAGAGACTCTTCTGCGTATGTAGATAAAATAGCAGATGTGATCCTTTCAAAAAAAGGAGGGGACGGTGCAGTACGTGAGATGATAGAGAACCTCATTATGCGAGAAGGACTTGAAAAGAAGTATTTGGAGTTATGGGATTGAAATTAGAGATAGTGTGGATTGCAGCAATCCTTGTGATCGTTACGGGAGCAATGATGCTTAAAGTTGACACAAACGCAGTCACAAATGCAACACATACTAAAGAATTAGAATTTACCAATACAACATTTACAGAAGTCGACACAGAAAAACTTATGGGGCGGGTCTATAGTACTTACGGGATCCGTGAGAGTGGTGAACTGCATATGGAGAATCTTGCATATTTTACTGATACGATAAAATATTTGATCGCTGATAAAGGAAAATTAGCGGGTGATGTATTGCAGTTGGATGGCAACATAGCTTTTGAAGAGAAACAGGGCTACAATTATAGAACACAACAAGCTTCTTATGATCAAAAAACAGAAATCTTAAATGTTACAGCACCATTTATAGGTTCAAATGGTAAAAATATTATCAAGGGTGATACACTTGTTTATAATACACTCACAAAAGACATTTATGCTACTACAATAGAAGCAGTTATCTATACAGCTGAAAAGTAATATCATGGTACAATATCGTTAAATTATAATTTAAGGGTATTTCATTGCATTTTTTTAAATATATACTGATTTTCACATTTACACAACTTCTTTTTACAGGAGCTCTTTTTGCTGAAAAAGTTGAAGTGACCTCTACCTCTATGAAAGCAGAAAATTTAAAAAAAGAAGTGCATTTCATAGGCAATGCGAAAGTTAAAAAAGAGAATGATTGGATCAATGCTGATGAGATCATTGTATATTTTGATGATAGTAATGAAACTAAAATGTATAAAGCCATAGGTAATGTAACTTTTGAATTTAAAAATGAAAAAGGGCACTATAAAGGCAAATCGGATAAAATCACTTATTATCCTCAAAAGTCATTTTATGTTTTGAAGGGTAAAGCAAACGTAAATGATGTCATAAATAAACGTCAAGTAAAAGGTGATGAGATCATCTTAAATATGCTCACAGGTGATTCAGAGGTCAAAGGATCCAATAAAAAACCTGTTAAGTTCATATTTACGACAGAGGAGAGTAAATAATGATCCCTCGTATAGTAGAAGCAAATTTTATAAAATCAGCGCAAAGCATTAATGATTCTGTGCCTGAAGATATGAGTGAAGTGGTTTTCCTGGGACGTTCCAATGTCGGTAAAAGCTCTACACTGAATGGTCTTACACAAAGAAAAAATCTGGCAAAATCTTCTGCGACACCTGGTAAAACACAACTGATAAATTTCTTTGAGACACGATATCTGTATAATGAGCAGAGTTACCCTGTACGCTTTGTAGACCTTCCTGGCTTTGGGTATGCTAAAGTCTCAAAGTCACTCAAAGAAGTATGGCAGAAAAACCTTGTTGAATTCATCAAGAACCGTGTCTCTATACGTCTTTTTATTCACTTGCGTGATGCGCGTCACCCTCATGCGAAGATAGATGATGATGTGGAAAACTATATTGCAGATTTTATACGCCCTGACCAGAGATACCTGACGGTTTTTACAAAGATAGATAAACTTAACCAAAAAGAGAGAGCAAAGCTCAAAAGAGATTTTCCAGGGTCTATAGCACTTTCAAACCTAAAAAGAAACGGACATGACAGAGTACATCAAAATATCCTTCAAACGATTTTTGGAGTAGATGACGAGTCCGCTAAAAAGAGTGAGGATTAGTTGTGGCAATGCTTGTTAAAGCGAAACTGAGTGACATCGTTGCAATGCAGGAGTTGGTCTCTTCTGAAGTGAAAGACGGCATTATACTCAATCGCAGTGAAGATGAAGTAGCAACCAATATACGTTCGTATGTATTAGCCAAAGATGAAGGAAAGATCGTAGGATATGCAGCACTGCATATACACTCCAGAAGACTGGCAGAGATCAGAAGTCTTATCGTTGATGAATCATATCGCGGACAAAATATAGGTCATGAACTGGTACAGTTTACCTTGGATGAAGCTAAAGCACTCGGTGTAGAAGAGGATGTACTTGTTTTAACCTATCTTCCCGGCTTCTTTCATAAGCTTGACTTTAAAGAGATAGATAAAGAGGTGATACCTGAACATAAAATTTGGGCTGACTGTATTAAATGTATTCATTTTCCTGTATGTAATGAAGTAGCATTGGTCTATAAATTATCGTAGTGACTATGGGTAAAGTCAACAAACACCAACCACTGATATGGATAGCCATAGGCTTATTTGTCATTTTTTACCCTATGCTTATCTCTATTTACGTTTTTCTGCCGCTTTTTATCGGTGCGATGTCCTATATGTTCGTTTTGGGATTAGAAAAAGAGAAAACAGCATATATTGTGATCTCTGTCTTTTTCATGATAAATATAGAAGTGAACCTCTCTTTACCGACTTTCCTTATCATTATTTCTGCACTTCTTTTTTATGTACTTATCTATCCTTCTTTGACATATTTTAGAAAGTGTAAAATGTGTAGACCTATACTGAGTGTGTTAGTGTTAGACTTGATGTATCTTACCTCTCTCTTCTCATATGACTTCATTTTTCAGACACAGAGTATTGTTTTAGATAAGATATTACTTTACACTTTAGTGGTAGATATGTTGATAGTGGTGATACTGTGAAGTATAAGTTTCTTATTTTTATTTTTCTCATTTTTTGGGCGGTGATGATCACACGGCTCTATCATGTCAGTGTCAAGTCTAATTTTTATTATGAAGGTTTGGCTAAAGATAACATAGAGCGGAAACAGTTCATCAAGCCTGTAAGAGGTGAGATAACAGATGTAAAAGGTAACTTGCTGGCTATGAACCAGATAGGTTTCTCAGTCTCAATTGCACCGCATCTTAAGATGAAAAGTGAGAAGTTGGATCGTTTAATTGATATACTGATCAAGACATTTCCCGACTTGAACAAAGAGGTGATGTTAAAGGTATATAAAAAACATAATTCAGCCTATAATCATAAATATATTAAAGTGGTTGATTTTATACACTATTCTAACATGATGGGCGCATACCCCAAACTCTCCCTACTCAAAAATATCAAGATAGAAGCGGAGACAAAACGTTACTACCCATACGGAAGGTATGCCGCCCACATCGTTGGATATACCGGAAGATCAAATAAAAAAGAAAATAAAAAAGATGCAGTGGTCGATGAAGTAGGTAAAATAGGCAAGAGTGGTTTGGAGCGTTATTACAATAAAGTTTTACAAGGTGAACTCGGGTATGAAATCTCCAAGGTAACGGCAACCAACAAAGCCATAGAAATACTTGAAAAAGAACTTCCCAAAGACAATAAGAATATACGTTTAAATGTAGACATCGACCTTCAAAAGATGATCTATAAACGTTTTGGAGATCATGCAGGTGCTGCCATCGTTATGAAAACAAACGGTGAAATACTTTCTGCTGTAAGTGCACCTTCTTATGATCCAAATATGTTTGTGGGAGGTATAAGTTCTAAAAACTGGAAAGCCTTACAGTCTGATCTTGCACATCCTTTTACCAACAAGTTTATACATGGTACTTATCCTCCGGGTTCTGCGATCAAAATGGGTATGGCTTTGGCATTTGCTGAAGCTTCACCCAATATATTGGACACTCCAGAATATTGTCCAGGGTTTATTACCCTTGGGTCAAGTAAACATAAATTTAGATGTTGGTCAAGATGGGGGCACGGTAAAGTTGATCTGAAAAAGTCTATCCGTGAGAGTTGTGATGTTTACTACTATAATAAAAGTTTAAAAGTAGGTATAGATGCTATGGCACGTAATCTCCGTACTTTTGGATTTGGTGTTAAGACAGGCATAGACCTGCCACGTGAGTATGCAGGTATCATACCGGATAAGGCCTGGAAGATGAAACGCTATAAACAGCCATGGTACATGGGTGAAACAGTGATCGCGTCCATAGGACAAGGGTATGATCTTTCCACACCTATGCAGGTGGCACGTTATACCGCAATGCTCGCTACTTCCAAACTTCCAACACCGCATGTAGCAAGAGAAGTAGACGGAAAGATCATAGAACCTGAATTTAAAAAGATAGATCTTAACGCGCATTATTTGTCAGAGATACATGCCGGAATGTATGATGTTTGTAATTCTCGAAAGGGTACAGCCTATAAAGCAATGGGTAAGCTTCCTATTGTCGTGGCAGGTAAGACAGGTACATCACAGGTAGCTTCCATCCCTCAGTCTACCAAGAAGCGTTTGAAAGAATCACAATTGGCTTACTATTTACGTTCTCATGCATGGCTGACTACCTACGCACCTTATGATAATCCCAAATATATAGTGACGATATTGGTAGAACATGGTGGACATGGCGGTAGTACGGCAGGTCCGATCGCTGCAGATATATATAAGTGGCTTGATACGCATGGGTATTTTACTGATGCAGATAGAAAACCTAAGAAGTAGTTGACCTCTCTTTTTCTTCAATGTGTAAACTGTACTCTAAACCTTTAAAGCTCATTTTAGTTTAGACTTTTCATTATAAAATTTCCTCTATAGATCATTTTATAAGGTTTACTCCTGTATCCATTTTTGTTTTTTTCCTCTCAATAATATGTGAATTTCTGTAACACATATTTTAAATAGGACAAATTTTGTCTTATTTATATGTTTTGTTTTTAAAAATACGTTACTTTGCAAATGTACTTTGAAATTAAGAAATTAAAAATCAATATTTTATACAAAAGGAAAAAAAATGGGAATAGATAGTTTACTCATCCCCGCAGTAATGTTTTTTGCACTCGGTGTTATCGCAAAGCTTATAAATTCAGATCTTAAATTTCCAGAAGGAATGAGCAAAGGTATAGGTGTTTATTTGCTAATGGCCATTGGGTTAAAAGGAGGTATTGCATTAAGTAAGGCAGATTTTCAACTTGCAGTTGAATCAATCATATGGGCAACGATATTAGGGTTTTTACTACCGATCATCGGTTATGCTCTCTTACGTTTTAGAAACAAGATCAATCAGTTTGATGCTGCAGCGATAGCTGCACACTACGGTTCTGTAAGTGCTGCAACATTCTTAACGGCTGTAGCCTTCTTGGAAGTATCTGATGTAACATACGAAAGTTATCCCATCGTGATGATGGTTATTATGGAATCACCTGCCATTATCGTAGGACTCATGATGGCAGCTTTTGTAAGAAAGCGTATAGCTGTCCAAAAAGGAACGGCTAAAGTAAAAACCGAATGGGGACCTCTACTCCATGAAGCATTCACAAATGGAAGTGTGGTCGTCTTATTAGGTGCACTTCTTATAGGTGCAACAGCATCACCAGAATCTCTTGCAAAGGTTACACCTTTCACTCAAGATATCTTTATGGGTGTTTTATGTCTCTTCTTACTCGATATGGGTATTGAAGCTGCGAAAAAAGCGGATACACTTAAGAAAGCAGGTGTTATACTTGTCTCTTTTGGTATGATCATGCCTCTTATAGGTGGTACACTTGGTATCATTATCGGTGGATCTATCCTTGAGTTTTCTGTGGGTGGAACGTTCTTATTGGCTATTTTATCTGCCAGTGCTTCCTATATCGCTGTACCTCCGGCGATGCGTTATGGTGTACCGGAAGCAAACCCGTCTTATTATCTAACATTGTCTTTGGGAGTTACGTTCCCTTTCAATGTTGTTGTTGGAATCCCACTATTTTATCAAATGACGATTTGGTATATAGGGTCATAATGCGTAATTTAATCACAACTAAAAGGAGTTATATATGTCAATAGAAATGTATTCAGGAAAATCAGTACACATTGTTATCAATAGCACGTTTGAAAATAAACTAATTAAAATTCTTAAAAATATCGGGATCAATGGTTATACTCAGATAAATGCACGTGGTGATGGTGACTCGGGTGTACAGGACGGACACTCTGATGGAGAGTCAAATGTCATGTTTATTGTTGTCGTCTCCAATGAGCTGGCCGAAACGTTAATAAAAAATTTAAATACATATAGAGAGATGGGTCATCATATATTTGTTTATACACATGATGCACAGGTATTAAATGCTGAAAAGTGTGATAATTCCAAGCCTAAATGTCCTGGATGGTCATTCTGATAGAGAATTTGTTCTATATATCCTGAAACCTTTTTGGTATAATGGAGTATCTTAAAATAGGAGTTATAACATGACTAAAGAAAACCATGATAGGTTACAGGCATTAAGCCCAGAGGCTAAAGATGCATATATTGCAGCTAAGACACGTATATTGGATGCTATAGGAGAGATGGACCTGCTTCAAGGTGTATCACTGAGTGAAGAAGAGCAAAACACTATTTATGAATTGCTTGATGATACAGCTTTTTTAATGAAAACGGACAAACCGTAATATAGACATATTACGGAATATCTAGGATCCATCAGGGTAGATGATCTTATATACTTTGTATGGTATTGTTTAAAAAGAGTCCCAAGATGATGATGAGGCTGATACCTGCAGATTTATTGTAGAGCTTGTTTGCTGTGATGAAAACTAGAAGCAGGGTTGCTACGATCATCGTTGCAATGTCAAAGATGTAAGCTGAAGCCGTGATACTCATAGGGTTCACAAAAGCCGCTGCACCAAGAACAACAGTCGTATTTGCCATGTTCGAACCGATAATATTTCCTATGGCCATATCTACTTTTCCTTTTACCGCTGCAGAGATACTGACTGCCAACTCCGGTAAAGAAGTACCTATAGATATGAGTATGATACCGATGATCCATTCAGAGATACCAAAACTTTTTGCGATGGTAGATGCACTCTCTACAGTAAAGTGTGCGCCTATGATCACAAGTAAAAAACCAGCTACAAGCATAGGGATCGTTTTAGCCCATGAGAATGTACTTACATCTAAATCTTCCAAGTCCTCTTCAGGTATGTTTTTTGCGTCCTGAAGGAGAAAGAGAAGGTATGCACCCATAAGAAGCAGTAAAAGAGCCGCATCAAACCTGGAGATGACCCCATCAAGGATCATCAGTATAAAGACAAGTACAGGGACAAGTGCCCAGGTACTGTCTTTTGCAAAGAAGTCTCTGTCAGGGTTAATGCTTTTGGCGATGACAAATACAGTTGCTAAAACCAAAGTGATATTTAAAATATTTGATCCTATGACATTAGCTATAGCGATCTCTGGCTTGTTGTCCAAACTTGCTGCGATACTGGCTGCCATTTCAGGTAGGGAAGTACCAAGGGCGATGAGTGTCGCACCGATGATAAACTCAGGTATCTTAAATTTGAGGGCAATACGCTCACTTTGATTTATGAGTTGGTCTGCACCCCAGATAAGTACGCCCATGGCGATCACAAATATAACAAAATCCAAATTAACTCTCCGTTCTTAATATTAAACTTTTGGGTAGATCAAACGCTTCTATAAGCTCTTTTTCTCTAGCTCTCATCTCTCCGTCATCCACTTCATGGTCAAAACCAAGTAGATGTAACATACCGTGAATAAAGAGCAGCGATAGCTCATCCTGTTCACTATGCCCCAAGCTTTTCGCCTCTTTTTTTACATAAGATGCAGCGATGATAATAGAGCCTAAGGGCATACCAAAAATGGATTGTTCTGTAAACGGTGCTTCCATGGGGAAAGAGAGTACATCGGTGGTACTCTCTTTTCCTCTATGCTCACTGTTCAGTGCCAACATCGTTTCATCATCCACGATCACAAGTTCAACCTCTTTGGTAGATAATGACTCTGCTATCTTTTCAAGTGCATCACTATCGATGGTAAGGTTTGTTTGATTATCCAAATCTATCATGCTCGAAGTTTACCCAAATATTGGTAAAATGGCAGTAAATTGAGATTGAAGGTGCAAGATTATGGATAAAACAGCAGTATGTATCATTTCTGGTGGAATGGACAGTGCTTTAAGTGCGAAGATGGCAGAAGTAGAGGGGTATGAGATCATCGCTTTGCATTTTAACTATGGTCAACGCACTCAGGCAAAAGAGTTGGAGTGTTTTCGTCAGATAGCTTCCAGTGTGAATGCTATAGAGAGTTATGAGATAGACCTTCCTTTCTTTGAACAGATCGGTGCATCTGCGCTGACGGATAAAAGCATAGATGTACCTACAGGTGGGCTGGAAGAGGGTGTACCTGTGACTTATGTACCATTTAGAAACGGTATCTTTCTTTCCATTGCTGCAGCTGTAGCAGAAAAACATGGTGCCCAAAAACTTTTCATAGGTGTGGTAGAAGAAGACAGTTCAGGGTATCCTGATTGTCGTGAGTCTTATATAAAACAGATGCAGCATGCCATTAACCTTGGTACAAAAGAAGAGACAAATTTGGAGATAAAGATGCCATTGGTAGCGCTTAAAAAGAGTCAGATCGTAGAAAAGTCTTTGGCATTAGCTGTACCGTTGGAACATACATGGTCATGTTATAAGTCTGAAGATCTGGCATGTGGGCTGTGTGACTCTTGCAGATTAAGACTTAAAGGATTTGAAGAAGCCGGGAGTGTTGATCCTATTGTTTATGTGTAACACAATTAAAAAGTATGATATAATTTTAGCAAAAAATATGAAGGTCATTAGTAGATGAGAATCCCTGCAAAATCACCACAGGCACATGAAGCAAATCTCCTTGTTATAGGACTACAAGCTTACTTTGTTACAAAATTAAATGCAGTAGCATTGGAATTTGGAGAGGGTAAATCTTGTGAAGAAGTAGAGTGGAAAAGAGACAATGGAAAACATGGTGGCGGTGTAAGATATAAAGCCAGAGATGAGAAGATCTTCAACAGGGGTTCAGTCAACATTTCACAAGTACATTATGATGATGATCCGAAGAAAAAATTAGGTTCTGCAACAGCGATCTCAACGATCATCCACCCGCGTAATCCACATGCACCTTCTATGCATATGCATATCTCATGGACTGAAATGAAAGATGGAAAAGGGTATTGGCGTATTATGGCAGACTTGAACCCTTCCATACTCAGTGAGTCTCCTTTTGATAAAAAAGCCTTTTCAGATATGCTTGAAAATGTGACAGGTAAGTTGTATGAAGAGGGTGCCAAGCAGGGAGATAAATATTTTAATATTCCTGTACTGGAGAGACATCGCGGTGTGAGTCATTACTATCTTGAAGGGTACAGTTCAGGGAATTTTGAGAAAGATAAAATATTCGCAAAAAAAGTGGGTGAAGCGGTGATCGACAGATATATTAGTAATATTTCCAAGAAAATTGCAGGGTTTACTACGATCACAGATGAAGATAAACAAGAGCAGCTTGATTATCATACACTCTACCTTTTTCAAGTACTTACACTTGACAGAGGTACCACATCCGGTCTCCTTGTACATGATCAAAATGATGTAGGAATCATGGGTTCTATCCCATCACATGTAAACAGAGACCTGTTGAGATCATGGGTAGAAAAAATGCCTAAACCGCAAGATGAATTGGTAAAAGCATTACTCAAAGCACTGCCAAAAAAGATGCCTACACCTGTAGATGTAAAAACGAAAAAAGCATTGGCCCAGGCAGTACGTAAACACTATAAGAAGTATCCTCAGGCTTTACATATGCAAGCCTCAGGCAATATGGTGCCGCCGACAGTAGGTAACCATAGTTAGGAAATGGTTATTCCAATTTCAGGGATAGCTGTTTTTCTTTCTCATCTCTCAAATAGGTTAATTTGATCTGATCTCCTATGTTATATTTCTCTAGTGTCTCTAAGAGCATTTTTGTATCATTGATCGCATGATCATCAATGCCCAGGATTATATCTCCGGAGATGATAGTGTCATTGATGATCTTTGCACCTTTAAGTCCGGCTGCATAAGCTGAAGAGTTCGCTTGCACCTCTATAATGGCAACACCACTGCTGCCCACTTGTTCAGTGATAAGTTTGTTTAGTTCATCATTGATAGTGATACCAAGTCGTGGTCTTTGGTAATGGCCATGTGCAATGATCTGTGGCACGATACGGTTCACAGTATCCACTGGTACTGCAAAGCCGATACCTGCATATGCTCCTGATGGACTGTAGATAGCTGTATTTATCCCTACTAATCGTCCTGCACTGTCTATGAGCGGTCCGCCTGAGTTACCCGGGTTGATCGCAGCATCTGTTTGTATGAGACCTTCGATGACTGAACCGTTGTCATTATGAAGACTGCGATCAAGCGCTGAAACCACACCAGTTGTTAATGTCTGATCAAGACCAAACGGATTACCAATGGCATACATGATCTGTCCCACCTGAAGGTCATTACTTGTACCCACAGGAAGAGGTTTTGGAATCTTTACAGTCATAGGTATACGTAAAACAGCTATATCATGATCTGGACTGGCTCCAACCAATGAAGCATCAAATGTACGCTGGTCACTTAGGTGTATCTTTACAGCTGATGCCCCTTGTAATACATGATAATTGGTAATGATATGTCCATCTGCATCCCATATGAAACCTGATCCTGTACCTTGTGGTATACGTGTGATATCACGTGTCCACAGATTGATCGTATCTGCAAGTGTTGTGATATAAACGACTGAAGGACTGCTTTTCTGAAAGATCTCAATATTTGTTTTTTCTGTTATAGAGAGATCACCTCTGGCAGTTACTGCTCTTGGCTCTGACTGTATGGATGTCCATATGTTTTCCAGTCTTGGTAAAAATATATAAAGCGTGATCAAACTTATCACTGTTAAGAGTAGTATCTGAATACTGCGTAGCAGTCTATAACCATCAGCATCTTTTTTCATGAATTTAAAAACCTTATCTTTTTTGATTCTATCATAGCACTTTAAATTAAATGAAGTTTAATACGTGTGGATCTTTCTAAAGCAAAAACAA
Organism: uncultured Sulfurovum sp.; assembly: GCA_964492675.1. Lineage (GTDB taxonomy): Bacteria > Campylobacterota > Campylobacteria > Campylobacterales > Sulfurovaceae > Sulfurovum. Next base: position 11,953 of record CAZBLM010000035.1, read on the forward strand.
GGAAGTACTTTGTGTTCTTTAGAAAGAGTAATCTGTATTTAGGAGGAAGTAAATGGTTATTGGATAGTGAATTTCCCTTTGGATCTATCTTTTTTTACTTTCTCATAGCTGTCTATGATGCCATGCATAGCGATGTAGATACCTTTTTGATCTATAACATTTATATGTGCATAAGCCGAACAGAGGTTCGCTGTAGCTTCTACAGGATCGATACTGTAGGGTACCATCGCACCGGTGAGTATGATACACTTTTCCAAATCACCTTCGTTAAGATACTCTGCCGTAATGTCCATGGTATCTGTACCATGCACAATGATGATATGATGAAAGTCCGATTGGGAGATCGTTGCAAGCAGTTCAAGTCTGTCATGGTTTGACATATCCAGACTGTCCTTACCGATGATATTTGTTATCACAATTTCACAGCCCCATTTAGAGGTGATGGATCTTAAAGCATCGCCTTTCGTGTCTACCTCAAGCTGTCCGTTTACAGGGTTATAGACTTTGTTAAATGTACCGCCGGTGTTGATTATTAATACTTTTTTCATTAGATACTTTCATACTTTCAATTTATACGGTGTATTTTATCTCAATGATGATAAAATAATGTAATTTATTTTGAGGAATTTCTATGATCATGAAGGGTAAAAAAGGTGTTGTCCTAGGCATCGCTAACAAAAAGTCTATCGCATACGGTATTGCAAAAGCATGTCAGGAACAAGGTGCCGAAATGGCGATTACATTTCTGAATGAAAGATTTGAACAGAAATTAGCACCTATTGCTGAAGACTTGGAGTGTGGATCAAGACTTTATCCTTGTGATGTCTCAAAGCCAGAAGAGATCAAAGCACTCAAAGAGTCTTTGGAAAAAGATATGGGTCAGATAGACTTCATCGTACACTCTATCGCTTTTGCACCGAAAGAGGGTTTGAGCGGACGTTTTTATGACATAAGCAAAGAAGCCTTTGATGTGGCTATGGATATATCAGTCTATTCTCTTATCGAGATCGTACGTGAATTAAAACCTATACTTTCAGACAGTTCATCTGTATTGACACTCAGCTACTACGGTGGAGTAAAGTACATTCCTAACTATAATCTTATGGGTGTTGCCAAAGCAGCGTTGGAGATGACCACTAAATATTTGGCAGAAGATCTTGGAAAAGACGGCATACGTGTCAATGCCATCTCTGCAGGGCCTATCAAAACACTTGCAGCAGCCGGTATAGGTGACTTCTCATTTATGTTAAAGTGGAACAAAGCACACTCACCTATGAAAGAAAATGTGACTATTTCTCAAGTAGGAAACTCTGGTATGTACTTACTTTCAGACCTTTCTTCAGGTGTGACGGGTGAGATACACTATGTAGATGCAGGGTTTAACATCATGGGTATGCCGGCAGTTGAGTTTGACGAAAATGGAAAACCTAAGATCGCTTGGAATGGTGAGGCGTAAGTAGCCTTTTCATCTTTCTAAATGGTAAAAGCATCAGTGATGCAATGCTCATGATCAGTATGAGTACGGTGTCACTAAGATACTTCATGAGCGATAAAAACATCTTCCATATCTCCCCTTTATAACCCACTTTAGAGTACGCTTTCATACGTTTTGTTGTTTTAATGAAATGTTTCTCTCCACCTTTAAGCAGATGTACAAAACCATTGACCCCAAAAGTGGAAGCAAGATTGATCGTCTGTTTATTGACTTTGCTTAGCTTGGCAGTGTGTGTTAATACCTGCTTGTCTGAGAGTTTTAACAGCATAGGTGTCTGCTTCCCATAACGTTGCGTCAGTTTTGTAACACTTTTCAGCTCATTCAGTGAAGCAGTACGTGAAAGCAGTTTGATCGTGTCATTGATACCTACACGTTTTTGCAGACTGTCGAGTGTTTGAAAAAGAGGTTTCAGTGTACTGATGTCTTTGGTTTTTCGTATATGTTTCCCTTGTCTGATGAGGTATTGATTGAGCCATTTTGGGATGGCTTTACTTTTATGTGCCAGTTTCAGAAATGACACACCACTTTTTGCCACAGCACTGCTCCCTAAAGTAAAGAGTGTACTCGCACTGGCAACCAACCCTATGGAGGATAAGGCAACAAGTACACTGTCTACCTCTTCATTGTTGTAGTAATGTGTGCCTTCAAGAGCAAGGTCACGTAGATCACCGATGAGAAAAAAGTCAGAACCTATGGCAGAGGCTTTCCCCAAAGCTTCATCACTTGTACCTGTACGTATGCCCTCTGCAAATTTTTCTGATCTGTACTCAAAAGATGCTCTTTTATCTTCTATCTGTTTTAAAAGTGCCTGAGCATCAGGATTCTCTTTTACATAGTCGAATTCCATAAAGTAATTTAGGTAATTGTAGGCTTCTACATAACGCTCTTCTACTATGAGTTTTTTTGTTTGCGGTATAGGGTTGATCTGTGTAAGTGTATGGTAGGCATAGGTATGTTTTTGATAAAGGACTGTTGCACTAAGTGTCAGCAGTAAAAGTAGAGTAAGTTTGTAAAAAAGTTTAACCATAGTGTATTGTAGCAAGTAAAGATGGTAAAATACGAAAAAAAAAGGCTCTTTCATGCAAGATTCTCCAGAATATTTGGCAAAAAAAGCATTTTTCGACAAGGTACTGACGATCTACGGGCGTAATGCTGTGATGGAAGCTTTAGAAGATGATGCTGTGACTATACATAAACTTCATCTCTCCAAATCAAACAAAGATGCTTCTGTACTTGAAGAGATGAAACACATCGCCAAAAAAAGAGAGATAGAAGTAAAGTACCATGATAAACAGGCACTCTCACGCATTTCAAAAAATGCCAAGCAGGATCAGGGGGTGGCACTGGATATTGTGTTAGAACACTTTGGAGATGAAGCACATTTTAAAGCCTCCCATGACGCTTACCGTATCATCGCACTCGATGGTGTCACTAACCCTCAAAACTTAGGGATGATCATACGTTCCTGTGCCGCTGGAAATGTAGATGCCATACTTCTGCCTACCAAAGGGGCTGCGCAGATAAGTCCTTTGGTTATCAAAGCTTCCGTAGGGACACTCTTTAAAATGCCCATCATCAAAACATCTAACCTCAAAAAAACCCTAGAGTCTTTTAAATCTGAAGGCGCAGACCTCTATACACTCTCTTCACATGCAAAGACAAGTTACAAAGAGCAGAGCTATGGTGAGAAGAGTATCTTTGTACTGGGTAATGAGAGTGAAGGTGTAAGTAAAGAGATAGAGAGCATCTGTAATGAAAGTATCGCCATCCCTATGCAAAGAGGTGTTGAGTCTCTTAATGTTGCAGTAACTGCATCGATCTTAGCTTTTATCTAATAAAGTTTTTTCAAAATATAGTAAACGGAAACCCATGCAAAACCTTGTAGCCATCTTGGCTAAAAAAACAACCCTCAATGAAAAACAGATACAAAACATACTTACCCTTTTAGACAAGGGTGACACCATCCCTTTCATCGCACGTTACCGTAAAGAGCTTACGGGAAATGCTGATGATGAACAGTTGCGTCTCTTCAACGATGTCTATATGACGGCCAAACGTTTGTTGGAACGTAAAGAGGAAGTACTGCATATACTTAAAGAACGTGAACTTTTAGATGCTAAGATACGGTCTGCCATAGACAATGCCCAAACCATGACAGCACTGGAAGATCTCTACAGACCTTACAAAGAGAAGAAAAATACCAGAGCCTCTACTGCTATGAAGCAGGGGCTAACACCTTTAGCTAACATCTTGCAGTCTGCGAAAATGGAAAAACAGGCATTTATGAAGGAAGCCGAGCGTTTTGTGAAAGGTGAGGTCAAAGATGCGGCTATGGCTCTACGCGGTGCACAAGACATCATCGCTGAACGGTATGCAGATGTTGCCAAAGAGCGTGAAGTACTGCGTGACATGGTACAGCGCCACGGGATGATAGAAGTCAAAGCCACCAAAAAGTTTCAGGAAAACGGTAGTTTTAAAAACTATAAATATCATAGTGAAAAGATAGCCTACATTCCTTCTCACCGTTATCTGGCGATCAAAAGAGGTGAAAAAGAGAAAGAACTCTCTGTTAAACTCACCATAGACACAGTACGTTACTTAGATACGCTCAAACGCTATAAATTAAAAGAGTGGATGGGAAGTTCTAAAGCCTTGCTGTTTGATGCGTATAAAGACGGGTTTAAACGCTTACTCTACCCCTCTATAGAACGTGAGGTGTTTGGACTGCTTAAAGAAAAAGCGGATGCCTCTGCCATAGAAGTTTTCGGTAAGAACCTTACCCAACTGTTTATGACCCCTCCTGTAGTAGGTAAAGCACTTCTGGGGGCTGACCCTGCCTACCGTACAGGATGTAAACTGGCTGTCATAGATGAAAACGGTACCTACTTAGACCATGCAGTGATCTATCCTGTACCTCCGAGAGATGAGTATGAAAAGTCACGTGATGTGGTAGCCAAGCTGGTGAAGAAGTACAACATACAGGGTGTAGCCATAGGAAACGGCACTGCAACCAATGAAACTCAGGCATTTTTTGCCAAACTCAACACAGATGGACTCACACTGCCTTACACGGTAGTCTCAGAAGCAGGGGCATCGGTCTACTCTGCTTCAAGCATCGCTGCTAAAGAGTACCCTGATCTGGATGTCACTATACGCGGAGCCATCTCCATAGCCGGGCGTCTGCGTGACCCTATGGCAACACTGGTAAAGATAGACCCTAAAAGTTTAGGCATAGGGCAGTACCAACACGATGTAGACCAAAAGTTACTAGAGCGTAAACTCCATGAAAATGTAGAGCGTTTGGTAAATGCGGTAGGTGTAGATGTGAACTCTGCTTCTGCTTCTTTGCTCTCTTATGTGGCAGGTGTGGGGAGTACTGTGGCGGCAAATATCGTCAAACACCGTGAGAGTGAAGGGGTATTTGACTCTAAAAAAGCATTGCTTAAAGTGAAGGGTTTGGGTGCCAAGGCATATGAACAGGCAGCTGGGTTCATGCGTATACGCGGTGGCAAAAGTATCTTCGATAACACTGGCATACACCCTGAAAGTTACGCAGTAGCCAAAGCGTTAGAGAAGTATGATGAGGTGAGTGACACAAAAAGTATAGCGCGGGACTTAGGTGTAGGTGAGATAACACTCAAAGACATCATCAAAGAGTTGGCAAAACCGGGGTTTGACCCGCGTGAAGAGTTACCAAGTATACCTTTTAAGCAGGGGATGACAGATATCAATAGTCTGAGAGAAGGTAGCATCGTCTCAGGTGTAGTAAGAAACATCGCTGACTTTGGTGCATTTGTAGACATCGGGCTTAAAAATGACGGGATGATACACATCTCCCAAATGAGCCAAAAACGCATTAAACATCCCCTCGAAGTACTCTCTGTGAACCAGTACTTGGCACGTATAGAGGTGATAAGCATAGACTTGGAGAAGAACAAGGTCGGACTGAGTCTTAAAGGGAACCTCTAATAATAGGTGATACTCACAACATTTACAGCTTTTGTCTAGGCTAGGCACTCTTTTGAAAACCTAGCCGTAGCTAAGTTGAAAAAGAGTAACAACGCATAGACGGAAGCTGTAATTGCCCGTAGGGTGGGCTTTGCAAACGCAACCTGTCACAAGATACTTACTTCGTCTTAGCTTTGGCTAGGACTTGAAAGCCTCTTGCAACATCTTACATTTGCAAAGCCCATTGTGAGCATTACCTATTATTAGAGGTGCCCTAGAGAAGTATAGCGCTTTCAATTTTTGTTATAATGGTCTCATAGTTATAAAGGAACAATGATGGCAGAACAAGACAAAGACCTCTTTCAAAAGATCGGTATAGATATCGGTAATGACAAGATCAACATAGACATCAATCAAACCAAAGCGTTTTTTGACACCCTGCAAAAAACCTTTGAAGGTGCTGCTCAGAATTTAGAAAAAGATATCTCTGAAGGTAAAGTAGATATGGCGGAAAACGTGGGTATCAAAGTCGATAAAGACAACATCAACATAGACCTTAAAAAGACAAAAAGCTTCATAGAAGAGTTTGGTAAAAAGATAGAAGGTTTTTTAGGTGAGATAGACAAAGCGGTAGAGAATATAGATAAAAAGTAAAATATTTTATTTTGCTTTATAGTCAATCTACCTCAAACAAACTTTGGTACTTCATACCTCTTGAAGTGTGTTTACTCTGATAAAGTATGATCTGAGGCAGGATGACCCCTAGCTTTTTCTCTCTATAGGTTTTCATCTTTTCTTTATAGGCTCTGTAGTCAAGTATCTTCTCTATACGGCAGAGAGTAATGTGCGGCTTGAAGCGGTACATCTCAAATCCGGCTTCTTTAAAACTTCGGGCTTTTTCGTAAAGTGCTTTCTCTTGGGCTTTGGCAAAAAAGATACGAGGCGGCGTACCAAAGAACCCCAGCTCAGCTACTTCTACTTCACTCTCCAGATTTGTCAGTGCTGCCATCTTCTCTTTTGTCTCTTGTAGTGTAGGGTGTTTACTTAGAAAGACCCACGTGAGATGAAGCTTCTCTTCTTCTACCCATTTACCTTCGATGATATCTTTGAAATCCTCTTTGATAGAAGCATAGTTATCCAGTTTGACAGGCGAAGCGATAAAGAGTCTCAAAAAAATCCTTTTTGTATATTATATGTCAATATGACATAAATGTTACATTCTCTTTGTATAATAGGTTATCATACTATAATTAAGAATATAGGAAGTGTCATGTCAGCTCAAAATACCATAAAATGTCCCAACTGTGGAACCCATATAGACATCGATGAGATCTTTTACCATCAGATAGAAGAGAAGTTCAAACAACAGCATTTGCAAGATCAAAAGAAACTCAAAGATGAGATAGAAGCAAAACGTAAAGAGTACAAAACGCATCTTGATACTCTCAAAGCCAAAGAAGATGCTCTTAAAGAAGAGAAAGAGAAGTTCGATGAGGAGTTAAAAAAAGCGACACGCGAACAACTCAAAGTAGAGAGACAAAAACAGTATGATGAGCTGAAAAAAGAGTTGGTGGAAGAGCAGAGTGAGTCTGTAGCACTGCTCCAAAAAGAGATAGATGAGAAGTCAAAGCAGGTGCAGGAGCTTAATGCTGCGAAGATAGAGATAGAACAACTCAAAAGGGCAAAAGAGGAAGCTACAGCAGCTGCAAAACTGGAAGCACAAAAGGCTTTGAGTGATGAGTTGAGACTAGAAAAAGCGAAACTGGCAAAAATAGCTGAAGAGGAAAAAGAACGTCTAGCCAAAAAAGTAGCCGATGAAAATGAACTCAAACTCAAAGCCAAAGATGAACAGATAGAGCAGATGAAGCGTGACATCGAAAATGCCAAGCGTAAAGCAGAGCAGAGTAGTATGCAGATACAGGGTGAAGCTTTAGAACTTGCCATAGAGTCATGGCTTAGCTCACAGTTTCCTTTTGACACGGTCGATGAGGTCAAAAAAGGTGCTTTCGGTGCAGACTGTGTGCAGACCATACATACACGTGAGTTACAAAACTGCGGGGTCATCTGCTATGAGTCTAAGAACACTAAAGCTTGGTCAGACGGTTGGATAACCAAACTCAAACAAGATATGTTGAAGGTCAACGCTGACTTAGGTGTGCTTGTGACTTCTGTCTACCCAAATGACATGGATCGCATGGGCTTTGTGGACGGCATCTGGGTATGTAGTCTAGATGAGTTTAAAGGCTCAGCTTCACTCTTGCGTGAGAGTCTCATACGTGTACACAAAACCGTACAACGTGAAGAGAACAGGGGTGACAAAATGACCTTACTCTACAACTACCTCACGGGTAACGAGTTCTCCATGCAGATGAAGTCCATAGTAGATGGTTTCATGACCATGCAAACAGAACTAGACAAAGAACGCCGTTCTCTCATGGCAAGCTGGAAACGTAGACAGAAGCTTATAGATGGAGTGTTGCAAAATACTACTGAGATGTATGGTTCGTTGCAGGGCATAGCAGGGAGTGGTGCGCTTGGGCATATAGAGGCTTTGGAGTTGCCGGAGGGCTTTGAGGATGGTGATGAAATATGATTCAAAAAAATAGTGAAATTGATATTGATAAAGGTAATATTTTTCTGAACGATAAATTAAATAGAGAAGAGACTATAAAAGATTTATCAAAGTTATTGATATCTACTCAAGAGCCTTTTGTTTTAAGTATAAATGCAAGTTGGGGTACAGGTAAAACAACTTTTGTAAAGTTATGGAAATCATATTTAGAAAATGAGTTAAGTGTGCATAGTATTTATTTTAGTGCTTGGGAGGATGATTTTTCAAAAGAACCATTAATTTCTATCATGGGAGAACTAAACTCATATATATCAGAAAAGTTTCCCAAAGATAAAAATTTAATTAAAAAACTTGACGAATTAAAATCAACTAGTGGAAAAATTATAAAAAGAGGTTTACCTGCTTTTATTAAGGGTGCTACAGCTGGTGTATTGGATTTAGATAAAGGTGTTGAATCTGCAATTGGTGCTGTAACTGAATCAGTAGCTAAAGAATTGATAGATAGTTATGATAGTGATAAAGAAGTTACCATTAAATTTAAAGAACTTCTCCATCAAATTATTGAACAGATAGATTCTGATAAACCTTTAGTGATTTTTATTGATGAATTGGACAGATGTAGACCTTTATATGCTATTGAACTTTTAGAGAGATTAAAACATATATTTGGCATTGAAAAACTTATTTTTGTACTTTCTATTGATAAAAAACAACTTTCTGAATCTATTAAGTCACAATATGGAAATATTGATACAGAAAACTATTTACGTAGATTTATAGATTTAGAATACAAGTTAAATAATATAAATATAGAAAACTATTGTCATTATTTATATGATAAATTTGAGTTAGGAAGTATATTAATATCTAAAGGTATAACTGTTCATAGACATGAATTAGATTATGTAGAATTGATTAAAAAATTAGCTTTAATATTTACATTACCACTTAGAGTTATTGAACATTTTTTTATAAAATTAAATATTATGTTTCAAACAATGGAACCAAGGTTATATGAAGTACATTTTACAACTTTGGCTTTTTTTGAAATGTTAAAATTGTATGATTCCAAACTATATCGCGAATTTATTGAAGATGGTAGTCATATTGAATCTATTAAGAATAAACTTTTAGTTCAATTAAAAAATCCTACTCAGAGAGGTTTTGAAATAATTGTAGAAGCTATAATTGATGCAACGGGTAAGAATTCTGATGAGTTTCAAAATCTTATACTTCAAAAAGAGGAAAAATTAGAAACATTGGAAGTATATAGTGAAGAGTATAATAAGTTGAATACTTATATTCATACGTTAAAGTATTCTCCAGACCAGTGGGGTGATTATAGATTAGATAAACAAATAGAAACTGTAATAAAGAAAATTGAGTTTGTTGATAATTTTAACTTTGATACAATTTAAAAGCAAAATTTTGATTTATTTCTAAAGTTTTACTTTTCTATTCCCAAGTACATTATG
>CAZBLM010000036.1:0-20020 GCA_964492675.1 uncultured Sulfurovum sp.
TTATAAAGAATTAGCCACTTGGTGATCTTGAATTTGCAAGTGGCTCAATATATAATTTTATAAGGTTTTCATTGAAGCAGTAGAGATTAATTAGTAACTTATTTTATTTGTTGTGTGTTATCATTGGAACATATGCTAGTACATCAATAGGTGATCTCTGTATCAAAAAAGATGCGGTTGAGCCAAAGAGAAATGAGTTTAGATCATTAACACCTTTTGATCCCAATACAAGTAGGTTGGCTTTATCTTTTGTGAGATATTCTAAGATGTCTTCATTGATGGATGCTTCAAAATGAATGAGTCTCTTTTCTCCTTCACCAACTTCTTCCACAAATTCTTCTAATGCTGTTTTTGCATCTAAAAGTAATTCAATTTTAAATTTATTCATCTGTTCGCTGCTAATATGGTATCTTAAAGCCTGCACTTCATCTACGCTCTCAAAAGCATATAGATATTTTATAGAAGGTTTAGGGAAAAGCGTCTTGGCAAACAAAATACTCTCTTTAGAATAATCAGACAAATTAGTTGGTGCAAGTATTTTTTGATAGCTATTGTTAACTTCATTTTTCACAATAAGTACTGGAATATGTGTCTTTTGGATAAGCTTTAATGCAGTAGACCCGAAATAATTACTTCTGATGTCATCTTTTCCATGTGTGCCGATAATGAGCAAGTCAGCCTTAGTTGTTTCTACTTTACGAGCGATAGTACCTACCGTCATACCAGATTCAACAAAGAGAGCATATTTAAGATTAGCTTCTGCATTAAGTTCATCTATATTATTTGCAAGTTCTAACTTGATTTCATCTTTGTCTACAAGTTTTAAAAATGGTGACTCAATAAATGGGGGTTCTATAACATGCATTACAATAAGCTGTGCGTTTTTTTTCTTTGCAATGGAGATAGCTCTCTTGAGTGCTTCATTTGCCATAGCAGAGTAGTCAATAGCAACCAATATAGTTTTAACTTCTTTCATTTTTTCTCTCCTGTTTTCTTGTAGTAAATTTATATTACTACAGCTGATAGAAATTCTATATATGCAATTTAAATTAATACTATCACAAATATATTAAATAAGTAATTTACTGCAATATTATATTAATGTAGACACTTATAGGATACTTTTTTTAGAATTGATTAAGTGATTGTTATCAAAAGGTGTCAGTGAAGTAATGATTCAAAATGAAAAATTGTTAATTAAATGTCACTTTTTTATGCTTATAAGTAATAACCTTATAATCTAACATATTTTTAACGTTTCTCGCTGTAGAGACGTTTACGTGGCACAAAGTCTACTCCTTCAATAGAAAACTTTATAAAATATCCTATATAAGAGGTTTTATAATGAAAACTATACAAGAAGAGGAAGTTTTATTGTACATTATTTATTTGTTGTTTGTAAAAGAAAAGAAGTTAATGGTTTGTATGTAGTGATTTTTAGAAAAGAGGTGATGAGCCTTATGGCTCATCTAGATATAAAGTGTTAGATTAACACTCCATATCTTCACCATCTGCAGCATATTCATGTGCAAATTCAAATAAGTCTTCAGTCCACTTCGCTTTGTATTTTTTCATATCTGGACATAATTCTTTGACTTTAGCTTCAAAAGTTCCAGCTTTAAAAAGTGCTTCCCACTCTGCTTGTTTTAACACTTTAGTAAAATCAGTAGCAATTTTATCACCACACTGACCTTTGATCTTTTTAGTGTAGATCTTTTGACCTTTACTAATACTTCCTGCAGATGCTGTTGTTGTCATTACAGCAAGACCTAAAAGTGCCGCTATTGCTAACTTTGTTATATGTTTCATATTGTTCCTTTTTGTATGATAAAAGCATAGTAGCATAATCTTTGTGAATTAATTGTGTATAATTGATCAATTTAATAAATTTTATTTATTTGTATTACAATTTTACATAAGTTACACACGTGTATCACTTATCATTTAGTATTTACATATTACTTCCACATTTACCTGCTTCACATTTCATTGCAGGTGCTTCTTTGCCGGGTACTTGTTTCGTGTTGTCTGCTGAACATTTTGTACTGATCCTTCCGGTCACTTCTACACGTACACAGTTATACAGCTCTTTCGTTGTCATTGCTGAGAGTACGCATTCTCGTCTATCATCATTTTCTCTAAGTTGATCTAAGATGTTCATCTTCTTTTTTACTAGTATTGCTGAACCATCTACCATACTTGCTCCACATTTACCAGGACCACACTTCATACCACCTTCTGTGATTGATTCTTTTTTTTCCCCTGCACAGCCTGAAATGAGTATAAGTGTAAAAAATGCTGTTATCAATATTTTTAATTTTATAATGTTGTCTCCTTTTGGTTGATAGTAAGTGTTTTATCTTTTTTTAAGAGGTACTTTTCATACATATCATAGAAGATAGGAATGAGTAAAAGGCTTAATATCGCTGAAGATACTACACCCCCTATCATAGGTGCAGCAATACGTTGCATTACTTCACTTCCTACTCCTGTAGTATATATAATAGGCAGTAGGCCGGCTAAGATGGCAAATACTGTCATAAGCTTAGGTCTTACCCTTTTAACGGCACCTTCATAAATAGCATGAGAGAGGTACTTTCTGTTAAACTCTTTTCCTGTGTGTTCTTTTATCTCTTCTACACTCTCTTGCAAATAGACAATCATAACAATCGCAGTCTCTGCGGCAACACCTAAAAGTGCTAAGAAGCCGACGATGACAGCAATAGACATGTTAAAGTCTAACATATCGATGTAGACTAATCCTCCAAAAAGTGCAAATGGCAGTGTGAAGAAGACTATGAGTGTCGGTACTATCTGTCCGAGTGCAAAGTATATGAGTACAAAGATAATTAAGAGTACCGTTGGCACGATCCACTTGATCTTTTGCATGGCAGACTCCAGATATTCTGACTGTCCTGCCCACTCTAAGTAGTATCCGGCAGGAAGTTTCAGGTCTTCAAGAACACGCATAGCTTTTTCTTTGTATTTGGTAGCAGATATAGCTGTTTGTGGTGTGATATATACAAAAGTGACTGGTGTAGCCATCTCTGACTTGATGACAGAAGCACTTTGCCGATATTCCACTTTTGCAAAGGTAGAAAGTGGTACAAAACCTAGAGGTGTTTTTACTTGTATATTACGGATATCATCAAGGTTCCTACGCTCCTCTTCTTCAAAACGAAGTGCTATAGGGTAACGCTCTAAACCTTTATACATGGTGGTTATCTTTTTCCCACCGATAGCAGCGGAGGTATACTCCTGAATGAGTGATTTACTGATGTTATAATGTTGCAATGCTTCAGTATCAATGTCTATATCTATAAAGAAACCAGCTGATGCCTGATCTGAAAAGACAGACTGTGTACCTTTAAGCCCACGTAGTCTGGACTCTATCTGCTGTGCTATTTCTTGTAGTCCATCAGCATCATTACCGTAAAGTTTGATACCTATAGGCGTACGTATCCCTGAGAGTAACATATCTATACGACCACGAATAGGGTAAGTCCATGAATTAACAAGACCCGGTATCTGTAATGCTTCTTCCATCTCTGCCATGAGCTTTTCATAGGTCATACCTTTTCTCCATTCAGATTTTGGCTTAAAGGTAATGATAGTTTCCAGCATCCCTAAAGGTGCAGGGTCAGTAGGGGAGTTCGCACGCCCACCTTTACCAAATACTGTATCTACTTCAGGGAAACTTTTGATGATCTTATCAGTTTTTTGTGTCAATACTTTACTTTGATCCACGGATATTCCATAAGGTGTTACAGGCATATACATGATGGTCTGTTCATTAAGCATGGGCATAAATTCCCAGTTTAACTTTTGGTAGAGAGGTACGGCAAAAGCCAATCCACCAACAGCAAGTAATATAATGAGATACTTGAGCTTTAATCCGTAAATTAAAATAGGATGATAGAGCCAAATAAAGAAACGATTGAGAGGATTTTTCGTTTCGGGTATGATCTTTCCTTTTACAAAATAGATCATTAGTACAGGTACCAGTGTTATGGAAAGTACTGCACCGGCTGTCATGGCGAAAGTTTTTGTAAATGCCAGTGGAGAAAAGAGAAGTCCTTCCTGCCCGGAGAGTGCAAAAATAGGTAGAAAAGAGACTACAACAAGTGCCAAAGCAAAAAAGATAGGTCTACCAACCAGTTGTGATGACTTAACAATGACAGCGATACGTTCAGCGTTAGTAAGTTCTCTAGCGTTTTCTTCTTCTTGTTTATGTATAGCTTTGTGGGCATTTTCTATCATAACGATGGAGGCATCGACCATGGCTCCAATAGCTATGGCTATACCCCCTAAACTCATGATATTTGAACCGATACCAAAAAGTTTCATAAGTAGGAATGGCAGGGCTATCGTTAAAGGAAGGACGATTAGCATAATCAGTGTCGATCTAAAGTGCATCAAGAACAGACCAATGATTATGATGACGATGATACTCTCTTCAAACAGGGTAGTTTGCAGGGTTTTAATGGCTGCTTCTATGAGGCCTGAACGGTCATAGGTGGTAACTACTTTAACATCATCAATCTTAAGTTCATCCATTTTAGCTTCTATGCGTTTGATGGCAGAGTAGACATCTTCGCCATAACGTACCATGACTATACCACCGACCACTTCACCTTCACCATTGAGATCAGCCATACCGCGTCGTGCACCCGGTACCATCTCTACACGACCAAGCTGTGCAAGAGTAAGGGGTACTCCATCTTTTGTTGTGACAACTAGATCACGTATCTCATCAAGGTCTTTGATGTATCCTTTCGCCTGTACCATCCATTCAAAACCATTTTGAATGACAATACGTCCCCCTGTATCGTTATTATTCATCTGTAGTGTCTTAGAGATATCAGAGATGGAAAGATTATACTGTACAAGGGCATCATTATTGATAGTTATCTGATAGGTTGGTATAAAGCCACCAATACTCGCTACTTCAGAGACCCCGTCAACACCCATAAGTGCGTATTTGTAGTAGTAGTCTTGAAGGGTTCTGAGTTCATCAAGCGTTTTAGTCTGGGATGTAAGTGCATACTCATAGGCCCACCCCACACCGGATGCATCAGGTCCCAGTGTGACTTCCATAGTATCTGGTAGTTGACTTTGTATGGATGCAAGTTGTTCAAGGACACGAGATCTAGCCCAGTAAAGGTCTGTACCTTCTTTAAAGATGATGTATATGAGCGCATTTTCATATACAGAAAAACCACGTACTGTCTCTATGTTTGAAATAGCAAGAAACTGTGATACTAAGGGGTAGGTTCCCTGATCTTCAATGATCTCAGGACTCTGCCCTTTCCATGTCACTTGAACGATAACCTGAGGGGGGGAGAGGTCTGGCAGTGCATCAAGAGAAGTGTTTTTCATAGCCCATATAGACCCTACGATGATGAATAAGGTAGACATTAAGACAAGAAAACGATTTTTTACAGAAAATGCAATTAATTTTTCAATCATTATCTATCCCTTAATATATGCCATTGATCTGAGCATCAGAATCCATCATAAATAGTGCATTATTTACGATAGTATCAGAATGGTTTAGACCTTTTAGAACCTCAAAATTCTTGTTATCTAAGGGTTTAAGTTCTATTTTTATAGGTTCATATTCACCCTTAAATTCTGTAGCAAGGAAAGCGTACCAGATACCGTTCTTACGAATAGCTGCTGTTCTTGGGATGATCAAGCGGTTTTTATCAGCTGAAAAAGAAAGCACTTTCACATACATACCGGGTTTTAGTAGGCCATCTTCATTCTTAAGTATCAATCTGAGTGTAGCTGTAGCTTCTTTTGGATCTAGCATAGGGTAGAGAAGTGATTTTTCTGCTTTATATATTTTGTTAGTAGCTTTTGGCATAACTTTAAAGTTTTGAAGAGAGTCCAGTTTTTTTAACTCATTTTGAAATAGTTTTACTTCTGCCCATACTTTGTCAAGATTGATGATCTGGAAAAGTTTCTTCTTAGAGTTAAAAGAGGAACCCTGATTGACATTCTTTTCAAATATCCATCCCGACATCGGTGCATAGATCATTGTAAATTCATCTACAGTACGCTCTTTTTGTATCTGTTCTATTTCATGCTTACTTACGCCCAAGAGTGAAAGTTTTGCCATTGCAGACTGAAGCATAGCTGGGGCAGCATGATCTATATTGTAATTGAAAGAGTTCAGGTAGTCCTGTTTCGCCTGATAGACCTCTGGAGAGTATACTTTTGCTAAAAGTTCCCCTTTCTCAACCTTTTTGTACATACTGTCTGCATAGAGTGTGTCAACAAAACCGGAGTACCATGCCAAAACATCTACTCTACGTGAGTCTTGAGCAACTATGTGTCCATAATTGACCTGTTTTTGTGATGTTCTCATCTCTTTAACTTGAACTGTTTTTACATTAAAGAGTTGTTCTATAGTAGGTTTCCTTGTGTCACTGATGGTTCTTTTAGGAATCTCTTTCGCCATACTCGTATCACCTGTAGAACATTTACCTGCTTCACATTTCATGGCTGTTTCAGAGAGTAGTATGAGAGGAAGTAAGAGTAGCATGATCAACTTTAACATTATAGTACTCCTGTAAGTGATTTTAGTTTTGCCTCAGTTCTTAGGTATTCAGCTTTGATGGATATAAGCTCTTCTTCCAATGTAAGTTTCTGCTCTAAAAGACTTGTGTAGGCAAAGAGGTCACCTCCTCTTTGAATGTTGGATTGACTGAGCTCAAACATATGTTCAAGTTGAGGCAAACTTTCATTTTTTATGATCGTATATATATGATAGGCTTCTATAAGTTTTGCATACATGATCTCTATCTCACTTTCCAGAGAAGATCTATAGTCTAAAGAGGCACTTTTGGCAGCTAGTATCTCTTTTCGTGCAGATTCTGTATGCAGTTCTTCTGTACCATAAAGGGGAAAGGAAAAACCAACAGTAATTGAAGCATAGTCTTCAAACTCCGTACGGTGAAAATATCCCATTTTCACATAGGGATCAGGATTCTTACTTAACTCTAGTATGACTTTATTGGCTGAAGCAACATTTTCTTCTGAGAGCTTCATACGATATACGGGATTGTTTTCGAGTTTTGAAAGGTAAGAACCTAAAGTTTTAGGTGCAGTAATCTTAAGTATATTAGAAACAGATCTTATCTTCCCTTGTATAAGGTAGTCCAATCTTGCTTTTTGACTTTTAAGTATAGTGTTATAACGCTGGGCACGAATTTTTATTTTAGATAGAAGTAAAGAAGCAGACATAGAACTTGTATGGCTTTTAGTTTGAGTAGATGCATAGGAAGTATAAAGTTTGATATTTTGATTTGCTACAGATCTGTATTTGTTTACTATCGCAATACGTGCTTCAAGTTCTTTTACCGTGTAAGCTATCATACGTATCTCTTCAGCAAGTTTTATTTTTGCTACATCATAAGAGTCCAAAATGACATCTTTTTGGGACATAGTATAGCTCTTACGTGCATCAATCTTTCCAAACCATGGAAATTTTTGTTTTAAGTTAATCGCTTCATACTGCATGGGTTCTATGGAACGGTTAGAAGGATCATTAAAATGAATATTGTTTATTGTAAAAGAGATATCAGGATTAGAAAATTTCTGGCTTGCTTCTATACGTTCATTCATAGCTGAAAGCCGGTGTTCTATGGCATGCAGGGAAGGGTGTTTCACTAATGCTTGTTCTATAAGTTGGTTAATACTTTGTGCTTGCAGAACACTTACAAAACAAAGAGATAAAATGGTCGTACGCATAATGACTCCTATATAATAGTAGATATATAGTACAGAGTCTTTGTGCATGATGTGTGTATCGTTGGTCTATTAAGCATTTTATTAATAAAAAGATAAATATTTTCATTAAATCTATAGATATACTTGATATTAATTTTATTTTCGGATACAATACATCAATTTATTTAAATAAGCACTTGTAAAAACCCTAGATATTTACACAGGACAAGGGCATTTATTTATTTTCTTGGAGTTTTATTGTCTCCCCTAAATTGTTAATAAAACTTGAGAAATATAAATAAATGTGGTAAATGGATCTAGGGTATTTAGAGGTGCTTCTAATATATTATATGATTTATTTTAAGGAACTACAATGGCACAAGTTTGTCCCATATCCACTAGACGAGTAGACTCAAATATGGTAAGAGTCATCTCTTTCCAAGTTGCTCTTTTTACTGTTATACTGCTTCTTACGCAAGAGAGTGTTTTTGCCCTTATACTTTTATTTGACTTTTTTATGAGAACAATACGTCAACAAAACTTGAGTCCTTTTCATATGATTGGAAAATTTATTTTGTCAGGTTGGGGTGTTGCGCCTAAACCTTGTGATGAATCTCCAAAAAGATTTGCATTATATCTTGGATTAATTATTTCACTTTTTCTAGTGCTGTTTTATGTAGCAGGATTTACATCAATTGCTACAGGAATTACTGCTATTCTTTTTATTTGCGCATTAATGGAGACATTATTCGATTTTTGTATAGGATGTAAGATATACTACGCAATTCAAATCATGAATAGTATGAAAGATCATAAACGTTCATAATTTGAAATAATCTTCTGAACCAAAGTTCAATGAAAAGGTTTTTATCTTATGGTAGGAATATCGACTAAAACAGTTTATGCTATCGCTGCACTTCAAGAGTTAGGTGATATAGAGGGTAAAGAAGTACTCAAGATCAAAGAAATCGCTGCAAAAGCGTCTATCCCCCAAAATTTTTTAGAACAGATACTGTTAGAACTTAAAAAGCAGGGGCTACTGATCAGTATAAAAGGTGCGCATGGCGGGTACAAACTTGCAAAGGATCTCAAGGATATCACACTTAAAGATGTAGTGGTGGTCTTGGAGTCAGATATACTTACACCTATTCCTCAACCTGACAATAAAGGTTTAGAGCTCTTTTGGGATGATCTTAAAACGAATGTTTCAAAAGTATTTGAAATACCTCTCTCGGAACTTAAAAATTATCAACTTAAAGCAATTGATACACTGAATTACTCTATATAGGAAGAACGACCATGAACAATCCCACAGATTTTGACCACTTCAATACTTTACTCGTACATAATGTAGGCTCTAGAGTTGGACCTGTCGCACCGACTATTACACCATCTGCCGCTTTTGGTTACCAAAATGCAGAAGAGGCAGAAGGCATCTTTTCTGCTCAGGTCAATAAACCTCTTTATGCAAGAGTAGGTAACCCTACCAATGCAAAATTGGAGGGTATTGTAGCAAAGATGGAAGGTGGGTTTGGTGCCATTGCAACATCCTCAGGTATGGGGGCTATCTCTATGGTATGTACAGCATTTTTGAATACAGGTGACGAACTGTTATGTATAGGTGGTTTTTTTGGTGGTACATATTCACTGGTAAATGATACACTGGTACGTTTTGGTGTGAGTAATTCTTTTTGTGAAGTAGATGACTTTGAACATATAGAGAGTACATTAAAACGTGGTATAAAGATGGTGCTTTTTGAGTCTGTAGGTAATCCAAGTCTTACACTTCCGGATGTACAGAGGATCATTGATCTATGTAATCAATATGAGACTCTGGTAATGATAGATAATACTGCTACACCACTTCTACTTAGACCGTTAGAAATGGGCGCAGATATCTCTGTACACTCTTCTACAAAAAATATGTCAGGACACTCAGCAGCATTGGGCGGTATAGCAGTATTTAGAGCAGTAAAAGAAGAGGGTGATAAACTACTTAATGAAAAGTATGCTGATGTACATAAAATTGTAAAAAAGATGGGTAAAAAAGCCTTCATACCTATTTGTAAAAAACGTGCGATTCGTGACTTTGGGATGACTGCTAATGCCTTTGGTTCATTCATGACCATGACAGGATTAGAGACACTTGCATTAAGGGTAGAACGTATCAATAAGAGTGTTGAGAAGGTAAGTGCTATTTTGGATGAGAAACTTCCTGAAGGCGTAACTGTAAATCATCCATCACTTCCATCAAGTCCCGATAATGCACGTTATAAAGCAGATTTTGCACAAGGCTGTGGACCTCTTCTTAGCATAGATTGTGGTACAAAAGAGAGAGCATTTACTTTGCTTAATAATCTTAAATTGGTTATATTGACAGCAAATATTGGTGATAATAGAAGTCTTGCATTACACATGACAAGTACGATTTATTCTGATTTTGATGAGGATGCACGTAAATTCTTAGGCGTACATGAAGGACTTATCCGTGTTTCTATAGGTTTGGAAGATCCCAAGACAATTGCAGAGGATTTCTTGCAAGCAGCAAATGCTATATAGATACTATGGTGTTTAAAACTTTTTTACATTTATTTACTCTTTTAACCCTTTTTACTTTTTGGATCGAAGCATCTACAGCTACAAAGGGTTTTGACTATCTTAATTCTATAAGATCTAATGCCGGCCTTATCAAACTTAAATCCAATAAAGCATTACAGAAATCTGCCTCCTCACATGCAAAATATATCATACATAATCAAGTACATGGCCATTATGAAAAAAGAGATCGATACTTCTTTTCAGGTACAACACCGTCTAAACGTGTGGTAAATGCAGGGTATCAGTCAGCTTTTGTAATGGAAAATATTTCTGTGAATCAAGATGGAGAAAAAAAATCAATTGACAACCTTTTCTCTGCGATATATCATCGTTTTGTATTTTTAGATTTTGACAAAGATGAGATCGGTATAGGTTCTTACAGTACAGAGAAAAAAAGAAGAATGACATCGGCTTATGTATATAATTTGGGTTCTAAAGGTATCTCGAAACTCTGTTCACAAACTTTTATTATGGAAAGTGGTAAATACTACATGAAAAAAATCTGTAAAAATAGTAATAAAATGATACCTAAATCTCTGTTTGAAAAGAAAAAAGATTTAGTTAGACGTAAAAATAGAGCAATAATAGTTTATCCTTACTCAGGACAAGAAGATATTTGGCCGGCTTTTTATAATGAGTCTCCAGATCCTTTACCGTATCATAAGGTAAGTGGTTTTCCTGTCTCTGTACAGTTCAATCCTGCAAACTACAAAAATGTACAACTCAAATCGTTTCGCCTTTATGATGATAAAGGTAAAGAGATAAAAGAGACGAAGATACTTCAACACAACAATGATCACAATAATCTTTTTAAAAAATTAGAGTTTGCACTTATGCCTTTAAAAAGACTTGATTTCTCAACAGTGTATACGGCAGAGTTTAAGGCGATAGCAGATGGTAAACAGATACAAAAACGCTGGGCATTCAGAACAACAAAATTAAAAAATAAGGTTTATAGAATTACTAAAGATCGTACTGATATTACACTAAAGGCAGGTGAGAACATTGTACTTTATATTGTCCCCGGTTCAAAAAATAATATCATAAACTCTTACAAGTATAAAGGAAAGCTCAAGGTTACTTTTTTAGATCAAAATACTTTGAAGGTGAAAGTATCTTCACGAGCTTCATCTTTAGATCTTGGTCGTAGAAAGATTTTTTTTACTATAGAGTGAAGACTATAACGATGCTTTAAGTCCCCAAAAATAGTTTTGTATCTTCATGATACTTTCTGTACCAAGTTTGTCAAAAAAAGACTCCAATTTATCTTTTTCTTTCCATGATGGCTTAGTCACTTTTGCAAGTGTCTCCAGCTCTTTCTTTGCTTCAAATTTTACACCGACTCTGTCTATAAGTCCTGCTTTTTTTGCTCTATGTGCAGAGAAGATATGTGCATCTGCATAATCTGTTGCATTATTGATATCCAGACCTCTGGCATCAGCCACATCTTTTGTAAAAAGGTTATAGGTGTCTTTAGTTAGTCTTTCAAGCTCTGCTCTCTCTTCTGCTGTCCACTCCCTGGTAGGCGTACCCGCTTCTTTAAACTTACCTTGTTTAACGATCTGTGTCTTTACCCCTACAGTATTCATAAGTTCTTCTACATTGGCACTCTCCATGATAACACCAATCGAGCCAACGATAGACCCTGGATTTGCAATGATCGTATTTGCATAGATAGATGCATAGTAAGATCCACTGGTCATAATACCTGATGCATAAGCTACTACGGGTTTATGTTTCTTAAGTTCTTTGATCGCATAGGCGATTTCTATAGAGGGAGGAACTGCACCACCAGGAGAATTGATGTCGAGTAGAACACCTTTGATTTTAGTGTCTTTTTGTGCAGCTTCTATCTCTTTAAGTACAGTATCAGCACTCATGATAGGACCCAGGAGTTTTATCTCCTGTAAGTTAGCAGTACTGAGTTGTGTGGATGATGATGGAGTTAGTACTACAAATGCTATGAGTAAAAAAAGCATCCCCATAAAGTGTTGACCTATCCATTTAACTATATTTCCTAAAGTCTTAAACATATTTAATTCCTTCTATATATACTTCTGAAACTTCTTTGGTGTGCAATATGCTCCAAAGTGCAAGTTCATCAGATCTTTTGGGTGTCTCTTTGAGTGTAATGACTGCAAAGTCTGCAAGTTTTTCTTTTTCTATTTTACCACAATCCATACCTAAACTATCTGCTGCATCAGAAGTAACTGCTTTTAGTAGGTTATTGGCAAGTTCTTGGATGGGAATATCATTATGCAAGAGTAGAGCAGCTCTCAACTCATCAAATATATTTAAAGAGTCATTTGAACTTAGACCATCTGTTGCGACAGAGAAAGGCAGTTGCAACTCTTCTATAGCAAGTCTACCACATCCAAGGTAACGGTTGGATCGAGGGCAGTGTGCGATGCTGTGACCTTTGTTGGAAAGATAGGTTAGCTCTTCACTAGTGGCTTGCACACAGTGAGTAAAATGTGTCGGATAAGAGTCAAATGCATGCATGAACTCTTCTATGTTAGTCACCGGGGTAGAAGTATTAAAATACTTTTCAAAAAAGCCTTTAAGTTCACCTTCACCACTTTCCAACCATTCACGTTCAGCTTGTGACTCTAAAAAGTGAGCTGAGAGAGGAAGCTGATGCTGTTTGGCAACATTCACAGCTTTTTGCAAGATGATAGGATGTACAGAATAGGGTGAATGTATGGCAACAGCGGGGGTAATGTGTGAAGCAGCATCACAAGACATTGAAGCTGATAGACGTTCCATAAAATCACCGTAAAGCATGTCAGCATATTGAGCATTTGAACCTATGAGTTCGTTAAAAAAGACGACTCTTTGAGGTGCTTTCTCACACACTTCAAGTTCATTACCAAAGCTTGAAATGGCACCAAAAGTGGTAATACCTGAACGTAACATACTTTCACATTCATCCATCATAACGCTGTTGTCACATGCACCTACAAGGTCTTCACGATGCTCTATAACCGAGTCAAGCCAAGGCATAAATGAGCCGTATTTGAGTGATGTTTTGTTTGAAGAAAATTCCAAGTGTACATGGGTATTGATAAAGCCGGGAAAGAGTACAGAGTTAGCTTCTGTCTGAATGATCTTGGCATCTGGATATTTTGTCTCTAAAACCTCAAGATCAGCAATTTCTTTGATAGTCTCAGTAAAAGCTACAGCTTTATTTTCTATAAAGCCGTTTGGGGTGTAGATAAAGTCTGCACTAATTATCTTCATTTTGCCTCATTTTTAATATATTTAGATAGAATAATACCTAAATAAAATAAACAAGGCACAAAATGAAAATAGTAGTAATCCAAGGTCCAAATCTTAATATGCTCGGTGTAAGAGAGCAAAGTATATATGGTCCGATGAAGTTAGAAGATATCCACTCTCAAATGAAAGCATTTGCGGAGCAAAATAAACTTGATATTGAGTTTTTTCAGTCTAACTTAGAGGGGGAGATCGTAGATCGTATCCAGGAGTGTATGGGTGATGCAAATGGTATCATTATTAATCCTGCGGCGTATACACATACTTCTATTGCTATCAGAGATGCTATCTCTGCTGTACAGATACCTACACTTGAAGTACACCTTTCAAACATATACCAAAGAGAAGAGTTTAGACACACTTCATTGACGGCACCTGTATGTGCTGGTCAGATCACAGGTATGGGACCGTTTGGTTACCACTTGGCGATGGTAGGTATGACTCAGATACTTAATGAAGTTAAGATGATTAAAGAGCAACAGGCTAAAGCACAAGCGTAAGAAACATTTCACTCTCGTTCCCATGTTGTACGTGGGAATGCATATTTATCTTTTTGATGGCTAAATAATTTCCAATCTTTTAAATTTTTGTATATGCATTCCCACGCGAAGCATGGGAACGAGTTTTTGTAAAGAAAACACTTTTAGGAATCATAATGAACTACATGCTCAAAGACGAAAATGCCATCTATTATGAATGTGGCTATTCTTGTGATAATGCACTCTACCTTCGATTAGGCTCTGAAGCATTTTTTATCACAGATAGCCGTTATACGATAGATGCAAATGAGAATGTTAAAGATGCAAATGTAGTGATAAACGGTGATCTTTATGGTGAAGCTGTAAGAATACTCAAAAAACATAAAGTGAAAAAAGTTATTTTTGATCCCAAAGAGTGGAGTGTGGATGGCTTTGAAAAGCTTTCTTCACAGACTAAGATCAACTTTAAACCTGTAGTGGATCTTTCTCATAAAAAGCGTATCATTAAAACAGATGATGAGTTAAAGATAATCTCCCGTGCTGCAAAACTTGGTGCAAAAGCATTTAAATATTTGGCTAAAGAATTCAGAAAGAATGGTTTTGGAAAAGATGAGTATGCTTTGACCCATATGGCTAAAGGTATTTTGGGCGACTTTGGAAAGTATGATCTTAGTTTTGACCCTATCGTAGCAATCAACAAAAATGCTGCAAAGCCACATGCTACTCCTACAGCTGCTAAGTTAGAGAAAAATGATCTGCTGTTAGTTGATGCAGGACTAAAGTATAAGCGTTACTGTTCAGATCGTACGCGTACGGTACAGGCAGATAAATACTTTATGTTTGAGACAGATCAAAGCTTTAAGCGTAAAAAGATCCAAAAAGCTTACGATACCGTACTTAAAGCACATGATAATGCCATAGCAAAAGCACGTTCCGGTATGAAAGCCAAAAAGGTAGATGCCCTCACACGTGACATCATCACTAAAGCAGGGTTTGGTGAGTACTATGTGCACTCTACAGGGCATGGTGTTGGACTGGATATTCATGAGATGCCATATATTTCTACAAAGTCAGATACGATTATTGAAGATGGAATGGTATATACGATAGAGCCGGGTATTTATATTCCAAATGAGTTTGGTATACGTATAGAAGATATGGTAGCGATGGTTGATGGTAAAGCCAAGGTTTTATAGCGATGGTCTTGTAAAGTAGTTAGCGAATGGTAAAGAGAAAAAAGTTAGATAAAAAAAATACATTGATTTTTACCACACATTTTCCCTATACTACGAGTAGTCAAGGTGGGAAGAGAGCCCTTTTGGGAATTGGTGGGAATATAGGAGATGTTGTGCGTCGGTTTGAACATCTTTTTATGTACTTTAGACGTTCTTCTTTTTTGAATGTGCTAGAGACAGCACCGATACTCAAAAATCCTCCTTTTGGTTATATAGAACAGGGAGACTTTTATAATTCTTTGTTGTTGGTTGAGACACAACTTACAGCAAAGATGTTATTGCGTTATGTGTTACGTGTTGAGAAGATTTTTGGACGTCAACGTTCGTTTCAAGATGCTCCTCGCACCTTAGATATAGATATAATATTTTATGAAAATGTGAAAATGGATACCAAAGAACTAACTCTTCCCCATCCTGGATGGAAGGACAGAAGTTCGGTTTTGATTCCATTGTCATATATGAAAAGGAATGTTCAATGATCAATGAAACATTTGTAGCTCCAGATCCTAAAGGAGCCTATGAACTCGCCGTAGAAAAATATGGTACATCGATAAAACTGCTTTCAGCCAAACAGGTCAGACAAGCAGATGGTACATTATGGGCGGAGATCTCGATAGTCGTATCTGAAGATACTTTTATGGAACAATCTGCAGTAGATACCGAGAGTTCACAAAGCAATGAAGCAGAAGAAGTACTTTTAGAAGAGTTAGAAGCACTTAAGAAACAACTGGCAATAATGAAAGAAGAGATGTTGGTTTCTACTGGTGACAGCATGATAGAAAGAGTAAAAAAACTCTTTATTCAAAAGGGTGTTTCTGAAGCTTGGCTTGATGGTATCATCTCTACTTTGATGGGTTCTGGGCTTGTGGATGATGAAGCACTTCTTGTCTCTTATCTTCTCGAAGAGATAGATGAAACCTTAGAAGTTCTAGAAGAAAGCCTTGATGAACCTAAGATCATGATGCTTGTGGGACCTACAGGTGTGGGGAAAACCACAACAATTGCAAAACTTGCAGCACGTTATGCCTACTTACTGGATAGACCATATAAAGTGGCACTTTTAAATCTTGACAGTTATAAAGTAGGGGCTTTTGAACAGCTTGCTCACTATGCAGATATTATGCAGATAGAACATGTCACTGTTGATGGTATAGAATCCTTTATGCATAGCTTGGAAAAGTTACAAGAGTATGATGTGATCCTTGTAGATACGGCTGGTATGTCGCCTTATGATACACAGAAACTCATCAAAACTGTGGAATATGTACAGTCAGAGACGCCAAGAAAGATCGAAGTGGATCTCGTACTTTCTGCTACTGTCAAATATGAAGATATGTATGATATCTATAATAACTTTGCATTTTTGAATTTGCATTCCGTGATCATATCAAAGTTTGATGAAACGAAACACTTAGGGACACTGTTGAATTTTATGTTATTATATAAAGTGCCTATGAGTTATTTCTCCATCGGTCAAGAAGTACCTGATGATCTTTTAGTAGCATCTAAAGAGTATCTTTTAGAACGTTTCATTGGCGATTTTGATAAACAGTAATAATATGAAACGTGAAGATCAAGCACTTCGTTTGGCACAAATGATGCAGAACAAAGTTACAGCATATCCGAGTTATGAATTGGCACTTCCCCTTGTCGAGGTAGGGCATGCTAAACTCAAAAAGTTATCTGTGGATGATATAGTACTTTTAGGTTTTGATGATCTGATCTTTGTATTGATAGATCATGAATATATATGTGCAGAAATGGCAGTAAAAATGATAAGTGGAAGTGCTTATCTAGAAATAATTAATATAGTTAAAAAGTCGGTAATATCGTCTAATAGTAAAAAATATAAAATTTTGAAGATCTCTTTTGGAAAACTACAAATCAGAAAACTTGATGTAGGATATAGAATAGACATAACACAAAGACCTCTACAAAATTTGACACTGATGGTAGAGGGAAAAAATTATGCAAGTGGTTCTTTGATAAATGTTGACGGAGAGCTTGCTGTGAAGATAGAGAAGGTTGAAGAATGAGCAAGAAAAAAGTTTTAGTTGGTATGAGTGGGGGTGTGGATTCTACGGTAACTTCCATACTCTTGCAAAAAGAAGGTTATGAAGTAGAAGGTGTCTATATGAAGCTTCACCATAAACCTGGCTACCATGAAGAGAATTTTACAAAAGCACAGCGTGTAGCTGAATATTTGGGTGTGAAAGTACACTTTCTAGATCTGAGTGAAGAATTTAAGAGTAATGTGTATGACTACTTTGTAGAGAGTTATAAAGAGGGACTTACACCTAACCCTTGTGTGATGTGTAACCGTACCATAAAATTTGGACAAATGGTAGACTTTGCAGATAAGGTCGGTGCAGATTTTGTAGCTACAGGGCACTACATCAAGTGTGACGGTGACTTTATCTATATGGCTGAAGATCCGAATAAAGATCAGAGTTATTTTCTTTGTGAAGTGAAAAAAGAGGTACTTCCAAGGCTCATTTTCCCACTAGGCACTTGGGTAAAAGAGGATGTCAAAGCATATGCAGCGAACATTGATGTGTTGAAAGACTTTGCTACACAAAAAGAAAGTTCTGAGATATGTTTTGTGGAAAATACTTATGATGAAGTACTCTCTAAACATATGAATATTGATATGCCCGGGGAAACGCTTGATACTGAGGGTAATGTTGTAGGAACTCATAAGGGGTATATGCACTATACGATAGGTAAGAGAAGAGGATTCTTCGTTAATGGTGCACATGATCCTCATTTTGTCTTAGACATCAAACCAGAGACCAATCAGATCGTTGTAGGTACAAAAGAGAAACTTGAAGAGAATGCCTTTAATGTAAAGAAGATCAATCTTTTTAAAGAACTCACAGAGTTTGACTGTATGGTAAAAGTACGTTATCGTACTTTAGCAGTACCCTGTCATGTAGTTATAGATGGAGAGACAGCAAGGGTGACACTGAAGGAACCTGTTTTTGGTCTTGCAAAAGGACAGATAGCTGCATTTTATGAAGAAGATAAACTCATAGGTGGGGGAGTCATTTATTAGAACTTATGAAAAGTGTCTATTAAAAAACTGTTAAACTTTACTTTTTATAATTTAGATAGAAATAAATTGTAAGGAGTAAAATGTGACCTATAAAAAACTTTCACTTTTAGTGTTGCCTCTTGTAGCAACATTATCACTTCAAGCCAATGACCCATTCAATGATCCTTTTTTTCAAGACCCTTTTGGAGATAACATCTTTAAAGAGATGATGCAGATGCAGCAGGACATGGATAAAATGTTTGAACGTATGCATAATAGAATGCAACAGCGAAGTACTAGACAAATAAGCCCTCTTGGAACTTACAAAATAAAAGAACAGAATCAGTTTGTAGATAAGGGTGATCATTATGAGTTTGTAAGCAATATACCAGAAAGTAAAGAGAATGAGATAGATATACAAACACAAAATGGTATGATCTCCATCACTGCAAAGATCATTCAAAAACAGGAAAATAAGATATCAAATGCCTACAGTTCCTCAAGCTCAATGAAAATGTATCAGCAAAGTATGCCGTTACCTTCAAATGCCGATGAACAGAGTGTAAATATGATGTATAAAGATGGAAAATTGATTATCACTGTGCAGAAGAAAAAAGGTACAGTTATCCCATCCCAACCTACCAAAGTAGAAACAAAACAAAAAGAAAAAAAGAGTCAAGAGGTCAATAGCAGTATAAAAAAGATAAAAGTCCCTGAAAATAGTACAATGATTTAAGAAGCATTTGTTGTTTTTTGTTATTTTGATATAATCATTGATATCCATTTTCAAGGAACCTTATCGTGAAAGCTTACTTAAAAAATATATTTGATAATTCTAAAAAATCCCTCTTTACCTTCAATAATGAGCCTTTCTCCAGGTTCTCGATATTTGTGATCGTTCTTCTTGATATATTTCTTCTTTCAACGATCATGATGGGGATAAGTTCTGAAAAGCAAATGTCGCCTAGTGTATACACAAAATACCCTCAGCAGTGTGCAAAACACTTTGACAAAGAGTATCAATCAAAGATATGGGATGCTACCTCTCAAAGATATCTATATACGACAGAAAAAGCCCCTTTCAAAGAGTATGATTCTTTTCCACCTGTTTCAAGATATACATATTATGGTTCTGTAAAACTGGAAAAAGATATAAGACTCTCCGAGACATGTCAAGAACTTTATTCTAAAATGGAAGTGTTTGTAAATACAAAAGAGTTCAAGAACAATAGAAAACTTTTGACAAAACTCAAAAATGATAAAAGAAATACCTTTTCAGCAATCAACAACATCGAGACTCGTTATAATACCAACCTGTTTGAAAAAGCTGTAAATATGCCTAATGAGGCTCTTAAAAAGACAAAGTCAGAGTATTATAAACTTTTAGAAGATGAAAAAGCGATAGACCTGCAGATAAAATTGGTAAAGAAAGTGCCTTCTTATAAAGGCTATAGTAAATATGTAGCTTATGTAGAGAACAACAGGGACTCGTTCAAGGAAGAAAAGAAAAAATATACATTCTGGCAACCGTTTATATCATTTATGTATCTTCTCAAGTTCACTCTACCTCTATTACTCTTGTCTTATTTTGCATATAGATACTCAGGAAGAGTGGGTACTGCAAAAACAATTCCTATGAAATTGACCAGACTGATATCTGG
>CAZBLM010000037.1:0-5978 GCA_964492675.1 uncultured Sulfurovum sp.
ATTATGGATTATAAAGAATTAGCCACTTGGTGATCTTGAATTTGCAAGTGGCTCATATTTGAACTCATCTATCATAACCCTATGTATATGAAAACTCATTCCTTATACTTATTATAAAGCTTTTAACCTCTATTGTCAATCATGACTAATAGACTCTTATTTTAAGGAACTTTAACTCAATATTTTGTGCCATAAAATGTGGTCTTAATCAATACTTACTTCTATTTCACCACCTACAACATCAAATGCCACAGATGAACCTTCAACAACTCTGTCTTCAAGTATAAGCTCTGCTAGTCTATCTTCTACAACTTCATACAATGCTCTTTTCAATGGACGTGCACCATACACAGGGTCAAACCCTGCTTCTGCAATATACGCTTTTGCAGACTCTGTAAGGGTAATACTAATATCACGCTCTGCAAGTTTATCTTGAATGCTTTTAAACAAGATATCTACAATACTTGTAATAGCATCAAGATCTAATGGATTAAAGATTACCTGATCATCCAAACGGTTTAGGAATTCCGGCTTAAAATTTCTTTTGAGTTCTTCATTTACAGCAGTTCTACGCTCCTCTTTATCAGTGATAGTCATGATCTTATCTGACGCGATATTAGAGGTCATGATGATGATTGTATTTTTAAAGTCTATCGTCACACCTTTGTTATCTGTCAAACGCCCATCATCAAGTACTTGTAACAATGTATTAAAAACATCCGGGTGCGCTTTTTCTATCTCATCAAAGAGAACCACTGAGTAAGGCTTTCTTCTTACTGCTTCAGTGAGTTGTCCACCCTCTTCATATCCTACATATCCTGGAGGTGCACCAACCAAACGAGAGGCTGCGTGTTTCTCCATGTATTCAGACATATCAATACGTATAAGAGACTTTTCAGAGTCAAATAAGAACTTTGCAAGCGTTTTAGCCACTTGTGTTTTACCCACACCAGTTGGTCCAAGGAACATAAAACTTCCTATCGGTCTGTTCAGGTCAGAAAGCCCTGCTTTGTTACGCTTGATGGCACGTGCAACTGCTTTCAGTGCTTCATTTTGTCCTACTACTTCTTCATTAAGTATGCTTTCAATAGCCAAGATTTTCTCTTTTTCACCTTGAAGCATCTTTGAAACTGATATACCTGTCCAACGTGACACAATACTTGCAATCATCTCTTCATCTACAGAGTTTTTAAGCAGTGTACCTTCAGACATCATCTGCGTCCATTTAACTTCAAGATCTGTAAGTTTTTGTTGTTCAGCAGGTATTTGTCCGTGTTCGATCTCAGCTACTTTAGAGAACTCTCCTTCTCGTTTAAGTGTATCTGCCTGTGTTTTAAGTGCATCAATGTTTACTTTTATCTCAGCAATATCATTAAAGACCTGCTTTTCATTGTCAAACTGGTTTTGAAGTGTCATTTTGTGCTCTTCAAGATCTGCAAGTTCTTTTTCCAACTCTTCAAGGCGGGAAGTGTTTTTATCACTCTCTTCCATTTTAAGTGCTTCTTTTTCTACTTGAAGTGTACTTATCTCTCTTTTAGCTTTTGCTAGATCTGTAGGCTCAGACTCTATCTGCATCTTTAATTCTGCTGCTGCTTCATCTATAAGGTCTATGGCTTTGTCCGGTAAGAAACGGTCAGTAATATAACGGTCAGACAATTTTGCAGAAGCTACCAATGCCGCATCGGTGATATTTACATTATGGTGTGCTTCAAGCTTATCTTTGATACCTCTGAGTATCTGCAATGCTTCATTGATACTTGGCTCATCTACTTTGACAGGCTGAAAACGACGTTGTAAAGCTGTATCTTTTTCAAAGTACTTTCTATACTCTTTAAGTGTTGTAGCCCCTATGGTATGCAACTCACCACGTGCAAGTGCAGGCTTTAAAATGTTTGCTGCATCCATACTACCTTCAGATGCACCAGCACCTACAATGGTATGAATTTCATCAATGAACAATATTACGTTGGCAGCCTCTTTTACTTCATCTACTACCGCTTTTAGTCTGTCTTCAAATTCACCACGGTATTTCGCTCCAGCTATGAGTCTAGACATATCTAAGCTGATCACACGCATGTTCTGCAAACTTAATGGTACTTCTTTGTTTACGATACGCTGTGCAAGACCTTCAACGATGGCTGTTTTACCTGTTCCAGGCTCACCTATAAGGATAGGATTATTCTTCGTTTTACGTATAAGTATCTGCATCATACGCTGTACTTCTTCATCACGTCCAATGACAGGATCAAGTTCTCCATCTAATGCTTTCTGATTCAGATCTATACCGTACTGAGACAATGCTTCAAGCGTTTCATCTCCACTTTGTGAGTCTATTGTCTTACCTCCACGGATGCTTTCTAAGGTCTTTTTATATTCATTCATATCAACATATTTACCGAGTGTTTCAGTCATAAAGCTCTCACCCGCATTAGCCATGAGCCAGGCATCAACAGCCAAATATTGATCTCCATTGGATGTCATCACACCCTCTGCATTTTGCAATGTTCGTACTAAGTTTTGACCTAATTTGATATTCTCTTTTGTCACAGTTGAAACCGTTGGTAATTTATTGGCAATACTTTTAGTCTCAAGTTCAATGGCAGCTTTATCAACATTCATTTTGTTGAGTGCCTGATGTAAGATGCTTCCTGAATTCGTCAATAATGCCCATACTAAATGTATAGGATCCACTTCCTGATTTTTATTATGTAAAGCAAGTGAGACACCTGACTCGATAGTCCCCTGCATTTGATTGGTTAATTTTTCTAATATACTCATAGATAACTCCTAATAATTGTTTAAATATATATTATTATACAACCTTTAGTCACTTCTTGTCAAGTTTATTTAGTAAAACTTCATATACCTAAAAATACTACCTAATTATTACTTCATACTTTTATATGTTACAATTCTCTGAAATTAAAATAGAAAGTAGGAAATATTAATGCGTATCCTTATCATTGAAGATGAAGTAACATTAGCCAAATTGCTTGCTGAGGGACTAAAAGAATATGGATACCAAAGTGATGTAGTTGCATCTCTCAAAGATGGAGAGTATTATCTAGATATTCGTAACTATGATTTAGTACTTATGGATTCTATGCTTCCTGATGGAAACGCTATTGACATAATTGGAGATATTAAATCAAATATGCCAAAAACTGCAGTCATCATACTTTCAGCAAGAGATGACAATGAAAGTGAGATCAAAGCTCTAAGAGCAGGTGCTGATGACTATATGAGAAAACCTTTTGATTTTAATGTTCTTGTCGCTCGAATTGAGGCTCGTTTAAGATTTGGTGGAAGTAGCATCATAGAAATAGAAGACTTAATGATCAACATTGAAGAAGAGAAAGTCACTTATGAGGAATGGGAAATAGACATTAAAGGGAAACCTTTTGAAGTACTAGCTCACTTGGCACGTCATCGTGATCAAATTGTTTCTAAAGAACAGCTTCTAGACGCGATCTGGGAAGAACCGGAACTGGTTACGCCAAATGTGATCGAAGTTTGCATCAACCAGATAAGACGAAAAATTGACAGACCATTAGGCATCACAACGATAGAGACTGTACGTCGTCGTGGATATAGATTTTGTTTTCCAAGAGAGATTGAGTAAAACTTAATTATACATCAGTGTATTAGCCAATAATTTGGATCTAGAAGTTTTCATTACTTCGTACTTTATGATCATACAAATAAATATAACATGTTTATATGTTATAATAAAACCCTATAAACATAAAGGTTTTTAAATATTATTGTTGTGCCAAACTTGTTGTGAAGCAAGGACGGAAAGCCATGGGTCTCACGTAGATCGCCAGGTTACCAATAGACTATGAACATCATATTCATCGTTTCTTTCGTCATTCTTCCATACATTTTTTCAATTATAATTATTTAATTCAAAATTATTTTGTTGTGCCAAACTTGTTGTGAAGCAAGGACGGAAAGCCATGGGTCTCATGTAGATCGCCAGGTTGCCAAAATGAGTTTATACTTCTTTGGAACAACATGCAATTATATTAAGGATAAATAATGAACAGAGTTCATAAAATTGCAGGGGTCATAGTATCATTTATGATCATGACATTGATTGTAGGATGTGGAGGAGATAGTACATCTTCTACTTCTACTAAAAATAGTATCTTGTCACTTAGCATCACTGATGCACCACCAAAGTTAGGTGAGGATGTTACAGAAGTAAATATTGCCGTTATTGGTATTGAGTACAATTATGAAGGTAACTGGACCGAAGCAACGGAGTTTGTACCTCAAACATTCAACCTTCTTGATCTTCAGAATGGAAAATCACTTCACCTTGGTGATTTTATAGTACCACCGGGACAATACAGTGAAATTCGCTTTAAATTGGCTGCTCCTGAAAAAGAAGAAAATGTTAGAAGTAATCCCGATTGTAACATAACCTTCGCAGATGGTTCATCCGTACCTTTATTTGTACCAAGTGGCAGTTCGAGTGGTTATAAAGGAAAAGGTGACTTTAATATAACAGCAAATGCCAAGATCGAGGTTATGGCAGATTTTGATGTACAGAAATCAATCGTTGTTGCAGGAAACAGTGGTAAATACTTGTTGAAACCTGTAATTCGTTTGGTAGTTACTGAACTTTCAAGTACGATTCAAGGAACAGTCGTTGATATTGCAGATTATAACAGTACTGAGCCTGAATCTTTGGCTGTTTATTCTTACAACGCAGGTACGTATACGGAAGATGAAGAGAATGAAGTTGATGGAATCCGTTTTTCAAATGCGATCAGCAGTACAGATGTCAATATGACTGACGGAAACTTTACATTATCATTTTTAGGTGAAGGAAACTATACACTCATTACCGCTCTATATAATGGTGTTGGCTTTGTTGAAGTTGTCGACGAAGAGAATGTTCAAGTCATCAAAGGGCAAGCAACAGTTGTTGATCTGAATACTTCAGACTAAAGACTTTTATTTTATTTCAGGCTCTATACTTAGCCTGGAATAGATTGATTTACTGATTCCATATCTTTACTATATTGGACTCCAACTACTTACTTCTCCTCTAGGAGAAACTTCTGACTTCATTTTCACATATTTTGTTGACTTTATTATAAAATAAGATTACACTTTAGTATCATAAGGTGCTAAAAAAGGAATATAGATGATAAAATCCGTTTTGATCAGATTATTTTTTATTACTTTGATATTCTTTCTGGCACTTGGCAGCTGGATATTCTGGGAGCGAAACCGTGGTGCACTAGCAGGCATAGATCTGTACTCCGGTAAAGTCGAACTATCTCAAGATACTACCTATAACCTATCATTTAAAAAGCTTCATGAACGTACATACCGTCATATTGTTCTAAACACTGAACATCTGAGCAATATAGAAGCTTATATATCTGAACCTAAAGTTATTCCTAGAGAAGGACTTCCTGTTGTTATTATTATGGGTGGTCTTCATATCGATGCAGATATTTTTAAACTGATCCCAGATCCTGGAAAAAATATTTATGTTGTCTTTAAATACCCCTACACTTCTCAGTACTGGTATGAAGGTGCAGCAGTTGTTGAAGTTCCTGTGATCAGAAGATCTGTATTGAGCGTACCGTCTCAGGTACTAACCTTACATCAATGGGTATCTAATCAGCCGTGGAGTGACAAAGAGCGTATTACATTTACGGGTTACAGCTTTGGTGCAATGTTTTTGCCTGCAGTTTACCATCTGGCAGCAAGTCGAGATGAAATACTAAATCCAGCTGTTATCGCTTATGCAGGTGCAGATATATCTGATCTTCTCTACACAAATATGGATAAAATAGATTCTCCGTGGCGATCAGTTGGGGCATGGCTTGGTGAAACAGCTATCTATGGTATAGAACCGGAACGCCATCTACCCTATATGAACAATGAGTTTCTACTTATTAATGGGACGAAAGATCATCAGATCTCAACATACAGCTGGAAAAAGCTGCATCAAC
>CAZBLM010000037.1:6057-17563 GCA_964492675.1 uncultured Sulfurovum sp.
AACCGTTGTAATTCTTGATGAGGGCCATATGCATCCTAGAAAACCTGAATTGACAAAAAAACTGGTCAAGATCAGTAGAGAGTGGCTTAAGGAAAGAGAATTGATAAATTAGGGTACTAAATTTACCTTGCATTTATTATTTGATAAAAGTAATTTATAATACACAGTATTTACATAAAACTTTCGCTACTATACAAGAATGAATTACACCATATCCCCAGAATTTACACCGATCATCAATGCGATAGAAGTCCATCTTGTAGGAAAAAAAGAAGCCATAGCTCTCTCTTTGGCTACATTTTTTGCAGGCGGTCATCTGCTTTTGGAAGATATACCCGGTGTAGGTAAAACTACTTTGGCAAAATACCTTTCAAAGGCACTTGGTCTCGACTTTGGACGTATACAATTTACTTCTGATATGCTTCCTTCTGATATCCTTGGAGTAAACTACTACAACCAAAAAGAGGGAAACTTTGTCTTCAAAAAAGGTCCTATCTTCAGCTCTTTTCTTTTGGCTGATGAGATCAACCGTTCTATGCCTAAAACACAATCTGCCCTACTCCAAGCTATGGAGGAAGGTACCGTGACCATCGATACAACTCCCTACACTCTTCCTCACCCATTCTTTGTCATAGGTACACAAAACCCTCATGAAGAAGTAGGAACATTCCCTCTGCCTAACTCACAGTTAGATCGTTTTATGTGTTCTTTTGGCATAGGGTATCCTGACAAATTATCTGAACGTACTATACTAAAAAGTGAGGCAAGAGGTGATGAAGATCAACTAGTCCCTTTACTCACACTGCAAGAGATAGAAAGCACTATGAGAAAAGCATCTGAAGTGCTTTTAAGTGATACACTGCTTGATTTTCTGCAAGATATCATAGCTTTTACCAGAGAGAGTGGACTCTTTGAATATGGGCTATCGACTCGTGGTGCTTTGGCACTAACATCCATGATCAAGTCTTGGGCGATGCTTCAGGGACGAAGCTATGCCACAGCAGATGATGTTCAGATGGTAACAGGTATCGTTTGCAGACACCGTTTACGCTTTAAAGAAGGCAATACTACCAAGTTACGAATAGAACATGAAATCTTTACGCACATTCATTCAGATACATAAAAGTATCAAACAACATGCCACTATCTTTAGTTTGATAGTTGTCGTTTTCCTTTTTGGGCTTTTTATGGAAGCCTATATGCATGACTTTAACCTAGTCTATATCACCCTCTTTTTTGTCTTTTCATTAGCCTTTTCAGCAGGTCCCATAGGTGTACTTAATCTTGGTCGTTTACAAAGTACTTTTATACCTTCAGGACGTCTTTTTTCACAACAGGAAGGAAAGATATCACTCAAGATCAATAACACTGCCACTACATCTGCATGGTCAATAGTAGTATATGGTCAGGATGATACTGTGATACCTCTTGACTATATAAAAGGTGAAAGTGCACGTATCGTACATCTTCCCTTTACTCCCATAAAACGTGGCATATTCACTTATAGGAATGTTCATCTTGAAAGTAAATATCCACTTTCAACTGCTCGTTTAACATTAGCGATCAAAGAGAGCTATGAAGGTTTAGTCTACCCAGAACCCAAAGGCAAGTCACTTGCTTCATTTTTAAATGAAGAAGAAAGACACTACGGAGAAGAGAAAGAGTTTGACGGTCTCAAAAGTTATGATGGTTCACAAAGGCTTTCACATATACACTGGGCATCAGTAGCAAAAGGAGAACTATCTGTTAAAACATTCATAAAAGAAACAGAAACCCCCTATCTTGTATTTGATTTTTACAAAGCAGGAAAAGAAGATGAAGCAAGACTTTCACAGCTTACACCTTGGGTGCTTGAGTGTGAGAAGAGACACTTG
Organism: uncultured Sulfurovum sp.; assembly: GCA_964492675.1. Classification (GTDB taxonomy): domain Bacteria; phylum Campylobacterota; class Campylobacteria; order Campylobacterales; family Sulfurovaceae; genus Sulfurovum. The sequence goes on from CAZBLM010000037.1 coordinate 7,932, forward strand.
CAGTTTGCTATCCAACTCCCTAAAAAGTATTTAAATTCAGCGAAGGAGAGTATAGATGACATTCTTAAAACCCTTGCAAGATATTAAGCTTTCTCCTTTGCATCTTTTAGATATGGCTTATATCATTGTACTTTTACCTCTCCTTCTCTCTTTAAAGATACCAATGTTGGTATTTTCTTTTATCATACTACTTATACTTTTTTTTAAAAAAACACCTGCCAATAAACTTTTAGTTCTATTTGTATTTGTTCTTGGTATTTTAACAGTCTATCTTTCTATGTATGGTGCATTTTCTTTTAGGGGACTTTCACGTTTAAAACTCTTTCTTGAACTTCTTGTTTACGTACTTATCGTAGTTGTCTCCATGCAACGACTTACACAAAAGATAAACTTTTACCTTCTCATCTCACCTTTTTTATTCCTGGCTCTCTCCCTCTTCTTTTATCATGGCATGTTCATGCTTGTTTATGTAGTGTTTGAGATCTATTTTTTACTCTGGATGATCCTTGCACATCGTATGGGAGGCGATCTATTAGAGAGTTTACGCTCTTCAGTAGTAATGTTCATGTATTCTCTACCTTGGGTCGTGGTACTGTTTATCTTTTTCCCACGTATCTCTTTTGAACATGCAAACTATGGATTTAAAGCTGAAAATGTCCAACGTATGGGACATGATGGAACCATGCATATCGATTCAAAAGCCTTACTTGTCCCCTCTGATCGCATCGTCATGGAAATTGGTTTTGACACTAAAATTCCTACTTCTGACCATCTTTATTTTAGAGGAAGCACACTCTATATAGACAATAAAGATCACTGGAAACCATTACCAAATTACATAAAAAGAAAGAACAAGTCTTTTTATGCAACACAAGGTGAAAAAGTTACATATAATGTTACACTTTATCCTACACAAAAACGGTGGATATACTTGCTTGATATGCCTTTGGCAGCTGTAAAAGACAGTACTTTGGACCCTGACCTCATAAGTATGGTAAAAAAACCTATAAAAGAGCCTTTACACTACGCAGCAAGTTCATCACTAAGTAATACATTTCATGATGTTTTAAATGATGCTGTCTTTGAAGCGTCTACTTCTTTTTATGCTCAAAGTAACCCTAGAAGTTATAAGGTTGCTAAAGATATAAAGAAGACCTTCTCAACAGTTCAAGAAAGAGCTAATGCCATCATCAAATTTTTCAAATCACAAAAACTCACATACAGTTTAAAGCCTGAACCACTTGATATGAATAACAGTACAGACAGCTTTCTCTTTGATAATCGTAAAGGGTATTGTGTACATTTCGCTTCATCCTTTGTAACCATAGCACGTATGGCCGGTATACCATCACGTATTGTGACCGGATATAAAGCAAACCTTTCCAATGCGCTCAATAACTATATAGCAGTCAAAGAACGTGATGCACATGCATGGGCAGAACTATACATTGATGAACAGTGGGTGAGAGTAGAGACAACATCTACTGCATTAAGTATAGAGGCAGAATCTCGTGCACAACTCAATATAGGTTCAGATAATGAAAAAGATGTCTTAGCAAAAATAAATCTCTATCTCATGTATGCCAAATATCAAGTTGAAACATGGATACTTTATTACTCTCATATAAGACAATTACAACTATTGGCTTATGCAAAAGATAATCCTAAATTTATTGCAGGCTTTGTTTTTTCTCTTCTTGTTCTTCTATTAATGACATTTACCATTATCGCATACTTTAAAAGACCTGCCTATAGTTCTGAAGCTTTAGAAATACTCCAACCTCTTTTAAAACGTATAAAAAAAGAAGGATATACAAGGGAGAGTCGTGAGACACTACACCAGTACCTGATACGTTATGGAGAGGATAATCCACAAAAGAAAAGCATAAAAGAGATAAATAAACTCTATGAAGAACTTTCTTATGGAGGAGATACAACAAAAGCATCTAAAATAAAACTTAAAAGACTAGTTAAACAACTCCACAAAAAAAACAGTTAACTTTTTGTGGATATAGTACGAAAAAGCAACCTCTTAGATGTTTTTAAATAAAATAATGAACTTAATTCACGTCCATTCTTAACGAAAGAGTATTATGATTAAAAAAAGTAAAAAAGTTATCGTTGCGGGAATTATCTCCACTCTAACTGCTGCATATCTGTTCGGATCTTCTGCACAAGCCAAAGACCCAAATGAAAAAACCCACCAACCATCTTCTGCAAAAGAAAAGCTTGAAGCTTACATTAAATTTACGCAGATCCTCAATGTTATTGAGAGCCAGTATGTAGATGACGTCAATACTACAGATCTTGTCGATAAGGCACTTGATGGACTTTTATCCAACCTTGATTCACATTCTTCTTTTATGAATACAAAAGAGTACAAAGACCTTACTGTGCAAACTAAGGGTGAATTCGGCGGGCTGGGTATCTCTATAGGTATAAAGGAAAGTGCATTAACTGTCATCGCTCCTATAGATGGTACACCTGCCTTTAGAGCCGGAGTGAAAGCCGGAGACATCATCTTGAAGATCAATGATCAGGCAACCATAGGTATGAGTATCGATGACTCTGTAAAACTTATGAGAGGGAAACCGGGTACTTCTTTGGTCTTAACTATCATTAGAAAAAAAGAGCCTAAACCCCTTAAGATCAAAATTACCAGAGACATCATCAAAATACAGTCTGTCTATGCTAAGAGCATAGATGATACGATACTTTATCTTCATGTAACCTCTTTTGATCAAAAAGTAGTTTCTGGACTTAAAAAAGCTATCGCTGAGCACAACAATACAAAAGGTATCATCTTGGATTTTAGAAATAACCCGGGTGGGTTACTTGATCAAGCTGTAGGTGTTGTGGACCTTTTTGTAGAAGAAGGAACCATCGTTAGTCAAAAAGGTAAACTCAAAAGTGAGAACATCCACTATAATGCGACTAAAGAAAATAGTGATACAACAACACCGATCGTAACACTTATCAACGGTGGTTCTGCTTCTGCATCTGAGATCGTCTCTGGTGCACTTCAGGACTTTAACCGTTCTGTGGTTGTTGGAGAAAAAACATTTGGTAAAGGTTCTGTACAGGTTGTGATGCCTGTAGGGGAAGATGAAGCATTGAAACTTACTGTTGCACGTTACTACCTTCCAAGTGGACGTACGATTCAAGCACTTGGTGTCACTCCAGACATTACAGTGCACTTGGGTAAAATAGAATATATTGATGACCCTGTACTTATCAAAGAGAGAGACCTGAAAAAACACTTAGAGAATGAGCTTGAAAAAATAGATGGTAGTACAGCAAAAACTGTAGATCTAAATAGTTCAGAAGAAAATAACGAAACAATAGTTGATGATACTATGATTACTGAAGAACAGCTCTATAAAGATGCACAGCTTAAATCCTCAGTGGACATTTTAAAGGCATTGATCATTACAAACAAAGGAAAGAAATAGTGACAACAGATACACTGATAAAACAATCACTCGTTTATGAAGGTAAAGCAAAAAAGATCTGGACAACTGAATACCCGGATCTTTATATCTCAGAGTTCAAAGATGACCTGACAGCTTTTAATGGTGAGAAGAAATCAAGTGAAGAAGGCAAAGGGGCACTTAATAACAAGATCTCTACAGAGCTTTTTAAATACCTCAATAAAAAAGGCATACCTACACACTTTGTTGAGATGCTAGATGAAAACCATATGCTTCATAAAAAAGCAGATGTAATATATATCGAAGTAATTGTTAGAAACATTGCTACAGGTAGCTTAAGTAGAAACCTTGGCATAGAAGATGGAAAGATCCTACCTTTTACGCTTATAGAGTTTGATTACAAGAATGACGAACTTGGCGATCCCAAGCTCAATGACCAGCACTGTATACTCCTTGATCTTGTTAGAAGTACTGCAGAACTTGACCATATACGTTTCATGGCAAGAAAGATCAATGATCTTCTTAAGGATTTCTATGCTCAACGTAATCTCACACTAGTAGACTTCAAACTAGAATTTGGAAAAGATGTACATGGGAATATCATACTTATTGATGAACTAAGTCCTGATAACTTCAGACTCTGGGACTCTGAAAGTGGAGAGAAAATGGATAAAGATAGATTTAGAGAAGGTTTAGGTGGACTTAAAGTCGCTTATGAAGAAGTATTAAATAGAATTTTGGGAGATAAATAATGACAGCTACAGTAAACGTATTTTTAAAGAATGGTGTTTTGGACCCTCAAGGCAAGGCAGCACACCACGCGCTTGACTCTTTAGGCTTTGAAGGTGTAAATGATGTACGAATCGGTAAACAGATCATTATGGATGTAGATGCTAATGATAAAGCTGACGCAGAAGCTAAGGTGACTGAAATGTGTGAAACGCTTCTAGCCAATACTGTCATTGAAGACTATAGTATAGAGATAAACTAGTCATGAATGTAGCAATATTAAGATTTCCAGGGACAAACTGTGAGTTTGATACCCAGTATGCTTTTGAAAAACTTGGACATACAACTCAATTAGTATGGCATGAAGACGAACTACTCCCTGAAGGGATTGATCTGGTAGTTGTACCTGGAGGATTCTCTTATGGTGACTACTTACGCTCAGGATCAATAGCAAGATTTGCACCTGTGATGAAAGCAGTAACAAATTATGCAAATAATGGCGGTAAAGTACTTGGAATCTGTAACGGTTTTCAGATCCTTACAGAAGCTGGCCTTCTTCCAGGAGCATTAAAACGTAATAACAACCTGCATTTCATTTCTAAACACCAAAACCTTTGTGTGATCAACAATGATAATGCTTTTTTGAACCAATGTGAGAACGGTGAAGTACTTAATATTCCTATAGCACATGCAGATGGGAACTACTACATTGATGACGAAGGTTTCAAAGAGATAGAGGCCAATGGTCAAATACTTCTTCGTTACTCTGATGAAAATGGGTCCCCTGTAGTTGTGAACGGTTCTGTTACTTCTATCGCCGGTGTATGTAATGAAAAGAAAAATGTATTTGGTCTTATGCCTCACCCTGAACGTGCTTTAGAAGCGATACTTGGTTCTGAAGATGGTATACGTATGCTAAAAGGTTTTGACGCCTAATGAAATACTTACACGCTTTATGGTTCATCATAGGACTTTTGTTCACCTTCACTACACTACTTAGTGCACAAAGTGAATTCAAATACTCCTATATGCCTAAAAAAGTGTATGAAAATCAACTTTTCCCGGTTACGGTCATTGGTATTGGAGAAGATGGTTCAGGTCAACCTCAATTCACCTTTGACAGATCAAGCAATATAAAACCTCTTTTTGACCAACCACTGATCGTAAAAAATGGAAACGACAGTTTTTATACGTTCTATTTTAAAGCTTCTACAGATGATATACGTATTCCAACACTCCATATCAACTCTTCATTCACTGAAACTTCTTTGAATGCTCAAACGATCTTTATCAAGTCATTGACAAAACGAGAAGATTTTTCGAATGTGCTTGCTGCAGATATGAAGATCAAGAACTCTCAAGTTTCCAACTATGATGAAAAAAATCACATAGTCACACTCTCTATAGAAGCCTTTGAAGCAAACATAGAGGATATGAACTTGAGCAATTCACAAGAGTCAGGAGTTGAAAGTGTGTTACGTGATTTTGCGAAAGTAGAAGCAGAGTTTTATGTTGTACTTCCTGTAAAAGAAAAACTACTAAAATTTACCTACTTTAATACCATAAAAAAACAGTATGTTTTTCTTGAAGTACCTGTCATTGTTGAAGATTCCAGCGTAACGACACAGTCTGGTCTAAATCCAAAAGAAGATAGTTTTGAGAAACTCAAAAAGTATACTTTTATGAGTTTGGTCGGTTTCTTTTTTATCATGTTCTTATTTAGAAAAGACTTCTTCTACCTCGTATTGGGTGTAGTCTCACTTATTACCCTTTTAACTTTTTACATTCCACTTGAAAAGGTTTGTGTATCTCAAGGTGCTTCATTGTACATAATTCCAAGTGAGACAAGTACTATCACTACCAGAGTAGATAAAGAACTTGAAACTATGTTGTTGGGAGAACGTGTAGGATACAAAAAAGTAGAATATAAAGAAGGTATCATAGGATGGATAAAAAATGAAGATCTTTGCAAGCTTTAGATTCTACTGGGGTGCTTTTATCATCTCATTTAATACTGCAGTCTTTATGATACCTGCCCTTATGATCTTCGGAAAACGTAAGGGAACCATCGTCCACCATATCAACCGTTTAACACTTTTTATGATGGGTGGAAAACTTGAACAGGCCGGTACCATGGATACCACAGCAGATATGTATGTTATGAACCATCAGGGTATTGTCGATATCATCGGACTGGAAGCTTTACAAAACAATCATCTAAGATGGGTAGCTAAAAAAGAACTTTTTGATGCACTGTGGTTTGGAAACTTACTGCGTCATGGAGAAATGATATCACTTGACAGGGCTAACAAGGCAGGTCTTATCAAACTTATCAAAGATGTAAAAGAGTCCAAAGAAATCTACCATCGTCCTGTAGCTATTTTCCCTGAAGGTACAAGAGCAAAAGGTCAGCCTCTTCTGAACTTTAAACAAGGTACAAATCTTATAGCTAAAAAATTAGAACTTCGCGTACAACCCATTATCATTACAGGAAGTAAATGGGTACTCAATGAACACATCAAAACAGGACACTCCGGTACTGTAAAGTATGAATTTTTACCGGCTTTTGATGTTAAGAGTGATGATGAAGAGTGGTTTGATATACTTAGAACTGATATGCAAAAGGTAATAGATGACGAGTTTGACAACAATCATCGCAGTCGCTAGCGGTGGTGCCATCGGTGCAACCCTCAGACTACTTATAAATGGTTTTACCAACAAACATTTTGCACATGCCCTACCTCTGGGTACATTGGCAGTCAACCTCATAGGTTCTTTGCTTATCGGTATGCTTTTTGCCTATTTTCACTTTAACACTTCCCTCTCCCCTCACCTAAAAACATTTCTAGTCACGGGAATTTTGGGGGCATTGACCACCTACTCTACTTTTGCAATAGAAAGCTTTTTTTTACTCGAATCTGGACACTACGGACACGCTTTTGCCAACATGGCACTTAACCTTTTTGGTACCATTCTTTTTGCAGGGATCGGATACTTTTTCATTATGCAAATATCAAAATCATCAGGAATATAAATTGTTAACACTTAGTATGGAAATAGAAAAACACATCAAGAAGCTGGTAAATCCACTGAAAGATGAAGATGCTTTACTTGAATCACTTAAGATAAAACTCACAAAAAAAGAGTTGAAACTTCTCAAAGCATGGGCAGAAGGTACAGATATTGAAGAAGTACAGAAGCAATTGAACCTTGATGAAGAACGTTATGGTGAACTCTCGGTAAAACTCATTAAAAAACTAAATCAAGAGAAAATTAAACAAGCGATCTGTATCTAAAAAGTATTACACATATAATCTACATATATTTTGATATCATCATATATGAGAAAAATATTATTTATACTTTTTCAGACATTAATCTTTGCATCATCCCCTGATCAAAGTTTAAAATATTATCAAGAGAAGTATAGTGTATGTCATGGTAAGACTAACTTTCAGATAGCAAACTGCCTACTCAATGGTAATTTAAACTATAGTAGATTCAGGGGTGATAGAAATGCCTATAGAAAGATCCATACAGATAAGATACGTCAAGCCATAAAGGCTGGAAATGTGTATCATAATATTATGGACCTCATTCCACAAACAAAAAGATATATAAAATTAAAAGCCTATGTAGATTATCTTTACACCATCATCGATGAGTACACTCCACCACAATTTAAAGGGAATCAGGAAGAAGACATTAGACGTATCAAAAGAGTCTTTAATCTACTTCTAAATACCTCTCTATATGAAGATGCAGAGAGAACACCGGCATTTGATGCAGCCCTGCTTACATACCAGAGAAGACATGGTCTGACAGAAGATGGTGTCATTGGTCCAAAAACAAAAAGAGCCTTAAAAACCTCTATCTCAAATATCATCAGAAAAGTACAAAAGAACTTAACTTTAGAAAGAATCTCTATGCCAAAAGGTGCACAATATGTCCTAGTCAATATCCCAGAATTTAAAATGCATTATTATGAGCATTATGAAGCTGTTTTAAATATGAAGATAGTGGTGGGTAAGAGAAAGTGGAGAACACCTATATTTAACAGAAAAATGAAATACATAGTAAAGAATCCAAGATGGAATGTGCCTGCATCCATCTATAAAAATGAATATGCTGATAAATCAGACGAGTACTTGATAGACAACGATTTTGCTTTTAATTCTGAAGGAAAATTGTACCAAAAATCCGGTTCTAAAAATGCACTTGGCGTCGTAAAGTTTTTGTTTCCCAATAAATACAATGTCTACATGCATGACACACCGTCAAAATCACTCTTTAACAAAACAGTAAGATCCTTTTCTCATGGATGTATTAGGTTAGAAAAACCTCTGGAACTTTTAAATCTTTTAGGATATAACTATGATACAAGAAGAAATAAATGGATCACATTAAAAAGACAAATACCTGTCTATGTAGAGTATCATACCGTTTGGGTAGATGATCAGGGTATTGTCCAATTTAGAAATGACATTTACGGTTATGAAAAAAAGTTATTTAACTAAGGGTCAAAATGGAAATCACCCACTTTATTGAAGCCCTGTGGCAACTTAGTATTGCTATGGCTCCCTATATCCTCTTTGGACTTCTCTTTGCAGGTATTTTGCATGAGTTAGTGCCAGACAGTATAGTAACCAAACATTTAGGAAAAGACAATATAAGTTCAGTTGTAAAATCTACGGTTTTCGGTATCCCACTTCCTGTCTGTTCCTGTGGTGTCATCCCTTTGGCTACATCCATTAAAAAATCAGGTGCTAGTAAAGGTGCCACACTCTCTTTTCTCATCTCTACACCCATCACAGGTGTGGACTCCATCATGGCAACCTATGGTATCTTTGGGTGGATATTTACACTCTACAGAGCTATAACCTCTATGATCATCGCTATGGTAGCAGGGATACTTACAAATGTCTTTGATAAAGATACTTCGACAAGCTCAGTAACCAAAGAGGTTAAAAAGCCTGCTTTTTCTGCTGTTGTTCCTCAGGCTACCACTTCTTTTACAATAAATGCATATAACCAAGATGAGTCTTGCGGTACAGGAACAGGTTCATGCTGTAGTACAAATGACAATAAAACTAAAAAGTTTTCTTTTACATCTGCAGTGACCTACGCCTTTAGTACTCTACTTGCAGACATAGCAAAACCTCTTTTTTGGGGTCTTCTTATAGGTGCCCTCATCACTGTAGCCATTCCTGATAATCTTAGTGATGTCCTGAAAAACTATGCTTGGCTCTCTTACATTATAGTCATTGCCATTTCTATACCTATGTATGTCTGTGCTACAGCATCTCTGCCTATAGCTGCAGGACTTATGCTTTCTGGCGTAAGTGCCGGTGCTGCTTTTGTTTTTCTCTCTGCAGGTCCTGCTACAAATACCGTTACCATCGGTGTTGTAAAAAAGATGTTAGGAACAAAATCATTGTTTATCTACCTGGGAAGCATCACTTTAGGAAGTAT
>CAZBLM010000038.1:0-17257 GCA_964492675.1 uncultured Sulfurovum sp.
TAGGTGCAACGATAAGCCGTGTTTTGTCGTGGGTAGTTATTTATCTAGATGTATTGTTGCCAATACACTCAAGCGAAGCAGTTTTGTCAATCCAATGACCTAATGAGACTTAATACCATTACTTCTTGCTACGAACAGGGTTTACCTAGCTGCCTATGTTACCATAAGCACTGGTGGGCTCTTACCCCACCCTTTCACCTTCACCGCAAAGCGGCTGAATACTTTCTGTTGCACTTGCCCTCAGATTACTCTGGCCATCCGTTAGATGGAGCTCTGTCTCATGTGTAGCACGGACTTTCCTCTCGTGGCAAATATTATAAAAATAAATGTCACCAGCAACTACCTATTGCACCTGCGCGAATTATATCACATTAATAGTGAATAGTGAATAGTGAATAGTGAATAGTGAATAGTGAATAGTGAATAGTGAAATTTACAAAAACAAACTTAAAGAAAAATCATAGTTTTTATTTGTTGTAGATTTGTGGGTTGTTGCGAAGGAGCATACGTTCAGTATGTAACTGAGCGAACTCCCGCAAAGATGCAATAAAGCAAGACTATGAGAGGACTTCTTTTACTGCTTTTCCGATTTCTGCTGGCGATACAACAACTTTTACACCAGCAGCTTCAAGCGCTGCCATCTTCTCTGCTGCTGTACCTGCTGAACCAGAAACGATCGCACCAGCATGTCCCATAGTTTTACCTTTAGGCGCTGTTTGACCTGCGATAAACGCAACAACAGGCTTAGTAACCTGCTCTTTGATAAGTTTAGCAGCTTGGATCTCAAGGTCTCCACCGATCTCACCGATCATCACGATACATTCAGTATCCGGATCCGCTTCGAACATTGGTAAAAGTTGATTGTATGAAAGACCGATAATTGGGTCTCCACCAATACCAACTGCCGTTGTAATACCGTAACCAGCTTGAACAACTTGGTTTGTACCTTCATAAGTCAATGTACCTGATTTAGAGATCAGACCAACATTACCTTTTTTGAAGATCATACCAGGCATGATCCCTATTTTACACTCTTCAGCAGTGATGATACCAGGACAGTTTGGCCCAAGTGTTTTCATACCGTGTTTAGTGGCATGTGCTTTAGCCATTTGCATATCTTTTACCGGTGCACCTTCAGTAATGATTACTGCTAGCTCAATCCCAGCTTCTGCAGCTTCCATTACAGCATCACCAACAAATGCAGGTGGAACAAAGATCATAGAAACAGTAGCACCTGTACTTTTTACAGCATCAGACACTGTGTTAAAAACTGGTTTACCCAGGTGTTCCTGACCACCTTTATTTGGTGTAACACCACCAACGATGTTTGTACCATAGTCTATACACTGCTCAGCATGAAAAGTACCCTCTTTTCCTGTAAAACCTTGAACGATTACTTTTGTATCTTTATTTACTAAAATTGACATTGATTATTCTCCTTTTGCCGCAGCTACAGCTTTTGCTGCACCGTCACCTAAGTCATCTCCAACAATCAAGTTAGCGATATTTGCATTTTTAAGAATCTCCGCAGCTTCTGGAGCATTTGTACCATCAAGACGAACGATAACTGGAACATTAACGTCAGTAATTTTCGTAGCTTCAATAATACCATTTGCAATACGATCACATCTAACAATACCACCGAAGATATTTACAAAAATTGCTTTTACATTTGGGTTTTTAAGAATGATCTCAAAACCTTTAGCAACAGTTTCAGCATTTGCAGAACCACCAACATCTAGGAAGTTTGCAGGTGTACCACCCATGTGGTTGATTGTATCCATCGTACCCATCGCAAGACCGGCACCATTTACCATACAACCGATCTCACCATCAAGTGCTACATAAGAAAGACCATATTTAGCAGCTTCAACTTCATCAGCATCTTCTTCAGTTAAATCTCTCATTGCAGCGATTTCCGGCTGACGTCCAAGCGCTGAGTTATCAAAGCCCATTTTTCCATCTAATGCCAAGAACTCACCCGAACCCGTTCTAACAAGTGGGTTGATTTCGATCATCTCTGCATCATTTTCCATGTAAAGTTTGAAAAGTTTTTGTGCGAATGAAATAATATTCTTTTGTTCAGCTTTATCAGTAATACCTAAACCAAATGCTAGTTCTCTACCGTGAAAACCTTGGAAACCTACTGCAGGATCCACAGGAACAGTAATGATCTTCTCAGGAGTGTTTTCAGCAACATCTTCAATGTTCATACCACCCTCAGTAGATGCCATAATTAGAGGCATTTCTAATTTTCTATCTAAAACAACAGAAAGGTAGAACTCATCTTTGATGTCAGCACCATCTTCGATGTAAAGCTTTTGAACAAGTTTACCTTCAGCAGTTGTTTGATGCGTCACAAGAGTCATTCCAAGAATTTCATCTGAAAGTTCTCTCACCTCTTCTAAAGACTTAGCAAGCTTAACACCACCGCCAAGACCACGACCACCTGCGTGAATTTGAGCTTTAACAACCCAAATAGGGCCACCTAACTCTTTTGCTGCTTCTACTGCAGCATCTACTGTTTCAGCCATTATACCTTTTGGTGTTGGTACACCATACTTGGCAAAAATCTGTTTTGCCTGATACTCATGAACGTTCACTTCGTACTCCTTTTTTATAATTCAATTATTATACGATTTTAGATAATAAGAATTGATTAATTAAAGTATTAAAGATAATAATTCTTGAAAGGTGTTGTGTATCTACACAGTATTTAAGCGATATTTACGGTTGTTTAGAAGCGTTAATGATATGCTCCTTTTCAATAGAAAAAGAGCAATAATAAAGTATTAGGATTTTGGAGCGATCATCTCTTCAGGTTTTACGTTTTTATCGAAATCTTCTGCAGACATAAAGCCAAGTGCAACGGCTTCTTCTTTGAGTGTTGTACCATTTTTATGTGCAGTCTTTGCAATGGTTGCTGCGTTTTCATACCCAATGTGAGGGTTGAGTGCAGTAACAAGCATTAAAGAATCATTTAAAAATGTATCTATATTTTCCCTGATCGGCTCAATCCCCGTCGCACAATTTGTATCAAAACTTCTCATTGTATCAGTAAGTAATCTGATTGACTGTAGTACATTATAGGCAATGACCGGTTTAAAGACATTCAACTCAAAATTACCCTGTGATGATGCGATACCTACTGTTACATCATTACCCATAATCTGCACGGCTACCATTGTCATAGCTTCAGCCTGAGTTGGATTTACTTTTCCCGGCATAATAGATGAACCTGGTTCATTAGCAGGAATCTCTATCTCACCAAGTCCGCATCTAGGACCAGATGCTAACCATCTTATGTCATTGGCTATTTTCATAAGATTAGCTGCAAGCGCTTTGAGTGCACCTGAAAGAACCACTTCTGCATCATGCCCTGTAAGTGCATGGAATTTATTGGGCTGAGAGATAAAACCATAATCTTTTTCCATAAAGTTGTTGAGCTGTTCTGCAACCAAGTTTGAAAAGTCTGGGTGAGAATTGAGTCCTGTACCTACTGCAGTACCCCCTATAGCAAGTTCTCTACAATACACAAGTGCATCATTAAGTTGTTTTAAATTTGTCTCTAACATTGCAACGTATCCAGAAAGCTCTTGACCCAAAGTCAATGGTGTTGCATCCTGAAGGTGTGTTCTCCCTATCTTTACAACATCGCTAAAAGCATCAGACTTACTTTCGAGTGTTTTTTTTAGTTGATTAAGTGCAGGAATAAGGTTGTCCGTTACAGCAACAACTTCAGCGATACGCATACCTGTAGGAAAAGTATCATTTGAACTTTGTCCTTTATTGACATCATCATTAGGATGTACAAGATGCTCTTGTGAGAAGTCACCACCTAAAAGTTCAGTCGCTTTATTTGCAAGCACTTCATTCATATTCATATTTGACTGTGTACCTGAACCTGTTTGCCAAACTACCAATGGAAAATTGTCATCAAGTTCGCCTGAAAGTACAGTGTCGCACGCTTTTGAGATAGCAGATGTTTTCTCATCATCAAGACGTCCAAGGTCATTGTTTACCAATGCACACGCTTTTTTAAGGTTTGCAAAACCATAAACTACTTCTAATGGCATCTTTTCATTACCTATTTCAAAGTTGTGTACAGATCTTTGTGTTTGTGCTGCCCAGTATTTATCGACAGGAACTTTCATCTCTCCCATCGTATCTTTTTCTATTCTATAATCCATAGCTGATTCCTTTTAAGTATCATTATTTTTTATAGTACTCTAGTTTGCTTAATGAAATATTTACGAGAAAAACCGTATTAAAAAAAGGAGTGAAGTTATTTTTTGGAGAGTTTATAGCATAGATCTAAATACTATCTATGCTATGGTTGAAGTGTGAATTTTGGACTTTAGTCCTTGTACGATTCGGGGTTTAGTCCTTCGCTGTATTGATCTTTAGCTCTTAACTTCATATTGTTCACGACCCATCTGGTAAATATCATTACCTTTGGTATCATTTACAACTGTTACAGGGAAATCTTCCACTGTGATCTTTCTTACGGCTTCAGGTCCAAGTTCCGGATAAGCGATGACTTCTGCTGAACGGATCTGCTTACCAAGTAATGCCCCTGCTCCACCTGTCGCACCAAAGTAGATACCGTCATAATCCACACAAGCATCTTTTACTGCCTGGTTTCTTTTTCCCTTACCTATCATTCCTTTTGAACCATTTTTTAACATAGTTGGTGAGAATGAATCCATTCTGTAAGAGGTTGTTGGTCCGGCACTTCCTATAGGGTCACCTGGTTTCGGTGGTGTTGGTCCAACAAAATAGATAACCGAACCTTCTAGATCAAATGGAAGTTCTTCACCTGCTTCTATAAGATCTACCAACCTACTGTGTGCAGCATCTCTTGCTGTGAAGATGGTACCGTTAAGTAAAACAGTATCACCTGCTACCAATTGTTTAGTATCTTCTGATGTGAGTGGAGTTGTTAAAGTATATGTTGCCATCTTATTCTCCTTATATCGTGATATGTGTATGTCTTGAAGAGTGACACTGAACATTTACAGAAACAGGTAGTGAAGCGATGTGACATGGATTGGACTCTATATGTACAGCCAATGCCGTTTTCGTTCCACCCATTCCCATAGCACCGATACCAAGATTATTGATCTCTGTGAGAATTCTTTGTTCAAGTTCATCCATCTCAGGATCTTCATTTTTTGTCTCTAAGTCTCTAAAGAGTGCATGTTTAGATGAAATAACCGCTTTTTCAAACGTACCACCTATACCAACGCCTACAGTAATAGGAGGGCATGGGTTTCCACCTGCATCAGAGATAACTTCTTTTACATACTCAACTATCCCATCCTTACCCGCTGCTGGAGGAAAAACTTTTGCACGAGATACATTTTCTGAACCGCCACCTTTTGCAGCATATTCGATATCTATCTTATCACCTTTTACAATGTCAAAATGAACAATGGCAGGAAGGTTATATCCTAATGTGTCTTTTAGGTTTAAACGAGAAAACGGTTCACAGGTAGAAGCTCTTAAATAACCTTCTGTATAACCTTCTTCTGTACCTTTATTAATGGCATCTCTAAGAAGACCACCTTTTATACGTACATCTTCTCCAACATTCACAAAAAATACTGCTAAACCAGTATCTTGACACAATGGTCTTTTCTCATCTTTTGCTATGTTTGCATTTTCAAGTATTTGACGGATAACTTCTTTACTGACCGGTGACTTTTCAGCCTCCATTGCAGCTTCCAACGCATCATACGTATCTTGTGGAAGATCTGTTCCACAATGCAAAATCATATCTTTAACGGCTTTAACCACTACATCAAATTCAATTTCTCTCATCTCTAGCCTTTAATCAAAGAATTTTTTCTCTTTAAGTACATTGATCATACCTCTTACGGACTCAACACTTTTAGCAAATTTTCTTGTCTGACTGTCACTTAATGTCATCTCAAAAAGTTTTTCAACACCGTTTGCGCCCAATGCAACAGGTACACCCGATACTACGTCTGAATGCCCATAGTGACCATCTAAAAGTACTGCACAAGGATGGATCTGTTTTGTATCTTTTAAGATCGCTTCTACCATAAGTGCTGTAGATTTTGCAGGTGCGTAATATGCAGAACCTGTTTTAAGGTAACCAACGATCTCTGCTCCACCGCCTTTAGTTCTCTCAACGATCTCTAATATCTCTTCTTCATCAAGTACATCTGTTAAAGGTACACCTGCAACAGTTGAGAACTTAGGAAGAGGCACCATATCATCTCCATGTCCACCCATTACTGAAGCACGTATCTGCCCTGCTCCATAACCGATCTTTTCATGAATGAAGTGTGCCATTCTTGCAGAATCCAAGATACCTGCCATACCAATGACTCTCTCTTTAGGGAATCCCGACTCTTTAAGTGCCACATATGTCATGACATCCAGAGGATTAGAAACCATGATGATAATTGCATCTGGTGCATGTTCTTTTACATCAGCTACCACTTCTTTTGTAATTTCCGCATTGATCATCAATAGATCATCTCTACTCATACCTGGCAATCTAGGAGAACCTGCAGTAATTACAACTACATCTGAATCAGCCATACATGAAGCATGTTCTGCTACCTTTACGATTGTATGCATTCTAGCAGCATTGGCTGCTTGAGACATATCTAACGCTTTACCTTTAGCGATCTCTGTATTTCTATCTCTAAGTACTATCTCATGACAAGTACCTTTCATCGCCAATGAATAAGCTACCGTAGCACCTACATTTCCTGCACCGATAATCGATACTTTTTTACCTTTTTTCATTATAATCCTTTAATTGAGAACTATAGGGGACCCCAAAGCAAAACATAACTCATAATGTTTGTTATCAATTATGCTTTGCGACAAAAGAGGCTACATCAACCCTATGTTATATGACACTGATGTGTCAAGAGTATCTTTTCACACTCGATACTAAGAAGTGATGTAGAGGGTATTCCCTCTACAGAAGTATATAATATACTAAAATGTGATTACATTTTGGTAATGAGTATTGCAAAATAAATGCAATACTCCGTAGAACAATTACTTATATAGCGTCAATGATCGCATTAAGTGTTGCAGATGGTCTCATTGCTTTAGAAGCCATCTCATCATTTGGATGGAAGTAACCACCAACATCTGTAGTTTTACCTTCACCTTCAGCAGCCATTAGCTCTTCCATGATCTTATCTTCGTTCTCTTTAAGTGCAGCAGCAACTGGAGCGAATTTAGCAGCTAAGTCTGCATCAGCACCGTTTGCAAGTGCATCTGCCCAGTACTGAGCTACGAAGAAGTGAGATGCTTTGTTATCTGGTTGACCTACTTTTCTACCCGGTGCTTTGTTGTTATCAAGGTAACCCTGGTTTGCAACATCAAGCGCAGCAGTAAGTGCAGCAAGTTTAGCATCGTCATGTTTTTGACCGATCATTCTAAGTGACTCAGCAAGTGCCAAGAACTCACCAAGTGAATCCCATCTTAAGTGACCAGTTTCAAGGAATTGGTCAACGTGCTTAGGAGCAGATCCACCAGCACCAGTTTCAAACAATCCACCACCAGCGATCAATGGAACGATAGAAAGCATTTTAGCAGATGTTCCAAGCTCTAGGATCGGGTACATATCTGTAAGGTGATCTCTAAGAACGTTACCAGTTACAGCGATAACATTGTTACCTTTTCTAATCTCTTCGTTAGTGAATCTAGTAGCATCAGTTACTTTCATAAATCTAATGTCAAGACCATCAGTGTTGTGATCAGCAAGGTATGTGTTTACTTTTTTGATAAGTTCAGCATCGTGTGCTCTGTTCTCATCTAACCAGAAGATAGCAGGGATTTTTTCAAATGTAGCTCTTTCAACTGTAAGTCTTACCCAGTCTCTAATTGGTATATCTTTAGTACGTGCTAGTCTCCAGATATCTCCAGCTTCACACTCAAATGACATTAACTCACCGTCTGCACCTGTTACAGTTACTGTACCAGCTTCAGCTAGTTCGAATGTAGTTGGGTGAGAACCGTACTCTTCAGCTTTTTGAGCCATAAGACCAATGTTTTGCATTGCACCCATAGTCGTTACATCATACTGACCGTTAGCAACGATATCAGCTACCATCTCTTCGTGGAACATTGCGTATGTAGAGTCTGGAACAACAGCAACAGTTTCACCAGCTGCACCAGTTCTATCCCACTGCTTACCACCTTCTCTTACAACTACAGGCATAGAAGCATCGATAATTACATCGTTTGATGCATTAAAGTTTGTTTGACCTTTATCAGAATCAACCATTGCAATTTTTGGAGCATCAGCTTCTACAGCAGCAAGGAATGCTGCTTTTATCTCAGCTTCTTGAGCGTGACCAGCGATTTTTTTCTCAAGGTCAGACATACCCATGTTAGGGTTCACACCAACTTCAGCGAATGTATCAGCATATTTAGCAAATACATCTTCGAAGAAGATTTCAAAACCGTGACCGAACATGATTGGGTCAGAGATCTTCATCATAGTTGCTTTAAGGTGTAGTGACCAGATAAGACCTTTATCTTTAGCATCTTGAATTGTTTGCTTATAGAATGCTCTAAGTGCAGAGATTGACATGAATGTACCATCAAGTACTTCTCCAGCAATTGCATCAATTGTTGTTAATGTGTTACCATTAAGTGCAATAGTTACTGATTGGTCTTTGTCAAGTGTAACTGATTTTTCGTGTGCAAAGAAATCACCGTTTCCACCCATGTGAGCAACGTATGCTTGACAACCCTCATCAACAGCTTTTAGTCTGTGTGGGTTGTTTTGAGCAAATTTCTTAACTGCAACTGCAGCTCTTCTGTCTGAGTTACCTTCTCTAAGTACAGGGTTTACCGCAGAACCAAGACATACAGCATATTTTGCTTGAATCTCTTCTTCTGCAGCGTTTGCAGGCTCTTCAGGGTAGTTAGGGATATCATAACCTTGACCTTGAAGCTCAGCGATACAATCTTTAAGCTGACCTACTGATGCAGAAATGTTTGGAAGTTTGATAACGTTTCCGTCTGCCTCAAGAACAACATCTCCAAGTTTAGTTAGTTCATCTTCTGCAAGACCCATAGAGGCAAGAACTCTACCTGCAAGAGAAATATCTTTCTCTACAACTTCTACACCTGCTGCTTGTGTAAACGCATTTACAATTGGTAATAATGAGTATGTAGCCAATGCTGGCGCTTCATCGATTTTTGACCATATGATTTTTGGTAATTTTGACATTTTTGTTCCTTAAATTGATATTTAGTACGTAGATTCTAGCAGTTAATGCGTATAATTTTATTGAAATGTCATATTATCTGAAGCTATATGATTTATTTGTTTCTATATTACACAGGTTAAACAAGATATTCAGCAGGAAAGCCCACAGGTATTGGTGCATGCAGCTTCACAAACATTTCACCATCACCCACTTTACAGAGTTCATAGGGTACATAAAGGTAACGTGCTGCCAGCTTTTTATGCATTTGACTTTTTTCTTCCAAATGAATACGTATCCCATGTGGCACGTCACCTGCAAAGTTCTCTGGAATTTGTGTATCAACGACAAGTGCAATGACTTCAACATCACACTTCCCTTTTAGACGGGCGCGTAAAGTATCTTCCAACAATGTATAGCCCTGTGTAGATTCTTTATGCTCATTTTCAAAGACCTCTATCTTACCTGTATCATTTAGTAGCATTAAAAAAGGTTGGAAATGTTTTGTTTTTTCCATAGAGTTTTGTGCACGATATACGGCTGTCTCTAGTATATGCAATGCCTTTTCATCATCTGTTTTATGCTTCAACAACTAAATTCTCCTCAAGATAAGCACCGATCCCTTTTGCTTCTTCAAGTATCTGTTCACTTACTTTCATTTTAGACTCTATGATCACATCTGCCAGTTTTGACTTGATATGCAACTCCAAAGGACGTTTCCCAGGATGACGTTCAACTAAACACATAAGTTCTTCTACCGTTTTTGCATCCGGCATAAGATTAAGTGCAAGTATGAGTGGTGGTTGTACAGGTTCCTCAACATGTTTGACCTCTTTTTCGACTTTTACTTTCGCTTTTTTTGCATCTTTCATACTGGAAATTTTAAGTATATTCATACGGGTAAAGTCACCATCTTTCGTGATCTTCACTTTAAAAGCAATAGGCTTAGTGGTATCAAAGTCTTCATCTAACTCTTTTAAACGATTTTCAAAAAGCATTAACTCTATATTTCCATGCAAGTCCATGATATTGGCTATACCGAATTTATTTCCCTTTTTTGATATCTTTTCAGTGATACCCTCAATTTTTCCTATGAACATCGCTTGTGACCCATCTGCCAGATCATCTATCTCAGAACTCAATGTATAGTTGATCTCATCTAATGTTTCTCTATATTTATCTAAAGGGTGTCCTGAGACATAAAAGCCAAGTGATTCTTTCTCAAAATCAAGGATCTGCATAGGTTCAAACTCAGTCATATCTGAAAGTGTCAATGTTACAGCAGTCATCTCTTCTTCATCTCCAAACAGTGAACCTACTGCCTGTTTTTTTGCATCTCCGGCTTTCTTAGCAGCTTCAACAATGTCTTCAACCTGTGAAAGCATCGCATGACGGCTATAGCCGAAGCCATCAAACGCACCTGCTTTAATGAGTGATTCGATCACCTTTTTATTAACCTTAGAAGAGTCTATACGTGAAACAAAATCAGAAAGATCTTTAAACTCACCCTCTTCGCGTGATGTCAAGATAGACTTTATCGCTATCTCCCCTGCACCTTTCACCGCACCCATCCCGAACATGACAACCTCATCACCATCCAAATTACGTGCTTCAAATACAAGTCCAGAATTATTAACATCTGGGGGAAGAAGTCTAATACCCATACTTTTCAATTCATCCACATACTTCACGACTTTATCCGTGTTATTTCTTTCCAAGGTCAAAATAGCAGCCATGAACTCTGTAGGATAGTAATGTTTTAGGTATGAAGTGTAAAAAGTGATCATCGCATATGCAGCAGAGTGTGATTTGTTGAAACCATAGCCGGCAAACTTCAAAATAAGGTCAAAAAGTGCACCGGACTTTTGTTCTTCATAGCCATTTTTCACAGCACCTTCAACAAATTCCATTTTCAATTTATCAAGTAACTCCTGATCTTTTTTACCCATACCTCTACGTACAAGGTCAGCCCCGCCAAGAGAGAAACCACCGATCGTCTGTACGATCTGCATAACCTGTTCCTGATAAACGATCACCCCATAGGTAGGCTTGAGTATCTCTTCAAGTTGTGGAAACATATAGGTGATCTGGGCACGTCCATGTTTACGCTCAACAAAGTCATCAAGCATCCCTGACTCCATTGGTCCGGGACGGTAAAGAGCAAGCATTGCAATAACATCTTCAAAACCATCCGGCTTCAATTTTTTAGCAAGATCCTGCATCCCTGCTGATTCTATCTGGAAAAGTCCAAGTGTATCACCTGTTGAGATGTAATCATATACCCCTCTATCATTGATATCTTCTTCGACAAAATTAATACGTTTGCCATGACGTTTCTCTACAAGTTTTAATGCTTCTTCAACTACTGTAAGTGTTTTAAGACCAAGGAAGTCAAATTTAATAAGATCAACATCTTCTACATATTTACCGGAGTACTGTGTTGCAAGAGTATCTAGACCTGTAGGTTTAAAAAGTGGTGTTTTCTTCCACAATGGTTCATTGGAGATAACCACACCTGCAGCATGTGTGCCGGCATTACGATTAAGCCCTTCAAGTGCAAGAGCATACTCCCAGGTACGTTTTGCCTGAGCATCACTCTCAAGCAACTCTTTGATCTTTGGCTCTTTTTCATAAGAACCTTTAAGATCAATGCCCAGTTCATCAGGAATGAGTTTTGCCATTGCATCTGCCTTGGAGTACGGCATATCTAGTACACGTGCAACATCCCTGATCACTCCTTTGGCAAGCAGTTTACCAAATGTAATGATCTGCGCGACGTTGACCCGCCCATACTTTTCTACCACATAATCAAGTATCTCCTGACGACGAGCCTGACAAAAGTCCATATCGATATCCGGCATGGAAACACGTTCAGGATTTAAGAAGCGCTCAAAAAGCAGTCCATACGGCATAGGATCAATGTCAGTAATACGTAATGAAAATGCTACCAATGAACCAGCAGCAGAACCTCGCCCTGGACCTACAGGGATATCCATCTGTTTAGCAGCATCCACAAATTCCCATACTATAAGCATATAGCCTGGAAATTTCATGTTATTAATGATGTCCATCTCTACCTGTAAACGATCTTTATACTCCTGATGTTTCTCTGGCGGGACAATTTTTAGTCGATCTTCAAGCCCTCTTTTTGACTCTTCCACAAACAAAGCGATGTCATTAGCTAAAGAGTACTCTACATCAGGTTCAGGAAGTTCCAATCCTATAGCAGCAGCTTTTTCTCTGGCAAATTTAAAGTTTGGCGGTGTCGGGTCACCTAGTTTGATCTCTAAGTTACATTTGTCTGCTATCTCTTGTGTGTGCTCCAAAGCTTCTGGGATATCGGCAAAGAGTTCTGCCATCTGCTCTGGGGACTTGACATAAAATTCATGAACTGAATGACGTAAACGATTAGGATCATCATAGAGTTTATTCATTGCGATACACATAAATGCTTCATGGGCATCTGCATCTTTTTGTTCCGTATAGTGTGTGTCATTGGTCGCAATGATCTTAATCCCTGTCTCTTGAGAAAGCTGAATGATCTGTTTGTCTATACGGTGTTGATCACCAATACCATGACGCATAAGTTCGAGATAAAAATCATCACCAAACACCTCTTTGTATTTGAGTGCTACTTTTTTAGCTTCATCATACCCTTGTGCACCAAACTTCAGGTTTCTCTCAGAGAGATTCATATGCCAATTCACCTCACCTTGCAAACAAGCAGAAGAACAGATAATTCCTTCTGAGTTCTCTTTAAGAAGTTCCCAATTAATACGTGGATAATAGTAGAAACCATCGATATATGCTCTTGAACTTAAATACATCAGGTTTTTATAACCTGCTTCATTTTTAGCATACAGACAGAGGTGAAAACGCTGACGCACAGACTTGTCTCCCAACTCTTCCTGGTTATGCACATAGGCTTCCATCCCTATGATAGGTTTGATACCCTCTTTGCGCATAGTGTTGTAAAAGTCAATGGTCCCAAACATATTTCCATGATCCGTCATAGCTACAGAGGTCATTCCCTGCTCTTTTATCTTCTTTGCAAGAGCTTTTATCTTATTTGCACCATCAAGTAATGAGTATTCTGTATGAAGATGTAAATGGGTAAATTGAGGAGTGTTTTTTGGTTCTTCTGACATGGATGACCTTCGCGTATATTAAAAGTTAATATAGCAAAGGTTAGGTAAAAATAGATTGAAATTTAAACGATTAACAGTAATCCAACAGCATGCCATCTTTCACAGCCTGCATACTCTCTTTTCCTACCAGTCTTTCAACAATTGCAAGTCCAAAGCAGACTGCTGTACCAGGGCCTCTTGACGTAATGACATTACCATCGGTAACAACTTTTAAGTCTTCTCTGTAACCGGGGTGGTCTATCTCATCTTTGGCTCCGGGGTAACAAGTATACTCATTACCCAATACACCTGCTTTTTTAAGTACATAAGGAGCGGCACACATAGCTCCAACTACTTTTGTAGCTTTAAACTCTTGTAAGAGTTCAATAATACGTGCATTTTCTGCCAATGCATAGGTACCGTCCCAGCCACCTGGCAGCACCATCATATCGAAGTCATCAGAGATAACATTTTTAATGGAAGTATCTGCCTGCACAGTAATGCCATTGGCGCCAAGTACTAAGTCTCCCTGCAATTCATCTTCAAGATATACCACACGCACCTCAATTCCGCCACGACGCATCACATCTATTAATCCTACTGCTTCAACTTCTTCAAATCCTTTTGCCAAAGGTAAAAGTATACTAGCCATGGTTCACTCCTTATTTTACTGCTTTAAATCCAATTTCCTTAAATGTAGCAGGAATATCTTTATCTAGCTCATCAAGAAAATCTGTTCTTTTTTTCGAATTCATAGGAAAAAGTTTATTCCAATTAGCAAGTCTTGGCATACCAAGTACTAGAGTATTTGTACCTTTTTTAACATATAAATACATAGTACAAGGAGCAAATACTGAAGCTTCCGGCATAGCATCTTTATTGTCAAATATTGCATATGAGAATGGAAAATGACACAATGAATATGTCCAAAATGCATCATACGACGGTAGGAGATCTTCATTACCCATATAATCAAAGAACCCTGCCATTACATAACCTTTTTCAGTAAAAGTATCTTCTATTTTTTCTTGAATTTCATCTGTAAAATCTTCAAGATCTTCCGGTCTATCAAATGTCATCTCAAAATGCATCATAGCTTCTGAGATATCACCTTCATAGGTATCATGACCTATTATAGCATCTGAGAATGTTTTTGATACTAAACTATCTAATTCATCCATTGTTTTTTTATGTGCAGCAATCACTTTATCATCTGTTATACCTGCAATGTCGATCATCGCTTCTGCACTTAAGTGTGCGATCACCGTTTCATCTTTACTACTATGTTTATATGCAACAAGATTAAATGGATTAAACACTGCAAGCTTTGGATCCAACTCTAACAAAGGAGTAATTTTTTTATCATTTACAATGGTCATAAAATTTAAAATATCTAATGTAGTTGATCCATACTGTTGTTTATAAACACTATTTACACCTTTACGTGGATCAGGAAGTCTGTAACCCAATGCTTTAATAGGTTTATCCATCATCACGCCATACGCTTCATCAACATTTCCTTTTATCGTATATGTTACTGTACTATTTTTCGCTGCATGTAATCCGGATAATGATATTGCTGTAAACAGTATCATTCCTAATATTTTTTTCATTTGTATCCCTTTTATTTTTAGATAATAAATTATAATAAATAATTTATATGATAATAATGATTTAAATAGATAATAAAGGAGTTATTGTGAGATTGTTACTGTGAGTGATATGAAAGTAAGAGAAGAGTCTACACTCTCCTCTTTAATAAAAGGTAAATTACCAAGATCTAACTGTTTGGTGACAAGTAAGACATTTACTTAATACTTTTAAGTAATTATTTGCAGCGTTATATCTGTCACCCTGCTCAAACGACAACAAAATTCTGTCTCCAAGATTTCCAATATCCACAGCTTGTTTTTTTGCATAGACCAAAGAATTAAAACCTTCTTTATTTACACCTTCTTTAATGAAAGATTCTGTATGTTTTATAGTTGATTTAAGATGTTTTACACCATTTTTAACAACATTTACATTGTCATATAGAAAACCTTTTTGAATTTCAGACATTGCTGTTTCCATCTCTTGCATGTTTTTCATTCTCTCCGGATAAAGTACCTCTTGACCAAAAAGTACACTACTAACCAATACTGATACCAATAAAGCTTTTTTCATTTTATATTTCTCCTAATATTTGTATATAAGTAATTGTAACCATATACATATTAATAAGTATTGATGAATGCTAAAATAATTAATATTGATGAAAGGTAATTAGATGATGCGATACAAAAAGTATCACATCGTAGAAGAAGAAGTGTATTACTTAGCGTTTTCGATAATGACTTTAGCATACATACCTGGGAAAACGTTCTTGTTTCCCTGGTCAAAACGTATACGCATCTTAATTTTATGTGTCATTGGATTTGCATCAGGGACAATGGCATGAATGATACCTATCGTTCTATAATTTATCGATGGAATGTATACTGGTACTCTCTGTCCCGTTTGAACTCTGGAGATGATACTTTCAGAAATAGAAACATCTATCTCTAAATTTTCAGTATCTACGATCATCACTGTCAACATACCAGGCATAACCATATCACCTACTTTAATATTTTTTTGAACCACAACACCATCGGATGGTGCTTTCATCTTAATATAGTTATATGTGCTTGCTACTTGTTTTGCTTTAATGTTTGCCTCTCGGACCATTACCTGCATAGACTCCAGCATTGTTTCAACATTTGCAGCCTGTGCGTCAAGGTCAAGAAGATCTTCAGCTGTCAAATCACTCTTTTTTTTTCGTTTTTCAAGCCCTGTCAACTTTTCACGCCAATATTCAACAATCATTTTTGACTGTTCAAGCATTAAATCTGCCTGAGACTTCATAATATCAAACTCTGCAGACTCCATTTCATAAAGGTCATCTTCTCTCTTTACTCTGTCTCCTATCTTTACATAGACTTTCTTTACATAGCCCATAAAACGACTACCGATCATTTTCTGACCATCTGAAACCACAGTTCCTGTCAATGTAATATCACCTGCATGTACCCAGATATTGAGTAATAATGCTACAATTACTAATTTTTTCATTTGAACCCTTACCATTTTCTTAAGCTTACATGACATTTCATGCATTCTGATGCAATTTTATTATAAACCTGCAATGCCTGTGTTGCATCTCCATCTGAAAAACGTTCAACAATGACATCCGAATAGTTTGCGATCTTTCTTTGTGTACGATTTGTCATAGCAGTATTGTTATTCATCCATCTTTCATAAACATCTTTAGTATTGATCTCTTTTACCGTTGGACGAATTTTAATAATAGCAGCTTGCAAATCTTCAGCACCTGCCTTTACGATATCAAGGTTATTATAAAAAAATCCAGATTGAATGTCCTGCATTGCCTGTGCCATTTTTTGCATATCCAGGATTCTCTCTCCTTGTGTATAGCCTTCTGCCAATCCGAATGTTCCTACTGCCAAACAGCTAAGTAATATTTTTTTCATAGAACTCCCTCTATTTTTTTCATTAATAGAATTATATCCAAGAATCACTAAATAATGATTATCTACATTGATCAATAAGTTATAGATAGTTCAGCTTAATTTTACTAAATGTTACTATATGTTTTAATATTATAGTCGTAATAGTACTTTAAGTTATATTTAAAATAAATAAGATATAATCCGCGAATTATTACAACTAATATTAAAAGGGATACGAATATGAAAAAAATGATCACAACTTCTGTAGCAGTAGCTGCATTATTAACAAGCGCGCAAGCTGATTTCAGCTTTGATGATATGTTCAAAGACATGAAAGAAGCAGCCATCACTATGAGTAAAGATGCAAAAGACTCAGTAGTAACTATGAAAGACGGTGCTGTTGAGACATCTAAATCAGCAGAGAGAA
>CAZBLM010000039.1:0-16850 GCA_964492675.1 uncultured Sulfurovum sp.
ATAAAATTACTTTATGTAGCACCTGAACGTTTGACCAATGCCTATTTTCTAAATATGCTTCATAAACTCCCCATCAACTTTTTTGTTATCGATGAAGCACACTGTGTGTCAGAGTGGGGACATGAATTCAGAGAGAATTATAGAAGACTCTCTTTACTTAAAGAACAATTTTCAACTACGCCTATCGCTGCATTTACTGCTACTGCTACCCATGCAGTAGAAAGTGATATCGCTGCAAATCTTGGACTGGTAGAACCAAAACGTGTAAGAGGCTCTCTTTTCCGTGAGAATTTGACGGTCAATGCCAGACACCGTATAAAAGACGGACGTGCACAGCTTATGGAGTTTCTAAAACTGCATAGAGATGAATCGGGTATCATTTATACACTTTCACGTAAGTCTACAGAAGCTGTAGCACAGTTTTTACAAGGAAAAGGTATAGAAGCCAAGGCTTACCATGCAGGGTTGCCTACACAAGAGAAAAATGCCACGTATGCAGACTTTGTTGCGGATCGTGTACAGATAGTCGTAGCTACTATCGCTTTTGGAATGGGTATAGACAAATCGAACATCCGTTTTGTTGTACACATGACCATGCCAAAAACATTGGAGAATTTTTATCAGGAGATCGGACGTGCAGGAAGAGATGGTGTCGCTTCTGAAACATTGCTTCTTTTCTCGGCTCAAGACATCGTGCAGCAAAAGATGTTCATAGAAGATCTACCCGAAACACCGTACAAACAACATGCCTTTAACAAGTTGGATGCCATGGTACGTTTTGCTAACTCTGAAAATTGTAGACATCAAAGCATTGCAGCGTACTTTGATGATCGTATAGAAGTATGTGGAGATAAGTGTGACAATTGTACAGCACCGGCAAGTGAGAAGATAGACATTACCACTGCAGCACGTATGCTTCTCTCAACCATCTTGCGTACAGAGCAGAACTTTGGTCTGCACTATGTAATAGATGTACTTAAAGGAAGTAAAGAACAGCGAGTACTACAAAATGGCCATGACACACTTTCTGTATATGGCATAGGTGATGAGTACTCTAAAAATCAATGGTTAACCATAGGTGATAAGCTCTTGGAGTTAAATGCTGTAGAGATAGGGGAGTTTAAAGTCTATAAATTAACAGCCTTTGGTGTAGAGGTCATCAAGGGTGCCCACAATATAGAACTCAAAAAAGAGAGACTTACTGTACAAAAAGCAGAAGCAAAAAGAAAAGTGACTTATTTTGATGATTATGATGCAGATATGTATGATAAACTAAGAGACTTACGTAAGGAGATAGCCTCAGAAAAAGGTATACCGCCTTACATCATCTTCTCTGACAAAACCTTAAAAGACCTAAGTAATAAACAACCTCAAGATAAAGAAGAGATGCTTGAAGTACATGGTATAGGTGATGTAAAATTTGAACGGTATGGGGAAGCGTTTTTGGAGCTTTTGAGTGAGTAGTAATAGCTTATGCGGGATAGATGAAGCAGGACGTGGACCTTTAGCAGGTTCCTTAGTAATGGCAGGAGTGGTGTTGAAAAATCATGTTGAGGGTTTGATGGATTCTAAGAAACTTACTGAGAAAAAGCGTGAGGCTTTGTTCCCGCTTGTGATAGAAAACTCAGACTATCACATCGTCTCTTTTTCAGCAGAAGAGGTAGATGAATTGGGTATTTCACAGTGTTTACAGAAAGGTTTACTTTCTATACAAAAGCATTTACAAAATGTCGATTATCTTTTTGATGGCAACAGTACATTTGGTGTGGATAACATTACAACTATGGTAAAAGCAGATGACAAAGTAGCAGAAGTCTCAGCTGCAAGTATCTTGGCGAAGGTGACACGTGACAGAGAGATGGTAGAGATGGCTAAAGAGTATCCTGAGTATGGGTTTGAAAAACATAAGGGGTATGGAACTAAAGCCCATATAGAGGCTTTAGTAAAGTATGATAGATGTAAAGTGCATCGTAAGACCTTTAGGGTAAAAGGACTTGATGAACCAACGCTGTTCTAGGGGATAGTTTAACGCTTCTCACATAGCTGGAATGTCATTGACTTTCAATGAACCATCTTGAAGTTCTATCTTATAAACTTTTTGATTGTTGACATCTTTTGGTTGAAAAAGCATCATCGCCATGACAGCTTGAGGATGTTGTGCAACCATTGCAAAGAGTCCTTGTGAGAGGGCAATATCAAGATTCGCATTGATCGCATTTATCGCCAGCATAGGGTTTTGCTGTAGGGCAGTAATATTAAGTGACTTGTCTATCTTAAATGCAGTACTCATAGAAAAACCATCTATCGTTTGACCTTCAGTAGTTATTTTTGCTATAGAAAAGTTAGAGATGTCCAGTTCGATCCCCTGTGATATAAGTTGTTCTAACACAGCATACATCTCCTGATCGTTATTGACATTGATATGTTCTAATTGTTCAAATGCTTTGATATCAAAATTACTGGCTTTCATGTTGAAAACCAATGTTTCCAGTATGGTATGCTCTTGACCTTCTTTAATGTCTATTTTTTTTGCTTTTGTCTGCAGAGAGCCTGTTGCCAGGCCATCTTTTACAGAAGAATCTGATGCTGCATCAAGTTTTTCCATTACAATATTAAATGCTGACTTCTCATCAAGGGTAACTTTCTCTATACTATAGGTTGTTTTGTAATCATAGGCACTTTTACCTGTCATACTGTATTCACTTTTAAGACCAGAGAGTTGCATACTAAATTCATTGGCAATATCCATATTAAAGTCTTGAAGTGATTGCTGCATACTTATTATTTTGTTCTCTTTGATGTCTCCGGAAAATGTAAGACCGGCGACATTAAAGTGCACTTTGTCATCTCCGTGAATGACTTCATCTATATCTTTCACATGACCTTTAAAACCGGTTCCCAGTTTATTGACAGAGAGGTGTACAAGTAAAGCTTTTCTCTCCATGATCTCTTTGAGTTGTACGACTATCTTTTGATCTTTTTCATTAAGTGTTGAGCTTGTCAGTACTGTAGGGAGTGTTACTGGATACATGTCGAAGGAGACAGCAGAATAGGCATCCTTTAGATATGTTACATCAACACCGACTTGCAGTCCTTTAAGTGCTGCGATCTCTTTAGTATCAACTTTTGCACCTTTTTGTGTAAAAAACTTTGATATCTTCTCAGGTTCATCAAACGAGAGTATAAAATGTTCTTTTCTATCAAATACCTCTCTGTTTTGTACAGAAAAACCTTGGGATTGAAGTGATACCAGCTCATTGTTCATCTGTGTCTTCATTTCAGCGCTAAGTTGCTCGGAGCCTTTACTAAAGTAGTAGATAGAGGCAATAATGGCAATACCAAGTATGGCTAATACTAGTTTTTTCACGCTTATCCTTTATAGATATCAGTTAAATGCGACATTTTTTTACCCATGTTCAGTAGGGACATATCTGCCAGTGTAAGTGCCATCATCGCTTCACATACCACTGCACCGCGAATAGCCACACAAGGGTCATGTCTACCCTTTAGGTTACACTTTACTTCTTCATCGTGTGTCGTGATCGTATCTTGTTCTTGAAAGATAGAAGGTGTAGGCTTGAAGTGTGTTTTAACGATGATCGTATCACCGTTTGAGATACCTCCAAGCATACCGCCAGAGTGATTTGACTTAAAACCGTTTAGAGTGATCTCATCATTGTTTTGGCTTCCTTTGAGGTGTGTAGAGGCTACACCATCACCTATCTCAACTGCTTTTGCTGCGTTGATACCCATCATCGCTTCAGCAAGAATGGCATCAAGCTTGTAGTAGAGAGGTTCCCCTAGTCCGATGGGCACACCTGTTGCAGTTGTAAGGACCACACCTCCTACAGAATCATGATTATCTTTTGCCGCTAAGATCGCTGCTTCCTGTGAAGCTTCTACTTTCGGGTCAAGTGCATACAGTTTAGAAGTCTTTGCATGTGCAAAGTCCTGTATCTCACCTTTGATACCATCGACCTCACACAGGCCAGACTGTATGCTTACACCAAGTTCTTTTAACATTAGTTTGGCAATGGCACCCCCTGCGACTCTTGCAGCAGTCTCTCTAGCTGAAGAACGACCGCCACCACGATAGTCTCTTAATCCATATTTATGGAAGTAGGTAAAGTCTGCATGTCCCGGACGGAAGAGATCTTTGACATTGTCATAGTCTTTTGATTTTTGATTGGTGTTGAAGATCACCATAGCTATAGGTGTACCAGTGCTTAAGCCTTCAAAAGTACCCGAGAGTATTTCAAATTTATCATCCTCTTTACGGCCTGTTTCCAATTTGGATTTCCCGGGTTTTCTTCGATCAAGTTCGGATTGTATAAAGTCTTCATCTATCTTAAGTCCTGCAGGAACACCGTCAAGAATGCACCCTAGGGCTTTTCCATGTGATTCCCCAAAAGTAGTTAGTGTGAGTTTTTTTCCAAAAGTATTCATGCTTTTAATTCCTTTAATGCAAGTTGGGCAGCTTTTTGTTGAGCTTCTTTTTTGCTTTTACCTTTTGCTGTTGCAATGGTTTCGTCATTAAGCACTACGGCAATGATAAATTCTTTTTTATGGTCCGGTCCAGAAGAGTCTAAAAGCAGATAATCAGGGGTTACACCATGTGTTGCCTGTGTCAACTCCTGCAAGGCTGTTTTATAATCTTTTGAAAGGGACTGCAGGTCTATTTTAGGGTGGCACTCTTCAAGAAGTGCGATAGAGATATCTCTAGCTACTTCCAATCCAGCCTCAAGATAGATAGCCCCTATGATCGCTTCAAAAGCATTGGACAGTAATGAAGGCTTGTCTCGGCCATTGTTGTTCTCCTCTGCTAAAGAGAGAAACATGTAAGAGCCAAGCTTAAGTTCTCTTGCTAAAAGTGTAAACCCACTTTCATTCACAAGTGAAGCACGTATCTTTGATAATATTCCTTCATTAGACTTTGGAAATTTAGAGAAGAGATACTCACCCACAATAAGGTCAAGTACTGCATCTCCTAAAAATTCAAGCCGCTCATTATTGTAAGGCTTTTTGTTACTTTTATGTGTCAAAGCCTCAATAATCAATTGCTTGTCTTTAAATGTATAGTTCAGCCGCTTTTCTAATTGACTGTAATCGTTCATTATTTTGTTCCTTTGTTTATATTATTGTAGGGGTATCTCTTGTGGATACCCTTGGCAACCATAAAGGGGTACCCCTACAAGGTCGCCTTGATCCTTTCGGCTTCATTGCGTGCGAGTTCGTCGCAACGTTCATTCTCCGGGTGTCCGTCATGCCCTCTTACCCATGTTCCATGTACTGTATGCGGTTTTGAAGCTTCGATATATGCTTCCCACAAGTCTACATTTTTGACCTTTTTAAAGTTTTTTCTGATCCAGCCTTCCAGCCACTCGTTAATGGCTTTTACCACATAAGAACTGTCCGAGACCACTTCAACATTACAGGGCTCTTTGAGCAGTTTTAAACCTTCTATCACCCCTTGGAGTTCCATACGGTTATTGGTTGTATGTGCTTCCGCACCAGAGTACTCTTTACATCTGCCTTTAAACTCCAAGATACCGCCATATCCGCCGGGACCGGGATTCCCCAAACTTGATCCGTCAGAGTAAAGAGTAATCTGTTTTCTGGCTTGATTTTGCAATTTTTTCCTCAACTTTTACAGAGTTTATGGCCATACAGTTTGGACAGCGTTTAAATGAAGCAGGAAAACTCTGTTTACATTTTTGACAAAGATAGGAGAAGAGCAGGTCTCCTTCTTCAAAGCCATTTTCCTTTGCTTTTGCTAACATATCCAGGCTAAAGATACCACTTTTGCACATTGGTTTTTGTAGATAACCTTTTGCATAGTAAAGGGTATGCAGCTTCTCATTGGATGCGATTATATCTAAATCGAGTTGTGAATTTGGTAAGTACCAGAGTATGTCTAAAAGCTCTTTTATACGTTCCGGATCTATATGTTCCCATGCACTTTTTGTGTCAAACTGTAATAGTGCTGTAATAATATGTCTATAGAGTGAAGGTTCTGTCTCAAGCAGTGCAGTGAGTTTATTCACTTTTGTTTCAATATCCAATGTTTTGTTACTAAGCAGTTCGGAAAACCCCAGAAACTTTTCAAGTTTAGTGGTGTCTTCTCCTTGTGTTTTAAGAGGCTCAAGTATCTCTTTGGCTTTAGTGTAGTTGTGCATCATTTCATACACAATACCTAGTTCATAAAGTACCTTGGTGTTACGGGGTCTCTTGCGTAAGATTTCTATATAGAGAGACCTTGCACGTTCAAGGAAACCGGCATGAAGATAGGTATTTCCTAAACGTTCCATAAGTTCAGCCTCACCTATGTCATTAGAAAGGTGTCGGATAAGATAGAGGTAAAGACTAATGGCTTTTGGATACTCCCCCGCATTTTCAAAGGCCTTGGCAAGAAGGGTAAGAGGTTTGAACATATTTGGTTCAAAAGGCATCTCAGTGGTATCTAAAGCACACTCCGAAGAGTCAAATTTTTCTAAGAACTTAAAAAGGGTTGCTTCTTCTTTTTGCTGGCTGTAGAGTCCCCAGCCATGTGTGACTAAAGCGATAATAAGGCTAATTACAATGATGAGCAAAATACTAAAAAGAGGGTCATTATATGCTGGTAATAACTGTTCCAAATTAGTCCTTATGCGTTTTCTGTCTTAGATTATATCTAATTAGATATAATGTTGAAATGATAGATAATGCAGATATATTTTGTCTCCTGAAAGTAAAGCAAAGCTCTACTTCCATTCCTTTCACTAAAGATACGTCTTTGACGAAATATGGAAACACTATAGAAAGTAGAAATAATGATTGATAATGCTTCCATAGAGTCTTTAAAAAACAGTATCGATATAGTTGACGTGATAGGTGGTTTCATAGAACTACGTAAAGCCGGAGCGAACTATAAGGCAAACTGCCCTTTTCATGGTGAGAAAACACCCTCTTTTGTAGTGAGCCCAAGTAAGCAGATCTACCACTGTTTTGGCTGTGGTGTAGGAGGGGACAGTATTAAGTTTGTGATGGAGCTTGAAAAACTCTCTTACCCTGAAGCCATAGAAAAACTGGCCTCTATGCATAACTTTTCACTCACTTACACTAAAGGAAGTTCAGACTACTCTGATGCTAAACGTGTTCTTGAGGCTATAGGACAATGGTATACTAAAAATCTCAATCGTAATGAAACAGCGATGAAGTATCTGCTTGACAGAGGTGTTTCCCAAAGTTCCATAGAAAACTTTGAGATAGGCTATGTGCCAAGTGGACAGGAGGTTATGGGTTTTTTACAAAGCGCATTGCTTCCCTTACCTAAGGCAGCAGAAGCAGGTATCATTGCGCAGAGTGAAAACGGGCAGGGGTATTATGCGCGTTTAGTAGAGCGGATCACTTTCCCTATCTATTCTGCTTCTGCATCCATTGTTGGTTTTGGTGGTCGGACGATCACTAACCATCCTGCCAAGTACATCAACTCTCCACAAACAAAACTCTTTAACAAGTCACGTCTTTTGTATGGCTATCATTTGGCAAAGGAGAGTATTTATAAAAATAAAAAGATCATCATTTGTGAAGGATACCTGGATGTAGTAATGTTCCATCAGGCAGGTTTCAAAGAGGCCGTTGCCGGTATGGGTACAGCATTAACAACAGAGCATTTGCCTATGCTTCGCAAAGGTGACCCCAAAGTCATTCTTGCTTATGATGGTGATAAGGCAGGAGTGGCAGCAGCGTTAAAGGCTGCACAGATGTTGTCTGTGGCAGGGTTTGACGGTGGAGTGGTGCTTTTCCCTGATGGACAAGACCCTGCTGATCTTATAGCAAAAGGGCAGAGTGAGACTGTTGCCAAATTACTTCGTGAAGCAAAACCGCTCATCCCTTTTGTCTTAGAACAAATAGTCTCCATGTATGATCTTAATGATCCAAGAGCCAAAGAAGCTGCTTTTGGAGCTGTGAAGCAGTACATAGATACTTTAACACCTATTATCAAAGATGCTTACATCCCAACTGCTGCAACACTGCTTGGGCTTTCTCCTTCATTTTTTGGTAAAGAAACACAGCCTGCAGCTGCAAGAGAGAATTTTTCACAAAAAAGAGATGATGTGGCACAACTGAGCATTTTAAAAACACTCATCGAACAACCTTCGCTCATAGATAATGTCCTCTCCGTGATAGATGTAAATATGTTTGGTGGATACGCAGGGCTCTTCTCTGCACTGATACAGGGGGAGAATGAACATCCGGGATTGGTAGGTTTATCTGTAGATGATAGTTTTGCTGTGATGAGTGAAACCGAACTTAATAATGCCTTGCGTAATTTTCTTATAAAACATTACGATATCAAGTTAAAGAGTATTGCATCTTCACAGCAGATTCCTTTTGAGAAGAAAAGTTTTCTCATCCGTAAGATAAGAACAGATATAATCCCAAGACTCAAAAAAGGTGAACTGGTCGCATACGATCCAAATATTTAAAATTCACTGTAAATTAAAGGAAACAAAATGGCAACAGCATCAGCAAGACATATACTTGTAAACGACGAAGCACTGTGTAAAGAACTAAAAGAGAAGATAAACTCAGGCGAGATCACATTTGCACAAGCAGCACAGGAAAACTCCACTTGCCCATCAGGTGCAAACGGGGGTGAACTTGGTACATTTGGTCAAGGTCAAATGGTACCTGAATTTGATAAAGTGGTATTTAACGATGAGGTAGGTGTAGTTCATGGACCTGTACAGACACAGTTTGGTTACCACCTTCTTGAAATAACAGAACGCTCATAGGCTTCGATAACCTCAGCCACCGAGATAGTTTAGGCTATCTCATTACTTCTAAAAATTGGGGAATTTGCTCAACAATACTATTTCGTTATTCTCCACCATTAATACTTCCACAATAGAGATAAACTTAATTTATGTGATAAGAAATTGGTTTTAGATTATGTAGCAATTGTAGGTGAAGTGGAAGTTTTAAAAAGGTCAAAGAGATTAAAAATGGATCATAAGCCCTGTCTTCTATCAAGACTTATAATCCTGCCTATACATTCTTCAAAATTAAATAATAAATCTGATCCCATATGTATGATACTGTTAAGATGTCACATTTTATGTCACATTTATAAAATTTAAGTAATTTTTCTCAAAAATAAACAACTTTAATAAAAAATACGGTAAATTACACTTGTAGTAACCAAAACATTAATACTTTTATTTAATTATTAATGACATACATTCTTTTCCCGAGACTTTGGTTACTATGTTATATCTCATCTAAAATTTCCATACAACAAATTACGATAACTATAATATTTATATCGCTTTATTTCATACGTGTTGGTGCAATGTATGCATCTGAAAATACTTTTTGATATGCAGGCAAAAGTTTTTTTAGTGTTTTCTCATCGGTAGTGGGGATACTGTGTGCATAGGTTAAATTTCCTCTTTTATAGGTTCTAACTGTTTCTTTTAGCGCAGGGGGGAGTGTGTCTATTGACTTTTGAAGACGTGCTTTACTTCCAAAAACAGCCAGTCTGACAGTAAAATTTGAAGATGAAAAAAGAAATGTTGAAAGAAGTATAGGGAGTAAAACAGTACGAAGCATAGTAAAACCTTTTAAATATATGAATTAAAAGTATTATAATATAAAAAATTTAGATTGTAAATAGAAGGGAATAAAGTTGGTGACCCCACGGAGACTCGAACTCCGGTAACATGGATGAAAACCATGGATCCTAACCGCTAGACGATGGGGCCATTCACAACTTGTGGACGGAATTATATATATAGGGTGCTTAAATCACTCTTAAATTAGGGTATACTTTATAGAAAAAAGAGGGAATTATATGTGGTCTTTCAAAAAAAATGTTTTTCTTTTACTTCTTGGGTTACTATTTACTGCTTGTGGTATGAAAGAATATGCAAAGCAGTCATCTGTGTTCATCGTCTTTAAAACACCTTCTTTTAAGCATGCAGATCTAGGGTTCATTTATGAAAACAATGATGAGATGAAAGTCGAGATATACGGAAGTGGACAGGCCTTGGTCTCTTTGGAGATCGGACAAGAAAATGTATGTATGTCTTTACTTCAGTGTATGTCTAAGCAAAGCTTTAACACAGAGGTATTATCTGCATTTTATCCTGATGATATACTGGAACATATTTTTAGAGGGCAGGAAGTGTTTGGAGGGGTAGATTTGACAAAGACACGTAACGGCTTTACACAGGAAATAGTGAAAAAAGGAAAATATAATATACATTATAGTGTTTTAAATAAGCAAATATTATTCCGTGATACAATGAACGATATATTGATAAAAGTGAAGAGGTTGGATTGATGGCAAAATTTGTGGGTGCACATGTAAGTGCAAGTGGAGGTGTGGACAATGCACCGCTTAATGCAATGGCTATAGGAGCAAAGGCATTTGCTCTTTTTACTAAAAATCAAAGACAGTGGGTTGCTAAACCTTTAGAGACGAAGACCATTGATGCCTTTCAGAAAAACCTTGAAGATTCAGGTATTTTACCTAAACATATTTTGCCGCATGATTCTTATCTTATCAACCTAGGGCATCCGGAAGTAGAGAAGCTTGAAAAATCCAGAGATGCTTTTGTGGATGAACTTGAACGTTGTCGTATTTTGGGACTCGATAGACTTAACTTTCACCCGGGTTCACATCTAGTGAAGATACCTAAAAAAGATCCTGAGTATATGGATAAACTGATGCAGGCAGAACTGGGATGTTTGGATGTCATCGGAGAATCACTCAATAGAGCTATAGAAGCTACTCCTGATTCAAATGTTAAGCTGGTCATAGAAAATACTGCAGGGCAAGGATCTAATCTAGGTTATAAATTTGAACATTTGGCGCATATTATAGATAAAGTAGAAGATAAAAGTCGTGTAGGTGTGTGTATAGATACCTGTCATATGTTTACAGCAGGGTACGACATACGTACTAGAGAAGCGTATGATGAAACATGGAACAGTTTTGATAAGATTGTAGGGAGAGAATATCTAATGGGGATGCATATTAATGACTCCAAACCACCTTTAGGCTCAAGGGTAGACAGACATCACTCTTTAGGTCAGGGAGAGATAGGCTGGGATGCCTTTAGGTTTATCATGAATGACTCACGTATGGATGACATACCTCTTGTCTTGGAAACAATTGATGAGTCAATCTGGGCAGAGGAGATCAGGGCACTGTATGCATTGATTGAAGAATAAATTAAAAAAGGGAGAAGAATAATGGGAAGAATAGTAAAAGGTTTGGCACTTAGTGCCGTAGCAAGTTCAGTAGTAATAGCAGGAGGGTACAAACTTCCTGAACAATCACTAAATTCTACGGCACTAGCAGCTGCCTACGTGGCACACACAACAGGGGCAGATGCAGCCTATTATAACCCTGCAAATATGAGTTTTATGGGTAAAAAACAGTATGTAGAAGGTGGACTTACCTTAGTACACCTTCCTTCAAATGTCTATACAAACGGCCCATTCTCTGGAAAGTCTGAAGTAGAAAATATTCTGGCACCAAACCTACATTATGTTTCTGAACCAATGGGAGATTTTAGATGGGGTGTGAGTGTTGTAGCACCTGGAGGACTTACGAAGCGTTGGGAGACACCTTATCAAAAAGCTTCGGCAGAAGAATTTACGCTTAAGATTGTAGAAGTGAATCCCAGTTTAGCATATAAAGTAGCGGATAATTTTTCTGTGGCTGCCGGAGTTAGACTTATTTATAGTGAAGGCATTGTAAAAAGTGATGCTAGTGATCTATATGTTGGATCGGAGGCATTTGCACCAAAAAGAGAAATGGAAGGTGATTCAATAGAGTTTGGATACAATCTTGCATTGACGTATAAACCAACTAGCGATATTACTTTAGCTGCAACATATAGATCTAAAGTAGATTTAAATGAAGAGGGTACAGCAGAACTTACATATGGTCATACAAGTGGACCTTTAGCTGGAACGATTGCAACCTACTCTGGTGATGCAAGTGTATCTGTACCATTACCTGCAACTTTAAATCTTTCCATCGCAAAAACATGGGATGAGAAATTTACACTTGAATTTAATTATGAAAGAGCTTTTTGGTCTGCATATGAAACATTAGATTTTAATTATGATGGGACTATGACAGATCCAGGATTAATTGCTGCATTTGATGTACCTAGAAATAGGAACTGGGAAGATGTAAATATCTTTAGAGTTGGAGCAACCGTTAAAGTGAATGAGGAGCTTACAGCAATGTTCGGTTACTCTAAAGACTATACACCTGCACCAGTAGAGACATTAGGGTTTGAATTACCAGATTCTGATTCGAATAACTTCTCTATGGGATTCAGGTATCAACAATCTGAAAACCTTTCATGGGGTGCATCATTTTTATACTCTAACAAAGAAGACATAACACTTCAGCCAGGTGCACATGATGAGGCTACATCTGTACTTAATTCTGGTGGTACATTCACCGAAGGTGGGGCATTCTTGACAACTGTAGGCGTAGCATACGAGTTCTAAAATGGATTATACATTTAACAACTTTTATGAACTCATTACTTTTCAGGCCAAGAAGCGTGGATCTAAAACCGCACTTTTTATAGATGATGAGAAGGTCTCATATGCTGAGATACTTACCAACGTAGACCAATTAGCAGCATATTTGGCTGAAAAAGGTGTAAAAGAGAATGATAAAGTAGCACTCTTTTTGCGTAATTCAGCTGAGTTTATCTATGCTGTTTTTGCAATTTCCAAACTAGGTGCCATTGTGGTACCGATCAACACTTTTTTAAAAGAAGATGAACTCTCATATATCTTAGAAGATAGTGGAGCTTCTGTACTTATTGCATCAGCGATCCATGATAAGGTGGTTAATAGTTCAATTGCAAGCTCTTTGTGTAAATTCATCTTATGGGAAGGAGAGTATGGGATAAAAGGTTCGCAACATCATACTTTTGATCAAGCTTTGAAAAGCACTTCTTCTGTTGAACATACAGAAAGAGGTTTGGATGATACGGCTGTACTTATTTATACTTCAGGAACTACGGGTAAACCAAAAGGTGCGATGTTAAGCAACAAAAATATACTTTCTAATGCAGACTCTGGAAGAAGAACGATTAATGTAAAACCAAAAGACAGAGGTATAGTGTTTTTACCAATGTTTCACTCTTTTACTTTCTCTATAGGGTTAATACTCCCGCTTTATGTAGGAGCAAGTATCGTTATCATCAAGTCTATACAACCCTTTGCAAATATTTTTAAACAAACATTACTGAAAAGAGTGACTCTTTTTTTTGGAATACCTGATGTCTATAATGCCTTGGCTAAAGCAAAACTTCCATGGTACTTTATGTGGTTTAACAATATTCGGGCATTTGTTTCGGGTGCAGCAGCCTTACAGCCAAAGACACTAGATGCTATGGCAAAAAAATTCAAAAGAGCTACATTGCTTGAAGGTTATGGTCTGAGTGAAGCAAGTCCTGGTGTGAGTATGAATACATTTAAAAAACAGAAAGCAGGTTCAGTAGGGACAGCACTCTCTGGCTACGAAATAAAGATAGTTGATGATGAGATGAATGAAGTAGCTCGTGGAACGATAGGTGATATCATT
This sequence comes from uncultured Sulfurovum sp., assembly GCA_964492675.1. Classification (GTDB taxonomy): domain Bacteria; phylum Campylobacterota; class Campylobacteria; order Campylobacterales; family Sulfurovaceae; genus Sulfurovum. The sequence goes on from CAZBLM010000039.1 coordinate 13,610, forward strand.
GTTAAAGGTGACAATGTGATGCAAGGTTACCTTAACCGTCCGACAGCTACAGAAGAAACAATCATTAATGGTTGGTTGCTTACGGGTGATATGGGATATATGGATGATGAAGGCTTTTTGTTTATCGTGGATAGAAAAAAAGATCTTATCATCACTAAAGGAATCAACGTATACCCACGTGAGATTGAAGAGGTAGTGGATGCTTTTGATGGAGTCAGTGCCTCTGCCGTGATCGGAATAGTAGATGAGAAGAGTGGAGAAGTACCTGTTGCCTATATAGAATTGGAAGAGGGGCGAGACAGTCTTGATGAAGCAGGGTTAAAAAAATACCTAAGAAAACATCTTGCAAATTATAAGATTCCTAAACAGATCCATATGATCAATGAACTTCCTAAAAATGCTACGGGTAAAGTACTTAAACGTGCCCTAAAAGAGAAGCTAAAGGATGAGGCTTAATGCAGGCTATCATCAATGCAAAATTTTTGGTTGATGATGACATTCTTGAGAATAAGGTACTTTTGTTTGACACTAACATTATAGGGTTTGCCGACGAAGTACCTGAGCAAACAGAGGTTTTAGATGCAAAAGGTGCTTATGTATCTGCAGGTTTCATAGACTTGCATATACATGGTTCGGGTGGAGCAGATGTGATGGATGCAACGCCTGAGGCTCTGGAAACACTCTGTTCAACACTGCTGCAAACAGGTACCACGTCTTTTTTAGCTACAACGATGACGATGTCAACTTCAGATATTGACAATGCTTTACATAATATTCAAACACATGCTTCAGAAGTATCTGGTGCAAATATACTTGGTATCCATCTTGAAGGGCCTTTTATCAATGTCCTTAAGCATGGTGCACAAGATAAAGAGTATGTACAGAAAGCCAACTTTGAACTGATAGAAAACTACATGAATGAAGTAAAAATGATTACCTTGGCACCTGAAATGCCAGAGGCTGAAGATTTTGTAAAAAGATTGACAAAAGAATACCCGCATATTATACTCAGCATTGGGCATTCAGATGCCTCTTATGAAGAGAGTAAAGAGAGTTTTTCCTGGGGTATCTCCCATGCTACCCATCTTTTTAATGCTATGAATGCCTACCATCACAGAGAACCGGGGATAGTGGGTGCTGTATTTGATTCGGATGTGACTTGTGACATCATTCCTGACATGGTACATACACATCTTTCGGCATTAGAACTGGTACATAAAGTCAAAAAAGAGAAACTCATGCTTATTACAGATGCAATGAGAGCAGGATGTATGGTCTGTGGTACGTATGATCTTGGCGGGCGTAAAGTGTTGGTAAGTGAAGGAAAAGCAGTATTGGAAGATGGTACACTGGCAGGTTCAGTGTTGAAGATGAATAAAGCACTATACAACATGAAAGTACATACAACGATGACTTTGCCTGAACTTATAAATGCGGTTACCAAAATACCTGCACAAAAATTAGCTGTCAAAAAAGGTGAACTAAAAACAGGATATAATGCAGATATAGTTATCTTTGATGAAGATTTCAGTATCATAACAACTATAGTAATGGGAGAGGTAAAGTACCAATGTTCGGATTTTTAAAACCTAAAACAAGTGAAGTATCTGTACCGGTAGATAATGTTGAAGAAAAAACAAACGTTGATGTAATTGAAAAATATAAAGTTGAAATAAAAAAAATAAAGATTGAAAATCAACCATTTCGCTTAAGTGGAATGTTACATATCTTGACTAATAAGATCAGTGATCTGCTGCAAAGTAATAACCACATCATTTATTATGATGTAGACAGTGATGTTGGTAGGTATATTATAGGAGATAATGATTATATAGAACAAGTGCTGGAAATACTGATAAAAGATGTGCTCTCTTTAAACACAAATTCTGAAATTATTGTAAAGATCTCAAAAGTTAAAAACAGGTCTTTGGCTTTTGAAGTCATCAATGAAAAAGGAGTCATGCAAAAAGAAGTGTATAAAAAATATATTGATTCAGAACGAATGCTTACAAGTCTGAATAAAAATGTAAATACTTTTATAAAGGTTAAAAAGATAGTAGAAGCTATGAATGGTAGCATAGTGCTAAAAAGTGGTAGGATGTCAGGTACACATTTTACCTTTCAAATACCATTTCGTGAAGATAAAGACAATAGAAGTAATCAGGAAGGGTTAAAGAAATTTTTAGAGGGTAAATATGCTTTGTTTATCGGAAGAGATAAGCATGACACCAAAAGAGCACAATATATTTTTAAAACATATGGTATCCATATTGATAATATGAAGTTAGATGACTTTGAAAAGAAAAGACCTGACCTTAGCAAGTATAATATGGCAATTATGCGATCAGCAGACCTAACCTATAAACATGTAAGTTTTTTCAAAAATATTTATCAAGATAAAAAGAGTAATTTTAAAATTATTATTGTGCATGAATTGTTTGAAGATGAAGGGAAAATGACACTTGCAAAATCTATTGCCCATGCTGAGCTCTATAACCCAACAGTCATTGGAGATGTAGAGGAGATTCTATATCAAATGTTTATTCTTAAGAGTAAAGCAGTGAAAGGGATAAGTAATATAGAAATATTTAATCCTGATACATTTACTCTTAAAGGAGATCCTAAAGCTAGCGAAGATAATTTGGATTGGTATAAGGGAGCACATATTGCTATCGTTGAAGATAGTAAAGTAGATCAAAGAGTTATTAGAAATATTTTAAAAATTGATGGCGTGACCCTTTTCTGTCTCAGTAATGGTGCTGAAATGATTGATCTGCTTGAAAGAGAAGAGATAGATATTATTTTCTCTGATATCAATATGCCTGTGATGGATGGGTTGATCATGACAAGAAGAATACGTGCAAATAAGAAGTGGGAAAAAATACCCATTATATCGATATCTTCTATGGCTTTTCCTCATGAAATAGAAGAGATGAAGATTGCCGGTATGAATGCTGCTATCTCTAAACCAATCGAGGCAAAAGAAGTCTATATGGCATTAGAAAAATTTTTAATAATGACAGCTCAAATGCGCAATAGACAAGTTGATTCTCAGCAAATTAAATTTTCATTTAATAAAGACATCATAGATATTGAAAAAGGGATACGAGAAGCTGAAGGTGAGGTTCAGTATATAGAAAATTTACTTGAAACAATGAAAGTGTTGAAAGGTACAAGAGAATCATTTGAAAAGATGATTTATAAGCAAGAATTTGTTGCATTAAAACAATATGCGAGATCT
>CAZBLM010000040.1:0-16164 GCA_964492675.1 uncultured Sulfurovum sp.
CTTTTATTTCCGAATTACTGAATTAGTTTTTGTCTAGTTTTTTGGGGTCATTCCACTTTAATATAATCAACATTTTCATATTGAATTTCATGGACCTGTTCTGATCCCAATATCTTGAAACCATTTTTGCCTTTACTTTTTATCTCAAGCATTTTTTTATCTAACAATCGCTGTATATCATGAATAGCATCATTTCCTTCAGGAATAACAACTGCGCTCATAGAAACTGTCAGTGTAAAAACTTCATTATTAAGAATATACTTTTTTTCTTTTAACGTGTCAAAAAGCTTTTCTACCAATGTTTCAAACCCATTCTCTTCTTTTGGCACAACAATAAAAAATATTGTATCGTATTTTAAAAAGACAAAGTGTAGCCCTTGAATCCATAGGTGATGCTATAGATTTTCATGGGAAAAGATTCCCTTATGTCATGAGAAAAGAAGATTTTGTAATGGCAGGAGAACATACAGAGGGAACACTTGGTCAGGTTACAAGTTACTACCTCAAAGAACTTTGTAAAGACCCCCAAGCCCTTTGGAGATTTGTAAATAACAACCCTTATTTGGAACGTTCAGATATTCAACTTGAAAAGATCTGTAAATACTTCAAAGAGTGTGGAGATGATCTTGATATGAAATATATTCTTGAAGATACTGAAGTCAGCGAAATAACTTAACTCTTCACCCTATAAATTACAGCATACATCAACGGAACATAGTAAAGATTCAATACCGTTGCCCAGGCGATACCAAACCCTAATGAGATAGCCATAGGCTGTAGGATGAGTGCCTGTCCTGATGCAAAGAACATCAATGTAAATAACCCCAAAATCGTTGTAATAGATGTCAACAAAATAGGACGAAGCCTCTGTATCGCTCCTGCTAATACTTCTTCTTGATTCTTACCTTTTCTAATGACAGAAAGCATGATAAGACCATCATTCACTACAACACCTGCAAGACCTATAATACCCATCACTCCTGGCATAGTTAGATTTAACCCAAGTACATACTGACCAAAGAGTGCACCTACGATAGAAAGCGGAATAGTAGATACAATGATCAAAGGCATGACCAGAGAGTTAAACATCCATACCAAGGTGATAAAGATCAGGAAGATCGCTATCATTGCAGCTTGAGACATCTCTTTTTGCATCTTTTTATTCTCTTTCTCTTCTCCTTTGATGATCACCGTAACATCCTCTTCTTCCATCTCTTCAAGCAGAGGTTTTATCTCTTTCATCACATCTGTTGCCAATACTTTTTTACTATCGACCCTTGCAGTCACCGTACGCACTCTTTGAGAATCTTCTTTAAAGATCTTAATATAACTGCGCTGGTAGTTAAAATCACAAATATCTTTTAAGTTTACCATTTGTGTTTTATCCGGTGTTGGCAAAGTGACATTGTGCAATTTAAGGTTTGCATCTTTATTGGGATTCTCTATACGTATTCTAATAAGTCCTGTGTCATTGAACATTTTCCCGTACTCTGCTTTGAGTAATGAACCTTTAAGCACAGAGGTGACATAAGCTTCATTAAACCCAAGTTGCTGGCCATATTCATTGACCCGAAGCTTGAGTTCTTTCACCCCTTCTTTTGCATTATCTGCAATATCTTTCACACCATCGATACTTGAGAGCTTTTCTTTAAAACGTTTCAGTACACTCAGCATCTTCTCATTAGATGTCGTTGCAAATCCAATCTCTATATCGTTACCCACTATACCTGCTTGCGGGGCATAGACATTTAACTCTGTAAAGACATTCTCTCCAGCGCTTGTTTTCATAGATAAGTAATGCGTAAATATCTCTTTTTGGATCAGCTCAACTATATCCTGTGCTTTTTGCTCACGTATCATATCACTACCGTCATACTCTAAGGAAAAGACTGGAGAGATATACTTGTCAAAAAAGTTTTCAGGTGCTTTTTCATGTAGATTAACAAAGATCTGAAAGAGATTATCACCTGTCTCAAATTCTTGCTTTGCATCAAGGTTTACACCTATGACTGATGTTACAGAAGAGAGATCACTATCTTCTAATTTTTTCAAGATCTCTTTTTCTATGGCTGTAACATACACCTCTGTATCTTCAAGTTCATTGTTTACATCAATTTTTCCATTAATGTAGATCTGTGTGGTATCAAATTCAGGAAAAAGCTTGAATTTTGTAAGTTTAAACATTCCAGCAGTAGCCAAAAGTATAAAGGTGACCAAGAGTAAAAGACTTCGCTTTTTATACTTTAGAAGCATGCCTAAAATACGTCTGTACAATTTATTTATGATTACCCAAAAATTATTTTCACTATGTTCTCTTTCTACTTTACCTATACTGAAGAACTCTTTAGCATGCAGTGGCAAGAAATAAAATGCTTCAAAAAATGAACTGACCAATAAGATACTGATCATTACAGGCAGAACTTTCATAAAGACACCCATTTCTCCACTCATGATCAAAAGCGGTAAAAAAGCAAATACTGTTGTCAATGTCGCCGTAAGTACAGCAGGAAACATTTCAACTGCACCCTCTATCGCAGCATCTCTAGGATTTTTTCCTAATTCAATATGCCTATAGATATTCTCCCCAACAACGATCGCTTCATCTACTATCATACCTAGTGCGATCAATGCCCCTAAAAGTGTTAGCATATTTAAACTATATCCCATGAGGTCTGCACCGATGATCGTGATCATAAAGCTGGCAGGAATACCAATGGCAACAACAAAAGCTATGCGATAATTTACACTTAAAAAAAGTGCTAAAAATACAAGTATAAGTCCAAACAAAATATTTGAGGAGACTAAGTTTAACCTGTTTTTGATCCAAACGGATGTGTCAGTGTAAGCCTCAAATGTAATATTAGGATACTCTTTGGCAAAAACTTTTAGATCTTCTCTGATCTGTTTACTCAATGCAATAGCATTACCATCTTCTGTTTTGTTGATATTAAGTGAGACATTTCTTATACTGTTAAAATGAGATATCTCACCGCGATCTCCTAATCCAAACTTTACTGTAGCGATATCACCTATCCGTATACGCTGATTACCTACAGAGATAAGTGTACTTTCCACTTTCTTTGCACTTTTTTCACCATTGATCGTAGAAATATAAAGATGACTTCCCTGTTGTTTCAATGTACCAATAGGAAAAATAGAACTTAAATTAGCAATTGCCTGATAGACACTGTCTTTAGCCAGTCCATAGGCATTGATTTTTTCATCATTGATCTGTACCAAAACCTCATCATCCACATCACCATACACAGTAAGACCGCTCAGTTCCTGATAACGACTCAGATCACTTTTTAGCTCTTTCCCTATATCAAGCAGTGTTCTTGTTGTTACATCTCCCGAGATCGCAACGATCAGTAAAGGAAAATCTTTTTGTACAAGCTTTGCAGTCGGTTCATTCATATCTGACGGGAGGTCGCGACGGACATTTGAAATGACATCTTTTACATCATCAAGGGTACTACTTTTATCACTTCCCTCTTTAATATTGGCCTTGATAAGGAATGAGCCATTTTGAATCACTGTTTCTAAAGATTCTATCTCAGAAATATTCTTCAGATCATCCTCAATTGTCTTTACAACCATTTTATCTAGTACATCTGCACTACTTCCGGCATAACCACCCTGCACTGTGATCTTATCAAGTGCAGAAGGAGGAAATATCTCTTTAGGAATGTTTTGATAAGCGAATATAGAGAGTAGTATCATAAATACCATCAAAATATGGTTGATGATAGGTTTATCAACTGCAAAAGTAATAAAACTACGCATTATTTTTCTTCCTCACTATTGATCACAAAGATCGTATCTGTCACCCTGTTTTTAAAACGCAGTGCTTCCACACTCTGTTGCAGCATCACCTGCTCGGCTTTAAGTGCGGAAACTTCTCTTTTCATACTGTTCACCACTTTACTTTCATGATAAATATGATTACTCATATATATCTTCACCATGGTTAAAATAAGTACAATACTCACTGCCATCAATGTGACCATACTCATACCAAACGTAATACCGTTTGGCTGTGCTTTCTTAGCATTTTCCTGTCTCTTTTTGCCCTTAGACATCTTTTTTAAACCTAAAAGATCTTAACTTGGCTGATCTGCTTCGCGGATTTATCTTCAACTCCGCTTTGGTAGCTGTTACCGGTTTAGAAGAGAACGCTTTCCCTATGGCATGGTTTTTTCCACAAGTACATCGTATTGCCTGAGGGTCACAGATACATGACTGTGCCCACTTTTTAAAACGGTTCTTCACTAAACGGTCTTCAAGAGAGTGAAATGAAATAAGAGAGACCACTTCACCTTTATTGTGTTTATGCTCCAACGCATCCAACAACCCTTCTATCTCTCCAAGTTCATTATTCACCTCTATGCGAATGGCTTGGAACATTAAAGTTGCGGGATGGATCTTGCCATGCATTCCCAAAGTATCAATAGCAATTTGACTTAACTCTCTTGCAGAAGCTATAGGTGTTTGTGTTCTTGCTTCCACAACTGCAGCTGCAAGTTTTTTGTAGGCACGTACTTCGCCATATGCATCAAAGATGTATTCAAGTTTTTCTTTTGGGTATGTATTGACCACTTCATAGGCTGAAAGATCTGAAGTTGCATCCATACGCATATCTAAAGTCTCAGAAGTAAAAGAGAAGCCTCGTTCTTTTTTGTCAAGCTGTAGAGAGGAGACACCAAAGTCTGCAAGTACTGCCATGATCGGAGTTTCTTTTAACGTAGGAAAGACATTTGCAAAAGTACCTTTGTAAAGTCTGCTGCGTCCCGCATAAGGTTCAAGACGTTTTTTAGAAAATGCCAGAGCTTCATCATCTCTGTCTATCCCTATATGTTTCAGGTCCGCATACTTCGCCAGCATTTCAGAACTGTGCCCCGCATACCCCAAAGTACAATCTACGAAATACCCCTCACCCACATCTTTAAAGCTCTCTAACACTTCATCTAGTAGAACAGGTATATGTGGTGTCTCCATGGGAATCCTTCTAATGGGGATCTCTAATAATAGGTGATGCTCACAATGGTATTTGCAAATGTAAGATGTTGCAAGAGGCTTTCAAGTCCTAGCCAAAGCTAAAACGAAGTAAGCATCTTGTGACAGATTGCGTTTGCAAATTCCACCCTACGGGCATGTCCAGTTTCCGCCTAATCGTCGTTACTCTTTTTTGACTTAGCTACGGCTAGGACTTCAAAAGAGTGCCTAGTCTAGACAGAAACTGAAAATGTTGTGAGTATCACCTATTATTAGAGATCCCCTTACGTTGTACATTTTAATTATCAATGTTATAATAGCGAAAATAAATAAAGGGTGTCTCTAAAAATGGATATACAACTCAATAAACATCTTATAGAAGATATCCAACATATCTCTCTTTCTCTCTTTAACAAAAACTTTTTTTCTGTCTATCATGGTTCTATCTCTGCAAGAGTAAGTAACTCCGGATTTATTATTAACTCCAAAGACACCATACTGGATGAAGTAACAGAAGATTCACTAGTAAAACTAGATTGTCAAAAGAGAGATTACCGTTGGTCTATGGCAAATGATGATGTACATATCCATGAAAATATCTATGAGTCCATTCCTAACGCAAAATACATCTCTTACACCATGCCACCTTATGCAACAGCCTATTCACTTAAACACGGAAAGGTCTCACCGCAAGACTATTTTGGGAAAAAGATCTTGGGAGAGGTCATTGTCTATGATCCTAAAAACATCGATGATTGGTTAGAGCGTGCGCCTTTTGAGATACCGCAATTTTTTCAGAAACATGACACACACCTGCTTCTTATTAAAGGGTTTGGACTCATCTCCTATGACAGGGACATTACAGAGATGGCAAAGAAGATCTCTATCTTGGAAAATTCATGTAGATTACTTGCGCTAAGTGCAAATCTTTGATAAGCACTTAAAGTATGGTATTTTACCTTACTCATTACTTCTCTATATTTAAGAATACACTATCAACTGTCAATAGTATGTAAACTGCACAGTAAAGCATATTTTTGTTATACTCCTGCAAATATAAGACACTTTAGAGGATATGTATATGAATCAAACTAAAAAACGATTGAGTATCATTAACCTTGCTATTTCTATTACCGATATTGAGACGATACAACTTCAGATCCTAAAACTCGGCTTACTTACAACTGATACAAAAATACAGGAGATCATTACTGTACTACAAGCAGAAAATTATGCAAAAGCACAAAGACTGATAAAAGTATATATAGACACTCCGATGGAAGATATCTTACAAAGGACTTCCCAGCAAAAAAACCGTGACATACAAGAGCCAGCTACTGTCAAGAAAAAAGAGACGATCATTTCTGATGAAGATCAAAAGATTATAGATGAATTTCAACTTTTTACTACAAGTGATGACAACAGTCCAAAACAAGCAAAGAAAAAAGAAATTGATATTAATGATTATCTCGCTGACTCCATCAATACCCCCGAAGTTCAAATAGATACACAAGAAGCAGACTTTGATGCACTTCTTAATATGAAAGCTGATGAAGTAATGCCTGAGAACATTGAGTTAGACATCAGCCAAGACTTCGATGACTCTTTCTTTGATATCCCTGTAAAAGAGGAAAATATAACTCTCCCTACAGAAAATATAAACAGAGACACTTTCTTTGACATTAATGAAGAAGAAACATCCGATAAGAAAGAGGATTTTGCGACACTTTCAACAGTAAGCAGAGACAGGAAGGCATCTTTGATCAAAGATGCCTTAAGAAAAAAAGATGCATCAGAAAAAGCTTTACAAGAAACAGCTTCACGAAAAAAAGTTTCAACAAAGACGCCTGTGCTCAAAACAGAAACAACACAAAAACCTGCAAAAATGACACCTGAAAGTCCTTTTGAAAAGAAGCTTTCGCCACAATTAAAGCCCAAGACAGAAATTAAAAACTACCCTGCAATTTCCTATATACGACAAAAGTTTGTAAGTATAAAAAAGCAGTATGCACCTATACAAAAAAGCCATCAGAGATTTCCTACTGTTGAAACATTTTTAACTACGATCACGCAGGACGGATACAAAGAACAAGAGATCGAAGAAACACTTAACTATGTAGAAAAACTTATTAAAGAAGAAAAATTTTCTGAGGCTGCACAACTGTTACTTGTTTGTGCCAGTACAGAATCAAGATTTGCACAGCTTATGCTTGCAAGAGAACTTTATAGAGGAATTCTTTTAAGAAAAAATGTTGCTGAAGCTTTTACAATTCTTACACATTTAGCCGAAGATAACCATCCTGAAGCACTCTGTGACCTGGGACAATTCTATGAGCATGCTATCGGTACAGGGAAAGACAAGAAAAGAGCTACTGAACTCTATAAGAAAGCGATGGACCTAGGCATTAAACGAGCAGAAAAACACTATGCTCGTTTGAAAAAAAAGAACAAAGGATTTTTTAAAAAATAATCCTTAAAAAAGTCTTGCACCTTCAGCTTACTTCATCACTTTTTGTATACCTTCATACGCTACATTTATCATCTTATCTATCTCATCATACGAGATGATATACGGTGGCATAAAGTAGATGACATGCCCCAAAGGTCTAAGCAGAACACCTTGCGTTAAAGCAAACTCATAAATTTTCACGCCTACACGCTCACTTGCTTCATACCCTTTTAACTCTATGGCAGTGACCATACCCTGTTGTCGTATCTCCTTCACATTTTCCAAACTCAGAAATATCTCCAGTTTCTCCATAATATAAAGACGTTTTTTTTCATTTTCACCTAAGATATCATTCTTTTCAAAGATATCCAGTGTTGCAAGTGCTGCAGCACATGCCAAAGGGTTACCCGTATATGAGTGAGAGTGTAAAAATGCCTTGTATTCATTGTAGTCACAATAAAAAGCATTATAGACATCATCGGTGGTCATAACAACCGAGAGAGGCAGGTACCCTCCGGTCAAGCCTTTAGAGAGTGTCATAAAATCAGGAGATATGTCTGCATGATCACAGGCGAACATCTTCCCTGTACGACCAAATCCGGTCATGATCTCATCTGCTATGAGATGTACATTATATGCTTTGGTCAATCGTCTTGCACCCACAAGATATTCAGGATGATACATATGCATCCCTCCTGCTCCCTGTATCAAAGGTTCAACTATCAGAGCAGCAATCTCATCAGACCTCTCTCTTAAAACTTTTTCCAATCCCTCTAATGCAACAGTAGCAGCTTCCACACTCTGGTCTTTTGGTACAGGTACCTGTGCATTTGCTATAAGCAGTGGCTCGTAGGTTTCTTTATACAAAGAGACATCTCCCACACTTAACGCACCTATCGTCTCACCATGATAAGAGTTTGTCAAAGAAAGGAAAAGCGCTTTTTTTTCTCCGCGATTAAGATGATAGTGGTAACTCATCTTCAGTGCTGCTTCAACAGCTGAAGAGCCATTGTCAACGTAAAAAACTTTTGCCAGCTCTTTAGGTGTGATATTGACGAGTTTATGTGCAAGCTCTATGGCAGGTTCATGGGTAAACCCGGCCAACAACACATGTTCCAGTGTGTCAAGTTGTGCTTTTACCTTGGTATTGATGCTTTCATTGGCATGACCAAAAAGATTCACCCACCATGAACTCACTGCATCGATGTAAGCATTCCCTTCAAAATCATACAAATAGACACCTTTCCCTGACTTAACAGGTACAAGAGGAAGTGTCTCATGATCCTTCATTTGTGTACAAGGATGCCATATGACTTCGAGGTCTCGCTTCATCATTTCATTGTTTTTATTTATCATTAACTAATTCACTCCATCTACAAGGTTATTTCGATAAAATATTGTACAAATTTTTCGATTGAAGGTAGATGAAGTATGATTAGTTGGATGCAAAAACACAACAAATATCTGGTATGGACCATATGGGTAGCGACTATAGCGTTTATCGGTGCAGGTTTTGTAGGATGGGGAAGTTACAGTTTTGGTTCTAAAGCAGGTAACGTTGCCAAAGTGGGTGAAGTAGAAATCAAACAAGCAAAGCTCAATATGGCTTACAGTTCTCTGTATAACCAGTACAACCAGGCGATGCAGGGTACACTCGATGATAAAAAAGCAAAAGAGATGGGACTTATACAACAAGCGTTCGCAAGACTGGCAACACAAGCAAAGATCCTTAACTTTGCTATAGATACAGGTATTGTTGTTTCTGATGCAGAAGTGGCAAATAGATTAGAGAATATTCCATCATTTCAAAAAGAAGGTGTTTTCAATCGAGAGATCTATGATGGTTATTTAAGAAGCCAAAGACTTAAAGCAAAAGCATTTGAAGAGACACTCAGAGAAGAACTTATCATTGAAAAGACCATTGCACTACTCAACGTTGAAGGTTTAGCACTTGAAGAAGAAGCTATCTCTGCAGCGATGAATGTAAGCGACAAGTTAGCTTATAAAGTATTGACAAATTCAGATGTAGACTTTACACTGGATGAAGTAAAGGTAAAAGCATTCTGGGAGTTGCAAAAAGAGAACTACATGACTGCACAAATGTATGATCTTTCAGTTGTATGGACAGAAAGTAAAGAGACTGCAGTGACAGAAGATGAACTTAAAGCTCATTTTGAAGCAAACAGTTTTAACTATAGTAATGCAGAAGGTAAACAACTCACATATGAAGAAGCAAAAACTTTGGTGACTAGTGATCTTAAAATAAAGAAAACAAAAAAGTCTGCACAACGAGCATATATTGCATATAAAAAAGGTGAAAATACCCAGAGTGAAAAACTGACACTTCCTGTGAATGATCTTAAGCTTACAGCCGAGATCTGGTCAACTATCAAAGAAAAAGCCGTAGGTGACATCCTGAAACCAAAAGTTGTTGCAGATAGTTACGCAACTGTCAAAATAGAAAATGTTACACTTCCAAAAGTAAAAACTTATGAAGAAGCAAAAGAGGAAGTTATCGAGATATATACTGCACAAGCGAAAAAAGAAGCACTTTTAGCACTGGCAGAATCAACACTTAAAAACTTTGATCAAAACAATGCGATCATCTCAGATTTTGTAAAATTAGAAGAGAATGTCAACCTTGAATCATTAAATAATCAAGAAAGTTTACATTTTTTACAAAAACTCTTTACATCAACTAAAGAAAAGGGTATCATTAGTGTATTGGATAAAGTTATAGTTTACAAAATTTTGGACCAAAAACTCAATCCAGAGGCTGCTAATGAGACAAATTTCGTAAAAGAAACTGTCAACAAGTTAAAGCAGAACACATTTGAATCAAATCTTATCAAAATGCTGGATAAAAAATATCCAACTGAAGTCTATATGGGAGGACTGACAAATTGAGTGACACAATTTTAGCTATTGATATCGGTTCTACTAAAATATGTGCTATCATTGCTGAAATCAATGACTCAAACCAAGTCACTATACAAGGCCACGGCATCGCAAAGTCCCAAGGGATCAAAAAAGGTGCCATTACCAATATAGAACTCTCATCCAAAGCCATCAAAAAAGCAATTAATGACGCAAAACGTATCGCAGGAAGTAACATTACTTCTGCTACCGTTTCCATCTCCAATGCTTATGCAAAATCTTTGAACTCTACAGGTATTGTCAACATACCACATAAAGATATCTCGATCAAAGAGATCACACGTGTGATGCAAACAGCACTTTACAATGCTAATGTACCTACAGAGTATGATATTATTCATGTACTTCCTTACAATTTCAGAGTTGATGACCAGGATTTTATTGAAGATCCATTCGGCATGAATGCCTCACGTATGGAAGTAGATGTCAACATTATCATGACACAAAAATCAAATCTATCAAATCTTCAGAAAGCAGTTCGTTCTGCAGGTGTAGAGATAGACGGTATCGTTCTTTCCGGTTATGCTTCATCCATTGCAGTGATGGATGAAGATGAGAAAGAACTCGGAGCAGCAGTGATCGATATGGGTGGTCAGACATCCAATCTTGTGGTCCATACAGGAAACTCTATCAGATACAATGACTTCCTAGGTGTAGGTTCAAATCATATTACCAATGACCTTTCCATGGCATTGCACACGCCGCTGCAAATAGCTGAAAATGTAAAAATACGTCATGCTAACCTCGTAGAGAGTTCAAATGAAGTCATAGAACTCCCTATCATAGGAGATGAAGAAAACCGTAATGGAGTTTCACTTGAAATCGTTCATTCTGTAATCTTTGCACGTGTGGAAGAAGCACTGATGATCTTGTCTAAATCACTTGAAAAATCTGCATTAAAAGAGCAGATCGGTGCGGGTATAATATTGACTGGTGGTATGACCAAGTTAAAAGGTATCAGAGAGTTGGCACAAGCGATCTTTACAGGTATGCCTGTAAGAGTAGGATATCCTGGAGATAAAGTAAATGGTCTGTTCGATGAACTAAAAGACCCTTCATTTGCAACTGTCATTGGCCTACTTCTCTACAAAGCAGGTGGGCATACTCAGTATGAAATAGATTTTCAACAAGAAGTGCTGCACACTAAAGCGGTGTATGAGGAGAATCTAAGTGATATCAAAATAGCCAACACTGTAAATGATGTTGAAGATGTCAAATTGGCAGGCACTAAAAAAGAACCGAAGGCGGCAAAAGTACCAAAAGAATCACCTAAGAAAGTTGACAATGATACGGAAGAGTCAATGTCATTTTCATTTGAGGACTTACCGGATATAGGAAAAGAGAATAAAAATCCAATAAAAAAGTTGGCTAATTGGGCAAAACAACTTTTTTAACGGTATTTTAAAAACAACAACTAAAGGGAGGAAAACATGGAAGAGTTTGAAATAGATATAGTCGAGACAAAATGTCACACAAATGGTGCTAAGATAAAAGCAATAGGCGTTGGCGGTGGTGGTGGTAACATGATCAACCACATGATCGCAGAGGGTATTCACAGCATTGATCTTATCGTAGCAAATACGGATCAACAAGCACTGGATTCATCACTTGCACCATATAAGATGCAACTGGGTATCAATGCAACAAGAGGTCTGGGTGCCGGTATGATTCCAGATAAAGGTAGAGAAGCTGCATTAGAGAGTTTTGAAGATATCAAAAACATGCTTGATGGTTCAGACATCGTATTTATCTCTGCTGGACTTGGTGGCGGTACAGGTACAGGTGCTGCACCGATCATAGCTCAAGCAGCAAAAGAAGTAGGTGCACTTACTGTATCTATCGTTACTTCTCCTTTCAAATTTGAAGGTCGGAAAAGAACAAAACTTGCTAAAGAAGGTTTGGAAGAACTCAAAAGAGAGAGTGACTCTATCATCGTTGTACCAAATGAAAAACTTCTTTCTATTGTAGAGAAGAACCTTGGTATCAAAGAGAGTTTTAGAATGGTAGATGACATTCTCGCACAGGCTGTCGGTGGTATATCAAAAGTGATCCTTTCTCATGGAGAGAATGATATCAACCTTGACTTTGCCGATGTGAAAACAGTCATGTCTCATCGAGGTCTTGCACTTATGGGTGCTGGGTATTCTGTAGGTACAAATGCAGCATATGATGCGGCAAAAGCAGCTATCGAATCTCCATTGCTTGACAACGTCTCTATCGATGGTGCCATGGGTGTACTTGTACACTTTGATATTCACCCTGATTATCCTATCATGGAGATCGGTGAAGCGATGATGATCGTTGAAGAGAGTGCAGATGAAGAAGCATCTGTTATCTTTGGTACGACAACCAATGAAAACATGGAGATCGATGAAGTAAAGATCACTATCGTTGCAACTGGATTTGAAGATAAAAGTGCTGTAGCTGCACCCACAGTAAAAACACAGGAATCACTTTTAAGTTCTAATGCAAACAATCTTAACACTATCCGTTCTGCAAACAAAATGGTAGTGGGCGGATATAACGGAGACAATGAAGATATCTTGGATGTTCCGACTTTCCTAAGAAAGCAGATGGATTAAAAAGCAGATGGACTAAAAGAACAAGGATTAAAACATAATCCTAAATACCTCCTTTTAAAAGTAGAGAAACCTCTTCCTTCTCTACTTTACCCTACTTTTATACACTCAACTATTAACCATTTTTTTGCTATCATACTCCAAATTTTTATCTAGGATCTAACTATGAAATACATTAGACAACTTTCAACACTTACTGCTACAGGTTTGGCAACTGTACTGGCTACAGGTGTAACAGGATGTACACAACAGACTCAGGAACAAGCACAGCCTAAAGGTGCCTTTGTTATCATCGAAGAGACTGCAGTAGGAAAATACCAGATCAAAGATGAATTTCCTGCAGATGAGACACGCATTGTACTAAAACAACTTGATGGTACAGAAAGAGTGATGACCAAAGAGGAAATGGATGTTCTCATGAAAGAGGAAGAAGCCAAGATAGATAATGGTACTTCTAACCTAACAAGTCAAAATGCACAGGTTTCTCAGCAAGGTGGTATGGGTCTTGGAGAAGTTTTACTTTCAAGTATTGCCGGTGCAATGATAGGATCTTGGATAGGTTCTAAACTCTTTGGAAACCAAAACTACCAGAACAACCGTAAAGCAGGCTATAAATCTCCATCTACTTATTCAAAGAGTCAAAAGAGTTTCTCTCAAGCCAAAAAGTCATCAAGCTCAAAAAAATCAGGTTTCTTTGATAACAAAAAATCATCTTCAAGATCTGGCGGATTCTTCGGTGGTTAATTTACAGAAAACCTCACCACTGGATACAGAGTACTTAGAATCACTCGGATTTGTCTGGCACACTGACTCTGATGAAAGTTCGTATATTTCAGATGAACTGGTAGTCATTTCTGAGCAGGAAGCTGAAGCCTACTACGAAGCTACCAATGCACTTTATGATATGTATGTAGAAGCTGCTGAACATGTTGTAGAAAACAATCTTTTTCATGAAATAGGCATACCTTTTAACCTCGTAGATGCCATCAAAGAATCATGGGAAAATGATGTTCATTGGCATCTATATGGACGATTTGATCTGGCTGGCGGGATTGATGGTAAACCTATCAAACTCTTGGAGTTCAATGCAGACACCCCTACAGCACTTTTTGAAACTGCCATCGTACAGTGGGCAATGCTTAAACAAAATGGTATGGAAGAAGAGAGTCAGTTTAATGCTCTTTATGAATCACTAATTGACAACTTCAAGCGTCTGGTCACGTTAGAAGAAGATGTTTCAATTTTTGAAGAACGTTATGACGGATGGAACTTCCTGTTTACATCAGTCAAAGGAAACTCTGAAGAGGAAAATACCGTAAGACTCTTGCAGCACATTGCTACAGAGGCCGGGTTCAATACAGAGTTTGCCTACATCGATGACATTGAGTTTTCGCCAGAAGACGGCATTTTTTATAATGATGAGAGTTATGAACTCTGGTTCAAACTCATCCCATGGGAAGACATCGCACTGGAAGAATCTGATCTGGCGATGCTTCTAAGCAACATCATCAAAAACCAAAAAGCCATCATCTTCAATCCTGCCTATACCCTGCTCTTTCAAAGTAAAGGATTACTCAAAATTCTTTGGGACCTTTACCCTGATCACCCTCTTCTACTAGAAAGTTCATTTGAACCTTTACAAGCCACAAAACAAGTAGAAAAACCTGTCTTCGGACGAGAGGGTGGCTCTGTCACTATTATAGATGAGAACAACCATATGCTTGAGTCTATAGAAGGTAGCTATGAAAACCATAAAATGGTCTATCAGGCATATACAGAGTTAGCTGAGGACTCTGTCGGTAACAGCTATCAAGCTGGAGTATTTTATGCTTATGAAGCCTGTGGACTTGGGTTTAGAAAAGGCGGAAAGATCCTTGATAATATGTCTAAATTTGTAGGGCATGTCGTTCAAAATTAACGCTTCTTAGACATTGCTGGAGACCTTATAAAATGTATGATCCTATAGGGTTTTCTGTATTTATGTAAAACATTCACAGAACAGTATATACCTTTTAATATATCTCGCTATTTATCTTATGTGGAGATATGTTTGTCTTCAACTTTTGTATTTTTATATAAAAAATAAAAAACAATAAGGCCTATCCCCATCAAGGCGATCCAAGTACCAAAAACTATACCCCAACCATAGACTATATAATCCATAATGTATCCTTTAGTAGATTTGATGACTTAAAGTATATTGTCTTAATGTGCACTATCTGTGTATAGAAAAAAGACTGATTGTATAGATATAGATCTGTGGTATATAAATTATTGTATTTTACTTATTCTGTATCTCCTCATAAAAATACACATTCTCTTCTATGGTGTAACAACTGATAATCATATACTTACACAAACCTAGAATATTACTTATATGTCAAGAGATAAGTAACGAGAAAAAACAACACTTCTATGAATAAAATATTTTCTAAATCTTATTGTTTGAAAAACTCACTTTATCAATTAAATGTGACATTAAATGTGACATCTTAGCTGTATAATAATCTCCAAATGAATATTAAAAAGGGGAAATCAATATGATAAATATTACAAAAGGGGTGTTAATAACACTATCATTACTAATTATTAATACAGGAATTGTTTTTGCAGATTCTGTAAGCCATAAAAAAGCAGCAAATGAATTTCTAAATACAATGGATATAGACACTTTATTAAGTCAATCAATTGAAGCAACGATGCAACTAGAGTTAAAAAACAATCCTGTTTTAAGACCATATGAGTCAACACTACGTAAATTCTACAACACATACATGAGTGGAGAAAGTTTAAGAGAAGACTTTATCAAATTGTATACCGATACATTTACAGAAAAAGAGCTCAATGATATGAATGACTTTTATAAAACCTCTACAGGGCAAAAAGCCATAAAGGCAACTCCAGCATTAATGGTAAAAGGAGCTGAAATTGGGCAGCAACGAGTTATGGAAAATATTGATCAACTCAAAATAATGATTGAAGAAGAAGCAAGCATAATATCGAATTTACAAAAATGATAATGTCCGAATAATTCAATTGTTGAGATTATTTATTTAGCACTATGTTTCAACCGTTATAATACTTTTTATTCTTTAAATAAACAGAAAAAATCATAATCAAACATAGACTATGTGAGGCAAGAAAACCTCATAAAGTTATATATAGAGCCACTTGCAAATTCAAGATCACCAAGTGGCTAATTCT
>CAZBLM010000041.1:0-16056 GCA_964492675.1 uncultured Sulfurovum sp.
CTTTTAATTTTTTGTTATAAGGAAGTATAGTAAAACTTATATTACAAATAACTTAAAGTAATTAAATACATAAGTGAAATTAATTATATTTTTTAATAAAAAAGTCTTTTACCATTAAAAGAAGACAAAATAACCATAATATATCCATAATTATATTGGGTTTATATTCGAGTATATAATAAAGAAAAGGCCATCCAAAGAGGATGATGTATTTTATGTAGTAGAAAAAAAGTATACCCGCGCCGTATACTTCTTTCAAAAATTTAGTCATTTATTGTCTCTAAAATACGACTAGTCGTATGAGCCGCCTGCTGAAGGTGACACAGTGTCAACGTAGCTTTTTGGACTTTGTTCAAAAAGTGTCCTATGATGAAAAGTTTGGTGTACCATCTGGCATGTGTGTTGCCTCTTGTTGTTTTGCTTCTACCTCAGCTTCATATGCCATGATCTGATGACGTACTTCATTGATCTGTTCTACCGTTACACCATCATCACTAGACCATGCTACTTCAACTTCTCCGCCATACTCTTCACCCATCATCTCGATCTTTTGCGCATATTCATTGATGTCAAGGCAGATCTCCATGCTTTCTTCTTTCATAGTATCACTTAGTTCTATATACCAACGTCCCAAAGGATTTGTTTTAATGACAGATTCGATCACAACCATATTATACACCGCCCTTAAAGTCTTTCTTCTTTAAGTCACCATTATAAATAATATCACGTGGGTCCACAGAGTCCATGTTAAGCATATCTGGTACTACGTCTGCTTCTTCAAGCTCTTTGATTGCACTTTCAAGCTCTTCCTGGTAGGTCTGCATCATATCAGCTGCAAGTACATTTTTGGTCTGCTGTATTTTAACAAGTTTCTCAATCTCCTCTTCAACACCTGTACCATCTATAGTGACGATCATCTTCCCTTTTTCTTTGTCACCAAAATGGTAATCACATACACCAGAGCTTTCTAACTCTTCTCTAAGCGTGTCATAATTTTTTGGTAATACTTGTACTACTATACTTGATATATTCATTTTATTGCCTTTCTTTTTTTATTTAATTTTAACGAAATCAGAGTATCTTTGCAATCTGATCTAACTGCTCATCTGTCACATATAAAATGACTCTGGAGCTCTGTTCTTCACTTTTTCTCAATGCATCATAAGTGTTTTGCATCTTTATCTTTGTTTCTCTGTCTATCGGAGACCGTAAGGATTTGTACTCCACAAGCTCTCCATTTTTATAGACACCGGAGATGTTCGCATGAACCCAGTAGTATCCATTATCTTTGCGTTTATTCTTCACATATCCTTGCCAACTCTCACCACGACCAAGTGTCTCCCAGATATCTGCAAAAACTGACTTGGGCATATCAGGGTGTCTGACAATGTTATGAGGCTTGCCTATGAGCTCACTCACCTCATATCCGCTGATCTTGGCAAAGGCCTCATTGGCATGGATGATCACACCGCTAAGATCAGTCCTTGAGATGATTTCTACATACTCAGGTACTTCAGTTTCTATAAACATGTCAAATGTTGTATTCATTTTCACTCCTTTTATGCTGATTTAGAGAGGATTAATGTCCTCTTGACGTCTTGCTTTGAGTGACAGTGCATAATGCTGGTATTATGTATCATTTTAAACTCCACATCATAACCGTGTTGTCATCACTAGAAGAGAAAAGTGTAGTTTCATCTTTAAAAATAATCGTATTGAGTGTACTCTTTTGCCCTTTAAGTTCTGCTATTTTTGCTTTTGTACTAACATTATATATAAATATATCATTTTGTTCATTCATAGTAAATGCCACTCTTTTTGCACTTGGGCTCAATGCTGTTGCATAAATTAAAAAAGAACTCTCAATATATTTTCCACTGTTCATCAACACATCATAAAGAGCACCCCGTCTATCTTGTCCGGCACCAGCTACAATACCTTGCTTAAAATCTACCTTATAGACATTGTCTACATTCACACTATCAAGTGCCTTAATTAACTTTCCGCTCGTTGTATCGATGATACTAAGTACACCACTCTCACAGGCAAATACAGCCTGTGTTTTTTCTTCATTCAATGCAAAATCAGAGAACTTGGATGGACTTAACTGTACACGATATAACTCTTGTCTACTTTTAATATCAAACAGTGCTGCTTCATTGGAGAGATAACCAAAGAGGACCTGATCTTTATTGACAAACCTAACCTTGATAATGGCTTTTTTATCTTTGGCACTTAAAAGTTGCGTCGTTACATTATTTTCATGTATCCAAAGATTTGAATACCCGCCTTTGCCACTGTCACTCAAAAGCAGGTAACGTCCTTCAATTTTATCTACAGAAAAAATACGTGCAGGCATCATATCACCTACAAAATCTTTTACATCGGGAAGAGATATAGTAGAAATAAATACCTTTTTTTCATAATCATATATTTGCACTTTCCCACTATCCGTACCAATAACAAGGGTATGATCTCTATGTACCATATCTTTAGCCATACCATCCACTATAATCTCCTGTGCAGGAGAGTATACTGAACTACTTAAAGCCCATGAGATGGAAAAGAGAAATGCTATAAAGATTTTTTTCATGCTATTACCTCTTCTACAGTAGCTAATACCATTTTAGCTATGCTCTCCTCATCCAATGTAGTTTGTATACCATACAGATCTACATCAGAAAGGTAGAACTCATCTATATTTTCATGCACCTTAAGTTTTTTGATCAATTCAATCATCGCACTTTCTCCTATAGCTTCCTGTAGGATATCTGTTACATAGAGCAGATAATTAAAATCTTCAGGATCTATCGCATCAAATTCATCACTGTCATCATCATCATAATTTTCATCTATTACCAAAAGATACCGTAACTCCGTTATATCTTCTGGTAATTTTTTAAAAAGCTTTGGATAACTTTTCTCTATCGTTTCTATAGTCAAGGTATTTACTCCATTTCATCAGGGTAGATCGCCATAGCAATGGCATCATAATTTATAGCTTGTGTCGGACATCTACCCAAACAAAATCCACAACCCGTACATCTGTCCATGTCTATGACAGGATTAAACATGCCGTTAAAAAGTATAGCATCATCAATACATGGTTCTTTACATGAAAAACAGATCACACCATTATGTGCAACACAGCCTTGCGTAGAGATACGAAATGTAGCATTTAGCCTTTCTGAAGTATGGAGATTCTCCAACTTCAAAATATCAGGTTCACACGCATTTGCACACTCTTCACAAAATGTACAACCGCTTTTACTGAATTCAAGCCCTGGTGTACCATCTTCTTGTATCCATATGATCTTTTCATCACAGGAAGTAACACATGCTTTGCTATCACATGCAACACACTCACTCTGAAAAAGAGATTCGTTCAAACCATAAGGAGGTCTCACCACGAAGGGTGAATTCTCCTTGTTTTGCTCAAGAGGTTTTCTAAGAACATTTAGAAAATCACGTCTTGATGCCACGTTTATTCACTTTCCATAAAAGGTGTAGTTTCATCTTTTACATAGTCAACACCATCATTCATGTGATCCATTAAAGATGAATGTGACTTCATCTCATTATCTCCATAATCAGGTCTAAACGTATTGGCTACCGATGTTTTCATTTTAGACTGTGGTGCATGACACTGTGTACAGTTAAAACGTCCTTGATACAAAGTATCACTTTTATGTGCATCTGCAATAACTATATCAGATGTATTTGGCATCATTGAACCCAAAATTTGCCCCTCTTTTACTACCATATCACCTTTCATCACTGTGGATGGTCTATAGTTAGTAAAGTGTGTCGCAGGAATCGGTGTAGACCCCACAGATGGTGCAACTTCCGGCATATGACATCCAAGACACTGATTGTTCATCTTTGTAATAGGAAGCAACCCTTCTACAGAGTGAGGGATCATAGGTGGTGCATCTTTAAACGCCCTTTCAAATTTTGTAGATGAACCAGGTGCAGGTCTATTATAGTCTGCTTTGTCCCCCTCTGTTGTATCTTCACTGTAAAGGTCTGTCTTTCTTAGTCCCATTGCAGCTTCAGAAACAGTGTTTCTGTTACCAAGGTCTTCTTGTTCGATACGCATTGCATCAGAAGCATTTTCATTGAGGTTAATATATGTACCCCCTGAGGCAGCTACAGCTGCTGCTGCTGCAAATGTTGTTGCTTTTTCCGTAGGTACTTTTGCACCTGTTTTAATAAGTAGAGACATTGCTTCTATATCTGCATCACTAAGATCTTTCACCTGTACCATCATCATACCTTTTAAGGCATCACCATATGTACCGGCTTTATACCCTTTCATTGAATCAACGATCTCTTTCAATGACATATCTTTTACGATCTTTGATTTACCCATCGCTGCTTTTTCAAACTGCTGTCCATGACACCCAGCACACGCTGCAACACTCACCGCATACGCACCTGAGGTGGCCAATAAAGCACCAAGTGCAACTGTTTTTACTAATCTTTTCATCTATATCCTCCTTAATCAGTTTTTGATAAACTGTCTAATTCCAAATTCCAATGCATCATCATTGCACACATCCACACATCTACCACAGTTCGTACATTCACCATCGGTGACAAAGCTACTCTCTTTACTGACCATATGCAGTACCTGATTTTCAGGACAGATCAATTTACAGTCCATACATGCCGTACAAGTATCAGCATTATGTTTCACACGTATCAAGCTGTACTTGCCTATAAGTGAATAACTTGCGCCCAAAGGACACAAGTGACCACACCAACCGTTCTTAACGCCAAATAGATCAAACAAAAATATCGTAATGATCACCGCAGCACCCATACCAAATCCAAAGACAATTCCTCTTTGCATAATAGTAATAGGGCTAAATACCTCAAAGGCAGCGATACCGACCACAGCTGAGATAATAAGTCCCAATACCATGATCCAGTAGCGTGTACCTCTTTTGAGAAAACGGTAGTTGACCTCTTCTTTATCCAGTTTCAACTTTCGTCTAAGCCAGTTTGCCAGATCTGTTACCATATTAATAGGACAGACCCAAGAGCAAAATGCTCTACCGCCTACGACAAAATAGAACATTGTAATGATCGCTGCACCAAGTAACACATCTACACCTAAAACAAACCCGGTAGCCAACACTTGCAGTGTCGTATACGGATCAGCCAAAGGAATAACCCCAAATATATATGAGGTACCAAACGTACCGGCTAAAATGTTCCAACCATACGCATTTGCAGAAAAGTATAAAAACATAAGCCCTATTTGAGTCGTTCTTCTAAGAAGAAGGTATTTCATATTTTTCATTAGTACTCTACCTCCGCATTTAGATAATCATCTGCTGATTTTTCAGAACGTTTTGTTTGCGTCTCTTCACCTTGGGCATTTGCCACACGCTCCTGGTCTTTTACATCCCAACCTTTCACATAGTGGTCACCTGCTTTTCCTTTAGCAATATCATTTGGTAACACAAATATCGCCGGCTCTTCTGTCACACAAGCCTGCTCACAAAGTCCACATCCTGTACAGGCATGGTCTTGAACGATAGGCAATAAAAACGCATGTTTACCGGTTCTCTCATTCTTCTGATATTCTAAGGTAATCGCCACATCCAAAAGAGGACAGGCTCTGTAACATGCATCACACTGTATACCCCAAAAGGCGATACAGGACTCTTTATGCAGCACTGCTAAACCCATTGAAGCTTTGTTAATGTCAAGCTCTTCTTTTTCATTTAAGAGACTTGGCATATCTAAAGCACCTGATGGACAAACAGGCACACAAGGAATATCTTCACACATATAACAAGGTACTTCAGTAGGTACAAAGAATGGTGTTCCTATCAGTAAAGGATCACCGCCTTTTGCCATTTGAAGTGTACCCGGTCTTGGTTGTCCTGTCTCTCTATCTATATTAGTCTCTCTGTTTACACAAGCCTCTGCACAAAGTCCACACTTGATACAGGCTGCAAGAAAATCTTTTTCAGCCAATGCACCTGGCGGTCTAAGCACTAAAGGTGATGCTTTCACAGAATCAGTATAGCCACTCCATAACAATCCGCCTAAGGCAGCCAAGCCTACACTTTGTACACTTGTCGCCATAAAGTTTCTTCTGCTATTAGAGTGTTCCATATCTTTTACGCCTTATAAAGTTTTACTGCACACTTTTTAAAGTCTGTTTCTTTAGACATTGGACATGTTGCATCCAGACATACTTTGTTAATGAAGACTTTTTCATCAAACCAAGGTACAAATACAAGTCCTTGAGGCACTCTGTTACGACCTCTTGTCTCTACTCTTGCTTTTACCTTACCACGACGTGAATCTACCCAAATGAGTCCACCTTGTTTAAAGCCTTTTTTCTTCGCATCTGCTGGGTGCATATAACAAAGTGCTTCTGGAACTGCTCTAAAGAGTTCAGGAACTCTCATCGTCATTGTTCCTGAGTGCCAGTGTTCTAGTACCCTACCTGTACATAGCCAAGTATCATAGTTTGCATCCGGCATTTCCGGTGGATCCATGTACGGTCTTGCATAGATCTTCGCTTTGTTTTTAAGCGATTTTTTGTTTTTATCTTTAATGCCTTTAAGGTCACCCTGTGCTAAGGCTTTAGCCAATGTTCCGTAGAATGCAAAGTCATCAGCACCAGTTTCTTTGGCTGCTTTTGCTGCATATGGGTCATACTTTACATTAAATCTCCACTGCGTCTCTTTACCATCAACAACTGGCCATTTAAGACCTCTTACTTTATGATACACTTCAAATGGTGCAAGGTCATGAGCATGTCCTCTACCAAAATCAGCATACTCTTCAAAAAGGTACTCATGGATCATAAATCCATACCCTTTCCATGGTTTACCGTCTGAGCCAAGTACATTACGGCTGTCACCTCTTGATTCTGTATCATCATAACCAGCTTGAGGGAATTTGTCATTCAACTTATATGATTTTGCTTTTTTGTTAGCAAATAAAATGTCATACATCGTTGTATCTTTCTTGTATCCCATTTTCGCAGCATCTTTGATGATGTTTGGAAGTTTTTTACCATTTCTCAGTGTAGATTCACCCCAAAGATCGCCAACTGTAAACCTTTTGGAAAGCTCTACCCACTGCCATGTATCTGACATCGCGTCACCTACCGGAAGAACTTGTTGTCTCCAATGTTGTGTACGACGTTCTGCATTTCCGTATGCTCCCCATTTTTCGTAGATCATCGCTGAAGGAAGAACAAGGTCAGACACTTTTGCTGAGATACCCGGGTATCCGTCAGAAGTAACGATGAAGTTGTCCATCTCTCTTGCTGCTTTGATCCAGTGAGAAGCACTAGCAGAATCATGATAAGGGTTACATACATTGACCCATGCAAACTTGATCACACCATCTTCGATATCTCTATGAATCTTCATAATGTGCTGATTACCAACCGGGTTGATCGTACCATTTGGTACATTCCATCCTTTTTCAGTGATCTTTCTGTGTTTAGGATTCTTCACCATCATATCTGCAGGAAGTCTGTGACAGAATGTACCAACTTCTCTTGCCGTACCACACGCTGATGGCTGACCAGTAAGTGAGAATGCTCCATCACCCGGTTTTGCTTGTTTATTGAGCAAGAAGTGTACATTGTAAGCAAGTGTATTTACCCATGTACCACGTGTATGCTGATTCATACCCATCGTCCAGAATGAAACAACTTTTCTTCCTTTCTGGATGTAAAGGTTCGCGAGTGCTTGAAGCTTTTTCTTATACACTTCGATGTCTTCGTTTGGATCACCTTTTGTCGTCTTTGCTGTATACTCCAATGTATATGGCTCTAACGATTTTTTATACTCTTCAAACGATATTTCCCAGTGCTTTAAGGTACCTGGAGTATTCTTCATCATATCACCCTCTTTATAACCATAAGGTTCTAATGCAGGTGCTTCTTTTGCAGAGACTTTTTTAGCCATCTCTTTAGAGACAGTTTCCATCTCTAATTTAGTATACTTTCCATCCACTATCGATTTCTCTGTTGATCTTCTTAATCCATAACCGATATTTACAGGACCTACGGCAAATACCATATGTTTTTTCACAAAGTCCCAGTCAATAATACCTTCTGCTTCATCTCTCATCACAATTTCACGAGCGATGTAGTTCCACAATGTTAAGTCCGTATTTGGTGAAAAAATGATCTCAATATCAGCGATATCAGATGTTCTGTGTCTATAAGTAGAAAGGTTTACAATTTTTACTCTATCAGGATTAGAAAGTTTTCTATCTGTTACACGCGACCATAAAATAGGGTGCATCTCTGCCATATTTGAACCCCAAGAAACGATAGTATCTGTAAGTTCGATGTCATCATAACATCCACTTGGTTCATCGATACCGAATGTCTGGTAAAACCCGACAACCGCAGATGCCATACAGTGACGCGCATTCGGGTCAATGGCATTTGAACGGAATCCAGCTTTCATAAGTTTCTGAGCTGCATACCCTTCCATTACTGTGTATTGCCCTGATGCAAAGACACCTACACCTTCAGGTCCACTTGCTTTAAGTGCTTTTTTGATGTGCACTTCCATCTCATCAAAGGCACGTTCCCAGCTAACTGCTTTAAACTTACCTTTTTTATCGAACTCACCTTTGTCGTTCATACGAAGCAGTGGCGTTTTCAGTCTATCAGCTCCATACATGATCTTCGCATTAAAATAACCCTTAATACAGTTAAGTCCTCTATTTACCGGAGCTGCAGGGTCACCTTTTACGGCAACGATACGCCCACTTTTGGTTGCGAGCATGATTCCACACCCCGTACCACAGAAACGACAGGCCGCCTTGTCCCATCTCCACTTCGATTCTGCTTTGGCTGCTGCTGCCTGTGCTTCCTGTGGCACTGTTATACCCACTGCACCTGCTGCTGCAACCGCTGCTGAATTTTTTAAAAAATCACGTCTATTTAATGACATTTTGCCTCCTTTAGGTAATTGAGATTATAAATATACATAGGTAGAATAACACTAACAAATGCAAAAAGAGTTGATATATATCAATTTTTACTATTTAAAGGGGGGAAATTGCTAGATAATTAATTGGGAGTATTTTAGTCTTATATTATTAAAATAACTTATATGACAAATATCATCAATTAAAGTGATGATGTCTTTTCCATTCTGTTTGTCAGGATTATCTCTTCTAATGCTTTTGGCTCAAGTACTGTTAAGACATGATTTTTGATCATAATAATTTCTTCTTTTTTAAATTTGGTCAAAATTCGGGAAAGGGTTTCTGGGGTAATGTTTAACATGGCAGCGATCTCAGTATTTTTAAGACGTTCAAAGACAGTTGGGTTTGAGTAAAGTACATCTGCGATCTTTGCTTCAGAAGAGTAAACTGTCTCTTTATGCAGTAAAGTTGAAAGCACTCTCATTCTTTTGGACAAGGATTTCACCAGTGCTACAGAAAAGTCTGTATCGTTTAAACAGTTATGAAATTTTTCTAGAGGTAAAAGACCTATATAGCCTTCTGTAAGCAATTCACAAGTAGCTGGAAAGGGGATGCCTTCAAAAGCAACAAAAAGGGCAACAACCTCTGGTGCTTCAAAATTATGCATATGTACCTCCCTTCCTTTAGGCGCCGTCTTATACACTCTTACCGCACCTTCCAGTAGTATATACAGATACTCACTTTTATCACCTTCATAAAATACGATACTGTCTTTATCATACTAATGGATATGTACATCTGATTGTAACTTAGAAAGCTGTTGATCATTCAATGTTGAAAATAGAGGTATGTCTTTAAGAGTGAACATTAAGTATGTATCCTTATTTTAAATCAAAAAAAATTATACCATAGAAAACTATATAGAATAAGTAATTGTGATATGTGAATAAAAAAGTTACTTAAAATACTTTCGAAAGTACTCTTCTACCAATGTATCAAAGTATTGCATACGTTCTTGTCCTTTGGGCATCTTTCCACGTAAAGATCTCATTTTAGTTAAAAATGCTCCCACATTTTTAGGGATGATTTTTTCAAAATGTTGGCGTATCCGCTTTGCAAAGGCCGGTGATGCACCTCCAGTAGAAAAAGCTATAGTAAGATCCTCTTTCTTTATATAAGAGGGGAAGATAAAATCACAATATTCAGTATTGTCTACTGAATTCACCAACACCCTGCTACCTCTTGACTCCTCATAGATTTTTTTATGAAGGTCAACAGTATCTGTAGCAACGATAACCACGTCAAAACCTTCAATATCCCCTGTTTTATAGGCTCTTTGCTCCAAAGTAAGCTGATACTCTTCTATCAAGCTGTGTGCTTCTGCTTCTACCCTTAAAGCAATCACTGTGATCTCAGTTGTAAAATCGATCAACTTTTCAAGTTTCTCTGTTGCGATAGTGCCAGCACCAATGACCAATACTTTCAAGTTCTTCATATCCATGAACATAGGAAAATAAGACATTAATCTGCTCTCATCAATGCTTCTCTTACCTTCACAACCTCTCCCACAATGATAAGTGCCGGGGTGGGCAGATCTCTTGCATCTTCCACTATATTTTCCAAAGTAGAGACCACAACCTTTTCATCTTCCAAAGTACCTCTGCTTATCACTGCAACGGGGTAAGATGCCGGTTTTCCAATGGCCATAAGCTCTGTAGAGATTTTTTTTAGCTGATGCAGACCCATTAAAAAGATGATAGTCTCCTCTTGCCTAAAAGAGTACCAGTCAAGTTGTGCATACCCTTTTTGGGGTGCTTCATAACCAGTCACCACACGAAAAGAGACGGATTTTCCTCTATGTGTAATGGGTATATTTGCCATTTCAGGTACAGCGATAGCAGATGTTACTCCAGGTATAAATTCGAACTCCACACCTCTAGCTGCCAAAAAGAGTGCTTCTTCTCCACCCCGTCCAAAAACCACAGAGTCTCCACCCTTTAAACGGACAACAACATTGTGAGCTTGAGCCTTATCATAAAGTAAGGCATTGATCTCATCTTGAGGTAAAATGTGATGTTTATCTTCTTTCCCTACATAGATACATTCACAACCGGTTTTTGCTTCTTTAAGAATATCGGGGTTCACAAGTCTATCGTAGATAATGACATCAGCTTTTTTCACAACGCGTAAAGCTTTTAATGTCAATAGTTCAATGTCTCCGGGACCGGCCCCTGTTAAATATACCTTCCCCATTATATCTTGCTGCCCTCTTTTGCAATACTTTCGATCGTTGATTCTTTAAACATCTTTTGTAATTCCAATTTTGATTTTATCCATTTATCATGTAAGGCACATTTTTGTTTTGCATTACATGAGTCTATACCAAGGATACACGCTTCATCTTTGATAGAATCATTAAACAGGGCTAAGATATCACTCACCGTGATCTGAGAAGCTTTTTTAAGAAATTTATAACCGCCTTCACGGCCTCTAATAGACTCAATGAACCCAACGCTTACCAATTCGGTCATGATCTTAGTTAAAAACTTATAGGGTATGTTCAAGTTCTCCGATAATGCTTTTGCACTGATAAGGGATTCATCTTCATGATTAACCATATACGCCAATATGCGTATGGTATATTTTGATGTATTACTTAAATGCATTAGCTTCCTTTATCGATTTATATATCTGTTTTACCCTATATTATATTAAAATATATTTAATTACTACTATAAGGTAGTATTAAATAATATCCTGCTACCATATAAATTACTACTCATAGGTAGAATTTAAAAAAGGATAATCTTATGACTGAACGTATAACGAAAAGTATGGCCAAGAATATTTATTATGGCGGTGGTATGTTCGCTATATTGGTATTTGCAGGTCTTACTTTTGATACTATCAAACAGATACCAGAGCGATCGAATCAAGCTACAATGACTGAATCTGTTGTACATGGTAAAGCATTATGGGAGAAAAACAACTGTGTGGGTTGCCACACTATTTTAGGAGAGGGAGCATATTTTGCACCTGAACTAGGAAATGTATTTCAAAGAAGAGGTGCCTCGGATGAAACAACATTTAAAGCATATATGTTAGGGTGGATGGCTTCACAACCATTGGCTATTCCTGATAGAAGAAAAATGCCACAGTTTAATATGACTGAAGAAGAAGTAAATGCAATGTCAGATTTCTTAATTTGGACATCCAAGGTCGATACAAATGAGTGGCCACCAACCATTGAAGGATAGGAGATAGTATGAAATACACATCACAAATGGTCGCAAAACCATATTTTATTTTTGCATTGATTCTGTTAGCCGGAGAGATCTTATTTGGTCTTCTGATGGCCATACAGTACATATTTGGAGACTTTTTATTCCCACTCATACCATTTAACGTACTTAGAATGGTACACACGAACTTACTCATAGTACTTATCTTGTTCGGGTTTATGGGTGCTTCTTACTACCTCATACCTGAAGAATCAGAGAGAGAACTTTGGAGTCCTAAGTTGGCTATCATCACTTTTTGGGTGTTTGCAGCAGCAGGTGTAGCTACTATATTAGGATATCTTTTTGTTCCTTATGCAACACTCACAGAGCTTACCTTTAACAACCTCTTACCAACCATGGGTCGGGAGTTTCTAGAACAACCCTTACCTACGAAACTTGGTATTGTGTTAGTTGTGGTCTCTTATATTGTCAACGTTACTATGACTGTGATCTTGGGAAGAAAAACAGTGGTTACACTTGTGTTGCTCACAGGATTGTGGTTTATGGCTGTCTTTTTCCTTCTTGCCTTTTACATACCTGAAAACCTTATCTTAGATAAATTTTTATGGTGGTTTACAGTTCACTTATGGGTTGAAGCTACTTGGGAACTTATCTTAGGTGCTATCTTGGCATTTGTACTGATCAAGGTTACCGGTGTAGATAGAGAGCATATCGATAAATGGCTTTATCTTATCATCGCGATGACAATGGTTTCTGGTATCTTAGGTACAGGGCACCACTTCTTCTACATTGGTACGCCTGAGTACTGGTTATGGATCGGGTCTATCGCTTCTGCAGTTGAACCTTTACCGTTCTTCCTGATGATCCTCTTTGCATTCTCTATGGCAAAAGGAAGAAAGATCCAACATGACAATGAGATGGCACTTACTTGGGCTAAGGGAACAGCAGTGATGGCATTTTTAGGTGCTGGGGTTTGGGGATTCCTTCATACACTAGCTCCTGTGAACATGTTTACTCATGGTACACAACTAACAGCTGCACATGGACACTTGGCTTTCTATGGAGCCTATGTTATGGTCATTTTCACGATCGTCTCGTATGCAATGCCTATCTTAAGAGGCCGTCCACATGGAAACTCTAAAAAAGCACAAGGCGTAGAGCTTAAATCTTTTTGGATGATGAACATTGGTATGTTAGGGCTTACTCTTGCTCTCACCACAGCAGGTATCATACAGGTACTTGACCAAAGAATGGGAACTGAACTCATAGGATTTATGGAATCACAAGCATCTATCGCAGGAGTATATACGGTACGTGCTGCATTTGGACTTTTGGTCTTTGCAGGACTCATTACTTACTTTGCTTCTTTCTTCGTAAAAGAAGAGCAATCAGCTTAGGGTAAGAATGCTTCATTATTGGCTTGAGTTTGAAGAGAGTATTGGTAAAGTTTGGGATAAATATCTCAACAAAAAAGTAAACAAGTTTCATGAAAATGAGCGTGTTTACTTTACTGATATTTCAAAATCACTCACCATTTTTCACCATCTTTTAGGTGGTGAACAAGGTAAAGATCTACATGTCACAGACAAACGATTTGTAGAGACCTCTCGAACACTGCTTCAAAAAGTATCATTTTTAGGTAAAGAGTTCTATCTTACCTGGCAAGATGAAAAGTCTGTCTATCTACCTGCATCATTTGCATACTTTCCAACAAAAGAACAAAACGAAATGCTTTACTATTGGCTTGTAGCCATGGTCACAAAAGTCGACATAAACAGTTATAATCTAAAAGAACAGAATAACCAAGCTGTAACAGAGCTAACTTCCAAATACAGTGGCTTTGAAGCGTTCTATAAAAATGCTACCCACTATCTAAGTGAGCAGTTTGAACAGTTATCATTTATTAACTCTTTTCAGGAAGAAAACAATGAAGATTTAATCAATGATTACCCAAATCCTTTATGGATCTATCCTCCTATACTATCTCACACTAAAACCAGTAATGCTGATGAGGAAGAAGAACTCCAGCGTGAGCAGGAGAAAGATAGAACTGACACACTCGAAATGAAAAAACAGACCAATCAAATGGATGACGATAAAGAAACAGATGGTTTTTTAGCTTTTCTACCCGAATCACTCATGAGCATCTTTGAACAAGTCAATGTAGATAGAATGGAAGATGACAGTTTTGATGAAGATGCACTCTATCATGCAGAAGACCTGGATGAAATCACAATAGGAAAAAAACAGGCAAACCTCTCTTCGCGTATCAAGATGGATCTTGATCTTCAGCCCGATATGACTGAGATATACCCCCTGGGAAAAGGGCATTTAATTGATGAATGGGACTACAGAAAATGTGACTACCTCATAAACTATGTACGTATCAAACCACAGGTTACAGTGAACGTCACCCCTATAGAATTACCCAAAAGACTAAAAAAAACCGTGAAGAAAATTCAAGGTGAGTTAGACCTGCTTGAACTTGACAGGATCAAAAATGACCGCTTGCCCTATGGGGATGAGTTAAATATAGATACATGGATAGACTATAAAGGGCATCTCAATAAATCAACCCATCACCAAAACTTTTATACCACGTATGAGAAAAAAACACGAGATATATCCACACTGATCTTGGCTGATGTTTCACTCTCTACTGAAGGTGGGATCACTCAAGATGTACGCATCATCGATGTAATCAAAGATGGGCTGATGGTATTTGCTGAAGCCATGGAAAAGTTAGGTGATAAATTTGCTATGTATTCATTTTCATCATTACAAAATAAAAAAGTATATTTTAATATCATCAAAAACTTTAAAGATAAATATGACAATTTGATTCGTGGTAGAATTGATACTATGCAACCCTTCTACTACACAAGATTAGGTGCTGCCATAAGAGAATCTGCAAAGATCTTAGATAAACAACAAAGCAATACCAAACTGCTACTTATCATTAGCGATGGTAAACCAAATGATGAAGACAGATACGATGGACGCTATGGTATAGAAGATACTAAAAAAGCTATTGAAGAAGTAAGAAAAAAAGGAATAACACCTTTTTGTATCACTGTTGACCTAGATGCCAAAGAGTACTTGACATATCTCTTTGGAAGAAATGGTTATGCTGTAGTTAGAGATGGTCAAAAATTACCAAAAGTGATACCTGAAGTCTATATCAATTTAACAAAATAATAAAGGAAAAAGATGTCAAATATATACTACTTAGCCCAAGGCAATGAAGTCGAGTTATTTGAAGCATCCGCAGGGATGAACCTGCCTGTACTCATAAAAGGCCCTACAGGTTGTGGTAAAACACGGTTTATAGAGTACATGGGAGAAAAGTTAAACAGAGATGTCTATACGGTCGTCTGTCATGATGACCTCTCAGCTGCTGACTTGGTAGGTCGCCATCTCATCGATGAGAACGGAACATTTTGGCAAGATGGTCCTCTAACCAAAGCTGTACGAGAAGGTGGTATCTGTTATCTTGATGAAATTATAGAGGCTAGAAAAGATACGACTGTGGTACTACACTCTTTGGCAGATTATCGTCGTGTACTTCCTATAGACAGAACCGGGGAGCTCATAGAAGCACACCCTGATTTCATGTTGGTCGTCTCTTATAATCCAGGGTATCAAAATGTTTTAAAAGGGATGAAACCAAGTACAAAACAACGTTTTATCTCTTTAGAATTTCACTATCCAAAACCCGATATAGAAAAAGATATTATCATCAAAGAAAGTGGCGTTGATGATGAAGTAGCTAAGAAGCTTGTCTCTATCGCAGGTGATATTCGTAACCTTACGGATACTGATATACAGGAAGCTGTTTCCACTAGACTTTTAGTCTATTCTGCAAAGCTTATTGTTAAAGGCTTTG
>CAZBLM010000042.1:0-14619 GCA_964492675.1 uncultured Sulfurovum sp.
AAAAAAAAGTACATGGATCTTTGCTAAAACATATGCAGAAACATGGCCACATGAATATATCGTACAAGAAAAAGTAGATAATGACCTTTTTTTAAAGATGGCAGCACATATTGATACTTTTGGATATGAAGAGTATTTTTACAATAAGAAAATGATCTATTTTGATTATGATGGTCATGTGTACTGGCATATGGAAAATATTATCAACCGATGCATTACTTCTGAGACTTATTGGGTAAGAGAAAAAGAGGGTAGATTATCATCATAAATACAATTTCTAACTATTAATTTCTTGATTGAAATGTTAGTAGAGTTCGTTCAATTATAAAAAGTATGTCCCAAGGTATGTCCCTAGTAAAACTTAAGTGATAAAAAATTTCATATAATCGTTTAAAACAACGTATTTTAGGGGGTTAAATTGGTTGCGGGAGCCGGATTTGAACCAACGACCTTCGGGTTATGAGCCCGACGAGCTACCAAACTGCTCTATCCCGCGACAGGAATTTTATAACTCATGAGAGTTAATGGAGTGAGATTATAGCTTGAAAAAATATTTTCAAACTTAAACTCTTATGGATGGGGTAGAGGGATTCGAACCCCCGAATACCAGTACCAAAAACTAGTGCCTTACCGCTTGGCGATACCCCAACATTCATAAGTCGTATTGCTTATGTGGACGGCATTATAGCACCTATTGTTTCACATGTCAAGAGGTTTTGAAAAAAGTTTTGAAAAAAGTTTCTGAACTGAAGTACGAATAGGTATAATACATCAAAACAAACTATATATAAGTATAAAAAATTTGGGAGAATCTATGTCTATAGAAGCGATAAAAAGAGTAGAAAAAGCAATAGAAGAGACAAAAAGAGGGCGTATGGTCATCATGATGGATGATGAAGACAGAGAGAACGAGGGTGACCTTGTCTATGCAGCGACTTTCTCTACACCAGACATGGTTAACTTTATGGCAAAAGAGGCTAGAGGGCTTATCTGTACGCCTGTAACAAAAGAGATCGCTACTAAACTTGATCTTCTGCCTATGGTAACAAACAACGTTTCCAATCATGAAACAGCATTTACGGTTTCTATAGATTCTACCAATGCAGAAACAGGTATATCATCAGCAGAAAGAGATGACTGTATATCTAAATTGGCTAATCCTCAAACTGTTGCAGAAGACTTTGTACGTCCCGGTCACATTTTCCCTCTTATCGCTAAAGATGGAGGTGTACTTGTACGTACAGGGCACACAGAAGGTTCAGTTGATCTTTGTAAGTTGGCCGGTCTAGCACCTGCAGCCGTTATATGTGAGATCATTAAAGATGATGGGACTATGGCACGTATGGATGACTTGGAGCCTTTTGCCCAGAAACATGACTTGTGTATCGTGTACATCTCTGATATCGTTGAATACCGTCTAGCAAATGAACAACTTGTGAAACGTGTCAAAGAAGAAGAGACTGAACTAAGAGGTATCAAAGTAGAGAAGATCACCTACACGGATCACTTAGAGAGAACACATACGGTCATACAGTTCTACAAATCACGAGAAACAGCAAATGTCAAGTTCCATAACATTGGTACTGACATAGGACTTGTCTTGGATGACAAGCGTTTTTCAGCATTAAGTAACTCTATCGATTACCTTAAAAATAACGGTGGTACACTTATCTTCCTAGATACTAAAGTGATCTCTCACGAACAAGCCAAAGAGTTTGGAGTAGGGGCACAGATACTTAAAGATCTTGGTATTAAGAACATTAATCTACTTACAACCAATAAAGATACAGAGTTTGTAGGACTTGCAGGATTTGGATTGGATGTTGTAGAGAAGATAGAAGTTATCTAAGCACATTTATAGTCAATCTTGACTACACTCCTTTATAATTTCTCTTTATAAAGGACTCCCATGACAGTGGAAACTGTAGAAGAAATCAAAAACAATCCTAAATATCAAGAACTTGTCTCAAAACGTACACGTTTTGCATGGATACTTTCTATCCTTATGCTTTTAGTCTATTATACATTCATTATGACGATCGCATTTAAACCCGAACTTCTTGCTATTCCTCTAAATGATGGTTCCGTGATCAGTATAGGTATCCCTGTTGGTATAGCGATTATCCTTTTTTCATTTGTAATTACCGGGCTATATGTTTATAAAGCAAACAACACCTATGATGTGCTACTTGATGAGATCAAAGAAGAGTTGATCGCAAAAGGGCATGCACATGTTTAAACTTCTTATGCTATCAACTGTTTTTCTTAGCTCTGCTTTCGCTACAGAAAGTATAGAAGGACAGCCTGTAAATGTTGCTGCTATTATTATGTTCCTTCTATTTGCCGGTGGAACATTGGGGGTTACATACTGGGCTGCACAACGTACGAAAACTGCAAAAGATTTTTATACAGCAGGTGGAGGCATAAGCGGATTTCAAAACGGTATGGCTATCGCTGGTGATTACATGTCGGCAGCTTCATTTTTAGGAATTTCCGGACTTGTTTATCTTGCCGGATATGATGGACTTATCTACTCCATAGGTTTTCTTGTTGGTTGGCCTATTATTTTATTTCTTATTTCTGAACGTTTGCGTAATTTAGGTAAATATACCTTTGCAGATGTTGCATCGTTCAGACTCAAACAGGAACCTATACGTATACTTTCAGCTTTTGGTACCATAGCAACAGTGATACTCTACCTTATAGCACAAATGGTTGGTTCTGGTAAATTAATAGAACTGCTTTTTGGACTACCTTATGAATATGCAGTTATATTGGTAGGTATCTTGATGATACTTTATGTGGCTTTTGGTGGTATGCTTGCAACTACATGGGTACAAATAATCAAAGCATTTTTGCTTCTTTCTGGTGCAACCTTTATGGCAGTTGCTGTTCTTTATAACTTTGATTTCTCTTTTGAAAAACTTTTTCAGGCAGCTGTTGATGTACATGACAAAGGGTTGGATATCATGAGTCCGGGTGGACTTGTTTCTGATCCTATATCTGCCATTTCATTAGGAGTTGCTTTGATGTTCGGTACTGCTGGGCTACCGCATATACTTATGCGTTTCTTTACAGTTTCTGATGCTGCACAAGCTAGAAAATCTGTATTTTTCGCTACAGGATTCATAGGGTATTTTTATATCCTTACTTTTATCATAGGTTTTGGTGCTATTGTTCTGGTACTTCACAATCCTGAATATATTGATCTTGCTAAACAGGCTATTTCCGGTGCTTCCCCCATCATCGGTGGAAAAAATATGGCTGCTATACATCTTTCTCATGCAGTAGGAGGTGACTACTTCTTAGGATTTATCTCTGCAGTGGCATTTGCAACAATTCTTGCAGTAGTTTCAGGACTGACACTTGCAGGTGCCTCTGCTATTTCACATGATCTTTATGCAAATGTCATCGAAAAGGATGTGTGTGATGAAGCAAAAGAGATGAGAGTCTCCAGGATAGCAACGATCGCCCTTGGTGTTATCGCCATAGGTTTGGGGATAGCTTTTGAAAAACAAAATATCGCTTTTGTGGTCGGACTTGCCTTTGCCATCGCTGCATCTGCAAACTTCCCTGTTCTTTTCCTCTCTATGTTCTGGTCAAAACTTACAACACGAGGTGCAGTATTTGGTGGAAGCTTAGGTCTTGCTACTGCTATTATCTTAGTTATTCTTGGTCCAATCGTATGGGTAGATATATTGGGGTATGCTGAAGCTATCTTCCCATATAAATACCCAGCACTCTTTTCTGTGACTGTGGCATTTGTAAGTATCTGGTTGTTCTCCATTACAGATACTTCAAAAAGGGCCGATGATGAGAGAGATGCTTTTGAGGCACAAGATATTCGTTCACAAACAGGGATAGGTGCTGAAGGTGTATCCAAACATTAAATAAAATGTAAAAAATAGGAGTAGTTCACTCCTATTTAAAAAATCTTATAAAACTATTTCCTTATATCAGTAAAACATGTTAGAATAATTCTCATACAATATCTCTCAAAAGGAATACAATGTCAAAAGAAATATTTAATCCAAACCCAAAGTTCGCTAAACATGCCGCTGTACCAAGCATGGATGCATACTGGAAATTACAAAATAAAGCGATAGAAGACTATGAAGGTTTTTGGAAATCATATGCCGATGAGAAGATAGATTGGCTTTCAGCGTATGACAAAGTACTCGATGAGAGTGACGCACCTTTTTATAAGTGGTTTACCGAGGGAAGACTGAATGTCTCAAATCAATGTATAGATAGACATCTTGCAGATC
Organism: uncultured Sulfurovum sp.; assembly: GCA_964492675.1. Lineage (GTDB taxonomy): Bacteria > Campylobacterota > Campylobacteria > Campylobacterales > Sulfurovaceae > Sulfurovum. The sequence goes on from CAZBLM010000042.1 coordinate 4,269, forward strand.
ATGCACATAAAACAGCGATTTTATTTGAAGGGGATAGAGGTGAGGTAGAACACATTTCTTATGCACAGCTCTCACTACATGTTAATAAAATGGCAAATTTACTCAGACATGAATTTAATGTCACAAAAGGGGATAGAGTTGTTTTATATATGCCTATGATCCCTGAAGCTGCGTATGCAATGCTTGCATGTACACGTATTGGTGCCATCCACTCTATCGTATTTGGAGGATTCTCTGCTGAGGCATTAAAAGACCGTATCGAAGATGCAGAGGCCAAGATAGTCATCACAGCAGATGGTGCTTACAGGAAAGGTGAACCATATATGCTAAAACATGTGGTTGATGATGCACTACATCAAGGTGGAGATAGTGTTGAGTCAGTTCTTGTTGTAAAAAGAAACAATCAGCCTATAGAGTGGGTAGAGGGTAGGGACCATAACTATGATGAACTCATCACTTCTCAACATGCAGAGTGCCCTTTTGAAGCCATGGAGTCTGAGGATCCTCTTTTTCTACTTTACACTTCTGGAAGTACAGGAAAACCAAAAGGTGTACAGCACTCTACTGCCGGTTATATCTTATGGGCTCAAATGACTATGGAGTGGGTATTTGATGTAAAAAACAGTGATGTATTCTGGTGTACTGCTGATATTGGATGGATCACTGGCCATACATACATCATTTACGGACCACTTGCCGCAGGTGCAACAACAGTGATGTTTGAAGGTGTTCCTACATACCCTGATGCAGGACGTGCATGGAAAATGGTGCAAGATCACAAGATCACACAATTTTATACTGCACCTACTGCAATTCGTGTGCTTCATAAAATGGGTGAAGAAGAGCCAAAGAAATATGATCTATCAAGTCTTAAAGTATTAGGTACAGTTGGTGAGCCTATCGATCCGACTGCATGGACATGGTATTATGAAGCAGTAGGTAATTCAAACTGTGCCATTGTTGATACATGGTGGCAAACAGAGACAGGTGGACATATGATATCTCCACTTCCGGGTGCAACACCTATCAAGCCTGCTTGTGCAACATTTGCACTTCCAGGTGTTATGGCTGAGATCATTGATCCTGATGGTACACCTAAAGAAGTAGGAGAAACAGGATTACTCTGTATCACGAAACCTTGGCCATCTATGATACGTAACATTTGGGGAGATCCTGAACGTTATGCTAAAGCATACTTTGGTGATGCAGTAAAAGATGGGAAGCCTGTGTACTTTTCTGGAGATGGTGCCGTTATTGATGAAGACGGATATATAACCATAACCGGCCGTGTTGATGATGTGATCAATGTTTCTGGTCACCGTATGGGAACAGCAGAGATCGAAGCATCAGTGAAGAAAGATGATTCTGTAGCTGAAGTAGCAGTAGTAGGGCGTCCACATGACATTAAAGGTGAGTCCATCTTCATATATATAGTACTAAAAGAGGGGCATATCAATGCAGATATCAAAAACCACATCAATGCACTTCTTTCTACTGAAATTGGAAACATCGCCAAAGCAGATCATATCATCGAAGTGCCTGGATTACCTAAGACACGTTCAGGTAAGATCATGAGAAGGATCCTGCGTTCTGTGGCTAAACATGAAGAGATCACGCAAGATATCTCAACACTTGAAGATCCGACTATCGTTGAACAAATTGTGACTAAAGCTAGAGAAGCCTAAAGGTCATTTGAGTTAAAGAGTTGGTTACGGCCATTCTCTTTGGCTTTGAAAAGAGCCAGATCTGCACGTCTTAAAACTGTTTGTATGATACTGTCTTCAGGTGTCATGTAACTTAGTCCTATGCTTACTGTCACACTCACACTCTTGCCGTCCAATACACTTTCATTTTCAGAAATATTTTTCCTAATACGTTCAGCTAAATTCTTTGCATTTTCAATTTCTGTTTCAGGCATAAGGACAGCAAATTCTTCCCCACCTATACGTCCAAAAATATCTGTAATACGAATAGTATTCTTTATGATATCTACCATGTCAATCAGTATGATATCTCCATTTAAGTGCCCATAGGCATCATTTACCTCTTTAAAATAATCAATATCAATAATAATAAAAGAGAGGTTATGATTATATCGTTTTGCAATGTTCACTTCTTTGGCACAAGTACCAAAGAAAGCACGTCTATTTAAAATACCTGTTAAAGAATCTGTTGAAGCTTTATGCATCAGTATTTTTTCCAGTTTCTTTTTTTCTATTAATTCTGTTTCCAATTGATCATTTAATGTACTTAACTCTGTTGTTTTATCTTCTACCATTTTAGAGAGTCGTAACCCTTCACTTGCTTTATGTTCAAGTAGTTTTTCCTGTGAAGTTATCTTCTCTTCACGTAAAACATTGATGCGATAAGCCAATAAAAGAGAAAGAAGAATAATTTCAAATAAAGATCCTACGATAGGTGCATGACTAAAGTATATATTGTATGGGAGAAAACCAAGAGCCAATTGACTAAGAATAGCTATACCTATGAGGTAGATAGAGAGCGCTAAGAGATATATCTTTGCGATACTGTGACCTTTGTATAGTGCCCGAATAGCTATAAATAAGAGGAAAGGAAGAAGTGGTGATGCCACTATATTCATAAAATAAAAACCTGTATGCATATCTATAAGCATCCAGACCAGACTAAAGGTCAAAATACCTATAAAAGCATTTAATATGTTATGAAAATGTATACAGTATTTTTTTGTTTCTAATATTGATTGGGAAAAGAGTATCAGTAATACAAAGAATATCGGAATAGTTATCTGCAAAACATCATATGTTTCCATTGTAATATACGGGAGTAAAATACCTTTATAGTTTGCAGACCAAATCACAAAGATAAATACATAAGAGACATAGTAAAGATATACCTTCTCTCTTAAAAAGAAAAATATAAAGAGATTATAGAATGCTATGGTAATGATGGCTCCAAAGTAAAACATATAAAGTTTCTCTTTCACATGATTAGTATCATGAAATTTCTCCGGTGTTTTGAGTTCTATAGCACCAAAAACACCATAGATAGAAGAGAGTTTTATATAAAGTTCTTTTTTCTCACCCGCCTCAAATTGAAGTGAAAAAGTAGGGTTAGACACTTCTATGTGACGTTCATTAACAGGTACAGAAAGTCCATTTTTTTCATGTAGTAAAGCTGTGTTAGATGAAATGATATATAAGTCTATATTTTTATGAATGATCTCTGTAAGTTCTAAAAAGATCTCTTTATCTTTGTTGGACTCATTTACCACCGTCATACGGAACCAAAAATTATTGGTGTTGTACCCAAAAGTAAATGCATTGGAAGTTCTCTGAAACTTTTCTTTTCTTACCTCTTCTATAGTTAGGGGATGTTTTGATCTGTCTTCAAAATATTCTACTTCAAAGTCTGTATACGCTTCTATAGTGTCTTCTAGACTTATGACGGTATTTGCAGACAGAGATGTAGTGATAGTAGTTAAAATAACAAACAGTAGTAGAAAAAAATAATGTTGTATAATACCCTCATACATTATTATACTCCTAGTAGAATTATAGTTTACTGTCTAGTTCTACTTTAATTTTTTTCATATCTTCAAATACTTCCATTTTTGCAGATGGGTTCCTCAATAAATAACTTGGATGAAAGGTAGGAATGATTTTATACTCCTCTTTTTCATGTACTGTACCTCGAATATCAACAATGGAACTATCATCACCAGTGAGATACTTGTAGGCCATTTCCCCAAAGGCAACAATGAGTTTAGGTTTAACCAATTCTATCTCTTTGAGAAGATAAGGATGACAGGTATGTGTATTTGTGGGTGAGGGTGCCTGACTGTCTAACGTACGACATTTAAGTACATTCGTGATATACACATCACTTCTTTTCAGTCCCAATACATTCTCTATCATTCTTGTGAGAGTATCACCTGTACGTCCTGTAAATATCTTCCCGGTACTATCATCACTGTTACTTGGTACATCACCTACTATCATAAGATCTGCATTCATATCTCCTTCTCCAAAAACTACTTTTTCTCTCGTTTTACTTAGATCACAGAGATGACACTCTAAAGCCTGATTTTTTAAAGACAGTAGTGTATTGGGAAGCGTAAAATCAGGTTCTTTCTCCTGATAAGGGACAATAGAAGTATATTTATATCCCAAATTTTTAAGTTGATAGAGGTGTTTTAATAAAAGTGCATTATGGAGGTTTTTCATAAGGAATATTATAACAAAATTTGATATGATAAGTACATGAAAAAACCATTAATTTTATTTCTTATTACTGTTGTAGTAATTGTTCTTGCTAAATTAGCCTATACAAAATATTGTGAGTCAAAAAAAGAAGGCTGCAAAAAAGTGAAGCATGATCCTAATGAGGGATTACCACAAGAAGGTATTGACTGGTAGAGTTAATAATGCTGATGAAAAACAGTGCATTGTTTAAATTGTTATTTATCCCTCTATATACTTCCCCAATATATACTTCATTTCTCTTATATTTATAAAGACATCTATAACACTTAATATGGTTCTCTCTCGTATTACCTTTATCATCTAAATATTTAGGACAAAAAATGTCTGATTTTAGCCTATTTTTAGGTTAGCTTGCTAAAGTGCACATTATATCCTAAAGGAAAAATATGGATCAAGAAACAGAAAATGAATATGGTATCAAAGTCGAAATGTTTATTAATGACCCTAAATATAAGGGTACAATCTCTGAAGAAGAAGCTGAAAAACTAGGTGCTTCACTTTTTAGCTACACATATGGAAGTGAATCACTAGGGTATAGCCTAACACTACATTGGGCTATTAACACACATGAGGACAGCATAGTACTGGCACGTTATAGCTATGATGGTGTACCATCCGGTATAGCAGTAAATCACATGCTGGCACTTTTATGTACAAATAAAAATATGCCAGAGGTTGATAACCTTACATATCAGGCTTTAGAACGTTTTCTCCGTGATAACCCAAAAATAGAAGCACTCCCTTCTTCAGAGCGTTATGCAATCACTTTTGCACTTGATGCTGCAAAGCTAGCTGTAAAAGCATATATCAATAAACCACTCACGCATGAAGAAGAAACTGTACTTTGTAAAGACAGTCCAATGAGTACTGCCTCTATCAAAGAATCAATTGCCTTACACAATATTGAAACACTTGATACACTCATAGAGTATACAAAAGCAGGGATTTCAGATACTAGTTGTAAAGATGCACTTTTAGAATTAATAAAAGCACAACAAATTACATTGGCAGAAATAGAAGAGGCAGAGAGTGCATTATCTGATGTACCTTTTAAAGATTTAAGTCCAGAGCACAGAATCGTTGCTGTCGATATTGCAGTTGATAATACAGTAAGAGATTATCTTGTTATGGATGGTGGAGATATCGATATACTGAGTGTCAAAGAAAATGGTGAGATGTTTGAAGTTTACATTTCTTATCTTGGTGCTTGCAGCAGCTGTTCGAGTTCAGGAACAGGAACACTCTACGGTATACAAAATGCACTAAGAGATAAACTTGATCCAAATATTGTGGTTATTCCTATTTAACATTTAAAGCCATTGAGTATATGGCTTTAAACTAACTATACAGATCATTCAGGACATACATTACAGTCAGTAAAGACCTCTTCCATACCCTCTACAGATGTGATCTCTTCAGCACATTTTTCCATAGTTTTTTGAAAACTTTCAGTTATTTTTCCTTCTGCATCACAATAAACTATGAGCATACGACAGTATTTAGTAATCGCCTCTTTAGGTATTTTTGATGTATCATCCAATTTTTCTTCTGCTTTTTCAAGAAACTTTTTTGCGCATTTATCTGATACGTCTTGCAAATTCATATATAAGCCTTTATTTTTGATTTGGCGTAGTTTAGCAGAAGTAGATTAAGGTGTAAAATAATATAGAGTGTATTAATGTTATTTAATAGGGTAGAGATGAGGAGTAAATCACAATATAGTATAGAACAAGTCCCTATAATAGGGACTTGGAGAGTTGGAAATATTAGTTTACTTCAACAACTTTTTCAGTACCTTCCCAGATACCATGTTTAGTACAGTAACCATGTGCAACAAGTTTAAGTTTTTTACCTGTTGGGATGATTGTGAAAGTAGTTGTGTTGTGTGCTTTAGTGTTACCAAGAGTTCCTGGAACATAAGAAGCTTTTGCAAGTTGTGTTTCACCATTAAAAAGTGTTACAGACTCGATGAAGTGATCAAAATCATCTGGGTGAGTGTACTCGTTACCCATTTTTACAGTTACTTCAAATGGTTCACCTGCAGTTGCAGTTTCAGCACAGTGTATAAATGGTGAGTGTCTATCGATCAGGTCTTTCTTCGCTTCTCTATCTACTTCTGAAATATCTACGTATTTGTTAATTTTTGGCATTTTATTTTCCTTATTTTAGTTTTTGTAAGGAAATTATAGCATAAAAACTTTTAAATAGGATAAAAATTATCTGATTTAAACATAACATCTAAAATAAAGTTTGTTTTGTTATATTTTTACAGATAAATTCTAATAGTTGGGATAACGATGAATGAGACAACAAATGGAACAGTACAAATAGATAAATTTCTAAATGATGTAGCACTAAAAGTAACAGAGGGTATGGAGTATATAGATGCCATACAGCAAATAATATTAGTAGAGGGTGGTGAGTTGGCACGCCTTGCATCCATTTCTATAGATAAATACCAAGAAGCTACTTATGAAATAACTGAACTCTCAAAACAGGAAAATGTAGATGAGTGTGCTTTAGCAAGTATGGGCACACTTTGGCATGGTGAAAACTTCGAAGGCAATAAGGAACAAATGAGTTGCACCAAAGAAGAAACTTTTTTGGATGCACTCTATTTGATACTCAAATATGCAAACTCTGAAAATCCTCTGGAAGAAGCTTTAAAAGCAAACGAGAATGTCTGCGGAGACAAAATAGCACGTAAAATAATTATAAAGAAGGCATTTGATATTCAGTAAACGCAATTTTATGAATTAAGGTATTACAAGATTTTATGATCGACCTAGATACCTTAATATGATCTATTTTATGATAAATGTAATCATTTATGTCTAAATAATCTACTTACAACACCATTTACATAAATAATTTAAAATTAATAAAATTATAGTTTATTTTTATAGTTTTTAAGTTACTTATGAACATATGCCCGTTAAAATGAATAAAGAAAATACACATCTGATATCACTTTTAGTATACTAAAATGCATTGCTATAGTAGAGAATACTTTAACTCATTTTAGATGATGAATGTATGGTGGAAATTATAACCCAATATGAAGTAAGACATGTCCATACACGATAGAGATGTCTGTCATTAAAGGATAACAATGAAATATATTTACATGATACTCACACTTTTATTGATAATAGCAATTGGGTATCTTTTGTCTGGAGCAACTAATAAAAGTGCAAATGCCCAACGTATAGCATGTCATGATGAATTTGTGGTTTTTGAAAAAGTATATAGTGATACTTTATCTGAAAAAGTAAAAAGTGCACTACGCTCAGATATGTATACACTTACATCAAGTGTTCAAAAATCTGTATATATGAAAACACGACTGTTTGAGTATGTTGATCTTAAAGAGGTAGATAAACTTGTCGTAAATAGCATAGCCAAATATCATACATCAAATGTAAAAAGAGATGATAAAGTAGCAGTTGATTACTACATTTATGAAAATGACAAATCTGATCCAGGAAAGAAAACAGCAAAAAGTAAACTTTATGCAGGATATTTACATTTTAACTTTACTTATGAGGGTAAAAGGGTTTATGCTGTACAGGTAGACTTTATGGATCAACAAGGAAAAGACATAGGTCAAAGTGTTGCATGTGCGATAGAGTCTATCAACACACTGTAATAAACTTTATTTTATAACTTGAAAAGGAGCTAATGCACTTTCATTGTTATCTTTTTGTCCTACTTTTGTTTCATCTTCTTCACAACAATTCAACACAGATTTCTCAGGGTTTTCTATAAAGTCATACCCTCTATAAATGGTATAGAGTCCAAACACTATCACGATAATAGAAGCCAAGTTCATCATCTTTTTTCTAAGTGATCCTCTGTTTAGAAGTTGTGTAAAAAATCCTAGACTGAACAGAGCAGGTATGGTACTTAGACCAAAGATGAACATTACAGTAGCACCCCAAAGAGGGCTTCCTGTACTTGCAGCGGTCACGGCAAAGAAGTAAACTAGTCCACAAGGTAAAAGACCATTTAGAAGCCCCAAAATGTAAAAACTATAGAGTGATTTTGAGCGTAACACCTGGCGAAAAACATCCTGATACCACTTAGTTTGAGAAAAAGAGTGTTCCATTTTTGTTAAAAACTCTAACTTGCCAAGAAGAGATAAACCAGCCAGTATCATAAAAATACCTGCAACGATGGTAAGTGCTGCTGTTGTATAGCCATTAAACTGTGCCACACCGCCAAGTGCACCAAATATAGCTCCAAGCATTACATAGGTTGTGATACGTCCAAAAGAGTATACAAGGTGTGCAAGTCCCTGCATGAAGTTTGACCACCTATTATCAACCTTGGCAGAAGTGTAGGCGATGACGATACCCCCACACATACCAATACAGTGTCCAAATGCACCTAAAAATGCTATGGTGGCTATAGTCCATAAATCAATGCTTTCCATTATTTACCCAATAACATTTTTCTTATCTTAGGGTTACCCAAATGTTCCCCTCTTAGTACATGTAGAGACATAGCAGTAAAGTTTATGGCACTTTGCGTTTTATTTTCTCTTCCACCAAAACCATAATGCATGGCTGTTCTATCAGCTCTTCCGTACCAAGCTTTTCTTGCATCTATCCATTCTTTTGTATCAATACTGTGTATCCATATTTGTGCTGTATCTTTAAACGCTTTATCTTGAAGCCATAAGACCATACAGGCAGGATCATCAAAAAACCAAGTATTCCCATCCGGTGAGACTACTTGTACACTATTTCTTTGCTCAATGATAAGCATTTTACAATACGGATCATTTGTAAAATTGACTTTTAGAGGAAGCGCCTTCATTTTTGTATTGCCCTTAACGATGGTTACAGGTTGATCATTTTTTGCTATAGAAACAAAAATAACAGCAGTAATACCTAATATCAATAAGATAATAACAAGGGGTAGTAATTTCTTCATATTATAAAAGAACTCCATTTTTAAAATAATACATGGCTACATATGCCGTGCATAGTAACACAAAAAGGCTAAGTAAATAACTAACTGTTTTTTGTGATCTTGTATGAGTACGTTTCAACCAAAGAGTAGATATAGCATTAGATAATCCCATATATGTACCTACAAATAGAGATCCCCATAAAAAGTATCCTACATACATATATTCAGACTGTAGCATACAAAATGGGCATTTATGTGTAGGAAGTTGATAAATATAAGTACCAAAGAAATAGACTACTGCATAGTAAGCGATGTAGACAAAAAGGATATTGGTAAATATATACAGTAGGGTTTGCTTAGTTTTTAAAGCAAGTAAGACCAAACTATAGAGAAGATAAAAGAGAAGCAATAGTAGTGGAATACTAAGACCAAAGGGTAGGGGATTAGCCCCTTCAAGTTGACCAAAGAGTGCAGAGCAGCAACTTACAGGTAAATGTGTATCTATATCTGAAAAATATTTTATATCTAACACAAGTTCTATAGTTATCAAAAGAAAAATAAAAGAGAAAAGCCATGATTTATCTTTAAACCATTGATGGTTCTTTGAACGCATATCATAAGCATTTAAATAGATCCACAAAGTTAAAAAAAAGAGAATAGTAAGTTTTAATATTAATAAGTATGAACCGTATTCATTGGCAGATATAACTCCTGCACCACACATAGCACCAGGAACCAACAATGATAATGCATCAATACTAAAGATAAAATATATGATCAGGAGAAACTTCATAGAAAATACAAAGAACAGTATAGTAGTGACCAAATATGCTTGTCTTTCAAGAGCGAACTGCAATGGAGTAAAACTTTCGAAATCCCATTTTATCAACACTTTTAAGGTGACTATGAATGCAACAAAAAGTAAAAAGAAAAGTGTAGACTCACTCAACAGATAGACAATGACTTGATTTGAGAGTAGAACTTCATTCATGCTTTTATCTGACTACCTTTCCATCGACCATGGGAACAAGTGTACTCTTAAAATCCAGATCATCAAACAATGGGTCATGGGTAGCAATAACGATCGTTTTACCCATACTATGCAACTCTTTGAGAATATCTATGAACAAAAGAGAATTCTTTCTGTCTAAGTTTGCAGTTGGTTCGTCACACAGTATGATATCTGGATC
>CAZBLM010000043.1:0-14613 GCA_964492675.1 uncultured Sulfurovum sp.
ACAGTGAACTCAAGATAGAGAGTAAAGAGGAAGAAGGTTCTACATTCTCTTTCAATATTTAAGTCGTATAAATTAATTTTTCACTAATTTTTGTCAGTAATTGTTATATATCTCATAGGATACATACCCATATCCAAAGGTCTTATAAATCCTCTTGTGACAATAACCTTTGTTTTATTTATCTCCTACGGGTATGTATGCATAGCCTTCATTTTGACGGTCAATAAGCCCTATGGTTGAGTTGGGAATTATTTTAACAAATTGTACTATGTCTTTGTCTTTGAGTCCATGCTTTGGCATCCCCGCACCACACATAAGAAACTCAACGTCATAGGTATCTGCCATAGATTTTACACGCTTTTTCAAGTCCACATAGGTGGATAGAAGTGATTTATCTGTGTTATACTCTGTTTTACTGGGGTCAACAGTAAAGTAACGGTACGCACTACCATGAATGACTACTGTCACATCTAGCTCTTTGAGCTTACTCTCATAGTGCGCTTTATTTGAGACAATGGCTTTAAGTATTTTTTTTTCAAATGTTTGAAGTTTCGATGTGGTAAGGTCATAGACCACTTTGGCAGAGGGGGTATCGGCAAAAAGTATGGTAAACATACTACAGAAGAGTAAAATTATTTTTGGCATAGACTATATCCTTTATGTGAAAATATAAAGATAGAAATTTCTTTCTATCATACTTCTAAACTATAGTCTATAAATATAAATTTACTGTAAATTTACACAAAATTTACAATTATACAATAGAATGACCTGTTCGTTTGTTCTTTTATTCTTCCAAAAAAAGCAAATTTAAGTCTCTATTAGATTTGAGTAAGCGAACTTGTTTAAATTGTGAGTAAGAAGATGCATTTCAGTTGTAAGTCCCTTTTTTAATCTTTCTTTTGAATGCACTTGCCTCACTCTCTTCCAATCCAATCGATATACTTTATTGTTGGCATGTCTTATACGCTTTAAAAGTATCTGTTACTCAGCTATAAAAGCTATTTGTTTAAACGTGTGAATAGAGATAGAAAAAAAGTAGCATTTCTTATAGTTTAGTTATTGGTATAATCATAAAATGTAAAAGGTATATACATAAAATGTATAATACTACATTAAAATTAGAAAAGGTCATAAGTGTCAAATCATAAAAAAAGATATTTTATTGAAAATTATTTTAATAAAATATCTCTCTATAGCATTTTTATTATTTTAATCATACTCTTTGTCTCTGTCTTTTTCTTTGTAAAACAAAGTAAAGAAGATCGACTCATAAGTCTTGGAGATGATATAGTAAGTAATTTTAGAGTAGGACTTGATTACGAAATGGTTAATTTACTTTCTTTGTCTTTAGCGCTATCGGAAGACGGAGAATTGAAAAATGCACTTAGTAGAGAAGAGGAGGGAGAAGGTCATCTTATTCTTAGTAATATTACTGAACGTTTTAAAAAATATACTCATCTAAAAACATTACGTGTTCAAATATTTACACCGGATTTTTTTATTTTTGCACGTAGTTGGGATGAAGGATATGAGGGAATGCCCATTTGGTGGTTTAGAGATGATCTAGTATTATTAGATAAAAATACTCGACCAAAAGTAGGGATGGAAACGGGTAGATTACTAACTTTAAAAGCTACAGTCCCTATGTATAGTGGAAATAAAATACTTGGCTATTTGGAAGTTATCACGTTTATCGATGAATTCACTTTGAAATTACGTAAAAAAGGTATCGAACTTTTTGCATTGATGGATGAGAAATATTTAGAGAAAGCTGAATTGATGCGTGATTTCCCGATTGTGAATGAATACGTGGTTTCTAATCAAAATTATAATTTACAATATATAGATAAGATCGAAAGATTGGATTTGGAAAGTTTATTGTTAAAAAACTATGCTTATGAAGATAATGTTTTATATTTACATGAACCAATGCTTAATAGTGCAGGAAAACAGATCGGTATATATTTATTGTGTGTCCCGGAAGATGCACGAAAAAGACAGGAAAAAGAATACCAAAGTGTGTCAGCTTTTACCCAGTTTTCAGATGAAGATATAAAAAATGTAGTGAAGGCATGGAAAACGCCAAATGACAGTTTTCGTAATAAGTATGACAAACAGATTATAGAGGTTCTCCCCAAACTTAACAAAGAAGATAAAGTTGAACTGGAAATAGAAGCTAAGAGTATCCTTCATGAATACAGTAAAGATGAATTGATAGATATTGTTATTGGTAATAAATATAATGAGAAAAAAGTAGGAATAATAAAATGAAAATATTAATTTTAGAAGATGAAAGTGTACTTGCTGTGAGTATGAGAGAGTTTTTGGAAGACAGCGGTTATGAAGTTGACTGTTTTGTTGATTCAGAGGAAGCCTATGATAGTATTTATGATAAAGTTTATGATTTGTTACTTTTAGATGTAAAGGTACCGGGTGAAAAAAATGGTTTTGAAATGCTTGAGGAATTACGTAAAGATGGAAATATGACGCCAGCTATTTTTATTACTTCGTTAACAGATATAGATGATTTAAGTCGTGGATATGAGTGTGGTGCTTGTGATTATATACGTAAACCTTTTGACTTGGCTGAATTGAAATTACGTGTGGAACAGGTAATGAAACTACAATGTTTTAGTTCATCTGAAGAGACGATAGATCTTCCATTAGGATATAAATATAATTTAAAAAAGATGAAGCTCACTTTTAATGATGAAAGTGTATTGCTTGCGAAAACAGAAACGAAGATTTTGGAACTACTTATTAAGAGAAGAGGATCCGTAGTTAGTTGTGAAATGTTTTGGGAAGAAATATGGGGAGAGTGGGTTGACTCTGCCAATATTCGTGTACAAGTAGGTAATTTACGTAAAAAACTTGAAAAGGATTTTATTAAAAATGTACGTGGTTTAGGGTACAGTATTGATTTTTAATAGTGAAGAGTTTGCTCGTAAATATGCATTGATTTATACGGGGATATTGGCAGTATTACTTATAATACCTCTGTTTGTCTATATTCAGCTGCTTTTACAGATAGATGAAGCAAAGGTGAAACTTTCACTTGAAGTACATGCTAAGAAAATTATTACTTCTATGCAGCAGTATCAAAGTGAAGATAAAATTTATCATTTTCCAAGGTACAAAGAGTATCAGTCCGCACTCTATACCAGCAAGTATCAAATTGTATTTTCGACTTTAAATTTTGAACCTTTGTCTTTTACGGAAGGTTTTCATCAAACGGGAAATCGTTATTATTGTATTTATTCACTCCCTGAAGATTTTTATTTTGGTAGTAACTATCTATTGGTATCTACTGTGCATACTGCCAATAATATCTATCTTTTAGCCACTATGGTGATGATTGCTATTGTTATTGCCTTATTTCTTTTTTCATTTTTATTGCTTCGAAATTTTTCTGCACCTTTTGAAAAACTCAATACACAGCTTGATAACTTTATAAAAGATTCTATGCATGAGATAAATACACCACTAAGTATCATCAATCTTAATGCCGATTTGTTTGCCAACAAATATGGGGACAATAAATATCTTCAAAGGATGAAATCTGCATCTAAAACACTTTCAACGATTTATGATGATATGAATTATCTTGTAAAGCAAGGAAGGGTAGAACATACGATAGAAAATATTTTTCTGGGAGTCTTTATCCAAAATCGTGTGGATTATTTTAAAGAGATAGCAAACTTAAAACATATTACTTTAGATACAAATATAGCCATGACTCCGGAATATGTATTTTCCAAAACTAAGTTACAACGTATAGTGGACAATACCCTTTCTAATGCTATTAAATATAGTTCAGATGAGAGTACGGTTGAGATAGCACTCTATAAAAAAGATGAAAAAATTATCTTTATAGTTAAAGATTATGGTGTAGGCATTAAAGATATAGATAAAATATTTTCACGTTATTATAGAGAAAATGAATCTAAAGGAGGATTTGGCATCGGGCTTAATATAGTGAAACAAATTATAGATGAAGAAAATATACTCCTTGAAGTCACATCAGATGCAAATAAAGGCACCACATTTCAATACACTTTTTCATAGATATAAAAAATTTATAAGATAATATTTATATTTTTACACATTTTTTACAATACCTTGTTAAGATACCTCTGAAATACAATAAAAAGGAGTATGAATGCAAACAAAAATCAAATACCTTGCTCTTGCAACATTGTTTTTATCTGCATCAGCAGCTACAGTAGCTGCTGATTTGACAAAAGCATATGATATGCCAGATGCAACGAAGATGATAGAGAAAGACCTATTTGCTGGACCAACTAAATTTACTATGCCAAAATCATGTAATCTTAGTGACCCAGCAGCCATAGCCAGAGGGGACTTTATGTTTAATAACCTCAATGGTAAAAAAGCAAAAGGTAAAAGACCTGAAGGTTTAGCCAAATTTGTTGAGAAAACTGGTAAAGATGGAAAAGTGACGAAAAAGCCAAAACAGTATGGTAACTGTATCGCTTGTCATGATATAGAAGGTTCTACGGGTGCGGGGAACATTGGTCCTAGTTTAGTAAACTATAAAGGCATATTTCTCGACACTAAAGTAAGGGATGCGCAGTTTGTTTACCAAAAAATAGCTGACCCAAGAGTAGACTACGCTGATACACATATGACAGTTAACCTCACGACTAAGCTCTTTAATGAACAAGAAATTTGTGACTATACGGCATACGTAATGTCAGATAAAAGTAAAAAGTAAAAAGGATAATAAGAATGGAAAGAAGAAAATTTATACAAAGTATTTGTGCAGCATCTGCTGTAGCAGCAGTAGTAAGCCCTTCAGCACTTTTGGCTAAAGATGCACCTAAAGGTGGAAATATTTTGACTTATGATGCAGCAGTTGAAGCGATCACAGGCGGTAAAGCGGTAACTGATAGTGATAAAGTAAAACTTACAGTACCTGAAATCGCTGAAAATGGTGCTGTTGTACCAGTAAAAGTAAATGTTGAAAGTCCTATGACTGATGCAGATCATGTCAAGGCGATTCATGTACTAAGTACTAAAAATGGAAATGCAAGATGTGCAGACATTATGTTAACTCCTATGAATGCAAAAGGATATTTTGCAACAAGAATCAAACTTGCAGGAACACAAGATGTGGTGGCACTTGTAGAGTTAAGTGATGGATCATTTCTTAGAGCTGCAAAGCCTGTTAAGGTGACAATCGGTGGATGTGGTTGATTTAATTACTTGATAATGTAGAGATAGCTTCCGAACCGCTAAGGTAAGGTTTTAATGATAAAGAGATAAAGGAATAAAAATGGCAGCAGCAAGAAAATCGATGATTAAATTTAAACCTAAAAAGTTTAAAGTAGGTGACACAATTAAAGTAGACTTTATAGTCATCCATCCAATGGAAACAGGTACTAGAAAAGATAAAAAAACAGGAGAGCTTAAACCTGCGAAATATATCGACAGTATTACTTTTTCATTTGATGGAAAACCATTTACTACGATGAAAGTATGGGAAACGGTTTCAACAAACCCTTATTTCTCTGTGAATTTTAAAGTGCCAGGAAAAGGTAAAGTTACTGTTGATTATACAGATAATACTGGTGAAAAACATTCTAAGAGTAAAAAACTTAAGCCAAAAGGATAAGTAATGAAAAAAGTATTATTATCATTAGCTTTTTTGAGTACCATGGCAATGCTTCAGCTAAATGCTGGCGAACAGTTTGCTATGAGTGATGCAGATAGAGCAATGTATGCAGAAATGTTAGAAAACAACCCTGCTGAGATTTATGTTGAAGAGGGTGGTGAGATACTTGAAGAAGCATTAGGTGGAGAAGAAGCTCTGGCTAAATTCCTTGAAGTATCAGAGAAAGATTTACCGAAATATATTGCTGGTTTTCCCAGATATATTAAAAAACTTGGAAATGTTGTTGGAATCGATCAAGTGATACAGGCATTACAAGTTGAACAAGGTAAGGAGAAAACAAAACTCAAAACTGGGAAAATGTTTTCTATGTTAGCGTATGTGAAGTCATTGGCTAATGATGAACTTATAAACATCGATGTAGAAGCTGATGAACACATCAAAGCTTCTTATGAATTGGGTAAAAAAACGTATATGACTGCACGTGGTGGAAGAGGTCTTTCTTGTAACTCTTGTCACTCTGCTAATATCGTAGGACAAGTACTTAGAACACAGCCACTTCCAGATTTGGGGGACAATAATGTTGCTGGAACATGGCCTGCATATCGTATGACTAAATCTAGTCTTAGAACAACACAAAGAAGATTTCAAGGTTGCATGAACAATGCATTGCTTAAAGTTATTCCTCTTGGTTCTAAAGAGATGAATGCACTGGAAGTATATATCGCAACACTAGCAAAAGAAAAAAATAAAAAAATTGCCATTCCTGGTTTAAAAAGATAAGGGAGATAAAATGGAAATAGACAGACGAGACTTCCTACAAATTGCAGGAGCACTAGGTTTGCTTGGTGCAGTTGGAGGAACCAATCTTTTTGCAGGTGAAGCAGGAAAAGAAAGAATTAAAAAACTTACTTTCTCTGATGTCGTGAATTTTGAGGCAAAAGGTAAGGCAACATTGCTGCATATCTGTGATATGCACGCACATATTAAGCCACTTTACTGGAGAGAGCCATCAACGCTAATTTCTGCTAAAAACTTAGTAGGAACACCTGGGTTTATTTGTGGTGAAGCGTTTCAAAAGCATTACAACATTCAGCCGGGTACGCTAGATGCATATTTTGACACACATAATGATTTTACTGAACTTGCTAAAAAGTTTGGAAAAATGGGCGGTATTGCACATATGAAACCTATTATTGATCATGTGAAAAAAGAAAGAGGTGCGCAGAATGTACTTCTTCTTGACTCTGGTGATACATGGCAAGGAACAGCAGTTGCTTTACATACTAAAGGTGAAGCTATCGTTGATGCCCAAAATTATTTGGGTGTAGATGTGATGGTTGGGCACTGGGAATTTACCTATGGTAAAGAGAGAGTATTTGAACTCATTGAAAAACTTGATGCAGAGTTTATCTCTCAAAATGTTATAGACAATGATCCATTCTCAGATGAGTTTGAAGAACTTATCTTTCCTCCATATTCTATTAAGGAAGTGGGTGGAGCCAAGATAGGTATCATAGGGCAGTCATTTCCGTTTACCTCTACGGCAAACCCTAAGAAGTTTACAGAAGGTTGGAGTTTTGCCTTGCGTCATGAGTCTTTACAAGAGTATGTAAATATGCTGCGTTCTGAGAAAAAAGTTGATGCTATCGTTGTCTTAAGTCATGATGGTTTTTCTGTAGATCAAGAGCTTGCTAAAAAAGTAAATGGCATTGACTTCATTTTAAGTGGACATACACATGATCCTAGTCCAGACCCTATAGAGGTAAATGGTACAAAGATTTGTATTTCTGGTAGTCATGGTAAGTATGTAGGTAGACTTGATTTAGATATTAAAGATAAAAAAGTAATAGATTTTAACTTTAAGCTTATTCCTGTGGCATCAAACTTGATACCAGCAGATCCAAAGGGTGAAGCATTGGTTGAAAAATGGTACAAGCCGTACAATAAAGAAGTCAATGAAGTATTGGGTACAACAAAAGGTCTTCTTTACAAAAGAGATACCTTTTATTCTACCTTTGACTCACTTATAGGTATGGCAATCGAAGATGAGATGAAGAGTGACATAAACTTCAATCCAGGATACAGATGGGGTACAACCATTTTACCAGGTGGTGATATCTTAAAAGACAATGTCTATGAAATGACGGGTATCACGTACCCTGAAGTGTATACATTTGATTTAAAAGGTGAAGTTATCTTTAAATTGATGGAAGATATAGCAGATAATGTATTTAACTCAAATCCTCTTTTACAACAAGGTGGTGATATGAGTAGGATTACTGGTGCGAGTTATAGTATTAAAATTTCTGCTCCATCAGGGAAACGTATATCTGACTTCATGATAGGAGGTAAACCAATAGACTTGAAAAAGACTTATAGAGTTTCATCATGGGGTGGTAACTTGCAAAATGTAGGTGAAAATCTAGATGAAAAAATAATACGACCTGTGTATGAGGTGGTAAGTGATTATATTCGTAAGAAAAAAGTCATTGATATTCCGATGGAGTCTAATGTAAAAGTGTTAGATATGGATTGTGGATGTCCAGTTGCAGGTGCTACTTGCTAGAATAAAAGCGTGCCTCGCCTCTTTGTGTGAAGCACATGGTTAGTCTCTTCTTTTATATCAGAGACGGGCACACAGGGTTGTGATTTGGGAACCACACCCTTATTTTAGCATAAATAGATTTGTCAAGAAGACAAAATAATAATAAAAGGGTTCAACATGAAAAAAATTACAATTCAAATGGGTGTAGTAACAGCAGCGGTACTTATCGGAACAACATTGTCAGCAGGTGGGGATATTGTGGAGCCAGTAGTAGATATGAAAGTACCTGCTAAAAAAATAGATTGGTCGAGTAAACATAAATTCTTTGGTTTTTCACAGATAGGTGCTAAATTTGGTGATGGAGCAAAACTAGGTGATGATGCAGATGTTGGTTTTGAAGCAGACCGTATCCGTTTAGGATGGAAATATTTTTCTGGACCACTTGCCGGAAAAGTATTTTTAGATTTTGCTAAAGATGGTTCAGATAAGGGTAGCGTAGGCGTCCCAGATGTGATCAAAGATGCATTTATCGCATACAAGTTTGATGATGCAGCAGTAATCAAAGCCGGTGTTATTAAAACACCAGTAGGTATGAGTTTTACAATACCTGGATGGAATCTTGATGTCATTAAACGTGGTTTTGATAAAAAACTAGCATTTGAACGTGCCTTTGGTGTGATGTTATCAGGTCGTGACATTGGTTTTGGTAACAATGGTAAAGTAGATGGTCTTGAAATGGGACATGAAAGACCTTGGAAAGGTTTTGGATATGACATTATGGTATCAGGTGCAACAGGAAGATCTGGTGCAGTAAATTCTAAAGATGCAGGTGGAAAAGTATATAGCCCAAATCAAACGAATTCATACATGGGACGTTTAATGTTTGACTGGGGTCAAGAGTTACACGCAGAGGCATCTTATGGGGTAGGTAAAGGTCAAACAGATGGTTCTGGTGAAGACTACAAGGTACTTAACTTAGGTGTTGATTCTCACTTTGAAGGTGCAAACATAAAAGCTGAATACTATGATGTTCAAAACATTAAAGGTACAGATGGCTGGGATATGAATACATTAGCATTGACGGGTACGTACTATGTGACTGATACTATCGAGTTAGCTGTTAAAGATATTAGAGGTACAGAGACAGTCGCTGGAGTAGATGCAGATGCAGCCAATACATATTTAGGTGTAAACTACTATATCAATCCAAAAAATAATAAAATGGATAGAAAAGCTAGAAGAGGTAGAAATCAACATAGAGTACAAGTCAACTATGTGCTTGCTGATGTTGATGCCGGATTTAAAGGTGTAGGTGCACTTTACAAAGACGATG
The DNA here is from genome assembly GCA_964492675.1 of uncultured Sulfurovum sp. Taxonomy (GTDB): domain Bacteria; phylum Campylobacterota; class Campylobacteria; order Campylobacterales; family Sulfurovaceae; genus Sulfurovum. The sequence continues at coordinate 9,517 of CAZBLM010000043.1, forward strand.
CCATTCTCTTGCAGTACCAATTTAAATTCTAAGATAACAAGGAATTGGAATGAAAGCATTAGCAGTAGTTATTTGGACATTTCTACCTTTATGGGGATTTGAATACACTCTCCAACCCATAAAGGTAGCAGATGATACTTACTGCTTTTTTGGTGCACTTGAAAATATTACCAAAGAAAATGGTGGTAATATGGTCAACACCTGTTTTGTACAAACAAAAGATAGTTTCGTTGTTATCGACAGCGGACCTACTTTTTCATATGCTTCTCAAGCATATGATGAGATGCAAAAAATCGCCAAACTCCCGGTAAAATTTGTTATCAATACACATGACCATGATGATCATTGGTTAGGCAATAGTTTTTATAAAAGTAAAGGTGCTTTGTTGATAGGTCCAAGGACATATGAACAAAATGTAGTTGTAGGTATGGAAACTAGAATGCAACGTACTTTAGGTAAAGAATTGTACGGGAAAACCAAGATTGTTCCATTAGATACCATAGTAGATAACAATCTTACACTTAAAATCTCAGGCAAGATATTTAACATAAAGCAGATGGTTAAAAGCGCCCATACGGAGGGTGACCTTCTTATACACTTACCCAATGAGGGTATTGTATTTGCCGGTGATTTGGTGTTTAATGACAGACTGACTTCTATACGTGATGGCTCACTTATTGGCTCACTAAAAATGTTAGATGAGATAGATGCATTGCATCCTAAAGTTATTATAGGTGGGCATGGGTATGCGACAGATAGCAATGCTACAAAAAGTATGAGAGCATATCTAACCCAAATAAAAGAAGAAGTTCAAGATGCTCTTGATAATGACATCTCTATAGAAGATGTTACAAAAAAAGTTTTAATGACCAAATATAAAGAGATGAAGCTTTATGATGTGCTACATAGCAGAAATGTATTTGTATCATACCAAGAGTTAGAAATGTTAGATGAGGATGAAGAATGAAGCTATGGTTACTACTGTGTTTATGCACGGGATATATATTTGCATCAGAAGGTAAAGAAGTATATGAAAAAAAATGTGCCTCATGTCACAAAGAATATATCTCTATGGATACATTAAAGAAAAACTACCTTGATCATAACAATACACTGCTAAAACTTACTGCTCCCACGATAAACCAACTCTCCTACAGACTAAAACAACGTATAGGTGACCCTAAGGGTGATAACGACATGCATCGTATGGAAGTATCTGCTTTTATATCTGACTATGTATATCATCCAGATAGAGACAAATCAGTATGTTTACCTGATGTGATGAAGCACTTTAAAACGATGCCCAGCCTAAAAGATGAGATCAGTGAAGATGAATTAGAAGAAGTCAATACATTTATATATGAATATGATGATAAAATTGTCAAAGAAAAATCTGTCAAATACGAGGGTTTTGATGAAGCTTTAAAACAAGCTAAAAAAGAACATAAAATTATTATGATAAAAGCGATGAGCGAAGATTGTCATCATTGTAGAAAGATGGAACGTGAAGTTATGATAGAAAAAGAAGTGGTTGATGTACTGAAAAAAGATTTTATTACGGTGATGGTGGATGTGTCTAAAATGAAACTACCCTTAGGGATCAAATCTGAACTCACACCTACATTTATATTTGTAGATGTAGATGCAAAAGTATTGATGAATATACCTGGCGCTTGGGATAAATCAGATTTTCTTCTCTTACTGGAAGAAGCAAAAGAAAAGGATAAAAAATGAAAAAAATACTACTATTTTTAATGGTGATGATAAGTGTAGTCTATGCAGAAACAGAATTTGCTGAACCAAAACCAGCTATGGACAATCCTAGACAACTCATATTTTCCATTCCTACATCAGATAGTAAGGAGATAAATCGCATCATCAGTACAGTCAACAATGTCATAAAATTTTATGGAGTTGAAAACACAGAAGTTGTCATTGTTGCATATGGGCAAGGACTCAAGTCTTTATTGAAAAAAGGCGATGCAGATATACGTAAACGTATAGAAGCCTTGATGACCTATGATGTAGAGTTCATTGCTTGTGGAAATACTATGAGAACATTGCATATAGATAAAAAAGACTTACTTGATGATATTGGTTTTGCTACAGCAGGTATAGTTGAGATAATAGAGAGAAAATTACAGGGATTTAGTTATACGCAGCCCTAATATTTACATATTTTTTACACTTAGTAGCTATAGTCTATTATTCAAATTAAAGGATAATAGATGAAAAAAATGATTTTAGTTTTTGTCATGATAATGACACATATGACAGCTGCCAACAATGACGATATATTGTTATATAAGGTCGCAAATAAAGACCATAAAATAACAGCACAGACTTTAGTAGATGGACTGAGTACAAATGGGTATGTTGTTTCGAAAAACCAAGATATGAATGGCCCTTACGAAAAACAATTTAAACAGACTAGTTTTGATAGTTATAACCTTATGACTATTTACCATCATGATACATCTGTTGCACTTGTTCCTAAGTATCCACATAGTGGTATTTTTACGCCTTTCTCTATAGCAACGTATCAAAAGAAGGGTGATGAGTATTTTTATATTGCATTATTGAGTGCAAAAGCACAAGAAAATATCTTAAAAGTTAAAGATGTACTATTTGAAAAACTTGAGAAAAATACAAAGGCAATGATTGCAAAGATTTTACCTAGTGCAGTTGAGACCTCTTTACCTTATGACAGTGTAAAAACAGATGAGGCACTCTATACTAAGTATTCTTTTGATGTAGATGATGCAGATGCAATGGAAGCTAGGGATGATCTTATGATGATGATGGAGAGTGGTATGAAACCTACTGGTTTTGTAGTGGCTAACTATATTGATTTCAATAAAGTATTAAAAGAAGAGAAAAATGATGATTATATGTTTTATGATGCATATTCTCTTTGTAAATTAAGAATTATTTATGAAATGTCTAAAACAAAACCAGAAGCAGGTGCATTTGCTCCATGTACTATGGTTATTTATCATAAAAAGGGTAGCAATAAGACAGAGATAGTTACGTTAAGTATTGCAAACCTTACTTCATCATTGGCGATTAAAGATCAAGGATTGCTTAAAATATTGAAAGATGCACAATCTACAATGCAAACTATCATTGAAGAAGCAGCAGAATAAGTCGTACTATGTTTATAGGAACCTGTTATTAGAGGTTCTCTTAAATCACTGAAGATTAAATAGGTGAATTGTGTAAGAATTGAAACATCTAGTATAAAATGAAAAGTTTCTTTCACCAAATCACCACTTTTTAACCCAAACTTTTATAATATTATTCTATGCGTTTACTCTAGAAATGCGATATTTTTTGAGTACTTATAATTATTATAAGATAAGCTAAATCAAGGAGGAAATATGAAACTAGGTTTCTTAGTTGACCTTAACCTATGTATGGGTTGTAAAGGTTGTGAGATCGCATGTAAAGTGGAAAATGATGTACCACTTAGCTCTTGGCGTCTTCGTGTAAAATATATTGATGTTGGGACATTCCCAGATACAAGAAGATCTTTTACACCACTACGTTGTAATCACTGTGAAAATGCACCATGTGAGCGTATCTGTCCAGTATCTGCGTTGCATTATCTGGAAAATGGTATTGTAAATGTGGATTCTGCAAGATGTATCGGTTGTGCAGGTTGTATGATGGCATGTCCTTATGGAGCAATCTACATGGATCCAGAGACAAACACAGCAGACAAATGTACATACTGTGCACACAGAATTGAAAGTTCTATGATGCCGGCGTGTGTTGTTGCTTGTCCTGTTGAAGCAAATATCTTTGGTGATCTTGATGATGATCACAGTAATATTTCACTTTACATTATGGAACATAAAGGTGCTGTTCAGGTACGTAAGCCTGAGAAACATACGAATCCACATCACTATTATGTAGGTGGCGGTAATCAGACACTTAATCCTCTTGCACACCAAAGGCTAGAAGGGTACAACTTGTTTAACAATGTGACACATCTCAAAGGTCACCCTGGTGATCCAAACCGTACTATACTTGATAGATTCACAGAGCCGTTTACAAGTAAAGATGAAGTAGATAACACAAGTCTTTTAGCTTCAGAAATAGAGGAGGGTAAGTAAGATGGTTGAAAATACAATTCACGCAACACAGGCTGTTGTAACACTAGACGCAGCACTACCTGGTATTATCTGGGGTAGTATCATTACTGTAAACATGTGGGCAAAGAGTATCGGTACAGGTGTACTTTTGGTTGCAGCGTACCTTTGGTTCAGACACAATAAAGATGATATACCAAATTTGAGATGGGCTATGCCTGTAATTTCATTTATCGCACTAAATGTATTTTTATTATTTACACTAATAGACCTACATCAACCGTATAGGATGATCAACATTTTCTTACATCCACACTGGACTTCGTCTGTTACAGTTGGAGCATGGTTGGCATCACTCTTTACAGGTATAATTACATTAATGATGATCATTGGTGTAGCAGATGCATTCCCATCATTGGGTGGTAAAAAGTGTAAGCTCACACAGGCCGCTAGAAATAATTCTGGTTTCTATGAAAAGATCATGCCATTTATGACTTTCCTAGCACTTCCAGTGACTATGTATACAGCAATTATTATGGCTCAATCAAGTGCAAGAGAACTTTGGATGGCACCAACAGAAGTAATGCAAATGATGTGGGCAGCACTGATGGCTGGTTCATCAGCATTGATCTTTATCTCTGGTTCTTGGACAAAAGAGGCTAGAAAAGATCTTGCGCTTATCCTTTCTGTTGCTGTATTCTTCTCGTTTGCAATGTATATGGGTGAGTATTTCTTCTCGTTCAAGGCAGCAGAAGCAGAAGCAACATTAGCATACGTACACGCAGGTGGAGCATACAACATCCAGTTCTGGCTTGGTATGTCTTTAGGATTTATCGCACCATTCTTCTTAGCAATGTCTGCTATGAAAGATGACAATAAAACGCTGCTTAGGTTTGCAGCACTTTTAGCATTGATTGGTCTGGCTCTTGCAAAAGATGTATGGCTTAAGATCCCACAATTGCTACCGTTGAGTTAAGGAGTATTTATGACAAAATCAATGAAT
>CAZBLM010000044.1:0-14202 GCA_964492675.1 uncultured Sulfurovum sp.
TTCTTTTCATCTTCTATACTCTCTAGCATTTGAGGGAGTGCCTGACTTAGGCGCTGTGCCATGAACTCTGCTTGATATCCAAATGTTTTTTTAAGAAAGTTAAACAGTTCCATATATTGTGTTGTTTTATCTTTCTTTGCTACAAAGAATTCTTCTTTTGTTTGCCAAGGAAAATCTGCATCGGGTGTAAGCCATGAAGGCATCTGCACACCTTTTTTTTGCATAAAGGCTAACATCATGGGGAAAACCTCTCGGAATCGTTCCGTATGTCCTTTAGGAAACCAAATCGCATGTCCTATACCCACTGAGGCAAAGTCTTCACCTTTGTTCCACCATACGAGATATTTATCTTTACCTGCACCCTCGTTTTGCCATACCTTTTGGGCTATATAGTTGGCTTGCTTAGGGGAAAGTTCTATCTGTGTAGCAAAAAGTGTGGTAAACAAAAAAGAAACAAAAATTATAAATCTCATTGATACTCCATTAAATATTATCTAATATAATACCCTAAATTTAGACAATAAAACTAAGGAATTCCCAGTGCTGCTGAAAAAAACACTTATCATATCTTTACTATCTACACTACTTTGGAGTGAAACGTCATCTATGGACCTAAGTGACCTTGATGGGAACTGGCACTTACGTGTTATGGATGGGAAAGAAGTACGTAAAGCCAGAGCCATACTTGATTTTGATGCAGGAAAAATGAAAATAAGCGGTTTTGACGGATGTAACCAGATTAACGGTACATTAAAAGGTGATGAGAAACATATGTCATCAAAACTCATATCTACACGTATGGCATGTAGAGAGAGAATACATGCCTATGTAAGTAAAAGACTTCATGAAACTATCTCTGAGGGTTTTAGTATAAAAGAAGAAAAGAAATATGGTGTAGAAGGTATCACACTCAAGAGTTCAAAACATGAACTCTTTTTTAAACGTATGGATAAAGAAGAAAGCAGTTGGTTAAGTTCAGTATTTTCATCTAAATAAGATATGACCACCAATAAACATCTCTTCCATTGATGCTTTGAAGCTAATTTTACCAACTTGTCTGTATACATACGTTATAGTTGTTTCAAATATATAGGGTAGATCAACTGTAGTCAATTTTTTACATCATTTTCCTCTAGTTTTTGTTATACTTACTTTATCATATTTATGATACTCACTTTATATGTTTTATGTAGGAGTTCGTATGCGAAATGAAGAAGAATCATTCAATATCAATGATACAATGCACATGTTATATCACCAAGTTGAACCGATAGCAACTAAAAGATCTATTGAATTGATTTATAATATGGGGGCAACTCTTCCTAAAGAGTTTAGAGGGAATAATAAGTTGCTTATTGACTTTTTAACGAAGATTGTAAGTTTGGTATTAAAAAACAGTGATAACCCTGTGTTGATAATATCACTTTCTACTGTGAAAGATTTTGTTTATGAAGAAAATGTAACTTTTTGTCTCAAAAACAGCTGTAATATCTTTGAAATAATGTCTTTACCACTAGAACAACACTTTAGTAACGAGATTAAAGAACTCGGTGTAGTTTTCAAAGAGTGTATAAATGGAAATATATGTTTTGACATTCCTCTAAAGATCAATGAGCTCGGTTTAAGAAGACATTACCGTTTGAACAGTGATGATTTACTGAATAAAAAAGTTTTAATTGTATGTGAAAATGAACATATTGGGTATAGCATTAAAAAGTTTTTTATCTATTTCAACTATGAAGTTGATATTGGGTATGAAGGTGCACATAAAGACCTAACACAGTATGATATTTTGGTTATAGAAAAGAGTTGTCTAACGGACTTTTTTAAAGAGAATATCATCCATGCACATAATGATCATGATTTAAAATGTGCATGGATCGATCCTCCATATAAAACAGTTGACATTGATGATATTGTTGATATACACATTAAGAAACCAATTACTCAGGAGAGTATCTTTTTATTGATTGAAAAACTTTTTAATCAAGAGGTGTCACCAAGCACTACTAAGAGTAAAAAAAATAGAATTTATAGTTTTCCAGAAAAAGATGCTCTTATTGCTGAACTTGAAGAGAAAAAAGCAAAAACAGTTCATATCTTAAATGTTGAGAACAGATTTGAAAATAGTGATGAATACACTTTACTATTAAAGGAGTTTTTGGATCATACCAAAAGTTCAGATATCTACTTTAGACAAATCGTAAATCAAAAAGATGTTATAAAACTTAGAGAGTTTTGTGATCTGATAGAAAAAGAGGGACACTTAATCGGGGCAGAAGTCATAGTACAGTTAATTGAAATGGTACAGGTGATTATTGAACATAATCGACAAGAACTTCTTTATATTTATCCTCGTAAATATCATTTAGAGTATATCAAACTTAAAGATAAAATTGAAACTTTTATCAATGGTAAATAGATACCATAATGCCCTAAAAATACGGATAATTTTTTAGGGTCAATTATTATTAACTAGAGTAAAAACAAAACTAAATCAGACAAAACTTGGCGCATCATTTGCAAATAAGATAAGATCACCGACTGTAGTCTGCTCTACTAACATCTCTTCCATTTCCGCTTTTGAAGCTAGTTTCACCAACTTGTCTGCATCCACATACTCTTTAAATATGGCATAGTTCAGGTCACCTGTCACTACTACGACATCAAAAACTTCATTGGCTCGTTTTGCAACCTGAACATTGAGTTCATCATCGACCTCTACAAGTCCCGGAGTAATAACTACTTTTCTTCCCTCATAGCTAGAAGAAAGAGCAAATGATGCCATCATACCATCTATATTTCCATTAAATGAATCATCAAGTATCACCTTCCCGCCTGCATCTATACGTTGTAGCCTATGCGCTACAGGCTCCAATGTAGAGAGCTGTTTTTGTATCTCTTCATCTGTAAGACCTAATTCTTTTGCTACAAGTACCGCAGCGGCAAGATTCATAGCATTAAATGCACCTAAGATACTTGCAGAGTAACGTACACCATTTAGTGTGAAACTTGTCTTGTCTAGTGTAGCCTCAACATCTTCTATGACAAATTCCGGTGCAGCAACAGGTGTTCGAATATCTAAGTTCTCTTTGCTTCCAAAAGTATGTATATTAGCCTCAGGTTTTACCATAGCACTTTCATGTATCCATGCTTTTTCCAGTCTTGCTGTTTGAACGATCTCCATTTTGGTATTACGAATGTTTTCCATCGTTCTAAAGTACTCTATGTGTGCAGGACCTATCTTTCCTACAACTACATAGTGAGGATTTACAAAAGTAGTGATCTCTTTGATGTCTCCTTCACCTCTTGCACCCATTTCAACAACATAGACTTCTGTGTCAGTTGGTAAGTCATCATTGACATCTTTCATAACACCACCAAGTGTGTTGACCGAGCGTGGTGTAGCGTAGGTTTTGTACTTGATCTTGAGTAAATGCTCTATGTAGTTTTTTATACTTGTCTTACCGTAAGATGCCGTAATACCTACAACTTTCATCTCTTGCATTGATTCTATCTTATCTTGTGCTTTAACTTTAAAGCCGTTAAAGAGAATACTTTCGATGAACATAGAAATAAAATAAGCTAAAAAGAGAGGCAATACCACTGCGAAATGTTGAAACGTAAGCGCCAGAAAGATGGCAACTAAGATCATCGCAGCAAAAAAACGTTTGACACGTCCTGTAAATACTAAAGGTTTATCTAGTCTTCTATACCATTGATATAAGAGTCCCAAATAAGCTATAACAACCACAAATCCATACTCACTTGTACCATCTACAAAAGCATACAAAGCAAATGGCACTAAGAAATAAACAAAGTGCCACCACGTTTTAGTATGGTGAAATAAAACACGGTTCAACTTGTAGCTGTACCACTGTAAATTTGTAATAAAATAATAGCCTATAGCTAAGATAAAAAGTGCGTAAAAAATATAATTAACTAATATCATGTAATATGTTCCTTGCATTGTTCTATAATTGTTTGTGCGATAAAATCTTTGTGTTGTAAAAAGAAGAAGTGATCTCCATCAAGAGGATAAAATTCAGCATTATCTATAAGCCCTGCTATCTTTTCTCCTGTATACAGAGGTGTTGCAGTGTCTTCTTTACCCCAAAAACATAGGGCTCTACTCTTACTCTTGATAAACGAAGCTTCGAAATCCTCATCGACAACATTTTTAAAAGTCTCATACATTTCATGGCTCATACCTTGAGCATCAGGAGCGACAAAAAGCTCACGTAATTTTTTCATCCCCAAAGGTTTTAGAAGTTTAAACGTTGCTATTTTGACTTTTACAGACCAGGGTTTCACTGTCAATATTCCTGCAGAAGAAAGCAGTACAAGACATGGTGTATTTAAAAGCGTAGAAACTTTACCGCCAAAAGAGTGTCCCATCGCTATCATTGGCGTTACATTCAGTGCATTCAGGAATAGTTGTACGATATGAGCATAATCTTCTGTAGTTAGTACCATGTCATTATTTGACTTACCAAAGCCCGGCATATCAAGGTAGATGTGTTTATACTCAGGTAGTGTCTTACTAAAAGCTTGTTTCATGATCTCTTTATTGCTTCCCCAGCCATGCAGCACAAGAAGTACATTTTCTTGTGTCGGGTTTACTAATTCATACGAGAGTTGAAAAGGGTTATCTTTGTAGATGATCTCTTTGGATGCCATATTTCACCATTAATTTTAAATTGAATTATTTTAACATAAAGGTACTATCCGTTGGCTTCACTCATTTAATTTAATATATCTTTTCTAATGTGTCTATATCTTGAACTTCCCAACTGTAAAATTTCAAGTCTTTACATCTAACTATAACTGTACTTCCATCAAAAACCTTTTGTAGTTGAGGCAATAACTCTTCGATATTTATCTGTTCTTTAGTCAAAATAACAAAGTCATCACCATGTATTCTTACAACATAGTTATCTTTCTTTAAATCATTTAGCACATGAGCAAATTCTGCTAGAATTTCATTCCCCTTTTCCCAACCATACTTTTCATTGTATGTAGAAAAGTCATGTAAGTAAACTCCGTAAATATATTGTATATTAAATTCATCATTATGAGAGAGTATAAATGCCAAATAATCATGTGTATATGTTTTTGTGAGTTGATCTTTATAATAGTAGGATAATCTTTCCTTTTCTAAGTCTGTTACAGGTTTTTGACTAATATTTCCATCAATTTCTATACCATTCAATGCGACTAATGCTGCTTCTACAATTTTTGCATTAAACTGTTTATCAGATAATTCTTTTATCTCTTTGAAAGCATTATCTACTGTTTTTCTTGCTTTATAAATTCTATGTGTTGTCATAGCATCAAAAGTATCAGCAAGCGTCATGATCTGGGATAACAAAGGTATATCATCTCCTCTTAAACCTTGAGGGTAACCAGAACCATCATAGTGTTCATGATGATAACGAACAATTTCTGCAATGTTTTTATATATATCTATATCTTTTAGGATCTCATAACTCAACACAACATGATTTTGTATTATTTGATACTCTTCTTTAGTGAGTTTTCCGGGTTTTAATAAAATAGTATCAGGAATAGCCACTTTTCCTATATCGTGTAACATAGCGGCTCTATATATATCATCAATATCAGACTTACTTAGCTTCATCTCTTTTGCTATTAAAACTGAATACTGAGCTACTCTAGTATTGTGTCCTGCAGTATAACTATCTCTTTGTTCTATCATATTTATAAGAGAATAAAGATTTTGTTCATAATCTTTTATTTTTTCGTTTATAAATCCTTTTGTTTTTCTCTCCCCATACAATATAGCCAATAGTCCTATTATCCATATAATGAATGTAACTATACTGTTCATCACAGAAAAGTCCCATGCTTCATCCTGATATGTTTTCATAGGAATAGATACAGAAACTGCACCTCTAACTTCACCGATTTGATAACCTTGAAAAGCATGACATTTCAAACAAGACTGCTTTACTATCAAAGGATTTATGTAACGCATATACTCTTTATCATTTATGTATGACTTTTCATAAACAGGTTTTTTACCTGTCTCTATCAATTTAAGAGCATTTGTTTCCCACTCATCTGCTTTATTTTTGGGGTTTAATGGCTTTAAGCTGGTAATGTGTCCTTTCCTGCCATAAAGTTCAGTATAATCTTTCATCATTTGAGAAAGCGTATACGCTGGATTCATAAGTGTTAAGTTTTGATTGTCACTTGTTGTAATATCTCTATTTTTTATATGTGCAAGATAAGGGTTTGGAGGTGTTTTTTCTGTAATGGGAACATATACACCACCATGAGAAGATACCCATGATCTATATGCTAAATCTTTATCAACACTAGTTATAGCCTCTTGTTTTGCCAACCTATCTGCATAATTATAATTTTCATTTATCAGGGTAAATAAAATGGATACAATAATTGCACTCCATACCAAGATAAGGAAGAGGACAATTTTTCTTAATAATTGTATTTTAGAAGCCATAAATCATTATAACTTTTACAGACTTAATATATATATATTTTATTAATAAAACTAATTTAATATCAGAAATGCATTATTCACTGGATTCATGTATGACATAATTTTTATTTTCTACTTTTATGAGTGGTGGTAATTTTTCTGCTTCAAAATAATCATAACCTTCTTTGAGGTTTACCCAAAATTCATACCATTTACTACCTTCATATATAGCCATAGTTTCATCTCTCATATAAAAGGGATAGGCGTGTACTTGTACATACTGTTGTTTATTTTGTAATGATTCTTCAACTAAAGCGTAGATCTCAGTTATTTTTTCATCTGTCATGGCATAGCATCCGTCAGAAACACAATTCCCATGCACCATCAAAAATGAACCTGTGCGGTCATGTGCACGGTCGTATTTATTTGGATACCCTAGGTTAAAAGAGAGATGATATGAGCTGTTTGGGTTTAGTTGGTGTTTCTTTACCTTGTAAAAACCTTCCGGGGCTTGTCTATCACCCTCTTTCAGTTTAGGACCAAGATAGCCAGAATAAGCACATATAGGATAATCTTTTAAATGTTCATACACTGTTCCCGTGCGTATCCATACTTCTAAAATCGCTTCTTTTTTAAAAATACGTATAAAGACCGGATCACCTATCTTGGCACCGAGTTCATCTAAACCTTCTTCCAATGTTCTTGTAATAAACTTATTTTCGATGTAGTACTCCTCTTTCGTACATTCTTGAGCGATACGCAGCAGATCATCAGCTGTGATCTTAGCATTAAAATCCATACTTGGTAAACGAAAATATTTTGAAATAACACTTACATCTTCAGGAGAAAGTATCTCTTCGGATGTATGTTTGGGAGGATATAGATAAAAAAGTATGAGTGAACCTAACAGAAGAAGAGTGACAAGAGCATCGATCAGGATCAACCAGGCTCTTGTCATCAACATTTTATATCTTAAAGTTTAGTTTTTGAGACTTGTCAAAGCCATAAATATCTTTAAATACCAATAATTTGTTGGTATCATCTATATATGTGGTCAAATATGCTGTATGTACAGGCAACCTCTTTGTAATGTTTATGTAATGGGTTTTTAATGATTGATATTTTTCATCTACCTCTTCAGGTGTTGTATTGCTATAATGTTTTGCAAGATGGTCTAACATAAGATTTGGCTTTTCAAGTCTTACACAGCCATGACTATACGTTCGTACTTTGCGTTTAAAGAGGTGTTTTGACTGTGTATCATGCATATATACATCATGCTCGTTCGGGAAGATGAACTTGACACGTCCCAAACCATTCAGTTTAGAAGGAACTTCTATAAATTTGAACGGTACATATCCCTCTCCACCCACATAAGCCTCTAAGTCTACAGTCTCAGGTGTAAATTCTTTAGAATTAAGATCATAGGTTTCACGCATTACCATACGTTTTTCTGTTAAATAGTTAGGGTTTTTTAACAGATCAGGGATCACTTCATTTCTAGCGATACTGTCTGGTACAGACCACTGTGGATTTAAAGTAATGTATGAGAGGTCTTCTGAAAATATAGGTGTTTTCATTTTTCTTTTTCCAACCACTACAGCCATTTTCACTGCTGTTTTCTCATCTTCTATCACACGGACCATAAACTCAGGTATATTCACCAAAGCATAATTTTTTCCTAAACCCGGTTTCATAAGTTTGACTCTCTCTATATTTAGTCTCATTTTATGAAGTGTATTCGTTGAAACTGCAGGATCATTTTTTGCAGAAGTATAATTTCTAACAAGAGAATCAAACTGTCTGTATTCAGGTACATACGGTTTGAGTATATTATCTATACTTTCTCCGGCTCTCACTGCTCTCATAATATCCTGATTTTTTATCTCTTCTAAATAAACACCATACTCTGCAACATATTTGTTCCCTTTTTTAATAGGCTGAGAAGGATTAACGATACATCCATTCGCAAGATTGTTTGTATATGCTATCAATAATTTAGACATTAATTTGGAGTCTTCATTCTCTTCAACATGTTTATAAAGTGCTTGTTGATTACAAATAGATGCATATTTATCTGTTTTCAATATCTCTAAAAACTCATCTTTTTGAGCTGATCTCCAACCTTCTTTATCTGGTTTTCCAAAACATCCATTCAGCACTAACATCGATAAAACAGCAAACACTATGCTTTTAAATCTAATTTTCACGTATTTTCCCTTATTCACACTTACGTTATGATTTTAATATATTTTTTGAACAACTATAAGCACTTGAAAATGCCCATTGAAAGTTATAACCACCCAGTCTTCCTGTTACATCTAAGACTTCACCTATAAAATAAAGTCCGGATTCTTTTTTACTCATCATACTACTACTGTCTACTTCAGTGGTTTCTACCCCACCCTTGGTTACTTCAGCTTTGCTATATCCAAAAGTCCCTGCCGGTGCAAAACTGTAATGGTTAAGAGTCTGTAATGATTTGAGCTCATCTGATGTTAATTTGGAAGCCACTTTATCATCGATGCGAAAGTGTATCAAAAATGCCTTAGTAACACGTTTAGGCATTGGTAAAAGTGAAGAGATAAGCTTTTTACTGCCCTTTATAGCATTCCATGAAAACCCTGGTAAAAAGTCTATTTCTATCTTTCCTTTTTCCCAGTAAAGAGATGCGTCGAGTACTGCAGGTCCACTCAAGCCTTTGTGCGCAAAAAGTAACGCACCCTCACAAACTGACTCTCCTACTGTTATCTTGACATCTGTAGCTACACCTGAAAGTTCTTTAAAGAAGAACTGCTCTTTCTGTACCGTAAACCCTACCAAAGCCGGTGCAGTTTTGACGATGCTATGACCAAAAGACTCTGCTATCTCATACCCTATACTGCTAGCACCGAGTTTAGGAAAACTCAATCCACCGGAAGCTACTACTACAGCCTTTGCAGTATGTATTTTTTTGTTTGTCTTAACGTAGAAGATCTCATCACGTTTTGTTACTTCTAACACATTTTCATTCAGATATATCTTCTGTTTTTTACTCTCTTTAATGAAAATGTTTAAAATCTCTTTAGCAGAATCACGACAAAAATATTGCGTCTCTTTTTTAATGACAGGGTCCAGGTTCTGACGTTCAAGCCAGCGAAGTAAAGCTTTTTCATTGAACTTTTTCAAAGCAGGTGCTACAAAGTATTTATCACCAAGATAAAACTCTGTACCCATTTTTGTGTTGGTTATGTTGCACTTTCCACCACCTGAGATGAGTATCTTGGCGCCAACTTTTGGGTTTGATTCTATGAGTGTTACACTGTTTTTAGGTAGCAAAGAAGCGAGCATCAATGCACTTGCTCCTCCGCCTATAATGATGATTTGATTATCCATAAAAGGATTATAGCTAAAGGTACCCACAATAACGAAAAGTTTCTTTTTATATTTGTTTTGTTAGGATTAAATAATAAAAGAAATGGAAAAGCGATGTTTAGGATTACATTTTTACTACTTACGATCACTACACTCTCCTATACCAGTCTTTTCACCATTAGTGATAGTAACGGCAATGTTCTCTATAAAAAAGATCTGCAACCTACTCAAAATGCCTGTCTAACCCAAAAAGCTACAGAATATTCCATACAAGCGATCTACGATGAACTCCATCGTGTTGAGCGTCATGCACGAAGGGCTGCAGCTGCACGCGATAGAGCTTTACGTATCGCCAAGGAAAAGAAAGCAGCAGAAAAGGCAGGTAAAATCTATAATGTTTCTGCCGTTGATAAACAAAAACTACTTGAAGATGCCAAATATTTCAAGGGTGGAAAGTATGTATGGGGTGGCACGACCCCTGAAGGCTTTGACTGTTCCGGCTATGTACAATACCTTTATAAAAAACATAATGTAAATTTGCCAAGAACTGCATGGGCACAGTCTAAAAAAGGACAATCGATTAACAAAGAAGATCTACAAAAAGGAGACCTCCTCTTCTTTCTAACTGATAAAAAAAGAGGGATTCCTGTGACCCATGTGGGTATCTACATAGGTGATGGTGAGTTTATACATGCTGCATCAAAAAAGAAAGGTATCATTATTTCACCTATTACCCATGGTAGTTATGCAAAGAATTTTGTCTCAGCTAGACGTGTGACTGAGGGTTCATAAAATTCATTTTAGATACAATAAGCTATGAAAATAACAAATATACGAACTCAAACTCTTAAAGCACCACTTAAAAATCCATTTATTACTTCTTTACGTCGTGTAGATGCTTTAGAAGATATCGTTGTCATTATAGAATGTGATGATGGTAGTGTCGGCTATGGTGAGGGTTCACCTTCTCCTGTAATCACCGGTGAGACCATGGGCACTATGCTAGCAACCATTGAATATATTAAGCCACATTTATTGGGTAAAGAAATAGAGGATTTTAAGACTATACTTAAATTGGTATATTCTTTAATATTAAAGAATACTGCGGCTAAATCTGCCCTTGAAATAGCGCTTTATGATTTAAAGGCAAAAGCTTCTAAACTACCATTGTACCGTATGTTAGGAGGTACTGAAACTACATTTAATACTGACATAACCATAAGTATGGGTGAGATAGAGAAGATGATATCAGACAGCATAGATGCTGTAGCTCTAGGCTATGATACACTCAAGATAAAGATAGGTGATGATCCTAAGAAAGATGTAGAACGTGTGGTAGCGATACATGCTTCTTTAGACAAGCATATCAAACTAAGACTCGATGCCAACCAAGGCTGGTCAGCTCAAGAAAGTGTAACACTTCTTCATGCTTTAGAAAAACAAAATATTATAGCAGAGTTCATAGAACAACCTGTAGCAGCAGATGATATAGAAGGACTTAGATACATTAAAGAGAGAGTTCAAACTCCCCTGCTCGCTGACGAGAGTATATTTTCTGCAAAAGATGCACGTAGACTACTTGAGATGGAGGCAATAGACCTTGTGAACATCAAACTGGCTAAAACTGCAGGTATCACTGGTGCTATTGAACTTGCAGATCTCTCTGCAGAATTTGGAGTAAAATGTATGATAGGTTGTATGCTTGAAGGTCCTATAAGTATAGCAGCAGGTGTGCATGTAGCTTCAGCCAAAGCTGAAACCATAACGATGTTAGATTTGGATGGGGTAAGTCTTTTAGCTTCACATCCTATAAAAACAGATATACAATTTAATGAAAGTGAGATCATACTCTCTGATGCATTTGGTGTAGGGGCTAGTTTATGAAGTATGAGCAACTAAAACTCAACTGTGATATGGGAGAGGCTTTAGATGTTAACTTAGATGAGCTGATCATGCCTTATATCGACATGGCTAACCTTGCATGTGCTTTTCATGCAGGTGACCCTGTAACGATGCATAAAAGCATCAAGAATGCAAAAGATAACGCTGTATCCATTGGTGCACACCCTTCATATCCTGACCTTGAAGGTTTTGGGAGGCGTGAGATGATATGCACTACTGAAGAGATCGTTTCTTTTGTTATCTATCAGTGTGGTGCTTTAGATGCATTGTGCCAGAGTTATGGTGTCAAGATAAGCTACATCAAACCTCATGGTGCACTCTATAACACTATGATGAAAGATATGGAAGTTTTTAAAGCCATTGCTAAGGCTGTCTCAAAGTATGACAAAAACATCAAACTGATGATACTCTCTAATACCCAAAATGAAAAGTTTGCATCACTGGCGGATAAATATGGTGTATCTCTGCTTTACGAAGTGTTTGCAGACAGAGCCTACCAGGACGATGGCAGTCTGGTACCACGCTCACAAGCGGGAGCAGTACTTGACTCAGTCGATGAGGTACTCAAAAGAGCCACACTTCTGCAAAATGAAGGTGTCATAGAGAGCATCAACGGTAAGAAACTCTCTCTTCATGCGGATACTCTCTGTGTCCATGGTGATAATACCCATGCACTTGCACTCATAAAAGCACTAAATCAATTATGAAGATAGAAACTGCTTCTGTTGATTCTGTTATTATTTACTTTGAAGAACGTATATGTGAAGAAGTTCTAGATCAGGTTCAGCATGCCTACAATGCACTCAAATCCCTACCACATATCATAAACCTAACACCCTCATATCATTCCATACTTATCGAGTATAATATTAACAAATATGATATTCATATTATAAAATCTAAAATAAAAGAGACAATCACTTCAAAGCACTATGATAAGGGCATTACAGAAGGAAAGCTTATAGAGATCCCTGTAGATTACAGTAAAGAGTCAGACCTTGATCTAGTAGCACAGATACACGGTCTTACACCCTCTGAAGTTATAGTAAAACATACAGAAAAAACCTACCGGGTTTATGCCATCGGTTTCATGGTTGGGTTTGCGTATCTTGCAAAGGTAGATGACACCATAGCCACACCAAGACTCAGTACACCAAGAGCTAAAGTACCCAAAGGTTCTGTTGCCATAGCAGAGTCACAAACAGCTATCTACCCCCAAGATAGTGCCGGAGGTTGGAACATCATCGGTCATACAGAGTTTGATGACTTTTCACAGTTAGAGATAGGAGACACTGTGAGGTTCATCAGTGTTTAAAGTACTTTCATCTGGCATATTTACCACCGTACAAGACTTAGGACGTCAAGGCTACACCCATTTAGGTATCACCCCTTCAGGTGCTATGGATGAATATGCCTACAGATGGAGCCAAAAACTTCTAGGAGATGAATGTGGCAATGCCTTAGAAATACTCCTAAGTGGACTCAAACTACAAGCCACTGCACCCAGCACTATATCTATCACCGGTGCAGACTTGGACTTTCGCATCAATGGCATTTCACAACCCATCTGGCAAACACATCAGATAGAAACAAATGACATGCTCTCTTTCGAACAAAAACGCTCAGGGATGAGAACATATCTAGCAGTAAAAGGTGGTTTTGATCTCCCTAAATACCAAGAGAGCTACGCTACCACACTCAAAGAACATAAAGGCAAAAAGCTAAAAGCTGGTGACACACTTCCTTTTACCTCAAGTCAAATTACGTTCACCAAACGCGTACCAGAAAAGTACATCCCAAGTTACCCCGAACACCTTACACTACGCATCATTCTTAGCTACCAACATGACTACTTTACTGACGCACAAAAAGAGAAGTTCTTCTCATCCTCTTACACCCTCACCCCCGATATGAGCCGTATGGGATACAAACTTCAAGGTGAACCCATGATACCTTCCAAAGGCGATATAATCTCAGAAGGCATCACCTTTGGTGCAGTTCAGATACCCCCAGATGGACAGCCCATCATTTTACTTAAAGAGAGACAGACTATCGGTGGTTACCCTAAGATGGGTTCTGTTTTACCGATAGACTGCTATAAATTGGCTCAAATGTCTATAGGAAGTAGTATTGGTTTTGAAGTTATTGGTGTTGAGGAAGCTCAAGAGGCGATGAAGACGTTTTATAGGTTTTTTGATTAATTGAGACTGTTCAGAGTTTTGTGTCACCCATAGATAAGAATTATATCATTAACAATCATCGATCTCTAAGCGTCTTCACGTATGTGAATCATCAGTTTTAAACTTTTTCAAGACCACATCATTTGTTATAGTTTACCTTATAAAACCTCCCAATATGGAATACTTTATAAGGTTTTCTATTTAAGGGTATAGATTTGTGGCTTGCAAACGTCGCTACAGCGAATAACCTTATAAAATATGTTAGATTATAAGGTTTTCATTTTTTACGATAATTAAGAT
>CAZBLM010000045.1:0-12715 GCA_964492675.1 uncultured Sulfurovum sp.
AACTACTCTTTTAGCAGTCTTTTATACTGCCTATTTTAGCACCGCGCTTGACATCATGTTTTAGAAGCATAAATCTAGATACATTTTCTGGGTACATTTTGTACCCAACTATGAAACCTAGGTACATTTTAAGTTGTAGCCATCTATTATATAGTTACAATTGATAGTAGAAGATATGTCTCTTAATTATCGTAGTAGTGGTACTTAGAATCCTGTAAGTTTTTCTTCCGGATATTCTGTTTGGAGTTTTTGCAAAAAATAGTGACTGTCTACTGAACAGCATATATGTACTAGCATAAGTCTCTCCTTGGGAGAGAATCGTTAAGTGTTAAGCGTTGAGTGTTCAGGAATGAAATGGTGTATATCATCGTTTTTCCATAATAATTTCTGCAACATTTTCTGAACTTCCATGACCAAGATATGTTTTCAATTCTTCTGCTTTTTTACTAAAAATTTCTTTGTCTGTATTATAGTACTCTTTTAAAAGGTTTTCAACTGTTACTTCTTCTTGAAGGAGTTCATTGTGCAGAGTTGAATTATTATAGTTTGTAAGTATAATGTTTGCCAGTCCAACTTGCTTAATACCTAGGAGTTTTGTTCCTATGAAAAAGTCCACTTTTTTGGCGATGTATCCCAGAGTAAAAGGGACACCGATGAGTGCAGATTCAAGGGTTGCTGTACCTGAACATATAAATGCAAATTCAGAACGTCTTAGTGCTTCATGTGTGTCACGTACTATCTCAAATTCTCTGTTACCTCTGTAGAGTTTTGCTATTTTGTTTCTGCTAAATGATGGAGGTATGACAAGTAAAGGTCTAATGTCATTTCCAAGTTTACGTCTAACTTCCAAGAAAATAGGCATGAGACGGGTGATCTCTGATTTACGTGAGCCAGGCATAAATGCGATGACATTTTTAGTTTCTGATTCTACACGATGTACATCTATCTCATCAAGTAGAGGGTGTCCGACATACTCTGCTTTTCCCTGTGAATAGTAGTCCACTTCAAAAGGGAGTATGCCAAGAAGTCTGTCACAGTACTGCTCCAGTTTTTTGGCACGTTTTGGTCGGCTTGCCCATATCTGGGGAAGTATGTAGTAGATGATCTCTTTATCAGGATAAGCTGTTTTCATCTTCTTAGCTAGAGGCAAATTAAAGGCTGAAGAGTCCATAAGCAGCACTTTGTCTGCATCTTTTGCCAAAAGTACAAGCTCATCCATCGCTTTGTATGCCCAGCGAATTTTCTTGAGTGCATCCACGATGCCCATTACTGCCATCTGAGAGATGTCATACAGCGGTTCTCCGAGTGATTTATCAAAGATACCTGTAAGCTCTACATCTTGTGTGTGTTTGAGTACCTCTTTTAGGTGGAGGTTTGATGATGGTTCTAGGGCTGAGACTAGTAGTTTCAAAGTATCATTATCCTAATGTGGTTTTTTTGTATTTTATCATAAAAGTATAATTTGTTTTTATGTGTTTCCTCTTATCTTCATTGAGATGTTGTTTTTCTCTTGTTACTTTTTTCTTTTTTGTACTGCGACAAAAGAGAAAAAGGTAACCAAAAAAGAAAAAATCGCAAGCGACAAAAATAGGACAAAGGAAATATTGATGACTCGTTTAAATATGATTAAATAAATTATTATGAAATTGGCGATAGCCTAGGTTTTTAATAAAAAGAAATTGTCACTACGAACGACCGAATAAGCGAAGCGATTCGTGAGTAGTGACGCTTTTTTGCTTCGTTTTTTCTAAAAAAATGAAGAGAGTAACAGCGCCTCAATGAAGATAAAAGGAAACTAGAAAAAACAAAATATTATTTATCAACATACTTTTTAGGATATTCATAAAACATCTGCTTCCCTTTACGTGCAGCCACTTCTCCATCAAACTTTATGGCAACTACACCAGCCGTAGGGATGTTAAAGATAGACTTATTTGATACCCGGTCATTAAACATAGTGAGTCCAGGGTTATGTCCTACTATCATAAGAGAGTCTATATCTTCAAACTTCTCCTGAGCAAGATAGATAAGGCTCATAAGTGATGCTTCATAGATGCGTTCATCATATTGTAGCTCAGAGCCTAGAACATCACGGTAGTGTTTTGCTGTGGTTTTTGCACGTTTGGCAGGGCTGGAGAGTATGAGGTCTGGTTTGACTCCCAGCGCTTTAAGCTTTTCAGCCATAATGGGTGCATCTCGTTTACCGCGTTTGTTGAGTGGGCGTTCGAAGTCTGAGAGTGATGCATCATCCCAGCTTGATTTGGCATGACGGGCGATGTAGAGGGTTTTTTTAGGCATGGGTTACCTTTGTTATATTATGTTTTAATTATTTTAACATATTATTTGCATATTATTTTGGTTCAATAATTAATAGTTTATCCCAAAAATGTTTTATATCATACTCATCACCTTTTAAATCACGATAATCTATATGATTGACTAACACTAACCACCACTCTTTATATTTATTTCTAAATGGGGCAACTTTTAATGTTTTCTCATCTGAATAAATTTGTATATGTTTTTTTAGTTCAATATCTAATGGTATCTTCTCATCAAGACTTTCATTATCTGATAGATTTAATCTTCTAACTTCAATAGCTATAGTATCATTGATTAGAAAATCTGGGGGCATGTTAGAGTCAGGTTCATATTGAATATTTGTATAACCTAAGCTTTGTAAATATTTGTATGCAATTTTTTCATCATCATTTCTAATTTTTTTCATCGTATTAAACAGTCATCCATCCAACAACCAAAAACGCCAAAGAAGCCAACCCACCACCAATCAATGCATAAGGCAACTGCGTCCTCACATGCTCTACATGGTCACAGCCTGCTGCCATGGAGGAGATGATGGTGGTGTCGGAGATGGGGGAGGCGTGGTCTCCGAATATTCCTCCACTGATAACAGCTGCGATGACCAGTGGGATGTGCAGGTCCATGGTGGCACCTAATGCTAAACCTATGGGCATCATGATGGAGAAAGTTCCCCAGCTTGTTCCTGTGGAAAATGCGGTGATGCTGGCAACTAAAAAAATGAGTAGAGGCATGAGTGCAGGGGAGATGTTTCCACTGAGTATATGTGCGAGGTACTTGGCTGTACCGAGATCACCTATGACCTTACCTATGAAGAGAGCAAAGAGGAGTATGATGGTGATGGGTATCATTTCTCCTAGACCTTCGTAAAATCCTTTAAAGTACTCTTTGTGAGAGAGCATTTTGGTGCTGACATAGTAGATGTACATAAAGAGCAGGGTGACGATGACTGCATAGTAGACAGAGGTCGAACCTGAACCTTTGAAAATGTCTCCATCTCCTGTGAGGTAGAGACCAACAGGCACAGCGATCACCATTACTATGATAGGTAGCAACATAGGAAATGGTGTTGCTTTTCCTTCATGATGTAAATGTGTTGTATCGTAAGGCTGAGGTGTGGTGTGTTTCATAGGCCCTATGTTGATGTTTAAAAACACAACAACTAAGACGATGACTAAAGTAAAAAGCGCATAGAAGTTGTAGGGAATGGACGCTATGAGAAGTGAAATGCCGTCTCCAGAAATAACTTGTGAATCTATGGCAGTAATGATGAGCCCTAAAAGTAAAGCTCCCCATGCATTGAGTGGGATGAGTGAACAAATAGGCGCTGAGGTAGAGTCACAGATGTATGCAAGCTTTTCTCTACTCACACTGTTTTTGTCACATAGTGGTTTTGCTACGGTACCAGATACAAGGGAAGTGATGGAGGACTCGATAAATATAATGACACCAAGCACATATGCTAAAAGCATCGCACCTTTAGGAGAGTCTATGTTTTCTGCTTTGCTACTGAGCCAGTTTACGAAACGATTGACCGCGCCTGAGAGGGTGAGTAATTTGATGATAGCACCTATCATCAGTGCAAAGAGAAGCGTTTTAACGATCCATCCTTCAGAGAAAAGAGCGATGATACCATCAAAAAGTGCTACAAATGCAGTCAGTGGGTTGTACCCATGAATGACCAAAAGCCCTGCAAATATCCCCCCAATTAGAGAGACAATGACATCTTTTGTTATAATAGCCAGTATGATAGTAAGTAGCGGTATCGCTATTGAGATGATTCCATATTCCATAAGAAAGATTATAGCACAATGAAAATATTACTTACACTTTGTTTATCACTCTTTTTACTGCAGGCTCAAAAACTGCCAAATAGCAAACAGATCATTGTTGTAACAACTGAAAATTGGTCAACTCCAAATGGTGTACTGCAACGCTATGAAAAACACAATGGAGCATGGGTAAAAGTAGGTAAAGAACTTACTATACTGTTGGGAAGAAATGGTTTAGGATGGGGCATCGGTCTACACACCACACCAAAAGATGCAAAGATCATTAAAAAAGAGGGTGATGGTAAAGCACCTGCAGGTATTTTTTCTCTAAAACAAGCCTTTGGGTACTTTCCTTTTAATGTGGACTACCCTTATAAAGTCTATAAAAGTACAGATCAT
This sequence comes from uncultured Sulfurovum sp., assembly GCA_964492675.1. Taxonomy (GTDB): domain Bacteria; phylum Campylobacterota; class Campylobacteria; order Campylobacterales; family Sulfurovaceae; genus Sulfurovum. Next base: position 4,491 of record CAZBLM010000045.1, read on the forward strand.
TGTGTCGATGATGTCAATTCAAAACTTTATAACAAGATTGTCGACAGTACAAAAGTTGAGGTTGCTTATAAAAGCAAAGAGCACATGCGATTTCCAAAGAACTACTACAAATACGGTGTGGTGGTCAACCATAACCATATAGATGAAAAAGGTGCAAAAAAGGGTGCAGGATCATGTATCTTCTTACATATAAAAACTGTATCTACTGCCGGGTGTACTGTGATGAGTGAAGATGATATGAAAGAGATCATAGAGTGGTTAGATGTTCAAAGTAACCCTCTACTCATACAAGGTACAAAAGATATTATGGGTGCTCTTATGAAAGAAGTAAAAGGGATTTAAAGGTGAAAGTTTTAGTTACAGGCGGTGCGGGGTATATAGGGTCTCACACTGTTATATTGTTGATAGAAGCAGGGTATGAAGTCGTTGTTTTTGATAACTTTTCCAATGCATCAAAAGAGAGCATAAGAAGAGTTGAAAAGATCACGAAGCAAGATATCACAACAATAGAAGGTGATATACGAAATCGAAGTGATCTTGAAAAAGTATTTCAATCACACATGATAGATACGGTCATTCACTTTGCAGGATTAAAAGCCGTGGGTGAATCTGTGGAACAGCCTTTACGTTACTATGATAATAATGTGAACGGCACTGCAATACTTTGTGAGGTAATGGCAAAGCACGGTTGTAAATCTATAGTCTTTTCTTCATCGGCTACGGTGTATGGTGACCCGCATGAAAATCCTATCACTGAAGATTTCCCTACTTTTGCTACAAACCCTTATGGACGTACAAAGCTTGTTGTAGAAGAGATGTTACGAGATCTGTATGCTTCAGATAATGAGTGGAAGATAGTGTTACTTCGCTACTTTAATCCTGTGGGAGCACATAGCTCAGGGATGATAGGTGAAGACCCTAACGGCATACCAAATAACCTCATGCCGTTCATTGCACAGACAGCTGTAGGTAAAAGAGAGTATTTATCTGTCTTTGGCGGTGACTATGGAACACATGACGGCACTGGTGTACGCGACTACCTTCATGTGGTTGATCTTGCTGATGGACATGTGAAAGCATTAGAATATATGTACACTTTTGATGAGGTGATGACGATCAATCTTGGTACAGGTAAAGGTTATTCAGTTCTTGATATGGTCAAAGCTTTTGAAAAAGCGACCGGTCAAAATGTACCCTATAAAATTGTTTCCAGAAGAGCAGGGGACATCGCAACATGTTATGCAGATCCTTCTTATGCAAAAGAGGTTTTAGGATGGGAAGCCTCGCGTAGTATAGAACAGATGTGTGAAGACAGCTGGAGATGGCAGTCTAATAATCCTGAAGGATATGAAGGGCACATCTAATTGCCCGTAGGGTGAGTTTTGCAAAGCTCATTGTGAGCATTACATATTTTTAGAGGTGCCCTTAAGACTTCTCTTCTCTAGCTTTACCCGCATTATCTGCCAAAATAGAGAGTACAAAGCTTGCAACTACAAAGCCTAAGAAGAGGAAAAAACCAACTTGAAGTGCAGTTCCGTTGGTTGTGATGATATTGATAGGTTCACTGATATTTTCTATTTTTCTTAACTCGTTACTTACCACACCATCAAGTCCAAGATATGCCATAAAGATAGAGACGACCATCACATCGGCCATTGACCATTTTGTAGAACGAAGTGCAAAGAAACGTGTGATCGGGTTGTTGCCTATAGCACTTTTACTATAGTAATAAAGTGTGGTAGATAACAGTTTTAATGTTGGGAAAATGATACTGAATGTTGTAAGGAGTATCCCTACAAATATCATTTTAAACTCATCCTCTTCCATAAGCAACACGACCAGGTCATAGATACTTTTACTTTGGAAGAAAAGTACCTGATCTGTAAAGATTACATGTTTCTCCAGTATTAAGAAATGGAGTTTAGATATTTTTGCTTCTATATCCAACATAGGCAACATAAGCCCCGGTATGAGAAGTGTTATACTTGTGATAGAAAGAAGGAATAATGATGCAGACTTAAGTACCGTACCTTGAAGTAAAATAAGTATAATGAGTAGTACTGATAGTCCTAAGATCAAGATAGTGTCTTCATTTATTTTTTTGTTTAGTTCTTCCATCTCACAATCAAGTTTTGTAGTACATGCAGCATAGTCTTTGCTCTCATAGCGTTTGAGAATGGTATTAAACAGACTCATATCTACAGGTTGTATCACATTGTTTTCTGTAAATTGCTGGAGTTTCTCTTTCAGTACCGTTTTAAGTATAGCTTGATTTTCAGGCTTTTCAAGTTCATTTATAACTTGATCAGTAAACTCAGGTACCCTGCTTCTTAAATGTTTAAAGTCTACGAGTGAGTCTGTGACCATTTGTTTGGTAGAACCATAGATAGAGTCAAAAAAGCCTCTTTTTTTATTCTTTTTTCGCACAACTTTTTCCGCTTCTACGATAAGTGCATCAAGAATGGTTTCTACATAGGTTTTGATCTCTAGTCTACTACTTTTTGTGAATTCAAACTCATCTATTTTTTGTTCAACGATAGCAGATATTTTACCTGCCCATATTTGGGAATTAAAGAGCCCATATTGAACAGAGTGGAGTTCTGCATAGTCACTTTTTTGTGCTTTTATAATAGTTCCGTTTTCTATAAGATGTGTCACTTTATAAATGATAGTTGAGAGTAAAATAACACTTAAAATGATCAATAGTTTTTGAATATGATTACGAATGAATTCCATGCCGGATATTTTCCTATGTTTGTGTCTATAAGTAGTATAGCTAAATTAGTGTAAAAGATTAAGCAAGGTTAAGACTATTTCTAATCAAATGTAATCATGTTATACTTCCAAACTACATAAGAGGAAACAGAATGATAGAACTTATAATTGTAGGTATATTTATCGGTACGATGTCAGGTTTTTTTGGTATCGGCGGAGGAATGATACTTGTACCTATATTGTTGGTACTTGGCTTTGATATCAAAGATGCCATTGGTATCTCTATCATACAAATGGTTTTTTCTTCTATTTTTGGTTCTTACCTTAACTATAAAAAAGGTTTGTTGCTCATCGGTGAAGGTGTTTTTGTTGGGGTGGGTGGCTTTGTCGGCGGGTACATCGGTGGATATGTTACACATACTGTTTCTGATGCTGTCTTACAGGGACTTTTTATCTCGATACTGCTTTTTGCTCTTTTTAGACTAATGTTTTCTACAAATCACGCAGATGATGTACAGACCAAATCACTTAACAAAGCACTTCTTTTTGGGATAGGGATAGGGATAGGTATCTTTTCCATCACGCTTGGTATCGGTGGGTCCATTATCTTAACACCGATTTTAGTAGGATTACTGCATTATCCTTTAAAAAAGGCTGTGAGTGCCGGCCTCTTTTTTGTTGTTTTCTCTTCTATTGCAGGGATGATCAGCCGTTTGAGTACCGGGACCATTGATTTTGGTACTGGATTTATCGTTGCTGTTGCCTCACTTTTTGGTGTTGCTTTAGGTATTTGGCTCAAAGATCATGTGACTTCTAAAAATCATAAGATCTCACTTTTATTGCTTTATATTTTTGCCTTGGGAATGTTGATTAAAAAAATTTGGTTTTAAGATTATTTTAAAAGTTAATTTTGATAATAGATAAAATTGACTTTATCTGTATGTATGATGTGAAGTATTTGTTCAAAGTCTGTATTGAATTCAATATCATCTATAATAAGTATACATTTCATTTTATATCCCTTTAAGCATGATCATATGTAATGTAAAGAGAAATATATAAACACTATATACTATGGCTACATTCAGATCCAAGTTCAATTTTTGTTCTTCTAATACAGCTATAATCATTTGTTCAGAGTCAGTATTGAATTCAATATTATCTATAAAACGTTTCATTTCATATCCTTTAAGACATTATTTAGTACCATTATATGTGATATAAATAGAAATATCTATAAGAGAATTCTTACAAAAAACTTTTCTTATTGGACTTAATGATTAAAATAGTTGGTTGGTATATCAAAACTGTAGTCTACATAAATCTATGTTTAAACAAGCGAAATTCGGTGGAAATGAAAAAGGCAGAGTAGGATTACTCTTAAGCCAGAGATTGATAGATTAAAAGGAAAGATCAAATCAATACATGATGAGTCTCATTATAAATTTGTATAGTCTGTTCCCACCTAAAAGATAAAGATGTAGTTTTTTAGATACGTCTTTATGGGTATCAATGATACTTTGTTGTAAAATAAGAGCTATTTTATACTAAAATGAGAAACAGATGGCAGTAAAAAAGCAAGACATGATACACGTATACGGTGCAAAAGAAAATAACTTAAAAAATATAGACATAAGCATCCCTAAAAATAAATTGGTAGTTGTCACGGGTATATCAGGTTCTGGAAAATCTACTTTGGCTTTTTCTACGCTTTATGCTGAAGGACAGCGCCGTTACATCGAGTCTCTCTCCTCTTATGCCAGACAGTTCTTAGGTCGTGTAGGAAAGCCTGATGTGGACAAGATAGAAGGGCTTACTCCTGCCATTGCCATAGACCAAAAGACCACTTCAAAAAACCCGCGTTCAACAGTGGGAACGATCACTGAAATTTATGATTATTTGAGACTTCTTTTCTCTCGTGTAGGGGAACAGCACTGTCATGAATGCGGTAAGCCTATCTCTTCTATGTCAGCATCTGACATCATCGAAGAAGTGTTGAAGTTGCCTAATGGGGCAAAGCTTGTCATCATGGCACCATTGGTCAAAGAGAAAAAGGGTAGTTTTGCAGATATGCTGGAGTCTCTGCGTCACAAAGGGTATGTGCGTGCTATGATAGATGGCGTCATGGTACGTCTGGATGATGAGATAGAGCTTTCCAAAACAAAAAAACACACCATTAAAGTGGTAGTAGATAGAGTAGTGGTTAAAGAAGAGAGCCGTGACCGTATAGGGCAGGATGTTGAAAAAGCACTTAAAGAGTCTTACGGTGAAATGGAGATAGAAGTACTCAACTATAAAGAGGTTGATTTTGAACGTCAGCATATGCACTACTCGGAGCATTTGGCATGTTTTGACTGTAAGCTCTCTTTTGAACCGTTGGAGCCTGTAAGTTTCTCTTTTAATTCGCCTAAGGGTGCGTGTCCTACCTGTGATGGTTTGGGTATCCGTTATGCGATAGATCTTAAAAAGGTGATAGATCAGGAACTTAGCATCGACAAGGGTGCTGTGAAGATCATGTATGGATTTAATAAAAGTTACTATACGAAATTCCTGAATGCCTTTTGTGAACAAAACGATATAGATATCAAAACACCTTATGGTGAACTTGAATCCCATCAGCAAAAAGCCGTACTCTACGGTAATGGCAGTACAGTAGACTTTACATGGAAACGTCACAAGCTCAAAAGAGAATGGCCCGGCGTAGTGAAATTTGCACACGATATGTTCAAAGATGAAAAAGACCTTTCAGAATACATGACAGAAAAGGTTTGTGACAAGTGTGATGGACACAGACTTAGACCACGCTCTTTGGCTGTAAAGATAGAAGGGAAAAATATCGCAGATATCATCGATATGCCTATAGAGAAATCGTATGCTTATTTTGCAGAAGAAGAGAGCTTCTCTCATCTGACAGAACAACAGAAGATGATCGCCGAGTCTATACTCAAAGAGCTTTATGAGAGACTTTATTTTTTACATGATGTAGGTTTAGGATACATTACTCTAAGCCGTGATGCACGGAGCATTTCAGGTGGAGAAGCACAGCGTATACGTATCGCTTCACAGATAGGTTCCGGGCTTACTGGTGTGATGTATGTACTTGACGAACCAAGTATCGGGCTACATGAACGTGACACTATGAAGCTCATACGTACATTAAACTCTTTACGTGACAAGGGTAACTCGGTGATAGTGGTTGAGCATGACAAAGAGACCATTTTAGCTGCGGATTACATCATCGACATCGGTCCCGGTGCAGGAGAGTTTGGTGGCAAAGTGGTCTTTTCCGGAGATGCCAAGAAACTTGCCAAAGCAAAGACTCTGACAGCTGACTATATGTATGGTAAAAAAGACATTTCCTACTCACATGACAACCCTCAAAAAGAGTGGATAGAGATCAAAAATGTCACGCTTAACAACATAGAAAAACTTGATGCCAAGATACCATTGCATAACTTTGTCTGTGTGACAGGTGTAAGCGGCTCTGGGAAATCATCACTCATATTACAAACACTTCTTCCTGTGGCAAGAGAACTACTCAATCGTGCCAAGAAGGTCAACAAGGTAGATGGCGTGGAGATCACAGGTCTTGAGAAGCTGGATAAAGTGATCTACTTAGATCAAAGTCCTATAGGAAGAACACCGCGTTCAAACCCTGCAACGTATACGGGGGTTATGGATGAGATACGTAAACTCTTTGCTCAAACAAAAGAGGCTGAACTGCGTGGGTACAAGATAGGGCGTTTTTCATTTAATGTCAAAGGTGGACGTTGTGAGAAGTGTCAAGGAGACGGGCAGATAAAGATAGAGATGCACTTCTTACCGGATGTCCTGGTAAGTTGTGATGCCTGTGATGGAACACGCTACAATGCCCAAACCAGAGAAGTACTTTATAAAGGTAAATCCATAGCAGATGTTTTGGCGATGTCTGTAGGAGAAGCACTGGAATTCTTTAAGGCGATACCAAACATTGCTATCCGTCTTAAAACACTGACAGATGTAGGACTTGACTATATTACTTTAGGGCAAAATGCCACTACAGTCTCAGGTGGTGAAGCCCAACGTATAAAACTCTCAAAAGAATTAAGCCGTAAAGACACAGGTAATACACTTTACATTTTAGATGAACCAACAACAGGCCTTCACTTTGCAGATGTGGACAGACTGACAGGCGTGTTACACCACTTGGTAGAACTTGGTAACTCAGTAGTAGTGATAGAACATAATCTTGATATGGTGAAAAATGCCGACTATATCATAGACATGGGACCTGAAGGTGGAAACAAAGGTGGACTTATCATCGCTGAGGGGAGTCCTGAGAAGCTTGCTGCTGAGTTTAAAAAGACAGGTTCTTATACGGGTGAGTACTTGGCTAAAGAGTTAGGCTGATCATAGTAGAACCTATTATAACGTTTGACTTGATGTATAACTACCCGTTAGGGTATGTTATTTATCTTCCAAGGTTTTGTTATACTCATCTTTCTGAACTTTCTTTTTTCTTGTACCTGGCAACAAGCCTAGAAAAGAACCTCCAAAACCAGCTATTATAGGACCCAGCAATATATATATTGCATATTTTTGACCAGTTTCATAGCCTTTTTGATGTCCTGAATTATAACCTTCTTGGTAGGATTCTTGAAATGAACTAGATTTGCTAGTATTTAAATCCTTCATTACACTTGGTATATTAAAAATGCTAATTGTTATTGTAGTAACAAGTAAAAATATTACTGACCAAACTAAGGCGAAAAATATTTTTTTAAAAAATTGCATAGATTATTTCCTTCGTAGTCTAACTATTTATTACGGGAACACTTTGTCCCTCTATTGCTTTATTTTTCATATTATCTCTCTAAAAACACTATCTTCTTATAGTGTAACAAATACATGTCACATATTTTGTCACATTTATCCCTTTATCCGAATATGACCCAATATTTGGACATAATGCCCTGCTATTTTTTAGGAAAATTAACAACTCCTTTATATATGTAAAAAAGAATTTATGCTATAGTTCAACAAATTTAAGTAAAGAAAAGAACAATGTCCAAATCACTCATCACTGATATCGTATCCATCTTACTCATAGGGCTTTCATTTGTAGTCCCTGAAACATACCACAATATGGTGCTTTTTACAGGACTTTTTGCCCTCTCTGGGGCTATCACAAACCAACTTGCCATCCATATGCTTTTTGAACGTGTACCTTTTCTTTATGGCTCTGGTGTGATAGAGAAAAAATTTGAGACATTTAAAGAATCCATCAGAGTGATGATCATGAAACAGTTTTTTACGAAAGAACAGTTAGGTGACTTTTTTGCAAAAGAGGAGCAGAAGATAGACTTGGCACCTTTGGTGAATGGAGCAGACTTTTCACCTGCTTTTGATGCACTCTCTAAGACAGTGATGGAGTCTAAATTTGGTGGGGCCATTCAAATGTTTGGTGGTGAAGAAGCATTGGAGGGGTTGCGTGAACCTTTCTCCAAGAAGTTAAAATCGGCGGTTACTTC
>CAZBLM010000045.1:12725-13837 GCA_964492675.1 uncultured Sulfurovum sp.
TCCATAGTCTCATCTTCTACATTTAAAGCACAACTGGACCATCACATTCAAAACTCAGCACTTTCAGAAGATATGATCGCCTCGGTAGAAACACTTATTACAAACAGACTGGATGAATTGACACCTAGAATGGTGAAAGAGTTAGTACAGGAACTCATCAAAGAACACTTGGGTTGGTTGGTTGTCTGGGGTGGTGTTTTTGGTGGACTGATAGGGCTTCTTTCTTCGTTGATCATTTAAGATGTTTGCAGATGTTATGCATATCATAAATGAAGAAGAATTTGGGTTTAATAGGGACGAGCATTATCATATCCATATGGACATATAAAATGCACAACAAAAAAGACGTATAATATGATAGTTTATAAAGGAATATAATGCCAACATTCATAAAAACGACATTAGTTATATTGGTACTGGGTCTGACAGCTCTCTATGCAAAGAGTGGACATCCACATAGTGGTACAGGTCATACCCATGCACCTCATTTTGATAAGGTAAAAAAAAATCTGAGTGCCGAAGATGTTAAAAAAGCTGCAAAGAAAGAAGTGCTACGTTTACTGGTAGAAAAAAAGATCCCTAGAAGTTGGAGATCAGTACCTATTTCAAAGATAGGAAAAACGCATTATGGCGATACGGATGACTGGGTAGTGGTTTTTGATAATAGGAAGATAAAAAATAAAAAGAGACGAACACTTTATATATTTGTAAGTGTATATGGTGATATACGAGGTGCCAACTATACAGGTAATTAATAGAAGGATTGGTTTTAAAAGAAATACTTATTTTTTCTTAGCGACCAAGGAACCTTTCATCATTTTAGAACATTCATAATCTTCATCCCACCACTCTTGTATATGTATGAGGTCATAGCTGTCACTAAAGGTGGTCTCGAGTTCACCTTCTTCAAGTAAGAATGAACGGTTAGATGGTAACTTGTCATTATCAGGATGGTAAAGATACGTCTCGTAAATGAATATACCACCCTTTTTTAGTGCTTTTTCTATCTGAGGAAAGAGTGAACGTTCTAAAAAGTAGGTACAGACGATGAGGTCATACTTGTTTTCTTCCAGTGAATAGCTGTCAAAGTCTACTTCTTTGGCGTTAATGTT
>CAZBLM010000046.1:0-12789 GCA_964492675.1 uncultured Sulfurovum sp.
CTTTTATTTCCGAATTACTGAATTAGTTTTTGTCTAGTTTTTTGGGGTCATTCCATCCTGTATAAGTCCAAGATTACAAAAAAGTGAAGGCTTTTGTTCAAAGCTGAGTGATCCGGAACCCCCACCGATATAGTTGATATCCAAACCATAATTATCAAATAATACACTGACACATTCAGCGATATTTGCGGTCAGACCATCAACAAAAACAAACATAGTTTTGACAGATTCATCAAAATCCCCTAACTGCTCTTCCATCTCAACATCCAACTGATCATAATCTTTTTGACTGATGTTCTCTGTAACATTCACTTGCATTTTATCATTAAAGCCGATAAAAACCGTACCTTTATCATACTTTTTATTTTTATAAATAATAGAAGGGAAAACACCACCTATAATAGAGATAGTTTGTTTAAGAAGAATAGGATCAATCAGTTCTTTTTCAAATCCGTTTGAATCACATGCCAAGATCATAATGGATGCATTTTTGGAATTCAGTATATTAATATTGTTCGTAAAGCTTTCTATAGTTCCTGATGCATCAAAAATAATATCAGCCATAACATCCCCCAGATACTCTTATATACTTTATTATATATAATAGCATTTTTTTTCAAAATCATTTGTAGGAATATTCCTACAAATGCTCCTACAAAGACGTTAAATATAATAAAAAATAAGATGGTCTTGTTGTTAAGGATGAATACTATTGAGTATTTCTCACTTTTACATGATATTCTACTCTTCTAAACTCTCTTCATTTTTTAGAGGTTTATTGACTGCTTTAGCCAGTACTTCTACATATACTTCTGACACACCTGTTGCTTTTACTGCATCCAGTGCTTTAATGAGTTCTTCATGTACTACTACTTCTGCATCATCTGAAGTGGCACCGATTTTACAGTCAAAATCCCAGTACATTGTTGCTTTATCAGGCAGATCTTTTTTCTTTTCACGTTTTATATACTTTCGTATATCATTTTTAATTGCTTCAAGTACTCTGTCTTCATGCTTTTTTGGGTCAGTGAGTTTAAATATTTTTTTCATTATCTTTTCCTATTTTTAGTATTATTTCTATTATCTCTTTTATCAAGTTTATCTAATTTGGCTTGCAAGTTTGAACCTATTTTTTCTGCTTGGGGGTTCTTAGGCTTTTTTCTTTTATTATCAGGTGTTTTATTTTCCTGCTTAGGCTCATTTTGAGGTTTTTTATTGCGAGGTTTTCTTTTTTGACCTTCTTTATTTCCGTTTCTATTACCTGATCTTTGACCACCTCCACGCTTCTGTCCGCCTCCTCTACCATTTTGTATAGGTTCTGCTTTAATGTTTGGGTCTGGTCTAAACGCTTCTATGTCTATTTGTTCTATACTTGACTTCGTAAACTTCTCTATATTTCTAAGTAGTTCATGTTCATCTATACAGACAAGTGACACTGCCTCACCTTTCATCCCTGCTCTACCCGTTCTTCCTATACGGTGTACATAATCTTCTGGTACATTAGGAAGTTCAAAGTTTACGACATGAGGAAGCTGGTCTATGTCTATCCCCCGTGCAGCGATGTCTGTAGCCACAAGTACACGTACATTTCCTGCTTTAAAATCAGCCAATGCTTTGGTTCTTGCACCTTGAGATTTGTTACCATGTATTGCAGCAGCTTTGATGCCTGAGTACTCTTCAAGCTGCTTACAAAGTCTATTTGCTCCATGTTTCGTACGGGTAAATACAAGTACCTGTTTCCAGTCTCCAGCTTTTATGAGTTGTGCTAAAAGTTCACGTTTACGCCCTTTATCTACAGGGTAGACTACTTGGCTTATCTGTGCGGCTGTACTATTTTCGCGTGCCACTTCTACAAGTACCGGGTCTTTGAGTAGTCCGGAAGCCAGTGCTTTTATCTCTCGAGAAAAAGTAGCAGAAAACAAAAGTGTTTGTCTCTTCTTAGGCATCATAGCCATCAGTTTTTTAATGTCATGGATGAATCCCATATCTAACATACGGTCTGCTTCATCTAACACTAAACACTCTAATCGTGAAAAGTCTATGCCATCTTGATTTGCAATGTCAAGTAGTCTACCCGGTGTTGCTATAACTATCTCTATACCTTTGCGAAGTGTAGCCATTTGCGGGTTAATACCTACACCACCAAATATAACCGTAGATCGGTACTGCATATATTTACCATAGGTTTTGATGCTATCCGCCACTTGTGCAGCGAGTTCACGAGTAGGAGTTAGTACTAAAACACGTATCTGTTTCTTTCTCATTTGAGGTTGTGTCTGAGAGAGACGTTCAAGAAGTGGGAGTGTAAACCCTGCTGTTTTTCCTGTACCTGTTTGAGCTGCAGCAAGTACATCCTTACCCTCTATAACTACTGGTATCGCTTGTACTTGTATGGGTGTAGGAGTATCATAGCCCTGCTCTTTAACTGCTTTGAGTAAAGACTCATTTAGCCCTAGTTCTGTAAATTTCATTATTATCCTGTTGACCGAGCCTTGCATTTTGCTATTCGGTCTTAGGCTGAGTAAAAGTTTATTTTATAGTATGCATGACCGATGTGCATATATTAGTTAGAATTATAGCATAAATTATGTATAATTATATTTTAAATGTCCACATCGCTTAACTGGATAAAGCAGTGCCCTCCTAAGGCGTAGCTCGAGGTTCGAGTCCTCGTGGGGATACCATAGTTTTAAATATTCTATTAAAACTGTTTCTCTAAAAATGGAATCACTTGCTTTTTACGACTCATCACTTTTGGAAGCCACACTTGGTTATCCGCCAATGACACATCAAAGGCAGATTCGATCTTAGCGTTATCATCTGAAAGAACAAGTAGTTGTGAACCCTCTTGCATGATGTCGGTAAGAAGTAAAAGTACTGTATGTCTTTCACCTTCATCTTTTATTTTTTGCATTGCCCCAAAGAGTTCTTCTTTCATAGTGTCAAAAACAGAAAGGTCAACTACTTCAAGTTGTCCTACACCAATGGTATTGCCACCCATACTGAAATCTTTAAAATCTCTAAGTACCAGGTCTTCCTTTGTATCATTAAGTACATCAGATTTCACAATGAACATCTCCATACCCAACGCTTTTGGATCATCGATCCCTGCAATTTGGGCTAGTTCTTTCACGGCTTTTGTATCTGTTTTTGTACATGTTGGTGATTTAAAAATAACCGTATCACTTAAAATGGCACACATCATCATCCCTGCTAAATCTTTTGGTATCTCAACATTGTGATGGTCAAACATTTCTTTTACGATTGTGTTAGAACATCCAACAGGTCTTACCCACATCTCTAAAGGCGTATCTGTCTTCAAATCACCCATTTTGTGGTGATCTACGATACCAAGTATCGTAGCTTCATCTATGTCTTTAGGGCTTTGCGAACGCTCCATAAAATCGATAAGATAAACGTTTTCCCCTGCAAATTCCGTCTTTAATGCCGGTGCTTCAAAACCAAATCTATCAAGTATAAATGCTGTCTCAGGGTTTACTTCCCCTTGTCTTACCGCTATAGTATCTTCACCGAGTTGATTTTTAAGATATGAGAGTGACAATGCACCTACAATAGAGTCTGAGTCTGGTGTTGTATGGCCAAAAATATATGCTGACATAATTATAATTTCCTGTAACTTTTTTGGTATTATATCGTAACAAATCTATTAATGTGAATAGAAGGAATAAGTATGTCTCATGACCACAGTCATCACCATAAAATAAACAATTATAATCGTTCATTTGCTATAGGTATCACATTAAATATACTTTTTGTCATTATAGAAGTCTTCTATGGTCTGTACGCTGACTCCTTGGCATTGATAGCAGATGCCGGGCATAATTTAAGTGATGTCCTGAGTCTCATACTTGCATGGGGAGCAAGCTATTTGGCTACAAAGAATCCTACTTCAACAAGAACATATGGTTTAAGAAAAGTAACCATAATGGCATCTTTAGTCTCAGCTATACTGCTTCTATTTGCATTAGGTGCCATTGCATGGGAATCCATAGAACGTCTCTCAGATCCACAGGAGGTAAATGGCACTGTTATCATTATAGTGGCAGCTATTGGTGTTGTGATCAATACAGCAACAGCCTTACTCTTTGTCAAAGGACAAAAACATGATCTTAACATCAGAGCAGCCTACCTCCACATGGCTGCAGATGCTGCTATCTCTTTGGGAGTAGTTATCGCCGGTATTGCCATTATGTTAACAGGTTGGCTCTGGCTTGACCCTCTACTCAGTATAATGATCGTCGTTGTTATACTCTTAGGAACATGGGGGTTACTCAAAGACTCTATCAACCTTTCTATCGATGCTGTACCCCAAAATGTAGATATGCAAGAGATCAAAGCTTATCTGTTGGGTCTAAAAAACATATCAGATCTGCATGACCTTCATATCTGGGCATTAAGTACAACTGAAGTCGCACTTACCGTACATCTTGTCACTACAGACAATGTTATCAATAATGATTTTTTAAAGGAGATACAGGAGCACCTTCATCATCATTTTAACATCTCACATGCAACCATTCAAATAGAGTTTCATGACAGTGATTACCTCTGTATGTTAAACCGTGAAGAGTGTAAAGTTTAATTAGTTTAGTGCATGATCATATCATCTTTACTTAACTGAGATACATTGTTTTTCCCCATAACTGCTAGTAGTGAACAAACACCTTGTAGCAGTGCATTATGATAATTAGCAACATGTTTTGCTTTTTGAAGGACAAGGTACTTACTTCTTTTTCCCTCATCCATTGTTGCAAGTCCAACTGGACAATTACGTCCTCCTGCTCCTGAACACTCTCTGGCACGTATACACCCAGCTGATATCATAAAGCCTCTGGCAATGTTGACAAAATCTGCACCATAACAGAAAAGTTCTACCACATCATCAGGTGTCAGTACTTTTTCGGCAGCAATGATCTTGATATCATCTCTTAAACCATAACTTTCCAAAACATCTGTGACTATCTCCAGTGATGTGCGTATAGGTAGTCCGATCTTTGACATCATCTCAAGTGGTGCTGTGGCAGACCCACCGTCTCCACCATCTATAGTGATAAAGTCAGCTATACTTTTACCTGCTTCTTTTCTCTCTTTGAGTGCTTTGGCATAATCATCAAACTCTTCTTTTGTAGATATAACGATCTTGAATCCTACAGGTTTTCCTGAGAGGTTCTGCAAATAACTTATAAAGTCAAAAAGAGTATTCATATCTTTAGCATAAGGAAAACGGTTGGGACTTATAAGGTCTTGATGTGCCGGTATACCTCTATAATAAGCGATATCATCACTCACCTTTGTAGCCAAAAGTTTCCCTCCGGTCTGTTTTGCCCCTTGTGCTAGTTTTATCTCAGTCATACGTGCAAAACGCATCACTTTTTGGTAACGGATTTCATCGAAATCACCCTTTGTATCTCGTACTCCATAAAGTCCGGAGCCCATTTGAAAGGTGATGTCCGGTACACCTTCGGGTACATGTTGAGGAAAGAGATCCAACCCTTTTGTCCAATCAATACGGAAATAAAGCAGTTTAATATTATCAAATATGAAAGAACCTCTGTCTTTTTGTCGTACTACCATTTTTCTATAGATACGTTGTGATACTTCTTTGTTCGTAAGGAAACGTGTAAGCTTATAAATAAATTTAGCAAAGAATGTCCCCTTACGCATTTCAAGATACGCACTCGAATCACAATTTTCCGTATTTAATGTCACTAAAAAGTTAGAAGTAAGTCCTCCCTCACCTGTATTTATAGGAAAGTGTCCATTAAATGCTCCTATAGAAAATGCTCTTGTACCTTCTGGTGATATAGCTCCGTCACTCATCGCTGAGCGACCGATCACACTTTTAGATATGTAAGGTTCTTTTCTATCAGGACCAAAAGTGACAGAAAAAGATTCATCAACTTCAGATATCTCTTTCACAAAATTAGCATGCTTAAAAAGTGTATGTTGATTCGCATAGGGTTTTGTGGGTGAGAAGGAGAGATAGGGATTATCTTTTTTTGCAACTCTGTTGATCCATAAAAGTTTTTCAAAAGAGTCATAAAAAGTTTCATCTCCAAAATACTGACGCATCGGTCCACGCAACATATAAAAAAGGTAACGCATACGTCCTATAAGAGGGTAGTTTATGAGCAGTTGATTTTTTCTTTGTACAAACCTGTCATAGATAGCAATGTTTATAAGCACTATAACGATCACAACAAAAAGAAGTTTAAGTAAAACAGACCAGTCTGAAGCCAAGAGAGGAAAATTTGCTATGAGATTTTCTTTATTCATATCTGCCATCCTTGAAGATAACCCTATCAAGACTGTATTTACCTGCACCAAAGCTAGCAAGATTCATTAGAAATAACAGATAATAAAGAGGTATTTCCACACCATTGTCTCCCACAGAAAAACCATGTTCAATATGCACGAAAAATATAGCTCCAAGCATCACAAACGAAAGCAGTACTGCTACATACCGCGTAAATAATCCTAAGATCAACAAAACTATACCTAAAGATTCTATACCCGATACCAAATTAGCAGTAAAAAGGGGAAAAGGAATGGACATCATGTCAAACCATTTTGAAGTCTCATATATATCATTCAATTTAAGCAGTGCAGGCATAGCAAAACCATACGCCAATATCCATCTCACACCTAATAAGATCAGGTTCTTAGGATAAGAAAAGAGTACGCCAACTTCACCTATAAGATCTTTCATATTGATCCTCCCGATACACAGATATTACATAGATATAGTATACACTTTTGTGTGTGTAGCATTTATGTACAAGGATTATTATGATCAACAAAATATTATTTTTCTTACTCTTATCAACACTTTTTATATATGCCCAACCTAAGATCATACTGCAAGTACTCGGCTCAGGTGGACCAGAGAGTGGTGATAAGCGTGCATCATCCGGATATGTTATTTGGATCGATGGGAAAAGTAAAATACTTGTAGATTTTGGTGGTGGTACTTCCTTGCGTTTTGAAGAAGTGGGAGCACGTATTGAGGACTTGGATGTCATTCTACTCACACACCTGCACGTGGATCATACTGCTGACCTACCTACCTTACTTAAATCTTCTTTCTTTACCAAAGCATCAGGAAAACTGCATATCTTTGGACCTGATAAAAATCACTTTATGCCAAGCACGACAAAGTTTGTAGATAGACTCTTTGATAATGATGATGGTGCATGGCAATACTTAGGCGACCATTTAAACGGTGATGCACCTCTACAGCTCAAAACATATAACATTGCTATGCGTAAAAAAGAGAAAGTCATCTACAATCATGGCGACATTAGTATCTCTGCAATAAGCGTCCACCATGGTCCCATACCTGCTATCGCATACAGAGTGAATGTAGGCAAAAAGTCTGTCACATTCTCAGGAGACATGAATGGAGACTATAACACTTTGGAAAAACTAGGGTTCAAAACTGACATTTTGGTGATGCACAATGCTGTTCCAAAAAATGCAAAAGGTGTAGCTGCAAAACTACACATGACACCTCTCACCATTGGAGAGATCGCAAAAAAAGCAGAAGCAAGATCTGTTCTTGTCTCACACAGGATGTTAAGGACTCTAGGAAAAGAGAAAGAGACAAACTGTGAGATACGTAGAAACTATGAAGGTGATGTGGAGTATGCCAATGATAAAGATATGTACAAGATCTAATATACTTACTTCAATAAAGCCTCCATAGCCTTATCTTGCTCATTTACCCGTTGATTAGCATCCTTTATCGAATTCTTAGCCCCACCTCTCGCATCAAGACGGCTACCAAGATAGCTATTTGAAGTATTGATGGTATTTGCTATATTCTGCGCTTCAATACGTGTCTTATAACTATTTGAAAGACTATCCATATTGGTTTTTTTAGGTGTATCTTGCGCTTCAATAGGATTTGAATGATTTTCTTGAACTCCGTCTTCACGGGTAGTCATAAAAAAGATACCTAAAATGATTAATACAAATATGATACTCTTTAGCATGTAGATTCCTTTAATTTTTTATATATTAACCCGAAACAGTACTAAACCTGCATCCACCGAGCGTCACAACTTTACCTTTTGTGATCTCAGATACAATGTATTTTAGAGTACTCTGTGGGTCTGTTTCAGGCATCTCTTCTTCTATCATGCGAAGAGCATCTTTTTGTGAAGTTTTCATCCACTTTTTTTCGTAGCTGTATTGGGTATAAATATCCAATGATCAGACCCATCCAAGTTCAGCAAAAATGGGTTCCATCTCGTACCACCATTTTTCAAAGCGTATAGCAACTTCAGCGATCGCATCATCTTCTTCTTTCCACTCATGAAGTTTTTCCAGGATCAATGGCTTACTCTCTTCTGAAACCTTATCAGAACTTTCAACATGGCTTATCACTTTTTCAATTTTTTCTTTCATTATAATTCCTTTTTCTTATTGTATTTCAATATATTGTGATTGTCAACATGTTAAGAGTAAAAAGTAATCTTTGGACATTAATTTATGGTAGAATAACCTTAGGATATTTATATCATAATGGAGTCATCATGAGAATAGTCATTGTGGGTGGGGGAATCGCTGCGGTCTATACTGCCAATAAGATAAAAGAGTCAAGTCCTCAAACTGAAGTACTCATCGTATCTGATGAACCTTATCAGCCGTATGACAGGATACATCTTTGTAGACTGGTCGACAAAAGTGCTCCTTTGTCTGACATTACTTTAGAGCTTGACCCTACTGTTCAAGTTGAACTCAATACCACCGTAACTTCCATAGACACAACATCAAAATCTATCATCTCTGAACATGCCATTTTTAAATATGACAAACTGATCATCGCAACAGGATCAAAGCCTAAAAGCCTTTTCCCCATTGATACACTGAAGAATGTGAGTACATTTCGCTCTGCAGATGATAGTTACAACATAGCCAAAAAGATAAAAGATAAAAATGTACTTATCGTTGGTGTTGGACCTATAGGACTGGAATTAGTTGATACGCTTATGGGTATGAAAGAGCCTAAAAGCGTTACAGTACTCTCTCGTGGTCAATATCTTTACGATAAAAATATAGACCAAAACATGATCACTTTAATGGATAAAGCATTTACAGAAGATCCAAGAGTAAAAATACTCTACAGTGATGAGATCATAAACAAAGAGATAAATAATGATATTATCACCAAAATAACAACGAAACAAACAGCTATCGATGATCCATACATAGTATTTGGTGTTGGTATCACACCTAACATAGACTTTGCAAAAGAATCACTGCAAACACAAAAAGGAATCTTAGTTGATGAGTCTATGTGCTCTTCTGATCCAGATATTTTTGTGGTTGGTGAAGCTGCACAAATATTAGAGAGTGGATTTATTGCCACACATGTTCAATCATGTACACAGCAAGGTGATATAGCTGTTGCTGCTATTTTGGAAAAGGCAGGTGATCCATTTAAAAGAGAGGTTTCTATAGATGCATTAAAAGTGGGTGCATTTATGCTAAATGACGTTACCTCCCCCTCTTATGACCCTAAAAACAGTAAAAATGAAACGATACTCATATCTGACAAAGATGAAAATAGGATAGACCAATACATCGTCAATGAGAATAAACTTGTAAGATTCATCGGTATCAATACCAACATAGATCTTTTACATCTCTCTAATATGATGCAAAAAAATGAAGATATAGACCCTTCTTATTTTTATGAACATCGTCTTATAGGTGAACGGGGACCTTTGGTCTGTAGTTGTACGGGTACATATGAGTTTGATCTTGTTGAGTTGATCAAAACGAATGTCATTACTTCATTTTCAGAGTTAAAGCCTTTTACAAAAGCAGGTCGTGTATGTGGACGCTGTAAAATGATGGTCTCAGATCTCATCAAAACAACACCTGTAGATCCTTCGGAAGCCAAACGTTTAAAAGAGGAACGTGACAAAAAAGAGAAAGAAGCACAATATGCAAAAGTACAAGCACGTATAGAAAAATATAACACTTTAAACCCACAAAATGAGATAAGTACAGACAATTTGGAAAGCGCACTTGAGATCTTTGATAAAAACAGAGAATTTAACCAATGGGTATCTATGTTAACAGCAGACATGAAGTTGCATCCAGAGTATGAGACCTTAGTGAGTGAAGGTGTCAAACATCTCAACAAGGTTCCCATTATTTGGTTAGAATTAGCCGATTGTTCAGGAAATTCAGAAGGTTTCATAAAAAATGTAAATCCTTCAGTGGAAGATCTGATCTTGGATTATATCTCTTTGGATTATCATGAACTTCTTATGGCAGCTTCAGGAGACAACTCAGAAAATGCACTTGATTCTGTGATAAAGAACGATAAGTATATCCTCATGGTAGAAGGTGCAATACCTCTGGGACTTGAAGGTAAATTTTTACGTATAGGTTCCAAGGGAGAAACAGGTGCTGACCTGCTTAAACGTGTCGCCAAAGATGCCATGGCAGTATTTGCCATAGGAAGTTGTGCCTTGGATGGCGGTGTCGTGGCTGCAGCACCTAATCCTACAGGTGCTGTTGGTGTCAGTGAAGCACTTCAACGTGATGATATCATCAATCTTCCGGGATGTCCTGTAAATCCTATCAACATTGTTGGTACCCTGCTGCATTACTTAATGTTTGAAGAACTTCCAAAACTAGATGAAAAGAACCGACCTTTATGGGCATACTCTTACCGTATACATGACAACTGTGAGCGCCGTGGTCATTATGATATGGATGAGTTTGTTGAAGAGTGGGGAGATGAAGGTGCAAAACAAGGTTGGTGTCTCTTCCATATGGGATGTAAAGGGCCTTATACAAATCTCAACTGTTCACTCGCAAAATTTAATGAAGGTACAAGTTGGCCGGTTCAGGTAGGTCATGGTTGTATAGGCTGTGGAGAAGGTAAGATCGCTTTTGACAGATATGCAAATAACAGAATGCTTGAAGACGAGGAAGAATCATGAATAAGATCGTTATAGACCCTATCACAAGAATCGAAGGACATCTGCGCATTGAAGTGGAGGTTAATGAAGACAATGTGGTAAAAGATGCATGGGCTTCGGGACAACTGTTTCGTGGTATTGAGATCATTTTAAAAGGTCGTGACCCAAGAGATGCGGGACTTATAGCGCAACGTATCTGTGGTGTGTGTACTAATGTACATTACCGAGCATCTATAGCTGCAGTTGAAAATGCTTACAACATCACCCCTGTAGACAATGCAGAGATCATCCGTAACTTAACCACTCTCAGTCTCTTTGTACAAGACCATGTGGTGCATTATTATCATTTACACTCTTTGGATTTTGTAGATGTCACAAAGGCCGTTGAGGCAGATATATCTAAGGCTGTTGAAAAAGCTAAAACTTTTTCAGACACACCTTTTAAATGTTCTGCAACGCACTTGAGAACAACACAGGAAAAACTAAAAAAATTTATATCTGCAGGAAGGCTAGGACTATTTGCTAACGGATACTGGGGACATAAAGCCTATAAACTCACCCCTGAAGAGAACCTCATACATATGAGTCACTATTTTGAGGCACTGAGCATACAACGGGAACTAGGAAAAGCCATAGCGATCTTTGCAGGCAAAACACCCCACCCTCAAAACCTTGTAGTTGGTGGTGTTACTTCTGTAGCTGATATGCTCAACCCTGACAGACTAAATGAATTTATGTTTATCATGAAAGAGACAAGAGCATTTATTCAACATGCGTATTTGCCAGATATACATATGCTTACAAATGCATATCTGGACGATATGAAGCAAGGTGAAGGAAGAGGTCTTGGTAATTTCTTAGCCACTGGAGGATATACCTTTGGGAAAAAACAGATGTTATTTGAATCGGGTGTTGTCTTTGATCATGATTTTGATAGTTTAGAAGCTTTTGATATAACACATATCACAGAACATGTCAGCCGTTCCTGGTATGAAGATGATGAGACAGACCTCTATCAAACAAAGACAGAACCTTTTTATACCGACCTCAATGATGATGGAAGCCTTAAAACAGAAGGTAAATACTCCTGGGTCAAGGCTCCACGATATAAAGATAAGGCCATGGAGGTAGGTCCCCTTTCCCGTATGATCGTTGGATATATCAAAGATTCACCTATAATAAAACCTGTAATGCAAGAGTGGATGGACAAATATGATCTGGAACTCACCCATTTTTCTTCAACAATAGGTAGAACGGTCACCAGAGCGATAGAAGCAGAGATCTGTAACGAATACATTTTTGACTTCATTAATGACCTGATAGAAAATATCAAATATTACGATGAAGAGACATGGACAAAGTACACCTTTGAGACATTAGAAAATAGTGCTAGAGGAAATGCTGTGTATGAAGTACCACGTGGTGTCCTTTCTCATTTTATAGACATAAAAGAGTCAAAGATAAACAATTATCAGGTCATAGCCCCAACCACATGGAACGCTTCACCTCGTGATGACAAACAAAGAGGCCCGTATGAAGAAGCCATGATAGGGGTAAAACTGGATGATCCATCCAATCCTTTAGAGATCTTACGTGTTGTTCATTCTTTTGATCCTTGTTTGGCCTGTGCGGTGCATGTGATGGATATAAAAGGTCAAACTATTGCGGAATATAAAGTAAATAGTTTATGTCAAGTTAATTAAGCAATATAATATGTGTGTTCTTATTAATATTCTGTAGTAGATTTTCCTTACTGGGAACCTTATAATTTTATATATAGAGCCACTTGCAAATTCAAGATCACCAAGTGGCTAATTCTTTATAA
>CAZBLM010000047.1:0-12665 GCA_964492675.1 uncultured Sulfurovum sp.
AAGAGATTCTATGGCAGTTGAACTAATGTCAAGTGCATCAACTCTAAAGCCTTGAGAAGCCAAATATTTACTATGTCTCCCCATACCACAGGCAATGTCAAGTGCTTGGTTTCCATGTGCCAGCATTGCATAGTTTGTTATAAGTTCTATGGGTCTGTCGGGGATGGGAGCTGTAAGATGTTTCCTATCCCACTTTTCTTTATCTTTTTGTGCCATATTTAGCCTTATCATAGTCTATTTTGTTATTATTCTATCCAAATTACGAAGGATTTAGATGGCAAACCTTACTTTTATATCATGGAATGTAAACGGCATACGTGCAGTAGAGAAAAAAGATGCATTAAAATGGATAGATGAAGAAAATGTAGACTTTTTAGGACTTCAAGAGATCAAAGCAGAAGCAGAGCAGATACCTGAGAGTATCTTTGAAAAAAACTATAAATTTCAAAGTATTAATTCCTCTTCAAATAAAGGTCAGTCAGGTGTTGCACTTTATACAGATATCAAGGGTGAAGCAGGGTGTTGTGAGCATGTAGACATTTTGGATGAAGGGCGTATCAACGAGTATCATTTTGGAGATATCGCTTACTTCAATGTTTACTTTCCTAACGGGCAGAGGAATGATGAGCGTTTAGAGTATAAAATGGCATTTTATGAGCGTTTTTTGGAGCATATCTTAGATCTACGAAAACAAGGTAAGTCTATCGTAGTATGTGGGGATGTAAACACAGCCCATCACCCCATAGACCTAGCACGCCCAAAAGCAAATGAAAAAACTTCCGGTTTCTTACCGATGGAGAGAGCATGGCAGGACAAACTCTTAGCTTCTGGTTTTATAGATACATTTAGACATGTGCATGGTGATGTAGAAGATCGTTACTCTTGGTGGTCTTACAGAGCTTCAGCCAGAAAGAACAATGTAGGATGGCGTATAGACTATTTCTATGTTTCAGATGATCTAAAAGAGAAGATCGTAGATGCAGATATTCTTGATCAAGTAATGGGTTCTGACCACTGCCCTGTGAAGTTAGTGTTAGAGGTTTAACCTTTTGTTAAATGCCATCCTTTTTCATAAGGACAAGGGTAAGCATACAGTTTGATATCTTTTCTTGAGAGAAGATACTCTAACTCTTGTTCAGAGTTATAGAGATATTTTTTCTCACCATGAGAATCTGTACATATACAAGCGTTGTTTTGTGTAGGTTTTGAGAAGTATTGAAAAGTGTGGGATTCTTCTTTCTTTTTTGCCAGGTGACTTTTTAAAGTTTTGAGTGATCTTAAAAAGTCTGAGTGTTTCATGGAACTAGATCTCTTCTCCAGTATAATAAAACTCATCTAAACCTTCTAAGAATGCCATGAGCAGTTCATCTGAACAAGCTTTAAAGTTTTTGTGTCCCTCTTTTCTAAAAAGAGAGGCTAACTGTTGTTTTGTGAGTTCTACATCTGCCAAACCAAAGATGATCTCTGTTTCAGCCTCTTTAAGTTCCAAAGCAATACGTAGTTTTTTAAGTATGAGGTTATTGGTAAGTTCTACAGCTTCTTCTTCGTTTTTCTTTGTAGGAGAAGGACCTCTTTTAAGTGTGACAAGACCATCAAGAAAAACACCCAACTCTTCATAAGAACAGAGCATAAATCCATTATCTTGACGGCGTTTAAGAAGAGATTCCAAATGTGAAGCTTCCATTTTGTAATCTTCAAGATCATAGGCTTTGATCATTTCATCTGTGGAGAAGTTAAGAGCCTTTTTAATTCTGTAGAGTATTTCATTCGTTGAAATGACCATACTACTTGTTACCTGCCTTGTCATTGGATGCAGTTATTTCGGCTAGGTTAGCTAAAGCACCTTTTGCTTTTTTAAGTATGTTCAAACAGTTTTTATCTTTGATATTGTGTTTTAGAGACCAGTACTCTGGATTAGTATAAGTAAGCGTTGTAATACCTTCATAACTCGTACTGAAAAGTATTCGTAAAGGAAGGTCCAGTCCCATAGAGGGATTACAGTTCATCAGAACAGTACCCATTTTTGGATTACCAAAGACTACAACGGTTTCAGGTTTTAAGTTCATCTGAACATTTTTTGCATTGGCTGCATGGTCAATGGTACTGAAATGAACCAAACCTTGCTTTTTGATGAGCTTTTCAAGTTTTGCTACTGAAGTAGCATGATCATTTTGACTCACTACTGTTTCAAGAAAAGCACCTTTTTTGTTTTCACAACCAAGGAGCGTAAACCCGATCAAACCAATTAAAAAAAACTTTTTCATACTGTATATTCCTTCTTTTGTCATTTTCAGATTAATGTTATACATTAAACCTAAAGTGCATCACATCACCGTCTTGTACAATGTACTCTTTACCCTCAAGTCTGTTCTTTCCAGCATCTTTTGCACCAGACTCACCACCGCATGCGATGAAATCTTCATAAGAGATCACTTCTGCACGGATAAAGCCTTTTTCAAAATCATTGTGAATTACTGCTGCTGCTTTAGGGGCAGAGGTGTTTTTACGTATAGTCCATGCACGTACTTCTTTCACACCAGCAGTAAAGTAACTCATAAGACCCAGTTTATCAAACCCTTTGTGGATGATCTGCTCAAGTCCTGATTCTGTTACTCCAAGGTCAGCAAGCATTTCATCTCTCTCATCATCATCGAAGTCTACCATATCTTCTTCTACTTTTGCACAGAGTTTGATAACTTCAGAATCACGTTCATTTGCATAGGCTTTTAGTTTTTGTACATATTCATTATCTTCAGCAAGACCATCCTCATCTACATTGGCACCATAGATGATAGGTTTTGAAGTAAGTAGTCGTAACTCTTTGTTCATGGCTATAAAACCATCAGACTCAAGGTCATCAAAAGTAGATACTGGAGCACCACCTTCTATATATGCTAAGAGTGCCTCTGCTACAGCAAGTTGTTCTTTTGCATCTTTGTCATTACCTCTTGCCTTTTTCTTGAGCATCTCAATACGTTTGAGTACTGCATCAATGTCTGAAAAGAGTAGCTCCTGCTCGATGATCTCAACATCACGGATAGGGTCTATGCTTCCCTCTGTATGCACGATATTCTCATCTTGGAAACATCTAACAATGTGCAAGATCACTTCAGTTTCACGGATGTTTCCAAGAAACTTATTACCAAGACCTTCACCTTTACTAGCACCTGCTACAAGTCCTGCAATGTCTACAAAGTCCAGTGTAGAGTGTAGTATCTTTTCCGGATTTACGATCTTTGCTAATGCATCGAGTCTTTTATCCGGTACAGGTACTACAGCTTTATTTGGTTCGATCGTACAAAAAGGGTAGTTTGCACTCTCTGCATTTTGTGCTTTTGTCAGTGCGTTAAAAGTTGTAGATTTTCCTACGTTTGGTAATCCTACCAGTCCAATACCTAGTCCCATGATATTCCTTAAATATTATATATGATTATCGCGATTTTAGCGAAATATTGGTGAAGAGGGGGTTAGTTGGTCTTAAATGACATTTTATTGAGAATAATTTAAAATATAATTGTTTATATTATATCTAATTTGATATGATAAAAGTGATTAAAAAAAAATGAAAATGGAATGATTAAATGGAAAATGCTTTATTAATACTTATCATTACTATTGCTATATCAACTATACTCAATGTGTTTTTAAAGAAATATGATATTCCTACTATCATCGGATATGTACTTGCAGGTTTTACTATCACAACGATTTTTCATTTTGCTGAAGATCAAAAAGAGACGCTCTCTCACTTGGCTGAGTTTGGTATAGTCTTTTTGATGTTTACCATAGGGCTTGAATTTTCAATGAACCATCTTAAAAAGATGAAAAAAGAGGTGTTTCTTTTTGGGGGACTCCAGGTGACACTCACTGGGCTTCTCTTTACGTTGTTAAGCAAATTTGTTTTTGGTTTGGAGATAAAGAGTGCGATTGTGGTAGGATTTGCCTTGGCTCTCTCTTCTACGGCAATCGTCCTAAAAATACTTAATGAAAATAACCAGATCCATTCAGGGTATGGGCGTATTACACTGGGTATCTTACTCTTTCAGGATCTTGCAGTCATCCCGATACTCCTCATGGTCTCCTTTTTTACATCTGAGACGGAGTCCGTGACAGTACTGCTACTTGAAACATTAGGAAGTGCGATTATTGTTTTTTTGATTCTTTTTATGATAGGTAAATATTTTCTTGAAAAGTTCTTTGACTGGACGATGTCAACAGGTTCAGAAGAGATCTTCCTTGTTGCAGTACTGCTCATAGTCATGGGTGCTTCATTTTTGGCACATGTCTTTGGGTTCACTTACTCTTTGGGTGCTTTTATTGGTGGTATGATCATTGCTGAGACTAAATATCGCTACAGGGTAGAAGCAGACCTTATCCCTTTTAGAGATATCCTTTTGGGAGTCTTCTTTGTAAGTATTGGTATGCTGATAGACTGGCATTCTCTGGTGGAGTATGGGCATATCATTGCTGGTCTTCTTATCGCACTGATGCTACTTAAAGGTGCGATCATCTCCTTTATATTAAGCTTTTTTGTACAGAAAAGAACAGCTGTCAAAACAGCCCTTGCACTTTTTCAGGTAGGTGAATTCTCACTAGCAGTCTTGGCGTTGGCTTATACAAATGAACTCATTAGTAATGGTCTCAATCAAATTATGATTATTACGGTGGTCTTATCGATGATCATTACACCGTTTGTTTTAAAGAACATTAAGAACATTACGGATAGGTTTACGCATGAACCTGTTGGATTACGTGAGAGGGCTTTAAAGAGTGGCGGTTATCATAATCATATTATTATTTGTGGGTATGGTCCAGTGGGGCAACGACTCGCTAAGATGTTTAAAGAAAGAGGTTTACTTTATATCATCCTGGAACATGATGTTAAAATCGTAGATAAAGAGATAGAAAAAGGTGAACAGGCGATTTACTTTGCGAATGCTGCGCAGCAGATGGTTCTCTCACACTTTAATGTCAATGACTGTACGGCCATCATCGTAACGATCGAAAATGAGATACAAAGACAATTGATCTGTGAAAATATAGCTTCGTTCAATCCTAATATCAACAGTATCGTAAGGGTAAATAATACTAATGAAGAAGAGGTTATTTCATCTTTAGGTATAAAACATATCATTAACAGTAGAAATACTATTGCAGATATGTTAGCAGAGGAAGCATTAAGCTGTCATCTACAACTTAAAAAAGATTCATAGAGTTGTTGTTTAGTCCTCTTTCACTTTTGCAAGGTTCTCTATAAGCTTCACCATCATTCTAACACCCGCACCAGAAGCACCAAAGGGGTTTTCCCCCCATGCATGCTCTACAAATGCAGGTCCGGCGATGTCTATATGTGCCCATTTGTCAGCATGTGTTTTATCGATGAACTCTGAGAGAAACTGCCCCGCAGTGATCGCTCCACCATATCTGGTATTTGATATGTTACATACATCGGCTATCTCAGACTTGATGGTCTTCTTGAGGTAAGGGTTGAAGTCCAGTGCTGTTGCAAGTTCTCCAGCATTATGCGCTTCTTTAACAACAAGATCTTGTACTTCTTTGTTGTTTCCCAAAATGGAAGATGTATAGTGTCCCACAGCAACCACAGAAGCACCTGTAAGTGTTGCAAAGTCAAAGAGGTAGTCTGACTTTACTTCCTGTTGCGCATAACACAATGTGTCTGCCAATACCAAACGACCTTCAGCATCTGTGTTACGTATCTCTATAGTTTTTCCATTTTTAGCTACAAGTACATCATCTGGTTTGTACGCATCCCCGCCTATCATGTTTTCCACAGCACCTACAAAACCATGTACTTCTATAGGAAGATCAAGTTCAGCAATAGCTTTCATGATACCTATCACTGCTGCACCACCACTTTTGTCTGACTTCATAGTTACCATGAAGTCTGCAGGCTTGAGGCTAAGACCACCCGAATCATAGGTAAGCCCTTTACCTACAAGGGTGATGATCTTTTTTGCTTTTATTTTAGGATTCTTGGGCTTATGTGTAAGGTGGATAACTCTAGGCTTATGACGAGATGCACGTGCCACAGCAAGCAATGTTTCCATTTTCTCTTTTTTGAGCTGTTTAGGTTTGAGTATCTTACATGTAAGTCCTGTATCTTCAGCCATACCCTCAGCGATACTTGCCATCACATCTGGATAACAGTCATCAGGGGTTGTATTTACTATGTCACGTGTAAAGTTGGTTGCATCTGCTGTGATCTGTGCTTTATGGATGAGTTCAGAAGCTTTCTCTATGTCTATCTCAAGGTCATTGTATTCTTCGAGTGAGATGGAAATATCTTTGAGTTTACTTTTGTTCTTTTTGCTTTTATACGTATCAAAACTGTATGCACCCAAGATGAATCCCTCTACCATTGCGCGAAGTGTATAGGTACACCCTTTGTTTGTGTAGGTTGCAACTTTAAGAGACTTGTATTTTGTCCCTTTCAGTGCTTTTACAGCATTGGCAGCAGCACGTCTGATATCTGCACCTTTAAGTGAAGATGCTCCGACATAGAGTCGGTTCTTTTCTACAAGAAGACAAGTCTCATCCTGTCCAGAAGAAAAACCTGCTTTTTTAAGAAGTTTTTTGTCCTGTACAAAGCGATGTTTTAAGTCACTGTCTACAACGATGATGACTTCTACATCACCAGATATATTTGCAAGGGGAAGTACTGTTAATTCAAAATTCATTTATAATCCTTTAGGTTCTATTGGAACTGGTCTTTTAATATATCTTGCGCTTGTATCATATCTTTGTCTCCACGTCCGGAAAGATTGATCAGGATCGTTTTACCTTTAAGGTCTTCAGACTTCATCTTCTTAAGATAGGCGATGGCATGTGAAGATTCAAATGCAGGGATGATACCCTCTTTTTGAGAGAGCCATACAAAGGCTTCCATTGCTTCATCATCAGTAATATGGTCATAGGTAACGATATTTTCATCTTTTAAGAAAGCATGTTCTGGCCCTATACCCGGGTAGTCTAATCCTGCTGAGATGGAGTGTGCTTCCTGTATCTGTCCGTCTTCGTCCTGTAAGAGGTAAGAGAGTTGACCGTGAAGTACACCGGGGCTTCCTTTTTCCAAAGAACATCCATGTTTACACTCAAGACCTTCTCCTCCTGCTTCTATACCCACACACTCTACACTTTTATCTTCCAAGAAGTGATTAAAGACACCAAGGGCATTTGAACCACCACCGATACATGCGATAACTTTGTCAGGTAAACATCCCTCTACAACATCCAACTGGGCTTTCGCTTCCCAACCAATGATGGACTGTATGTCACGTACCATCATAGGGTAGGGGTGAGGACCCGCTACTGTTCCTATAAGGTAGTATGTATCACGTGCGTTGGTTACCCAGTGGCGAATAGCATCATTCATCGCATCTTTAAGTGTACGGCTTCCTGACTCTACGGCATGTACTTTTGCTCCAAGGAGTTTCATACGGAAGACATTGAGTTCCTGACGTGCTACATCTTTGGCACCCATAAAGACTTCACACTCAAGACCAAAGAGAGCAGCAACCGTTGCAGTTGCAACACCATGTTGTCCTGCACCTGTCTCAGCGATGATCTTCTTCTTGCCAAGGCGTTTAGCCAGCACGGCTTGTGCTACACAGTGGTTTATTTTGTGAGCACCGGTGTGGTTAAGGTCTTCACGTTTGAGGTAGATTTTTGCATCTAATTCTTTGGAGAGATTTTCCGCAAAATAGAGTGCAGAGGGACGACCTACGTAGTTCTTATAGTAGTGATCCACTTCAGACCAAAAATCTTTGTCAAAACGTACTGCTTCATAGTCTAGTCTCAATTGTTCAAGTGCCGGCATCAGTGTCTCAGGTACAAAACGTCCACCGTAACCTACTTGACCGTTTTCCATGCTTCCAAAATGTCCGTTGTTATCTGGATCATGAGGACTAGGTTTTGGAACGTATATTTCTTTATGTAAATTCATATGTTTCTCTTATTCTAATATGAAAGGATTATATCGTATGGGAGGTTATAACTCGGCATTAGATGATATACGCTATCTCTGCTTGAGAATCCAAGCGCATAGGCGGTCCCCAAAATCCTATGCCTGAATTCACATAGATAAAGCTCCCGTTTGGAAGTGTATGTAAGCCTTTGACATAAGGCTGTTGTAGTCTTACGAGATATTCAAAAGGCCAGATCTGTCCACCGTGGGTATGTCCGGAGAGTATGAGATCTGGTTTGTAGTTCCCCAGTTCTTCTATGAACTTTGGTTGATGGGCAAGCAGTATGGTTTTATATACGGGATTCGTACCATGAAATGCTTTGTGTATGTCAGGTACAAGCTGGTTTATACGGTAACCAATGAGATCGGTAACACCGACAACATTTAAACGTAGTGCATCTATACTCACATTTTCATTGAGAAGTAGAGTGAGTTTTGTCGTTTTCATAAATTTGATGATCTTTTTTACATCATGAAAATACTCATGATTACCTAAGATATAATAAATACCATGTTTAGACACTATATTATCCAACTCTCTTATAGACTCTTCAATA
The DNA here is from genome assembly GCA_964492675.1 of uncultured Sulfurovum sp. GTDB lineage: Bacteria > Campylobacterota > Campylobacteria > Campylobacterales > Sulfurovaceae > Sulfurovum. The sequence goes on from CAZBLM010000047.1 coordinate 8,542, forward strand.
TTCTCAATTGCAGTATCGATGAGATCACCTGTAATAAAGACAATATCCGGCTTAAGTGCATTAATCTTATCGACAGACTCTTTCACAAATTTTTGGTCTATGAGACCTCCAATATGAAGATCCGATATTTGAACGATGGAAAAATCAAATTGATCTAATTTTACTACATTTACAGCAGGTTCTTTCATCCCTTCATAGGTGGCAGCCGTAACATAAGAAGTAGAAAGCGCAAGCATCGCACCATCTCCGCTTTTTTTGATGAAGGAACGTTTGGAAAGGTCAACATTTTTCAGTGTTTTATGGAAAAGATGTACCACCTCATGCATGATAAGGTACAGAAGAAGTACAAAAGAAGTACCGATGGAGAGAGAAAAAAGGTAGTAGAGATCATTATTTAAAAGATTGGTATAACGTCCTAATACATAGAGCATATTAAAGATAAAGTTAACACTTATAATGAGGGTGAAAACCCTTTTTGTATTTTGTGAGACGAGAAGCTTTTTAATGACCCGTGAGTAAAAAAGATAATGAAGTGCGAAGAAAAAAAGAAGAAAAATGGTAAAGAACAGATAGACCCTCATTTTATATGACTCCATGATTTATAATTTAATTTATTATATCCAAAATAAAATAGGTGTATAATAGATAAAAGAAGAAGGATTAAGTAATGGAAAAATTATATAAATTGTTATGGCTTTTTGTAACTGTACTGATCATGCAAGGTTGTGCTACCCATCAAAAATTTGTGAACAAATACAACGCGTGGGTAGGAAAAGATATCCATCATCTCATACAGCAAATTGGATACCCTGATAGTACTTATCTTTTACAAAATAAGAACAAAGTGTATGTTTATGAGAAATCACGTGTGTACAGTATACCAAGTTTCTCTGTCATGGGTCATGGCTATTATGGAATGCATGGTTATGGAATGTTTGGATATACTGAAGATATTGTGCATGAGAGCTGTAAACTCTTTTTAGAAACAGACAAAAAAGGCATCATTGTAAGGTGGGATTCACGAGGTAACAGTTGTAGATCCTACTATGAAAAACCTATCAAAAAGTGATATTTGGAGACTTTTTACATATAGAGTACACGCTGGAAGTATTATCATAAGTAAAACATTATTAAAGGAATTATGATGTTATACAAAATAAAAGCGAAGATCAATAAAGAGAGAATGGGAGTATTTTGGAGCGCATTGAACGATGGGCGTATAGAATCACAGAAACCAGATGGTCCATACATCGTAAGGGCGATGAAAGATGCTTTAATGATAGATGATGAGACAATTTCATGGTATGAAGCCTGTTACTGTGACACTCCTCTAAAACATGAAAGAGAGACAGTCTATGATAAGTATCTGTATGACTTTTCTACAGAAGTCAAGTATGAGGTAAAAAAAGATATCAAGGGTGAGTCATTTTGGCAGTATTTAGCTAAAAAGTCTTACGACGAAACTTATAGCTACTAAATAAGACCATAAAAGAGTCTGATCTAGGAAAATATTAGTATTTTTCTAGTTCTTTGCAAAGTATCTAAAAAGTGAAACTACTTAAGTATCCATTCCCGTATCATTCTTAACTCATCTTCATCAATATTATGGGCTTTTTCATACGATTTGAATGTAACGTCAAACCCACCATTTTGCAGTGTTTCCACCTGTACTTTGGATGTTGTATAAGGTAATACGTCATCAAAAGTACCATGTGTACAGAGCCAGCGTGAAGTTTTTACTTCAGGGTTCATTTCTATTAAGATATTATCTGCATCATAGATGTATCCACTTACGGCAATGTAGCCTGCAAGTACTTTTTCATATCTGGAACCAAACTCAAAGGTGAGTAGAGAGCCTTGGGAAAAACCAAACAAAAAGCTCTCCTCTGCATTAAAATCTTCTTCAAAAAGAGTATCTAAAGTCTCTGCAAGCAATCCTGATGAGTAGGCTATGCCCTGTAGTTGATTTGGTGGAAGGTCATACCATGAATAGCCGCCAAAATAATCGTAGGGTGCATCAAACAAAATGTAATTCATATCATCTATGTTGAGGTATGAAGGTAAAAAAGCAAACCCGTTCGATGAGTCGCCACGACCATGAAGAACTATCATGAGTTTTTTGGAAGGCACTTTAGATGGGATGAAGGTATGTTGTAAAGGTAAATTTTTCATAGTAGGGATTATACATAAGTTTATTAAATTATTTGCTATAATGGAATGAAGAATATTTATTATCATAATATAAGGATAAGGTATGAAGAAAGTATTGGCAGTAAGTTTGGTACTGGGCGGATTTACGGCAGTGTTTGGTGTAGACTGTGGGAATACTCCTGTGGGTATGGAGTTGGCAAAGACGATCGAAGCAAAAGAGATTGATAAAGCAAAAACTTTGCTAAAAGCATATAAAGCAGATGTAAAAGCATACCTTGATAAGTATGATAAAAGTAAAGAGAAATTTGAAGAGACTTCTGTAATGATACTTACCTATGAAGATAGACTCTCAGATGTAGAAGCTGATTTAAAAAGTGCATCTGCACCAAAAGTAGATTGTTCTAAAGTACCAAGTGGGAAAGCTTTGGATGCTGCAATCGATAAAGCTACAGCTAAAAAATTATATGCCAAGTATAAAAAAGATGCGGAAGGATATATTGAAAGTTGTGCTGCACATGAACAGTACGAAATTGTTTTTGAAGAATCTCTACTGTATGAGGATGAGTATGGTCAATAATAAAGATATACAGATAGGTGTAAAATCTCTATCTGTATACTATATAAAAGTTAGACCATCTTTTTATTAACTCTAACCCCATAGCAAAAGTAAGATCTCCATTTTCACTACGTCTTTCTATTTCTTCTTGTAGCTGTGCTGTACTCATAGTAGTGTAGTCAGTTTCCACCATTGCAAGATCCTTATTTACAGTAGGACTGAAATTATTCGGTGTATTTGCTGATGCCAGTGTAACTGTCATCAGTAAAGGTACAATGACTTTAGCGAATGTTTTTGTTTTCATAACTTCTCCTTTTATTAAATTTATAAATATAGTTGGATGCTCTGTTTTATGTTCAAGGTAATCATAATAAAAAGTGGTTACATTTGGGTAACATAGTAGTAAAAAAGAGAGAGTATGAAAAGTGTCAGTATTTTGGGGTGTGGTTGGACAGGAAAAGCATTAAAAGATAGTCTTAAATGTCAGGGCTATGAAGTTTCCTGTCTTTCCCGAGATATAAAAGCTAATGAAGAAGCGTATATGTATGAGTGTGATACTTTAGTTGTAGCCATACCTCCAAGAGATAACTATTTGGAAGTATTGGTAGAGACATTAAAAAAAGTAAATGGCACAACTCAGGTAATAATGCTTTCATCTATCTCTTTTTATAATGGAAAAGCATTGGTTATTGAAGCTGAAGCCTTGCTAAGAAAGATGCATCCGGATGTAACTATTTTACGTTTGGGTGGTTTAATGGGGTATGATCGTATAGCAGGCAAATATACAGCCGGGAAAGTCCTTACCTCTGACTCATGGACAAACTATATACATAGAGATGATGTTTTAGGCATTATAGAGAGTGTTATAGTGCAAAATATATGTTCAGAGATATATGATGTTGTTGCACCATTACAGTCGAACAAAAAAAAGATATTTTCTAAAAATGCAAAATGCTTTGGATTTAATCATACAGAGTTTTTAAGTACTGATGTAAAAGGGAAAGTATTGAGTCCTATAAAGCTTATTGATATGTTGGGCTACACATTTAAAAAAGAGGATGTAGAAAAATTTTGGTAAATGTCTTGACGGGAGAGTCGTCTTATAGTATGGTGAGTATCTTTCTACATGTATAAGCGGAATATATAAATAATAATTTTAAGTTATTATTTATATAAGTTAGGTTACTATTTCATATATAAATATAACAACAAAAGGGATACACAATGAAAAAAATTATTACAACATCTGTAGCAGTAGCTGCACTATTAACAAGCGTACATGCAGAGTCTGACTTTGATTTGAACTCAATGGTTAAAGATATGAAAGAAGCAATGATCAGCATGAGTAAAGACGCAAAAGATTCAGTAGTAACTATGAAAGACGGTGCTGTTGAGACATCTAAATCAGCAGAGAGAA
>CAZBLM010000048.1:0-12532 GCA_964492675.1 uncultured Sulfurovum sp.
GAAGGTCGTTCTGTTTATGCAAAAATAAAATATGGCTTTTAAGCTATAATATCCAATGAATTTAATACTTATCCCGGAATGGTTTATCAGATATAAGTTCCTTAACTCCCTCTTTCTGGGGTTAAGTGTGGGTGCGATATTTACACTCTATGCACCACTTGAACCTTCTGTATATTCTTTGGGTGGTGTGCTACTTGCGATGGGGATGCTGCTTGTTGCACGACTCTATCATCATATCTTAAATGCGAAGTGGTTTTTTACTATCTCACTTGGAGTTGAAACATTATTACTACTTGCAATGCTATACTTTCTTTTATTCCCTTACACTTACCAAACCGCACTTATTATCTATATAGGCTATCAGATCACATTTGTTTTTGGCTCATATCTGATCAGAATAGAAACCCTACTGCTGGAAAAAGACACATTACTCACAAGACTTGATACCGCAAAACAGCTAGGCTACCTTTTGGGTATGGGAGTATCTTATCTTTTCTACAAGGTACTCTCTTCCTATGGTATAAATGAAAATCAAACACAAGTCTACTATTTACATTTTGTACTTATCGTAGTTGAATCACTGGTCATTGGACTCATCTTCAAAAGTTTTAAAAGGGTTTAAATGACATATAATAGCTGGTATCAAGCACATGGTGAAAAACATAAAGCCATTATGTCCAAACTTGTACATCTCAGTGATGATGAAGTCATAAACTATTTTCGTTTTGAAAATATGGTCGAAAAAGAACCCGACTTCTGTCCTCTTTATAAAGAGCATAAAAAGTGTCATGACATGGAAGTTCTCAACTGTTATCTTTGTGCCTGTCCTAACTTTAGGTTTGATGATAAAGGGCTAGAAAAAGTAGAAAACAGAACACTCTATTCTATCTGCAATATAGAGTCTAAAGATGGTAGCCAATACTTCACAGATGATGCCATTCATCAAAACTGTTCAGGATGTTTAGTACCGCATAATGAAGCATATATAAATAAAGTATTTGATAGAGACTGGTTTAAGATCATGAAAGAAGTTGCTAACTAAACTTTGGTATAATCGCGATTATGAATGAAGAACTAGAGTTACTTAACCCTCCATCAACAGATTTTTCGATGCTGGACTACGATTGTGCATATATACCTGGGAACAAAGTACGTATGAACTATAAGTATGTCTCACGTGCATCTAAAAAATTTGCTACAGCAGTCATAGCAAGAGGATGGAGACGTTTTGGTAAATACTTTTTTCACCCTATCTGTAATGGATGTAATGAGTGTAAGAGTGTACGTATCAATGTAAATGAGTTTAGTCCAAGTAAATCACAAAGAAAAGCCCTCAACCGAAATAAAGATACACAGATCATCGTACAAAAACCTACGATGACCAAAGCACATATAGACCTTTACAATAAATACCATGCTTTTAAACATATGAAAGATGACTGGTCACATAGAAATATATCTCAAAGAGAATACCATGAAAACTTTGTAGATGGTGCACATGACTTTGGGAAAGAAGTCCTCTATGTCATAGATGGACAGCTTGTAGGTGTAGACCTCATCGATGTTTTAGATGATGGTATTTCTTCTATCTATTTTTACTATGACCCTGACTTCCCTCGTCTGTCATTAGGTACCTTCTCTCTGATTTATCAGGTCAAACTGGCAAAGGTTCTGGAATTACCATATATATATTTGGGATACTGGGTAGAGGGATGTAAAGCGTTTGCGTATAAACCAAGCTTTAAGCCACAAGAGTTACTTGATGGATTTCCACATGTTTCACAAGATCCAGAATGGGAAGAGTGGCTAACTAAGAGCTGATTATCATCAATTATAGCTTTCTGCACCATTTCAAAAACAACCTATCAGGATTGACTCTTTTGTCTATCTCTTTATTATCTACTATACAGTCACTCAATATTTCAGCCATTAGCGGTGCAAAAACAAAACCGCGTCCCCCAAGTCCATTCAGTACAAAAAGGTTATCAACATGTTTTAACTCCGGCTTAGCACCACGAGTAATGGCAGGATAATTTTCTAACATAAAATCTACATCTATCACTTTCCCTACCAGTGGAAAATAATCTTTAGATCCTGCACGCATCCCGCAAAATACTGCTTTAAGTTCCAGATCTGATGTATCTATGAGAGAAGAAGCTTTCTCTTTGAGACTTAAGGCTTGTAGCGCTTCACAAGGCACGGATTTTTTTACCTCTTTTTCATGTGTCGCACCAAGTTTGATGACACCGTCTACATTTGCCCCTACAGACATAGACTGGTGCATACTCACTTTTAAATCTAAAGCTGAAATGAAATCACCACGTGTCCCCCATGTACCTCTTATACCCATATACCGTAAATCCGCCAAATCACTCTCATACCCAGTAGCCGACACTATATTTGTAGCCTTGTATTCACCTACACACCACAGACCATCTCCATATGTTATCTGATTTACTTCAACCTGTACAACATCTATACTTTGAAGTAAAAATACACACAATTCTTGCGCATCACAAGCCCCTGCTTCAGGAAAGAAAAAACTGTCAAAGTCTGTCTTTAACCCTAATGACTGAAGTTTCTCTTTATTATATTTTTCATATTTGTTTGTATTGAACGGTTTATACGCAGTAAATTTTGTCGCATCCTCTTCATCTTTAGGTATACGAATGACACCTGTCTGATGAAAATAGTCTGGGCATGTAGAGAGATAGAAGTCTTTGGCAAAGGAGAAAGCTTCATTAGTTAGTGTTTGAAGAGAAGAGCCTTTTCCGATCTTAGGAGATACAAAAGCCCCAGCAGCCCCTGACCCACCAGAAGCAATGCCGTCTTTATCTAAAACCAAAACTTTTTGGCCTTTTTTAGTAAGGAAATATGCAGCAGAAGCACCTGCTACACCTGCTCCTACAATGATAGTATCGTATGGAGCAGTAGACATATTATAAATCGTTAACTATGATAGTTAGGTGACTCTTTAGTGATCGTCACATCATGAACATGAGACTCTTTAAGTCCTGCCGATGTAATTTCAACAAACTCAGCTTTATCCCAGAATACTTTAATACTCTCTGAACCACAGTAACCCATAGATGAACGAAGTCCACCGACCATTTGATGTACTACATCTGAGATGCGCCCTCTGTATGGTACACGGCCTTCAATTCCTTCAGGAACAAGTTTGTCTGCTGCTGTTCCCTCTTGGAAGTAACGGTCTGTACTTCCTTTGGTCATCGCACCGATACTTCCCATACCTCTATACTCTTTGAACTGACGTCCGTTAAAGAGTATCATTTCACCCGGTGCTTCATATGTTCCTGCAAGCGCAGAACCTAACATCACTGAACTAGCACCTACAGCCAAAGCTTTAGCAACATCTCCAGAGTATTTGATACCCCCATCAGCCACTACAGGTACACCTGCTTTATTTGCCACTTCTGCAACTTCATCAATGGCAGAGATCTGAGGTACACCTACACCTGCTACGATACGTGTTGTACAGATAGATCCAGGTCCTATACCAACCTTCACAGCATCTGCACCGGCATCTATAAGATCTTGTGCAGCAGCTGCAGAAGCAATGTTCCCGGCTATCACATCAACATCAAGTGTTTTCTTAATGAGCTTAAGTGTATCAATGATACCTTGAGAATGTCCATGTGCAGAGTCAAGTACGATCACATCTACTCCTGCATCAACTAAAGCAGTCGCTCTGTCAAGTTGTCCGACACCGATTGCTGCACCAACTCTTAAACGTCCATGCTCATCTTTGTTTGCATTAGGGAACTTCTCTCTTTTTTCGATATCTTTGATCGTTACAAGTCCCTGAAGTACATCATTATCATCTACAAGTGGTAATTTTTCTACTTTATGTTCTTGAAGTAATTTTGCTGCTTCATCAAGTGTTGTACCTACTTTAGCCGTAAAAAGTGGTGCAGCTGTCATCACATCTGCTATCCTTTGACTCATGTCCGTGATGAAACGCATATCACGGTTTGTGATAATACCTACCAATTTCATATCAGTATCTACCACAGGTACACCAGATATCTTATACTCACTCATTAAAGCATCTGCTTCAGCAACCGTTTTATCCGGACCTATGAAGATAGGGTCAATGATGATCCCGCTCTCAGACTTCTTCACTTTTGTGATCTGTTTTGCCTGTGTCTCGATATCCATATTTTTATGGATGATACCTATACCGCCCAAATGTGCCATTGCTATAGCCGCTTTGTATTCAGTTACCGTATCCATAGCTGCTGATACGATAGGTGTATTTAGTGATACACGCTTTGTAAGTTGACTCTTGATACTTACTTCTTTAGGAAGGACAACTGAGTGCTGTGGTACTAGTAATACGTCTTCAAATGTTAATGCTCTTTTTTTAATTCTCATGTTATTTTTCCTTTGTGTTATTTCGTATAATTTACAGCTTTTTCCATGCTTGCTGCACCGTTAAAAAGTGTTTTCTCATTAAAAGCTTTGGCGATGAGTTGTAGACCAATTGGCATGCCTTCATCATTTTTAGCTACAGGTACAGAGATACCCGGTAGTCCCGCTAGGTTAATACCCAACGTATACATATCAGACTTATACATCTCAAGAGGATCTTCTGAAGCTCCCATTTTTGGTGCAACAGAAGGTGCAACCGGCGACAAAATAAGATCAGCATCCTCAAAAATAGCATCAAATTCATCTTTAATAAGGTGTCTAACCTTTTGCGCCTTCACATAATAAGCATCATAATACCCAGAAGAAAGTACAAAGTTACCAAGCATAATACGTCTTTTTACTTCATCTCCAAAACCTTCACTTCTGGAATGGTAAAAAAGCTCCTCTGTACTCTTAGACTCAGCCCTTGTTCCATAACGGACACCATCATAACGTGCCAGATTTGTTGCTGCTTCAGCAGTTGCAAGTACATAGTACGTTGCGATGTCATACTTTGTGTTTGACATCTCTTTATGTACAATAGTATGTCCTGCTGCTTCAAGTTTAGAAACAGTTTGGGCAAATGCCTCTTGGATATCTGCATCTGCCGCTTCCACATATGAATCTATCACTGCAATGGTCAGTTTTACATCCGGGTCGATGTTATTAGCAATATCTTCTATCTCAAAATCTGCAGAGGTTGAATCTTTATCATCATGCCCTTTAATAGCATCATAAAGAATCGCTGCATCTTCTACATTTTGTGTAATAGGCCCTATCTGGTCAAGACTTGATGCATATGCTCCTAAACCAAAACGACTTACTCTTCCATAAGTTGGTTTCATACCCACACAACCACAATATGCTGCCGGTTGGCGGATAGACCCTCCAGTATCTGACCCAAGTGCTGCAATAGCTATACCGCCTGCTACTGCTGCCGCTGAACCACCTGAAGACCCTCCGGGTACTCTATCTGTACCATGTGGATTTTTAGTTGCACCGTAAAAAGAACTCTCTGTGGTTGAACCCATTGCAAACTCATCCATATTTGCACGTCCAAATGCCATCATGCCTTTAGATTTCAAGTTCGTGATCACAGTTGCTTCATAAGGTGCAATGTATCCTTGAAGGATTTTAGATCCCGCTGTCACTGACCACTCTTTGACTTGGATATTATCTTTGATCAGTATCGGTACACCCTCACCTGAAGATTCGAACCCTACATAAGCATTGAGATCAGAAGCTTTTGCTTTTGCTTCCATTTCTTCTCTAAGCTCTGCCAATTCTTCATTAGATTTAGTCAATGCTTCTTTTAATGTAATCAACTTTCTTCCTTATACCTTCATTTTCTTTTTATAATACGACACAAGTGCCAATCCTATGCCAACCAGTCCAAAGATAAAAACGATTGAACCGATGATCACTTCCATTTGTATAGGCTGTGTCATGTCGAACATTATGCCACGACCTTGCCACAACGTTCACAGGCACACTCTTCTGATGTAGAAGTAAATCTCCAACATCTAGGACACTTCGCTGAAGATGCTTTATGTACTGTAAATACTTTTCCTTCAACTTCAAAGCTTGCTACCTGTTCACCCTCTGAAGATGCTTTCATAGCAGATACTACAAACCAGTCTTCAAGGTCTTTACTATCAAATATAGGTAAAAGAGTCATATCACCAGCAATCTCAAGTTCAAGTGTAGCTTTGATCACTTTCTCTTTTTTGAGACTGTCTATCGCTTCAGAGAACTTTTCACGTGCTGATATCAGTACTTCATCATTAAAACTTTTTTCAACTTCAGGAACTTCTACATACACAAGGTCAAATACATTTTCCATACCATCTTTGAAAAGTGCTGGTGCATATTCTAGTATCTCATCAGCTGTATAGGTAAGTACAGGAGCAACAAGGCCTAACATCGCTTTAGAGATATGTGCCATCGCTGACTGTGTTGCACGTCTTACAGGATCATTCTTATCTTCACAGTATAGTCTGTCTTTTGTGATATCCATATAGATACCTGACAGCTCATTTGTGATGAAGTGATTTAGGGTTGCAAATCCTCTAAGGAAATCATTCTCATCAAAAGAACTCTTCACTGAAGTAAATACTTCTCTTGACTTAGTTAGTATCCATCTGTCAAGTTCACCATATGCATCATTAGAAACATACGCTTCAAGATCATCCACATTTGCAAGTAAAAATCTAAATGTATTACGTATCTTTCTGTACTGTTCTGCTGTCTGTTTCAAAATACCATCAGATATTTTCAAATCTGTTTGGTAATCAGAAAGTGCAACCCATAGTCTAAGTATTTCAGAACCATACTGTTTGACCACTTTGTCCGGAGCAACAACGTTACCCTTAGATTTAGACATCTTTTCACCCTTGTCATCCACAGTAAATCCATGAGTGATAAGCGTTTTATATGGTGAAACTTCATTCACCGCTGCACTTAGCAGTAGAGAAGATTGGAACCAACCTCTATGCTGGTCTGAACCTTCGATATAAAGTGATGCCGGATAGTTCCCTGCATCATAATTACCTGAACTAAGTACCGAGTTCCATGTAGAACCAGAGTCAAACCAAACATCTAGAATATCTGAGATCTTCTCTAGATCATCCGGATTATACTTGCTATCTTCAGGCAATAACTCTGCATTGCTCATAGAGTACCATGCATCTGCACCATGTGTATCAAACAATGCTGCCACATGTTCTAACACATCTGCATCAAATATAACTTCTTTTGTACTTTTTACTCTAAAGAAAGCTATAGGTACACCCCAAGAACGTTGACGAGAGATACACCAGTCAGGACGACCTTCTATCATCGGTTTGAGACGATTTTTAGAAGATTTCGGATAAAAATCAACATTTTCGATGGCGTTCAGTGCAGTATCTCTTAAAGTATCTTTTGCACCCTCTGCTTTATCATCTATAGAGATAAACCATTGGTTTGTAGCTCTATAAATAAGCGGTTTTTTTGTTCTCCAACAATGTGGATATGAGTGAACAAATTTACTTTGTTTCAGCAAACTGTCACCAAGTATCTCTAAGATCGGTTCATTTGCTTTAAAGATATGCATTCCTACAAACTCTTCAGGATTAGGTAAAAGGTTCAGTCCAACAACTGACTCATCATAACACCCTCTTTCATCTACAGGCATCACTACTTCAAGACCATATTTTAATCCTACTTTGTAGTCATCTTCACCATGTCCAGGAGCCGTGTGTACACATCCTGTACCGCCATCCATAAGTACATGATCACCAAGTACTACTGTTGAACTGCGACCATTTACAGGGTTGATAGTTAAAAGGTTTTCCATTTCTGTTGCGGCTATCTTTCTTGAAGCATGTCCACTTACAACTCCTTGTTCTATCATGTCATCATAACGTGCTTCTGCAACGATGTGACCATCATCAGTCAGTACATACATCTCTTCAGGGTTTAATGAGATACCTGTATTTGCCGGAAGTGTCCAAGGTGTTGTTGTCCAGATGACAAGACCTGCTTTACCTTCTACCCCTACTTTCTCTTTGGCTGCATCAGAAAGTTCAAAGTGAACATAGATAGAATAATCTTCTTTATCTTCATACTCCACTTCTGCATCTGCAAGAGCAGTACGTGCTGCCCATGACCAAAAGATAGGCTTGTGTCTTTCAACAAGCAGTCCCTTCTGTGCTACTTCACACAGTGTTCTGTAGATGTTGGCTTCAAATTTGAAATCCATTGTTACATAAGGATTTTCCCAGTCTGCAATACACCCTAGTGCTTTAAACCCATCTCTTTGAATGTCAACAAATTTTGCAGCGTGTGCACGACAAAGCTCTCTAAACTTCTCTGTTGGCATCGCTTCTTTCTTACTTTTACCAAGTTTCTCTTCTACTTTTTGCTCGATAGGAAGACCGTGACAGTCCCAACCCGGCGTCATACGAACAGCTTTACCTTGAAAATAGTTGTATTTTAAGATGATGTCTTTAAGTACTTTGTTCAGTGCATGTCCTATGTGAATGTCACCATTAGCATAAGGAGGTCCATCGTGAAGTGTGAACATTTCTGCATCTGCACGTTTTGTTTTCATCTGATCATAAATGCCGGTATCATACCATGCATTGTACTTTTTAGGTTCATTTGTTGGGAGGTTTCCACGCATTGGGAAATTTGTTTTAGGAAGAAGCAGTGTGTCTTTAAAATCCATTGTTGATAATACCTTGTTGATAGTCTTATATTATCGTGAGATTGTATCTAAAAGTGTATTATAATCTACTGTATAGTCTCTATTGACGTTATAGCTTGATGTATATTCTTTTTTAACTTTCCTCAAATTTTACTTGTGGCGTTGTTCTTCCTTTCATTTTTTTAGAAAAAACGAAGCAAAAAAAGCGTCGTAGCTCTCGAATCGTTTCGCTTTCAAGGGCGTTCGCCACGACAAGGCACGCTCTGCGTGATTTGATAGGAGTTTTGGTATACTTAAACTATGAAGATTAATTATGAAAATGTTGAAAAAATTGTTTTGAAACTTACTGAAGAGAAACAGACCATTTCTTTTGCTGAGTCTTGTACTGGTGGGAGACTGGCTGCGGCATTCACTTCCATAAGCGGGGCATCTGAAATCTTTTATGGTTCTGTGGTGAGCTACTCAAATGAGATAAAACAGGCTTGGCTGGGAGTCACTCAAAAAACATTAGTAGATCATGGGGCAGTGAGTTCACAATGTGTTGAAGAGATGTTAAAAGGGATTTCAAGCTTAACAGATACGATCAAAAGTGATTATGCCATTGCTGTTTCGGGTATTGCAGGTCCTTCCGGAGGAACTGATATTAAACCTGTAGGTACTGTTTATATAGGCTTAAAAACTCCCGTTGGAGAAGAAGTTTTTAAGTGCTTTTTTAAAGGTGATAGAAATACTATTCAAGAACAATCCACAGCATTTGCCATACAGAAGTTAGAAGAAGTTTTAAAAATTTAAAATATTTCCCTAAAATCTCTTGACAATCAAAGCTTTCTGAGCTATAATTCCGTCCACTTATTCGAAAGATTAAGTCAAAAAAATGACCTTTTAGCTCAGTTGGTAGAGCAACTCCCTTTTAAGGAGTGGGCCCATGGTTCGAATCCATGAAGGGTCACCACTATACATTATGTCTGGTCGCTTAGCTCAGTTGGTAGAGCGCTACCCTTACAAGGTAGATGTCACAAGTTCGAGTCTTGTAGCGACCACCATGTACATTTAAGTTAATTAAAGTACAATTCTTTTCAACCATTTATTTGGTTTTATGCGCGGTGGTAGTTCAGTTGGTTAGAATACCTGCCTGTCACGCAGGGGGTCGCGAGTTCGAGTCTCGTCCACCGCGCCACTACTTAATTTTAAATCACATTTTTTCAATATAAATCTATCTCTTTCAAAATAATTTATACACTATAAAACTCTCGTTCCTACACAGCGTATGAGAACGAAAAAAGTATGATGCTATTTCTCTGTCAAACTATTAACAGCTTTAATGATCCTATCATAATCAGGTTCATGACTAATGTCACGTACAACCTCTTTATAAGTTATTTTACCATCTGTATTAACAACATAAACAACCCTTCCAAAGAAACCTTCCAAATATGGTGGTGAAGAGATAGTTGTACCATATCTCAGTGCATGATTTGCATCTTTATAGTCAGAAACCGTATTAACATTTTTAATGCTGTTATCATAACAGAACCTACTTATTGCAAAAGGTAGATCTTTAGATACCACTATCACCTCAACATTTTTCATTTTAGATACTTTTTTATTAAAAGCGATCGTTTCTAATTTACATGTTGATGTATCAAAAGAAGGTACAAATGCTATCACCTGCACCTTATCTTTTACTCCGCCAACAGTTACTTCCATAAAATCTTTATTTACAGCTATAAAAGCTGGTGCCATTGCTCCAACTTTTAAACCATTACTATTAAGAATAACTTGCTCACCTTTAAAAGTAACCTCTGTTCCCCATGTTCCCCACACTAACGAACTTAACAATACCAATGTCAATATTTTTTTCATGATCATCCTTTTATATATAAAGTATATCACATTATTTATCTTAAAAGTAACTAAAATATGGATATGAAACTTATAAGGAAATTAATTATTTTATGATGTAGTGGAATATTAAGTATCCCATATCTGAATGAAAAACTAAAGTTCACCGAAAGGTGGATAAAAAGTATGGTTTTTATCTCCACCTAGTGATGGATTCAAGTTTTCAGACTATATACAATAAAACAAATTGCATGGTTTAATTGATTGAAGTTCCACCAAACATATGTTTGACACCCTTCTTTTTAGCTGCAATACGCTGTTTAATTAGTTCATCACTAATGTCTTTACATAGTGTACTTTTTTTATATCCACCATTATTGATCTTAACTGTAATACTATCAGGGTTATCTGTTCGTATAAAAACAATACAATTTTCACCTTCTGTTTTATATCTACTTTTTTTCTGTTTCTTTTTTCTATCTAGCGGAACATCAGTCATTTCCTGCCATGTTCCAAATTCATCTTGTGCAAGACAATAGCTACCAATATCCACTATTGCTTGCTTTATATTATTTATGCCTACAGATACCTTGGCATCATGACGAGTCGCTGAAAGTGTCGAAACTGCGATACCGGCCAAAATACCAATAACTACAATCACAAAAACTAGCTCCACCATTGTAAATGCTTTTCTGAAGCTTCTCATAATATTCCTTTATATTTATCGTAATAAATTTAATACTACAAGAATAACGTTTTTTCTTTAGAATATTTATAGGAATAATCCTACAAGAACTATAACGCTATGAAAAAATTACTATCTAAGTCTGATTCTCACTGATTCTTCATGTGCAGTCAAACCCTCGGTATTTGCTATCAATGCACACTGCTCACCTATCTCTTCCATACCTTTCTTGGACATTGAGATAATAGATGACTTTTTCAAGAAATGTTCAACACTGAGTGGTGAGTAGAACTTTGCTGTTCCTCCTGTAGGGAGTGTATGGTTTGGTCCTGCTACGTAGTCACCTATAGGTTCAGGTGTATTTTCACCTAAGAAGATGGCCCCTGCATGTTTAATGTCATCCAGTAGACTCATAGGGTCTTTAGTGATAACTTCAAGGTGTTCTGGTGCGATTTCATTCATGAGAGCTATGGCTTCATCCATATCAGATGTAACGATGATCGCTCCTCGCTCTTCTATAGACTTTCTAGCTATCTCTTCACGACTAAGAGTGCCAAGATACTCTTCTACTTTGTCACTTACTCTGTTTGCCAATTCATTATCGGTTGTTATAAGTATAGAAGATGCCATTTCATCGTGTTCTGCTTGGCTTAGAAGATCTATAGCTATATAGTCCTCTCTAGCTGTCTCATCTGCTAGTATACCTATCTCTGAAGGTCCTGCTATCATATCAATGTTTACTTCACCATAAACCAATTTCTTAGCTGTTGCCACGAAGATATTTCCTGGTCCGGTAATAACATCTACTTTAGGGATGGTCTCTGTACCGTATGCCATTGCACCGATAGCAGAAGCACCACCTACTCTATAGACTTGTGTCACTTTACAGAGGTGACATGCTGCAAGTAGAAGCTCATTAAGTTCATTGTCGGGTGCTGGAGTACAAACGACTATCTCTTCTACTCCTGCTACCTGAGCGGGGATAACATTCATAAGCAGCGAAGATGGATAAGCAGCTTTTCCCCCGGGGATGTATAGCCCTGCTCTGTCTACAGCAGTGACCTTTTGTCCAAGTATTGTTCCATTTGCTTCAGTATCCATCCATGTACTTGGCATAAGTTTCTGGTGATATGCTTCTATACGGTCATACGCAAGGTGCAAAGCATCACGAAGTGTTGGATCTATGTTCTCATAAGCCTTAGCCATATCATCTGTTGAGACTAGAAGCTCAGCATCCTCTTCTGGCTCCCATCTATCAAACTTTGCTATCTGTGCTTTAAGTGCTGTATTACCCTCAGTTTGTATCTCCTTAAGTAATCCAGAAACGATGCTTGTTACACCCTCTATATCCATTTTACCACGCTCTAAAAGCTCATCAAAATTTG
>CAZBLM010000049.1:0-12199 GCA_964492675.1 uncultured Sulfurovum sp.
CCTTAATAATCCCTCTTTTTTATTAATCTGCAAGTGGCTCTATTTTATAAGGTTTTAAAGATAGGATGTTTTTATATACTCGTGACACTAAAATATCGAATCTACAGCTCTATTTGTTAGCATATCCATCTAAGGATAAAGGATAACAAAATATCTATCTTAATCTACGATAATCATCTCTGTATCTATCACGATTTCTGTATACTTTCTTATTTTTATAATAGCCGTGATGACCTACTTTAGCAGGGTGGCGATTTCCATTGTAATATCTGTATCCACTATGGTAATAGTGCCCATTTCTAAATCTTTTCCCACGGTAATGATAGTATCCATTACGATAAACTCCACCATAGTAATACCTATCATTATAGTAATAATATGGTCGATCATAATAGTGAGGACTACTATAAAAGACTGATGCTGCAACTACACCCATACCTACTCCAGTAGCAAAAGCACGTTCTTGTGGTGTACACGCATTAAAAATCAGTGCTGATGTGAGTATGCTTATAGCACCTATAAGTTTAATGTTCTTTCTTACCATTTTGTATTCCTTTTTATAAAATATATTATTTTATATCATACTATAAAATAGTGTAATAAGCGTGAAAATCAATTAAATCAGAAATTGTAGTCTATTGTTAACCTCAGGAAAGTTATATATTCTATAAGGTTTTGATATGAATATAACAAGTTTATATTCTCTTTGGACATGATACATTTTCACAGTTATCTGATAAAAACAAATACACTCAAAAATTCATAACATATTTAGTAGAAATTTGCTATAAATACACATATATTACTTCCCAAATAAGGAACCCTATGAGCTATGCTATAGAAACTTTTGACCCAGAGATCTTTCAAGCTATTGAAAATGAGAGAGAAAGACAAACTGATCACTTAGAGATGATCGCATCTGAGAACTTTACGCTTCCTGCAGTGATGGAAGCTATGGGTTCAGTATTTACAAACAAGTATGCAGAAGGTTACCCTTATAAACGTTATTATGGTGGATGTGAATTTGCAGACGTTGTTGAGCAACTGGCTATTGACAGAGCATGTAAACTGTTTAACTGTAACTATGCAAACGTACAACCTCACTCAGGTTCTCAAGCAAACGGTGCAGTCTATGCTGCACTTCTTAAAGCTGGAGAAAAAATACTTGGTATGGACTTAAGCCACGGTGGTCACTTAACACATGGTTCCAAACCAAGCTTTTCCGGTAAGAACTACTCTTCATTTACTTATGGTGTGGAACTTGATGGTCGCATTAACTATGACGAAGTACTTCGTATCGCTAAGACAGTGCAACCTAAGATCATCGTATGTGGTGCTTCTGCGTATGCTAGAGAGATCGACTTCAAGAAGTTTAGAGAGATCGCTGATGAAGTAGGTGCTATTTTATTTGCTGACATCGCTCACATTGCGGGTCTTGTATGTGCAGGTGAACACCATAGCCCATTCCCATATGCAGATGTTGTGACAACAACGACACACAAAACACTTGCAGGACCTCGTGGTGGTATGATCATGACAAATGATGAAGATGTTGCTAAGAAAGTAAACTCTGCTATCTTCCCTGGTCTTCAAGGTGGCCCACTTGTTCACGTGATCGCGGCAAAAGCTGTAGGTTTCAAACACAACCTTTCTGATGAGTGGAAAGTCTATGCAAAACAAGTAAAAGCAAATGCTACTGTACTTGCAGATGTACTTATGAAACGTGGATATGATGTTGTCTCTGACGGTACGGACAACCACCTTGTACTTGTTTCATTCCTTAACAAAGACTTCTCAGGAAAAGATGCTGACGCAGCACTTGGTGCAGCTGGTATCACTGTGAACAAAAATACTGTTCCTGGTGAGACAAGATCTCCATTTGTTACTTCTGGTGTTCGTATAGGTTCACCTGCACTTACAAGTAGAGGTATGAAAGAAAAAGAGTTTGAGATCATCGCAAACAAGATCTGTGATGTACTTGATAATGTAAATGATGCAGCACTTCATGCAACGATCAAAGAAGAGATGAAAGTTTTAGCACAAGACTTTGTAATCTACGACAAATCAATCTACTAGGTCAGTAAAATAAAAGTTTTTGATCTAGAGTTTTCCGTTGACCATTACTACATAAAAAGATCTGCGATCGTTGAAAAAATTCCTTTCAACAATCGTACTTTTTATGCCAAGTTTGAACGTATCGATGAGATTCCATCCCCACTCGTGCTCAAACAACATTTTAATAGACAGTTCACTATTGCTTTTCCCTTAGTCAAAGATAATTATACAGATCATCTTGTGATCGAATATAAAGGGGATGAGTATCAACGTTTTTATCATCTTATTAAACATCTGTTTAAAACATTAGAGATAGACAACTATCATATTTATCAGGGTAAAGATACTGAGCGATTACAGGTTTTCATACCTGTGAACAGCCTTTCTCTAGAAGAAGCTGACAAACAATTAGATATCTACTCTGATGCACTCAAAGAAAAAATGACTAAAAAATGGAAGACTCTTCCCTCTCTTAATCTTCCTGAGGCCTATAACATTGTTACACTGCCTTACGATACCTTCTAAAAGCTTCATTATATATATAAATATGATATAATCAATTCAAAATTATATCTGGAGATATACACCTCATGACTGATCACAATCTTGATGACCTGATTATAGATAATATCGAACCTAAAAACCGTAAAACAAAAAGTTTTTTAACTATTATCGCCTTGTTTATTGTTGTATTAATAATAGCTATTATCCTTACAAGGAGCCTTCTTAAAACTCAGGATAACAACCAATTGATCTTAGAAGAAGATAGCATTGAACTCATCGCACCGGAATTAAAACTGCAGGAAAAACCTGAAAAGATCGAAAAGATAGCGGAACCATCTCTTGAGGATATTATAGAGAAAAAACCAAAAGTGCCTGAAGTTAAGATCGAAAAACCTGTAATCATACCTAAGCCGGAGAAAATAGAGTCAATCAAAAAAGTAGAGAAAAAAGAACCAGTAATTCCTGCACCACAACCTATAGAACTTCCCAAAATAGAAGAAAAAATACCAGCACCAGTGAAAGAAGAGAAAAAAGAAGTGCCAGTGATCCCAAAACCTGTAGAAAAGAAGCCAGTCACCCAAAAACCTATAACAAAAGAACAATTCTATGTTCAAGTCGGTGCTTTCAATAAAGAGCCTAGTAAACGTCTTTTATCTGTGATCAAAAACAGTGGCTTTAATCGCCCTGTTATTAAAACCGATGCAAAAGGTACTAAAAAAGTACTCATCGGGCCATATGAGACAAGAGCCGAAGTAGATGTAGCGTTGAAAAAAGTAAAAGACCGTATTAATAAACGTGCTTTTGTTATAAAGAAGTGATCAAAATGCAAAAAACAATACTTTTTGACCAACTTACACCCGTAGCGCTTTATGGAAAGATCAAAGAGATCTTTCCAAATGAGATTACTATGCTTTTTGAATCAGTTGTCAACACAAGTGATGGAAACTTTTCATTTATCACTATAGGTGCACAGGAACGTTTGAGCTATAAAGATAAGACAACCATATATACAGATAAAAGCGGTACTAAAAATGTGTTGAAAGAAGATCCTTTCACCTTTTTAAAAAACTATTATGCCTCTGTAGATCAAGCACTTTATAAAGAAAAAGCTTCTCAAGCAGGATTCTCTTTTGTAGACGGTTTTATAGGCTTCATCGCTTACGACATGGTCAAGGTATTTGAACCGGTACTTGAAGAGAGTATGGATGATCTCTTAGATCCTTTAGATACACCAGACCTTGACCTTGTTCGTCCCAAAATCATCATTGCCTATTCCCACAAATCTGCTAAACTCACCATGATCTTAAATGATGAGTCTATGGAGAATGGCATAGAACAGATAGAACAACTCTTACACAATACCTGTACACCTATGGCACTTAAAGCTGTCAAACTTGAAGGCGAAGGTAAGTTCAGTATAGATGAAGAGCGTTTTAAAGCACTGGTAGATGAGTCTAAAGAAAACATACGTTCTGGAGACATCTTTCAACTTCTTATATCAAATAGATATACGCAAAAAGGAAAAATTGACCCTCTAAGTTTTTACAGAGTCTTACGTTCAAAAAACCCCTCACCTTACCTCTTTTTACTTGACTATGAAGAGTTCTCCATTTGTGGATCAAGCCCGGAAGTGATGGTACGTCTCACTGAAGGAGAGATACTCCTTCGTCCTATTGCAGGGACACGTAAACGTGGTAAAAATGCTGCAAGAGACAAAGAGTTAGAGCAAGAGATGCTGGATGACCCTAAAGAGTGTGCAGAGCACCTTATGCTCATAGACCTAGGTCGTAATGATGTAGGACGTGTTGCCCAGACTGGTACAGTAAAAGTGACCGACATGATGAGGGTAGAGAAATATTCCCATGTAATGCATATGGTCACTGATGTAGAGGCAACTATTGATGAAAGTAAAGATATGTTCGATCTTTTCGCTGCTACTTTTACAGCTGGGACCATGACCGGTGCACCTAAGATCGAAGCGATGAAGCTCATCGCAGAATATGAAGGATTAAAACGTGGTTTCTACTCTGGATCTGTTGGTTACTTTGCCTTTGATGGCAATATGGACTCCTCCATAGCCATAAGAACATCTCTTATTAAGCCTGATAGTATTACACTGCAGGCAGGTGCTGGTGTGGTTGCTGACTCTAAACCGGAACTGGAATATCTGGAAGTGAAAAATAAACTTGGTGCCCTACTTGCTACACTTAAAGAGATGGAAGATATTTAATGACTGCAAGCCATTCTCAACGCTCAATGCTCAACGCTCAACGCTCTCTTAGCCTAAAGGCTAAGAGATGAAAGAACTTTTTGCCATCTTCGGAAACCCGGTCTCACATTCAAAATCTCCACTCATGCATAACCTCTCTTTTAAAGGTTTGCATATCGACGCCTGCTACACACGTTACCTGCTAAAAGATGGTACAAAACTCAAAGAGACTTTTTTTAATTTAGGCCTTAAAGGTGTCAATATCACGGTACCCCACAAAGAAGCTGCTTTTCATGCCTGTGACATACTTGATCCTTTTGCACAAAAAATAGGTGTGGTCAACACCATTGTAGAAAAAGAAGGGAAACTTTTCGGGTACAATACCGATGCACCTGGTTTTTTAAAAGCTATAGCCGAATTTAAAAATGTCAAAACAGTACTTTTTTTAGGTGCAGGTGGCACAGCGCAGTCAACATCAAGTATATTAAGAGATGAAGGCTATGAAGTCACCTTACTTAATAGAAGTGAAGGCCGTTTAGAGAAATATATAAAAGAGGGATTTGAGACATTTACATTTGATACCTTTGTATCTAAACAATTTGACTTAGTTATCAATATGACGTCAGCTGGACTTGAAGATGAAAACCTCCCTGCCCCTAAAAAGATACTAGATACTGTCATACCAAATAGCAAGGCTTGTGTTGATGTCATTTATGGGAAAGAGACACCCTTTTTAAAACTTGCAAGAACCCACAGTAAACCAACTAAAGACGGTTCAGACATGTTACTTTATCAAGGTATCATCGCTTTTGAACATTTTACAAATTATACCTACACTTTTGATGAGATCAAGCCAATCATGCAAAAGGCATTTAACCTATAAAAAATACTGTTTGACTTCAATTAACCTTTAGTCATTAAAATATATCATATAGATTCAAAGGCACATCATGATAAATATTTTAATGATAGAAGATGATCCGGAGTTTGCAGAACTTCTGAGCGAATATCTCGCACAATATGACATTAAAGTCACCAATTTTGAAGATCCTTATCTTGGGCTTAGTGCCGGTGTGAAAAAGTATGACCTACTTATACTTGACTTGACACTTCCTGGAATGGATGGACTTGAAGTGTGTGAAGAGATGGTCGCGAAATATGATATTCCCATCATTATTTCTTCTGCACGTTCGGACATTAATGATAAGGTAGATGCTCTGGCTTTAGGTGCAGATGACTATTTGCCTAAACCTTATGACCCTAAAGAGATGTATGCTCGTATCACTTCTCTACTGAGACGTTACAGTAAATCAAGCAATACCGGTTCTGTAACACCTCAAAGTGATTTTGAACTCAAAGGAGATACACTCTACTTTAAAAAATATGCCCTTGCATTAACACCTGCAGAATTTGAAGTCCTCTCATTACTGGTCAAGTATCAAGGAGTCACACAGTCACGTGAACAGATCATCAATGCTTCAGGAACTATGAGTATAGATTCACAGGGTAAGAGCCTGGATGTCATTATCTCAAAGATACGTACAAAACTAGGAGAACATAACCCTGAAGATTCTAAACGTATACAGGCTGTACGCGGTGTAGGATATAAACTTGTATAAGAAGCTTAACAGATGATCATCACTTCTTTACGCAGTAAGATAAGGCTTGTATTTTCTGTAACACTTATCTTGCTTGTTGTTCTCTTTTACTCTTCCATAAAATATGACCGTGCGATATTTGAAGAGCATACAGAAGTACAGGAAAAGGCTATCACCCACTATCTTTATGACTATTATTTAAAACATGGGAAAATAGATGAAGCCTACCTTGAAGCTCAAAATGTATCTCTTGTCACAGACAAAGGGATGGTTGTACAGATAGAACGTTTTTTCAAAGAGAAAGGAAAATTCAAACGCTATGCTGTGGATACCTATCGTCTCAAACGTATCATGGTCATCAATAATGACCATTTTAAACTTATCTTAGAAAATAAAAATAAAGCCAAACTGCCACTTAAACGTATACTTGTCTTTTCTGTTGTTTTCCTTTTGATCATTCTTCTTTATCTATGGATCATGAAAAGTTTTCGACCCCTTTCTGAACTTAAAAGTGAGATACAAACCTTTTCAAAAGGAGATCTGGACATAGACTGTAAAAGTGACAAAGAAGATGAGATAGCAGAAGTGGCAAATGAATTTGACCATGCTGTAAGTACCATACGTGAACTTCTGCACTCCAGACAACTTTTTTTACGTGCTATTATGCATGAGCTTAAGACGCCTATAGCCAAAGGAAGACTGGTCTCTGAGATGCTAGATGATGAGAGAAATAAAGCAAGAATGCACAGTATCTTTGAAAGGATGAATCTTCTTATAGATGAATTTGCCAAAATCGAAAAGATCACGTCTAAAAACTTTGAACTTAATATTCATTCTTATAAGATGAGTGATATCATTGAAGGATCTGTCGATATGCTCATGATAGAAAACCCAAGTCGTCTCATCACTACAGATATAAGAGAAGACTACAGTGCCGATGTCGATTTTGAGCTCTTCACCCTTACAGTTAAAAATCTCATAGATAACGCAATTAAATACAGTACTGACAAGCAGATAAAGGTCAAAATAGATAATGATCAGCTGCAGATCATTAATAAAGGTGAAGCACTGCAAGAACCTCTTGAAAATTATTTTGAACCTTTTCACACTTCTAAAAAAGGTTTGGGATTAGGTCTTTATATTGTTAAAAGTATTTTAGATATTCATCAAATGAAATTAACATACAGACATGAAGATGGAGAGAATATCTTCACTGTTCTGTAAGTAATATGTACCTATTCAGAATCTGTAATCGTATCCGAAAGCATAAATGCAAGCTCTAATGCCTGAGATGCATTAAGTCTTGGGTCACACTGCGTGTGGTAACGACTTGCAAGACCTTCATCAGTAATGGCAGATGAAACACTTCCCGTACATTCTGTTACATCATTTCCTGTCATTTCCAAATGTATACCTGCTGCGATCGTTCCCATATCTTTATGAATGGCAAAGAATTGTTCTACTTCTGAAAGGATGTTATCAAAGTTTCTTGTTTTAAAACCGGTTGAAGATTTTTCCACATTTCCATGCATCGGATCACAAGACCACACTACATTTTTTCCTTCATCTCTTACACGTTTAAGGAGTTTAGGGAAATACTCTTTTATTTTACTTGCACCCATACGTACTATGAGATTTAGCCTACCCTCTTCGTTATTTGGATTCAATGCATCTATAAGCTCTATGAGCTCATCTTCTTGCATACTTGGTCCTACTTTACATCCGATAGGGTTAGAAATTCCTCTAAAGTATTCAATATGTGCTTCATTTAAATCTCTTGTTCTATCACCTATCCAAAGCATATGCGCAGAACAATCATAATAATCACCTGTATCACTGTCTTGTCTCGTCAATGCTTCTTCGTAATTCAAAAGCAGTGCTTCATGTGAAGTATACAATGTAGTTTGATGTAGCTGAGGCATTGTATCAGAGTTCAATCCACATGCAGCCATAAACTTCATTGAAGAGTCGATCTTTGTACTAAGTTCATCATAACGAACACCTAGGGGATTGTCTTTAATAAAGTCAAGATTCCACTGATGTACCTTGTTGAGATCTGCTAATCCGCCTCTGGCAAATGCACGTACAAGATTCATTGTAGCTGCTGACTGATTGTATGCTTTGAACATATTTTTAGGGTTAGGAATCCTTGCTGTTTCAGTAAAGTCGATACCGTTAATAATATCACCACGGTAAGAAGGCAGCTTCACACCATCTATCTCTTCAAAGTCAGAAGATCTTGGTTTAGCAAACTGACCCGCTATACGTCCTACTTTTACTACAGGTTTTCCTGTAGAGTACATCAATACCATGTTCATCTGCAACATAAGTTTAAAAAGATTCTTGATGTTCTTAGCATTAAAGTCAGAAAAACTCTCTGCACAGTCACCACCTTGAAGTAAAAATGCTTCACCTCTACCTGCTGCTGCCAATTTCTCTTTCAGTACTCTAGCTTCACCTGCAAAAATAAGTGGTGGGTATGAACTTAGTTCATCTTCTACTTTCTTAAGAAGTTCCTTATCTTGGTATGTTGGTTGTTGCTTTATAGGAAATGTTCTCCAGCTACTTGGTGTCCAACTCATAGTCTATCCTTAGATATTGGGCGTACATATAAATAGCCCAAAAAAATTAATGCCATGATTATAGCTTAAAAACCATGAAAATAATAGCAAGAAAATGTCTTTACCTAAAATAGTTTAAAATTTGTTATAAATTTGTTATAAAATGAAAAAAAAAGTATTATTTCACATGGTGAATAAGTGGTGAATAAGTGGTGAATAACTCATATTAAAAAATAAAACCCGTGTTTTAGGGAATTAAAAAAGTGTTACTTTATGATTTTATTCACATATGTGAAATAGTTGTGAATAACTTGTTCTAATTAGAATAATAAGTTCTACTTTTTGGCTATGAATGTGACAAAATTAGCCCATTGAAATACAGTATCTATCTGAGTAAATCCAGCATCTTTACACATCTGTATATTCTCTTCTATTGTAAAAGGTATCAGTACATTTTCCAATGCTTCACGCTTTTGCGCTATCTCATATTCACTGTAACCCTGTTCTTTTTTATAATCATAGTAAATATCGATCATCTCTTTATCTAAAACCTTGTCTTTGAAAACCACTTTTTCAGAAAAGATAAATATGCCATCATCATTCAAGCCGTTATAAAGTCTTTTTATAAGTTCTAAACGCTGCATAGGGCGAATGAACTGCAAGGTATAATTTGCAACGATCACATCTTCATCAACATAATCATAGACCAGCATATCTGCTAATTCAAGTTCAATGTTGGCACCAAAAGCTTGACATTTCTGCTCTGCTCTGTCTAACATAGCTTGAGAATTATCCAAACCTTTTAACTTCATCTTTGTATCCATTTTACTATGGAGATCAAGTAAGAACTTTGCTGTAGACGAACCAAGGTCAAGTACTTTTTTACCCTCTGCCTGCTCTGAAAGGATGAGTGATAACACTAAAGCCCTTACCTCATCATAAAAAGGTACTGAACGGCTTAACATGTCGTCAAATACAGAGGCTACAGCTTCATCGAATTCAAATTTTTTTTCTATTTTCTTGGCAAAAACTTTATCTTCTTTCACTGCTGTACCTTCTATTTCTATTTTCACAATTATAACTGAATTCTTTAACAAAACAGAGATTATTAAATTTGTATTATAATAACTTTTATAAGTAAATCTATAAATATTATTTACTTTCATTAAAACTAAAGCTTATTATAATTAAAATCTATATCATGAAACAACTGACTATTTTAATCGTCGATGATGACAGAACAACCTCATCCATACTAAAACATATGTTAAGTCCCTATGCAAACAGTATACTGAATGCAAAAGACGGTATTGAGGGATTACAGTTTTATCAAGCATACCAACCCGATATCATACTTTCTGATATCAATATGCCTCGTATGAATGGTCTTGATATGGTAGAAAGGATCAGAGAAGTTAACGAAGAAGTAAAAATAGCCCTCTTTACTGATTTTGAAAAACGTGATATCTTAATAAAAGCCATCCAACTTGGTGTTAACCAGTTTTTATCCAAACCTTTTGACGAAAAAAGTTTTTCAAAGATCATGCAAACACTCTGTACAGATGTTCTGGAAAGAAGACGTACAAGACATGAACTTCAAAGACAGCAGAATATACTTCAAGCCATCAATCAAATGGCCCATAACTTTCTACAAGAGTCTAACTGGATGGAAGCTTTGCACCAAGAGATGCTTAACTTAAAACAGGCAGCCAATGTCTCATCCATATTCATCTATCAAAATGGTCAAGATAAACATGATCTTCAGGCACATAAACTTTTATATATCAATGATAATAAAAAGGCAAAGAGTAAAAAAGCTATCCACTATCGCAGACACAACCTCATGCGATGGAAAAATAAATTAGAAAAGAACCTTCTTATTAACGGAAGTATAGATGATTATGATAAATCCAAAACAAAACTGCTTGATATGTTTAAGATCAACTCTCTACTGATCCTACCGATCTTTGTCCAAAATAAATGGTGGGGTTTTCTAGGCATAGGTGATGCAGAAAAAGAAACCTTAGAGACAAGTAATGTAGAAATGCTGGAGACTGCCTCTTCTATCATTGGTGCAGCTATCAATAACTTATATAACCTGCAATCACTTCAAATGTCATCTGCAGTCTTTGAACACACTATGGATGGTGTACTGATCACCGATGCCAATAATAATATCGTACATGTCAATGATGCTTTCCTTGATATTACAGGATATTCACTAGATTTTGTGATAGGGAAAAATCCAAAAATGTTAAGATCTGGAAACCATGATAAACAATTTTTTCAAAAACTATGGCATCAAGTGAATAGTGAAGGATATTGGCAAGGTGAGATCACCAATAGAAAGAAAAATGGTGAGATATTTATTGAATGGCTGAGTATTAATGCTATTAAAAATACACAGGGTAAAATAGAGAATCACATAGGTATTTTTTCAGATGTAACACACCAAAGGAAAGATGCAGAAACACAGATGTATCTGGCAACACACGATCCTCTCACTGGCCTCTCAAACAGGCTTTTATTTAATGACCGACTGAAACATGCCATAGCACATGCAAACCGTTTTAACAAATGTGTAAGTCTTATATTTTGTGACCTGGATAACTTTAAACCTATCAATGACACCTATGGACATACAGTAGGAGATGAGATCTTAAAAAGAGTTGCTGCTGCACTCAAAAAGATATTAAGAAAAGAAGATACCATCTGTCGTTTTGGTGGAGATGAGTTTGTTATACTCGTAGAAGAGTTGGATGATTTTACATACTTAGACAACATCATAAAAAAGATCAATCATATCACCCATACACCTTGTCTTATCAACGAGCATGTCATACCTATAGGAATGAGTATCGGTGCCTCTATCTATCCTGATGACGGCGAGACACCAACAGTACTTTTGGATGCCGCTGACTCTGCCATGTACAAGGCAAAAAAAAGTGGTAATAATCGTATAGAATACTCCCAAACAGACATCAAACAATACTGCTTACATCCAGAAGCTAAAGATTTGAACTATTCCATCTAGGTTTGTCTTTCAACCCTCACCTATAAAATCCTGCATCGCTTTATAATAACTGGCATCTGAAGAGATATCATTATGTCCTCTATTCTTAATAACCTTTACTTCTAATTGATCCGGATCAAAAGCATCTATAAGTTTTTGTGTTCGTTCTCTTACGATAATCCTATCATGTTCAGCAATGACTATTGTCAACCGCGGAGTTAAATTAGGCAGTTTTTCGTAAAAAAAATTAACGAAATGT
>CAZBLM010000050.1:0-11353 GCA_964492675.1 uncultured Sulfurovum sp.
CTTAATAATCCCTCTTTTTTATTAATCTGCAAGTGGCTCTATATTATAAGGTTTTCATACCTGCACTTTAAACACGCCTAAGATCAATGAAAAACCAAAACCAAATAAAATAATACTGGAAAATATACTGAAACCATAAGAGATATTTTGTGAGATCTTATGTTTTGAACGATATACAATATAGGGCATAAGTGTTATCCAGAGAAATATTGCACAAAGCATACCCAGTATAGTAATTACAAGTTCAAGCTCTTTGTGAGCTGTATAACCAGCGATACTAAGCCAAAAAGCAACAGTATATGGATTAATAAATGTAAGTGTAAATCCTTGTAAATAAGATTTAATAAGACTTTTGGGTAATGATGACTGTTTGTTTTTCTCAGAGATGTTATTGCGGTTTTTAAAGATAATATAGGCAAGAAAAAGTAAAAAAATACTTCCTAGAACTCCTAATATATTCTCTACATAAGGTTGATTAAAAAATGTAGCCATACCGAGTAGAATAAGAAGCAGATAGATTGTATCTGCACTCATAGCACCAAGTCCTATAACAACAGCACTTTTGTAATTTCTAAGAGCATTATTCATGATAAGTATATTAATAGGACCAAGTGGCACAGCAGCCCCGACTCCAAGTAAAAAACCTTCAAAAAATGATATGATCATTTATACTCTTTATTCATTTTAAGATTATAACATAAATGAAATCTTATAAATTTTCCTATATAGAACGTTTATATAGGAACATTGTTATATCTTTTTACTCCACTTCCAAAACGGCTGCATCTTCCGCTGCTATCAGGATATCATTGCTAAAATCTCTGTCAAAGAGATCATGTATCAGATCATTAGTCTCTTCTCCACCACCTCCGTGGCTTAATTGTATATGCTTCACAAGCTACCTTTCTCTTTATCATTCTTTTTATTTGGAAAAAATGATTTGATATTATGACTAAGAACACACCAGCTTTTTACATTAGGATTTCTAGCTTGACAATAATTACTCTCATTGGTTTTTAACGCTTTAGTATAATCCATTAATATAGGGATAAAAAAGAGTGATACCAATGTCGCTGCAGTACTTCCAAAGATAAGAGCAACGCCTAAACCTCCAAAGATTGGGTCACTTGCCAACAATAAACTACCTAAAATAATAGTAATAGAAGTAAGTATAATTGGTTTTGCACGTGTTGCTGTTGCTAGAGCTATCGCTCTTTGTTTTTCCATACATTTTCTATCCATTAAAGATCTTGAAAAGTCTATAAGCAGTATCGAGCTTCTCGCACTGATACCCATCAATGAGATGAAGCCTATAAGTGAAGTTGCTGTAAGAAAAAAGTGTGTATCGTTGGCAAATAATTGTATCTTATCTGCTATCCAGTGTCCGAAGATCACCCCTATAATAGAGAGAAAACTACCTAGTAGTACAATGCTACTAAGTACAAATGATCTGTAGTAGAGTACCATCAGTAAAAACATCAGTATTAATGCAGCGATAAATGCTCCTCCCAAGTCTCTAAATGTATCAAGTGATACTTTCATCTCACCATCCCAACGCAGCAGCATCTTTGCTCCACTCTTTCTATCTCTAACATTAAGGTCAAACATATATGTTGTGATCCCTGGTACTTTAGTGATCTCATAGCTATTACTTAATTCGTTCATTATCTTTTCTCTTGCTTCAAGTAGAGGATAGAGTTGACTTACCATATCACACTCTGCAGTAATAGTTATCATGTTTTTAAGGTTTTTTCTAAAGATAGTAGGGTTTGAATCAACACCTTGTATCGTAATTACTTCAGAGACAGGCACCATCATTCCTTGGTTATTCATCAGTTCAAAAGAGACCAGTTTATCTTTTAAAGATGCTCTTGTATTATCGTCCACATGACGTGTTTTGTCATTTAACCTTACAAATATAGGAATTTGATCTTGTTGTTTACGTGTATTTTTTACCGCTACCGACATCCCTTTAAATGCAAGATAAATAATTTGATTAACTTGCTCTACATTTAAGCCGCTTCGGATAATTCTCTCTTTATCGGGTACGATATTATACTTAACAAAAATATCATCTTGCATAACATCTATATCTACAAGTCCTTCTGTTTCATCTAAGATTTTTGTGATCTTTGTTGACATGGTTCGTAACGATTTGCTATCTTTTCCATAAAGCTCAATAACAACTGTAGCCAAAGTTGGCGGACCTGAAGGCATTTCTATAAACTTTATCGTTGTATTGGGTACAAGATTCCCACAATGTTCATTTACAATAGGCCGTAAACGATGCACAAGCATATATGAGAGCTCTTCTCTGTCATGTTTATTTGTTAAATTAACGACGATCTCTGCTTGACTTTTTAACCTTTTAAATGCACTCCCTTTAACCAAACCTGCATAGTCAAGTGGTGCACCTTGACCTAGATAAACCTCCATATCTGTGATCTCTGCTTCTTTACTTAAGGTATTTACAATACAGCTTGTAACAGACTCTGTCTCTTTGATAGAAGCATTTGTTGCAGTATCTACATAGATCGTAAAAGTATTTGCACTTTTCCCAGGAAGCATACGTGCAAGAACTGATTTAGAAGGTATCATCATCACTGAAGTAAAAAGTGAGAAAAGGACAATGGAGATCACAATTATTTTATTGCGTTTAGAGGTGATAATACTATAGACAAGCGCTTCCATTAGCTCTTCTCCTCTAGCGACTCTTCTGTTTTCCTGCTCTTGAACTGAATGAACTTTCGAGCAAAATAAGGTGCAAATACATACGCCACAAATAGAGATACACCCAATGCTACAGGTACATTGAGAGGGATAGGTTTCATAAACTGCCCCATCATTCCTCCTACAAAAGCCATTGGTATCATCGTAAGTATAATAGCAATAGTAGCGACATTTGTTGAAGGGCCTATCTCATCGGTTGCCTGGATAATAATCTCATCAGGTTCCTGTTCCTCAGACTCTTTAAGACGTGACCTTCTATAGATATTTTCTGTCACAATGATCGCATCATCCACAATAAGCCCTAAACTTAAAATAAATGCAAAGAGTGTGATACGATTAATCGTCTGATCAGATAATAAAGCAATAAAGAGTGCCGTAGCCAGGATCATAGGTACAGAAATAGTTACTACAGAAGATGCCCTCCATCCAAGAAAAGGTATAAGGATAAGTGCAATGATCACTATAGTAATTGTTAAATGAAAAACAAGTTCATTGACGGCTTCATTGGCATTTGTTCCATAATTACGTGTGACGATAAGACCAATCCCCTCTTTTTGCAGATCCTCTTTCACACTGTTTATCTTCTTCATGACACTCTCTGCGATATTTACTGCATTTGTCCCTTTTAATTTAGAGATAGTCATGGTGACCTGATCTCCGGCATCTTCAAAGACAGGAGTTTTACTGCCATTTTTATCTTCTAAATTTTTTTGATAGGTCAAGGAGACAGAATCAAAATTTTGTATATCATAGTTATACTCTATGGTTGCAATATCTCTTAAATAGATAAGTGAATCTCCATACTCCGCAATAATAAGTTCATTAAGATCTTTAACACTGTCTAGTGCATTTTGTACACCAAAAACAATTAGTTTTCCTTTTGAAGTTTCAGTATCGATCTCTGGGGTATTTTTAGCAATGGACTGAATGGCTTTGGTTACTTGGCTTAAAGAGATATTGTAAGGTGAGAGTTTATGTAGGTCAATCATCACATTAAACTGAGGTTTCTTGACCCCTTTTAGCATGGTTTTAGCTACATTATCAAGTGCATTAATTTCCTGTTGCAACTCTCTAATGGTTTGATAGAATTTGATTGCATCTATCTCTTTATTTTTCATTTTATAAAAGGCTAATGTCACAATGGGGATATCAATATCAATATCAAAAGGTTTTACCAATGGAAGGGTAATTCCTTTAGGAAGTTTGTCCATATTTTGCATGACTTTGTCATAGAGTTTTAGATTAGACGATTCTCTATCTTCCCCAATATAATACTGGACATTGATCATACCAACATTATCCATTGCTATACCATGGATATGCTCTATGCCTTTAATTTCACGAATATGCCTTTCAAGCGGTTTGATAACGACATTATTTATCTCATTAGGTGTAGTACCGGGAATAGCAACTATAATAGAACCACCACTCACCTCTATCTGAGGATCTTCTTCCCTGGGCATCACTTCTAAAGAGACTAAGCCCAAAAGCAGCAAAGCTATAGCCAAAATAGGAGTAAGAGGGTTACTTAAAAAACCTTTAGCTAGGTAACCGGCAATGTTTTCTATATGATACTTTTCCATACTTCTATTTTACTATTATATGCTTTCTAATGTCAACTTGACTATCAAACCTCTCCATACCGATAATACGCATTATAAGCTCCTTCAGAACTCACCATATAAGATCCCATAGGCGTATTAGGCGTACAGGCTGAACCAAAGACCTTACAGTAATTTGGTTTCGCCAATTCCTTTTGCGTAACATTATCTGAACAATTGATAAACAAAAGGTCTAAAACCCACGCCCTGCACAACACCGGTATTTCAAGTCGTCTACTCGTTACCAAGAGTAAGTGCTCCGACTGTGACATTGGCATCATCTATACTTAAACGTTCATTTCGATAGATAGGGTAATTTGCACTCAAAGCATTATAGGTTCGCATAAAGAGTTGACGGTTCTCAAAGAGTGATCCGCTCAAAGTCACACCTTCTATCCCTATATTTGCATCAGAGTCTTCCGCCTGCTGGGCTATAAAGTCTGCTAAAGAGTCTATAAATCCAAAACTAAGAAGATAGTCATCAAGCCCTGCCAATTTAAAACTCATGGCAGAGCGTATAGCAAGTCTCATATCGAGTTGATACCCCTCACCTGTACTTATCACCTTATAGTCAATACGTGGCCCTGACTTTCCGCCAAATTCAATGGCTGTTGACTCAAGCATTTCACAAGCTTTGAGTATATCACTCTCTTCATACAAACCTATAAAGACAGCTGCCATAGCCCACAGTCTAGTTACAGGAGAGAGATCATCGTTGGCTTCAAATGTCAAGGTTTCTGCCTTTGCATACAACTCTGGAAACTGTTGTTTAAAATTACTTACCAATCTCATACCACCCTCATCCATTGAGGCTATTGCTTCGATCATTTCTCTTGGTTGAAAAAGATATTCATCAGTAATAAGTACCATTGGTGTATACCCTATCTTGGGTGCAAAAGAAAAAATATGTGAAGTATGATTACGACTAAGATAAACTCCACAGAGTCCCTTCTCTTCCAGTCCCTTTTCAAGAACGATGGAACGTAACGCTGCATGGGCAGGTTCAAATCCTATTGTGTTTTTCATAGGGGTGTTACTGTTTTGATATTTTTTAGTATTATTCGCTATATAGGCGATGAATGATCTACCTTCAATATTGATTTGATGGTCTAATATAAGCCCCTCACTGTCTCCATAAGCCTGAAAACCTCCGTATTCACAGAAAGCTGCACTCTTTAAAGTAAGATCAAAATGCCATGGTAGGATATCACGGCCCACTGTAATAATGAGCTGTTGTTCCAATGCAGAAGAGACACGAAGTGTCGTGACACTATCAGAAAAAACAGCCTCAATCCCTTTCTCTTTTAGTGCAGTTGAGAGTGCCAGTGTCACCTTGTCATCTGCAAAGAATACAGGATAAAAAGGTTCATTGAGCTCATGCTCCATACGAAATTTAAATTTCGCTTTGAGTCTCACAGTAGGTTTCTCCACTGTCATTAGTGCATCTAACTCCCCCTGTGTGATCAAGAACTTTTCAGATATATCTGTAGGATCGCAAAAGAGTATCCCATCATTTTTATCACCACCTGAAGTCAAAAGAGAGAAACGGCGTATACCATTGTAGGTAGGTAAGGAGAGTTCACCTTTTTCAAGGAGTTGATCTGCCAATACTCCAAAGAACTCTTCTCGACTCTCACTATTTACACCTGTATAGCTAGCCAGATCATCCATATCTAGTGATATATCAGAGAAGCCGCAAACCGTACATTCTACAAAAGGATCAGAAGTTTCTATAATTTTTTCTTGACACTCTGGGCAGTAAGGTATCTGATAGGCAGCATGTTCCTCTGCTAAAAGCTCAGAACCCTCTGATTTTTCCTCTTTAACCTCTTCTATTGCATACTCAGCTAAAAACAGTGACTTTGGAACAAGTGCAGATATTTCATCTGCTACACTTTCCAATTCAGGCTGTTCTCCGGTAGCCTCTACTCTATACTCAGTTCCTTCATGATAGAGAGAAAGTGGAAGTGCAGATCTCTGGGCTATACGTTCTAAAATGCGAACGAACAACCCATTATTATGGGTATACTTAAATTTAAACGCTATACGCATCAAGAGCCTTAAATGAGTTAGGAAGAACAGCTTCTATACTTACTTCAGCTTTTTTTACTGATGTAATACCAAGCGTATTCAAATGGTCTGTTAAAGTCTTTTCCATTAAAGGCACAGCATCAGCCACACCTTTAGAAAGAGAAAACTCTGTTGCTTCTATCACTGTGGGGACAACGCCCATGATCATGGTATGTGGACGGTCTCCTACAAGATCCATCATGTTAAGTGTTTGTAACATCTCCACTTCATGGGCAGACCCCTGCCAGTCTACTGCATCAGGTACTGCGTCAAAGTCAAAGAAATACACTTCCCCTGCTTTCACACCCGGTGCATTGATCGTATCAATGATGATGAGTCTGTCATACTCCACAATGATTGGGATAAGCCTTTGGGCAAGTGTCCCACCATCTACAATATCAATTTTGTGTTCTCCCTCAAAATGATACTTCTCACCCATATAGTTAATAAAATGAACACCTATACCTTCATCACCAAATAAGAGATTGCCAATCCCTAATACTAATATTTTCACTTCTTATCTTCTTCATCTTCATCTTTGTCTTTTTTCAAATGATAGTCATATCCGGTAAACATCACATCAAGCGCACCATGTTTGAAACGTATCGCTGACCAAATAACCAAATAGATATGTATAGGTATAAAGATCAAATACCCCCACATCGTAATATGATGTATATAACGTACAGTAGCCAAACCACCCATCCATGCTTCCAATGCACGCATTGGTTCATACAACCAGTGTCCTATACCCAGATGATAAACATGAACATAGAGGATCAGACCAGTCACAGAAGCTACAACAACTAAAACCATAATGGCAAAGTAAGTAAGAAACTGTAAAGGCCCATATAAACCTTTTTTCTGTAATTCACCAACAAAAAAGTAAGACTTTAACTGAGTAATCCAAGATTTTACACTAAACACATCTTTAAGTGAACGTAATTCACCTTTACTGTCTTTTCCAAAAAAGAAAAAATAAATTCTTACTATTCCTGAAGATATAAGAACAAACCCTAAGATCAAGTGCCACTTAGTCCATTCCGCATACAAAAGCTTATCTGTTGAACCTTCAGAAGTTAAGAATGGATCAGCGATATAAAAGCCTGTAATGATTAACCCTGTAATAACAAGAGCGCGTATCCAGTGTAAAATTCTATTTCCACTGCTGTAGACAAAATCGGGATGGTCTGAGGTATATTTTTCTTCATGTGCCATATTTACTCCTTCTCATTCATTTTTAAAAAATTATATTTATCTACTAGCAGCTTGCACCACTACCCATAGGATTGACTTTAAATTCGCTCAGTTCTACACCTTTCATATCCATCACATGTACAGAACATGACATACAAGGGTCAAAGGAATGAATGATTCTAAGTACTTCAAGCGGTTTAGTTGGATCTTCAAGTTTCAAACCTACTAATGATGCTTCATACGGTCCAATTTTTCCATTTGCATCCATCGGTCCGGCATTCCATGTAGTTGGAACTACTGCCTGATAATTCTCTATCAAACCATTTTTGATGCGTACCCAGTGACTCAACGTCCCTCTTGGTACTTCACCTATGAAACGTCCTGTATACTCTTTTTCAGGGTCTATCTCAAACTTCGTGTATGTACTGTCATCTGTTTTAACGTTTTCTACCAATGAATTAAAGATCGTAATAGCATTGTCAGAGATAAGTTTAGTTTGAAGCATACGTGCTGCTGTACGACCTAGTGTCGTAAAAAGTGCGCCTACTGGTAAACCAGTTCGTTTTAAAAATCCACCGACCTCAGCTTGTACTTTTTTATTTCCTCTGGCATAGTTCACTAACAGACAGGAGAGTGGTCCAACCTCCATCGCTTCACCATCATAACGAGGTGCTTTTACCCAAGTATATTTTTTGTTCTCATCAATGATCTTGGCTTCACCGTTTACAGTATCACCATCCACAAAACCAGTATAGTCAGGGTCTGTTACACCATTATATGGCTGTAGTGGTTTAGTCCCTTTGTACCATGCATGTGTGACATCCTCTTCAATCTTCATATCATCAATGTCAAATACTTGGCTTAGGTCACCATTTTTAATGTAACCACCTTGGAAAAGATGTTCTGTACGATTAAGCTGAAAAGCATCTGCTGCAAGGAAATTCTTCACACCTACACCACCCAAAACAGTTTCTTCTGTACCATATGCCTCAGCTGCCATTACGATATCTGCCTGATAAGCACGATCAATAAAATCTTTTACTATTCTATATTTTTCTCTCCACTGTGATAAACGGGCAGGACTCAATATATCACGAACACAGGTAACTCCACCCACTACGAGACTTTGAGGGTGTGGTTGTTTTGCACCAAAGATAGCAAACATTTGCGCGGCTATACGTTGTACTTCCAACGCTTTTAAATAATGCGAAAGTGCTATAAGATTTTGTTCTGGAGAGAACTTATAAGTTTTGTTTCCCCAATAGGCATTGGCAAATGGGCCAAGTTGACCTTTATCCACAAAGCCTTTTACCTTCTGCTGTACCGCCGTAAGTTCATCTGTACCTGTTGCTATAGGAAGATCAGAATATTTGAATGCTAGTTCAGATGCTTTTTTAGGATCTGCACTCAGTGCTGATACCACATCAACCCAGTCTAATCCATGTAAATGGTAAAAATGTACCACATGGTCATGCATATAGAGTGATGCATTCAAAAGTGAACGTACCAGTTTTGCATTATAAGGTGCTTCTACCCCTAATGCATTTTCTACGGCTTCTACACCAGCTTTGTAGTGTGAGTAGGTACAAACACCACAGATACGCTGTGCCATAAGACCGGCATCACGTGGATCACGTCCTTTAAGGATCAGTTCGATCCCTCTCCATAATGTGGAAGAGGAGTAAGCTTTTTGTACAACATTGTTATCATCTACTTCTACTTCTATACGTAGATGCCCTTCGATTCTTGTTATCGGATCTATTACTACACGTCTGTTACCCATAACTTAATCCTCCTTCTCATCATTTTTGTTCATAAATATACTTGCTACTGCATGTGCACCTATACCGATGACCGTTGCAGTCAGAAGTGTGGTACCTATCTTATCTACGGTAGAGTTTAGTCCCATGACCAGATGAGACTGTATCGGTTTTTCCAGTGGTCCCATGGTATCCCAAAAGTCCGGTTCAGAACATCCCATACATCCATGTCCAGCCCCTATCGGCCAGTGTGTTGCCTGGTTAAAACGTTCTGTAGAACAATTGTTAAAGGTGTATGGCCCTTTACATCCCTGTTTATAAAGACACCATCCATCTTTTGCACCTTCATCACCAAAACTCTCTACAAACTCTCCGGCATCAAAATGCCCGCGACGTTCACAAAGATCATGTATACGATTACCATAAGCCCACTTAGGACGATGGTAACGATCAAGTGCAGGCAGTGTTCCAAAAAGTAAGTAATGCATCAGTGTTCCCACGATATTTGTAGCACTTGGAGGACAACCCGGGACATTGATCACAGGTTGAGAGACAACTTTCTCTACCCCTTTGGCACCTGTTGGATTTGGAGCAGCAGCCTGTATACCTCCAAAACTCGAACAGGTACCGATGGAGAAGATCGCAGCGGCACCCTCGGCAGCTTCTTTGACCACTTCAAGTCCTGTTCTACCATGCGCACCTAGTGTAAGATATTGACCGTTATTTGCTGTAGGCACACCACCTTCTACAAGTAAGATATAACGCCCTGCATAATCTCTCATTGTGTTAGTAAGTATCTCTTCTGCCTGCCATCCCGCTGCTGCCATCAGGGTCTCATGGTAATCCAGTGAAATATAATCAAAAATAAGTGAATCTACAGTAGGTGCATCAGCACGTACAAGTGATTCACTACACCCTGTACATTCAGCCATATGCAGCCAAACCAAAGGTGTTCTGTCAGCAAGTTTAGCTGCCTCGGCAAATAAAGGTGTAAACTGTGACGGTAAAGCAAGCATCGCAGCGATACCAGCAGCCCACTTCATGAAGTCACGCCGTTCTATGCCTTTACTCTCAAGCATCTCTTCTATAGACTCTTCTTTAGCAGAAGGCAACGCAGACAAAGCTTCTATACGATTTTTTGCTTTCGCATACAGTGCTTCAAAACCATCCATGACAACTCCTTTGATTTTAAGGTATCTAAATCCCTTTTTCTCAGTAAGTATACCATAAATATATTTTATATTATAAGTTTAAATTAAGAGTAAAACTGTCTGATTATTTTATCTTTCTCAATTTCTTCAATTTCTTTAAATTGATCTTTAATACATAGCCCAATTTTCCATCTTCATATGTATACACAGTATACAGATAAATTTATCCCATACAACAAATATTTTATTTAATTTAAAGTTTCTTTGTCTTATCATATAAATAGGTACTGCTCATAAATACCTTAAAACTTTAAAGGATATAATCATGGCATCAATCAAAAAAAAGAAGATTAAAAAATACATCAATCAGAAGATGGACAGCATGCTCAAAAAAGAGTTGAAGCAAGAGATTAAAAAGCATATCAAAGACTATAAGAAAAAGGAGAGAGCTGAAAAAAAGTCTAAAAAGAAATAGTCTTAAAAAATTTCTTTTTACTTTATGTTAAATCAGGTATCACAGGTATCATTTGATATAGTAATCAAAACATTAACTATCTTCTTCCTAAAATAGTTGATGACATACATTCTTTTCCATAAGACCTTTGTTTACTATAACTTACTACTGAATTAATATGATAAATATATAAATCAATATCAAACCACTTATATTGTAATATACCTAATGCTAAGAAAACATATAATATATTTTTTGATTTCAATATGTTCCATCATTCTAACAATAACTACACCTCTCTCTGCAACCCCTCTCATTCAACTAGAAGATGATATAGATGTCAAGCGCGGTGCTAAAATAGGCAGTATAAAAGACTGCTAAAAGAGTAGT
>CAZBLM010000051.1:0-11056 GCA_964492675.1 uncultured Sulfurovum sp.
ATTGTTCGGATCACCTCTCCTAGATGAAGGTTGTACTGGATGTTAAAGTCATTAATCTCATTGAGATACTCATTTTTTTTCTCGCTGAACAGCTGCAGTTTATTCTCCAGTGCTTTCAGTTCCATTTTCAAACCGCTTAGCTCTTGATCCTGATAGAGACTCAGTCCGCTGTATTGCACCAGATAATCATCAATCCTCGCCAGCGCCCCTGAAAAATTGTTCTCTCTCAGCAAGCTCAGGATTTCCTCGACATCTTTATCGGCATTCAGAGATGCTATTTTAAACGTCTGCATCTCTATGATCTCTTCATCCTCTATGGAGATAGCGGTTTTTATGAGTTCGAGTCGTTTTAATATTTGTTCCATCAATATTGCCTATCGATCTGTTTTTCTTTCACAATATTCTTACTGGTGATCTGCGAAAGCTTTTTCGTTTTCGACAAAATAGCCGAATGGTCTGCACGTTTTACTGGAAGTTTGTTCCCCATACTCTCCCTTTTCAAAGTTTTTGTAGTTCTATGATGGCTGGAAATACCAAGTACCCTTGATAACAGTGCTTTGCATAAATTCATTCAACAAAATCAATATGTTATATTCTACTTCACATTGTCTTACATCCTACGGATAATGTTCTATATAATTTATTGACATTTCTTATTTGGTACTATCATGCCAAGCAATGATGGATCAATCTGAAATTCTCGGCATTCAAAGAGATTTCTGATATCATCATCCATCGAATCAATAAACTTCAAACACCGTTCATATGATGAGCACCAACGATAAACTTCGCATGGTATTTCCAAACCTTTGGTCTCAGGAAAACGTTTTTCTGGTGTATCCAATTCAAGTTTCGATATTTTTTCTTGGATTTCATAACTTGTAATTACGTGGTTATCTTTTAATATAGTGCCGTATAGTGTCATATAAAAAGGCTTATTTAATTTATATTGCAGAAAGAGAAACCGTTCTCTTTTCTCCAGCTGTAACTGTGCGCCTCTGTGATATACTTTGGCTGTACGTGCTATACGTAAATCCAATACAGGAGGTGACGCTTGAATTGTATTACTACAATATACGAGCTGTTTTCGGACTGTGTTGTGACCAACTTGAAACATTTGTAAGGAAGAACGCTGTCGACTGAAGACTATAGCGAATCTTCACAAATATGAATTGAGTCAGTCGCTTGCCTCAGGGGTAACATTCGGCAATGCGAGACAAATGTGGCGACATTCATTTCAGTCATATCTGTATGCCACACGCGTCCAACACGTATTCAAGTTACCCCACCTAAATTCATTTGACAAAATTAACATTTTGTATATTCTACATTGCACTACCTTGTACTCTTGGGTTTTCCATTATCTCAAGGACATCATATATGTAACATAGCTAATGATAGGTAATTTTCTAAAAAATTACACGCAACCGCTTATAACCCTCACACCCTCTTTCTCCCCCAAGTCTACATGATCTATCATAATACTTTAAAGCGGTCTTCTTATCTTCTGGAACCATTATTCCATATTCATAATTCAATCCTACGATGTCACAACATTTAGCATGTCCATTATCACATCCCAACAAAGCATATTGAAAAGATTTTAAGTGATCTTCTGGAAGTAAATTTCCATTAAAATAATTCATTGAAAGATTATAACAAGCATCCTGACTACCATCATTACATGCCTCATCCTGAAGATGAAGACTTTTCTTGATATCTTGCTTGACATGAATCGCATAAAAATACATCAATCCAAGATTATAACACCCCTCTACATAGCCACCCGAACATGACCTTTCAGATAACGCAAAAGATTTTTCGTAATCTACATTAACGCCTTGTCCTTTACTGTACTTGGCAGCGAGATTAGAACATGCCTCCATATTTCCCAAACTACAAGATTTATCGAAAAACTCTACTGCTTTTTTTAAGTCTTGCTCAATACCATCATTACCTATATTGTATTGAATTCCTATCTCTAGGCATGCAGTAGGATTATCCTTATTGCATTCGTCTTGAAGTTGTTCAATATCATTAGCAGACAAGGAAACGCAGAGTAGTAAAACACGTAGTAAAGATTTTTTCAAATTAATCCCTTTTGTTCTCTTATTGTATCATGGAGAAATAAATCTGAGAATTTATCTGTCTAGAGTACTCAAACTATTACACTATATTAATCTAGACACATATTATTCAAAAGTTGTTATAATTATTTAACTTCAAAGGCACAAGAGCAGAAAGGTAAAACATGGACAAAAGTAAGGAATTAGAAATACTAGAATCATTATGCGAAGGAATAAATCCTTCTACTGGTGAAATATTTCCTGATGATAGCCTATACCAACAGCCTGATATTATTCGGGCATTATTTAAGGCAACCAAGGCATTGGAATTTATGGAAAATACAAATAAAAAGAAAAAAGTATTCCATGAAAATGCTGGGAAGTCATGGTATGAAGAAGATGATGAAAAACTAATAGAACAATTTGATCTTGGCATGTCAATTAAGGAGTTAGCAAAAAATCATCAGCGAACAGCGGGAGCAATAAAAGCACGTCTGACAAAATTGGGTAAATTAGAAATTAGCTATTCTTAAATATAATTTTTGACATACTGATCCAAAAGCAAAATAAAAGACATTAAATATTGATCAACCTTTTGTTGGAATCTGCAAGTGGCTCGTAAAGATAATAAAAATATTACAAGAGCTAGAAAACTCTTAGAAGAGTGTTATACTACCCCAGAAAAACCAAACAACATTTTCTAAACTGTTATTCTAAATAAAGTATAATCTTCTTGATTATACTAGGGAGGTAAAAACATGAAAAAAGACCAACTCACCACCACCAAATCTACAGCTGTCATACTAGGTAGAACCAATAATCTAATGAACATCACCAAGAAGTTACTTGAGGGAAGCAACAAAGGTTTAGCAAAAGCCAAACCAAGCCAAGATGTGACAACTCACAAAGACATCACCATCATAGGCAACCTCATGTGGGAAAGAGAGTCAAGAGAGATGAATTGGGATGATGGTATGGAGTATGCAAAAAACCTAAGACTTGGTGGCTACGATGACTGGAGACTCCCTACCATAAAAGAGCTACGTGACATAGTGACACTGTGTGGTGGTATATTGTCAACGTGTAACGGTGACGATCGGTATGAGATAAAAGATAGCAATGAAGCCAATGAAACCTACCAGTCTAACTACAAAGAGAAAGGTTTTTGTACGCCTAACGGTGGTTATTGGTCTTCTACTACGGTAGTGGACAATGAGGACTATGCGTGGACTGTCGGCTTCGACGATGGTTACGACGATTGGGGCGGTAAGTCCTATTACGGTTACGTTCGGTGCGTTAGAGACGGACAGTGACTTAACCTTTGCTCTTTTGCAGTCTGACCATAGAGACAAAACACCACTACAAAGCACCCAAGGATAACAAATGCAACAAATCCTAAAACGACTAACACTCATACAGATGAGCATAGAGCTAGACGATACAGACATTATAGCCATGCAAGTAAGCAAGCTAGAGAACCTAGACCCCACAACAGAAGTGCAGAGCATACTAGCAAAACAGAGTCTATTCTCATCTATTTGGGTAACAGAAGAACTTTAATTTTAGTGCATCAGACTATCCTTGCTGTAATTGCTTTGTGCTTTTTTTAGATTTTTATCAGAAGCCACATATGTTTTGACGGTGTTGTAAGATATATCACCCTCCATAGACTTTTTCAATATCTTATGTATAGAAGAAATGTTTAGCCCCATGTTTAAATATTCGAGTATAGTGTCTTTATGCGGGTCTAGCTTTTTTTCTTTTGCTTTGGATCCTTGAGGTCTGCCTAGTTTTTTACCTTTTGCTCTAGCAGCCTCTAAACCCTGTTTTGTTCTCTCACTAATGAAATCCCTCTCTGTCTCCGCAAAGTAGCTATAAATAGCACGCATGAGCTTTGACTGAGGATTTCTGTTGCCTGTAGAGAGTTCAGGCTGAAGTACGAATGTGACTGATATGTCTTTCTCTTCTAATTCATTGAGTAAATTAAGAACATCTAGCATATTTCTACCTAATCTTGAAAGCTCAGTAGTTACAAGTTCATCTCCATTATCTAATTTTTCTAGCACTTGGTCAAGTTTCCGTTCAGATTGGGTTTTTCTCGTGGATGCTTCAATCTCAATGAACTCATCTATAATTACTTTATTTCTTTGAGACCATTCAAGCAGGGCATGCTTCTGATTATCCATAAATTGTTTGTCTGATGAAATGCGAATGTATCCTAAAATCATGCCAAAATTCTCCTTTTGAAAATTAAAGGTCTAAAATGAATAAAATTGCAAAAATAGTGCAAAATCAATAGCTCTTTTCTCTGCAATAATATTGCACAATAAACGTACATTAAATTTGCAAAATACTTTTAACGATCATCTATTATGTCATAAATAACTTCTGTATGAATTTTTTTATGGATAATTTCCTTTATCGTTAGTCCTTCAATCTCCATTTTCATAAACTCACTCATACTCCGGATATTGTTTTCTGCTAATTTCTGTAACACTATCCCTCGATACGCTTTCGCC
The DNA here is from genome assembly GCA_964492675.1 of uncultured Sulfurovum sp. Lineage (GTDB taxonomy): Bacteria > Campylobacterota > Campylobacteria > Campylobacterales > Sulfurovaceae > Sulfurovum. The sequence continues at coordinate 4,586 of CAZBLM010000051.1, forward strand.
CAATGACTAACGACTTTACCATTTTTAATAAACTTCAATGTAGTATATGGCGAACTTGGCTTATAGAATTTATTGTAAAAGCCTGCTCGAAGATCCAAATAGGGTTCTTCATGAAGTAGTTCATCGAGTGAATCTGAAAAGTGTTTTTTGTAAAACTGTTCAGGTGCAAAATCTCCTATTTTTTCACCTTGCTTCAACTTATAGTCTGGCAGACCTTTATCTCCTGCACGTAGGGGACCAAATAAGTTTGAGAAAATGATTACGTTGCTATCTATGTAATTTTTTTCAGCATCTTTCATAGCTGAATACTTTAAGTAGTCGTAAGCAACACCATCGTATCTCTCTATTACTTTCATCGTATTCCTTTTAAAAATATCATCAGAGTAATAATCTACTATATTTTGTTTTTTAGTTCCTAGTATTTTCATACTATCGTCATTGGATGCTTGTTGTATATAGTCGTTATATAGTGTGACAATTTCTAGCCTCTTGCTAAATAGCTCTGGAAATAAAAAAGACTCATTATCGAATTTATTTTTATTTCCCCCTGCATGTTTAGCTTCACTGGGCGAGAAGAGTATTTTCATGGTTAGATCCTTTCAATGGTCTTGTGTCTTTTTTTTCAAATATTTCGAGGAAGTTTTTAATTTCCTCTTCACTCTTTCTGTTGTTGTGCCAGTCTTTGGGTAACTTATCATATTTTGGAAGGAACCATTTAATGATTTCTTCATTGCTCAAAGATTCTATCTCCCTGTAGTTTCCTTTATTGTATGTATATCGTATAAGTTTGTTTGCCATATAGTTTGTGATATCTTGAACGGTTTCATTGTCTAGCATATTTTTTGCATAAGCTTTTGATAAAGTATCAAGGTTGGCATGGTTGACATCCAAAGCAGGGACAATGGCAAACATAGACTTTACAGCTCCAGACGACATTGCAGTTAGGCTTTTATTATCAGTAGTTTGGCTGGACTTATTATCTGTTGCGTTAATTTCCATATTTTTATATGAATCATCAATAAGTGCAAGAACTTCCATCCAGCCATAAAAATTTTCCATTTCTAAAAGAAGGTCTTTTTTGAGTTCTTTATTTTTTTGATTCTCTTTTTTCTCTCTATTCTTATTCATAAGTTCACTGAATTTTTTGGTACGATCCATAGATAGTTGTACTCTAAGACCTATTTCTTCAACAAACAAATAATTTGTTGTAAAGTAGGGGCAAAGACTACATCTTCCAGCAAACTCATCGGGACATACCCTTTTTGGGCATATACCACAGCCGTCAGCAGAAGAATAGTAGGTGGGGTCTAGCTTGGCGATATCACTAAGTTGTATATTTTCATGTTTTTCTCTACTTCTGTTTGATAGGTTGAAAAAATATTCATCTTTCAGGACTTGTAAAACTTCATCAGGGTTTTCGGATTCAATATCTTCAATAAGTTTCTTTTTTATAAAAATATCACTAACATCATGCATATTCAAGATCGCAGTGGGATCTATATTTTCTTTTTTTGTCCAAGCATCTATGAGTGCTTGTTGATTCACATGATAGTAAACAGTTAAAAGCGTATTGTATCCGCTATGCCCACTTAGCATACGAACTAACTCAAGTGGCATACCTCCTGTAATGTATCTTGTTATACCTGTATGCCGTAAGCTATGAAGATCATATTTACGCTTAAAGGTATCAAGCTCTCCTTTTGTAAGCATTTCCATATCTTCAACAGTCTGAGGCAATTCGACAGTTTCACTTTTGACAAGATCATAGTGTTTACCTTCTTGTCTGAATTCTATTTCTGCTTGCATGAGAACTTTTCTCCAATATGCAAGGTGTGCTGTATCTTTAAATTCAGATGTGCCATCATCATTTGGAAATAGTGGCATTATCCCCTGAGGAATAGTCGTGTCATCTACCGGTACACGCGACAGTTTTGGGAAATAGTGCTTGTTGTACTCAATTAGATTAACTAAAAAATTTAATTCACTTTGCCATATGTTTGGGACTATAAATGGTGTAGTTCTCTTTTTGAATTTATCGCTTTTAAAATTAAATCCAGTAATTTCATTTTGACTATTAGTTACAAGAAGGGTATCTCTATCGGTAAGTCTTAGAGTTTTGCCTCGTGCAGGAATACGCAGGTGTAGTTTTATAATAAGAGGTTCAAATGGTCTAACGCTCTCCATATGTTTCCACCAACTTGTATCAATATGAACCTTATGATTCTTAAAATAATCACTTTTAGGTGGTCTATTCGTAACAATATCATCCAACTTTAAAATAATTTCATCGTCATCAATAGGAATTCTAGAAGATTCTTCCCCGCTTCCTGTGGAATAATTAGGTATCTTGCTTGGATTAAAAACATTTTTATATTCTTTTGACTTAGAAAAAGCTATTGACAATGGGTATAGTTTAGAATTTTTTGTACCGTCTCCTAAAGGCTGTCCTTCCCTATTTTTCAACATCTCTACATGCTCTTGGTAGGTGAGTATTTTTGAATCCGGATAATCAAAGATTTGGTACAAGGATTTTGCATTGATATCCATGGATGGATAGTGTGCATCTAAAAATCTAAAAAAAGAAACACAGACACCACTAAATTTTTTGTTAAATCCTTTAGGGGTTTTGGTCTCTTCCAATTTAACCATCCTATTCATGTGCTTATTAAACATTTCGATAAGAGAGGTATATCGCTCATCTTTCATATAGTCATAATATTCTTTGGTATATTGCAGGCTATTGTCTAAGGGAGGGAAAGAAGAAGAACCTAGTGTCCTGAATATATTTCTTATTCTTGTGTATTCTTTAGGCATAAACTTATTCAAGCTTTCAATCATTTCTTCGTCGATATTTTGTATATCAAGTTTTAAAGAAAAAGAATAAAGTAAAAAATAAAATATTCTTTGTTTTTTAATATCCTTATCCTGTAGCCTATTTTCCTCTTCAGCTTTTTTAAAGAGCGTATAGAAAGTATTTTCCAATAAATACATTTCGAGTTCTGACTGAGTTTTTTTATCAGCATAATACGTTTGAAAAATATCTTTTAATGGGAACAGTAGCAAGTTTTCTGAATGTAGAAAAAATAAAAAGCTTATGTACATATTTTGTTTATGAACTTGGTATGATTTGTTACCACTCAGTGTACTCATATGCGTAAGTTTAATGATGTCAAATATGTCTAGATCATTAATGTGTAAGTTGTCATGTTGAAGGAATATTATTTTTTTATTTTCTGTATCGATACGAATCTTTCCCTCGTCGTCAAGCAATTCACTTTTCATACTGACTCTATTATCGCTAAGGACAGAAATATATTCTTGAATAAACTTTTTCCAAAGTGCCTCAAGACTCTTGTCAAGATTCTTCTTTATGATAAAACTATCACTGTCATTGTAAAGAGGCAAAGAATCTTCATATGTTGGTTCTTGGGTGGTATATTTATCTAAAAAGTTTAAAGTTTCAATGATGGGTTCAATTGACTTATTTACTCTGTCTTTTTTTCTATCTAGAATTTTAATACCAAATGTTTTTTGTATATATTCTGAGTACTCTAAAACTTCATCTGCTTTTAGAGTGGGCAAGCTATATTTATATGCTTTTTTTGCAAACTTTCCAGCAAAAATCTCTCTTATATTTTCGGATAATAAATCTGATGAGATACTATTTATAATATCTTTTATTGTTAGGGAATCATAGTTAATGGTTCTTTTATTTTCTTCTATTGGAATACCTAAGCGTACTAAATCAACAGAATAATTATAGAGTGTTGCAATAGAGACTTGATATTTTAAAAGTTTTGCAATGGATTCTAGGGAAAACTTCTTCTTCTTTTGTTTGTATTCTTTTACTATGGAAGATGCAGCAAATTCCTCGAGTATAGTAACAGTATTGTATCTTTGGGAATGCCCCTCAATAAGGTTTAACTGATATTTTTCTAGAATCTCATTAACCTTGTATCGTGTAATAAACTGTTTATCCATATGTAATCGAAAGTCATATTTTTCTATAAGAATGGAAGCTAAATTCTTAAGAGAAATAGTGTCTTGTTCTAAATCATATTTGATGTATTTAGATGCTTTATCAATATTTTCAATACCGTTTTCTAAAATCCTATCTTCTTTATTGTATATAAGGATGTCTTGCTTGGTAAATAGTTTTGCATAAGTTCTCAGGACAACATACAAATCTTTGTCATTTTTTCCGTGATTTGGAAAATCTTTATGTACTCTTGTACGTAAATCTATAAAGTTAGCTTCTTGAATACCCTCACTTTTAAGGATAGCAATAAGTTCTTCAACATGACGTTTGCCAAATGTGCTTTTCTTTGGCATTTTATTTCCCTTCGTTTATGGGCAAAGACAATATAATATTTTTACTGATAACAACTTCTCCAGTTTCTTCAAGGATTAAGTTTTTGCTCTTATCTAAATACATAAAGTGATCTTTCAAGCAAATATCTATAAGGTTTTGTAGTAATAGTTTAAATTGATCAGATGGTGTTTGTACAATTTGATGAGGAGTATCCTGTATATCAGCTCTTTTAATAATGGATTCACACTCTTTAATTTTTGCATCCTTTTTTGCAATAATGGCTTTTAGTCTAAATACTTCAAATTGCTTGTCACCGTCTGACGATATAGGAGTACCCTTATTGTTTAGATATTTACTTTTTGCTTGTGCTTCTTGAATAATGGTTTTCAGGACTTCATTTTTGGATATTGCAGAAGGTGTAATTACTGCTTTATATTCAATATCTTCTTCTGATGCAATTTTAGCCATCATTTCACAAACATTTTTTTGATTTATTCTAGCCTTAATATTTTCCAGTTCTACAATAGCTTTCTTGACTAATCCGAGAGTTAGTTCTTTTTTTCTTTCTCTCCATTCTGCCAAGTTATCATTGTCATGCCGTAAGTCTTTTTGTGCCATATTTATCCTCCAGTTCTTCAGATGTCATGGTTTGCATCAAACCATCATATAGGCTATTGATATATTCACCTAGTTGTATATTTAGATTCCACGGTCTATTGAAATAAATATCTGTGGAAGCCAAGCTTTTGTGCCCCATAGCTTCTTTTGTTATTATCTTAATCTGTTTGGAGTCCATAGAGTATTTCAATGTTTTACTGTTGATCACGAGAAGTGCCTCCAAGGAAGCCATTGCTACACCAAACATATGCCGTAATGAATGAAGACCAAGGCCGGAGAGCTGCACTTCAAATGCTGGGTATTTCTTTTTTAGTTTCTTGCAGTGTGTTTTAAATGCGTCATCTACTTGCTGAGGAGTAAGTCGTGCACCACTAGCAGTAACAAAAGTAAATGGATGCATTGGAATTCTAGATGATTCAGGTAAAGGTTGATAATCAAGCATTGTCTCAAAAAATAAATCTTTATATTTATGTGAGAGCCAAAACAGATGATGTCTAGCTTTAAATCTAAGAGGTATGGGAGCTTTAAAGCCTATCTTGACATGTGGCTTATCTTTTGTTGCGTCTATGTGGTAGTTTTCCTTTAGAAACCTTTTGCGACTTACTCCATGATATCCAAGTTGATTACTGCTTCTTGGGTCTACTAGCCATACCTGTTGGTTGTTAAAGTCAATGTCATAGCGTGTAAGGTTTAAGATCTGTCCTATACGAGCAGAACACGCTCCCGCAAGTAGATAAATCATGCGTTCTCTAGAGTTAGCCAGTTCAAGTAATGCATCAAAAAGTTCGTATGGAAAAGACTTTATATCTCCTTGTGTACTTTTGTCATTGCTAGGAACTATAGACTTGTCATTCAATAAAACACTTTGAGCCATCTTTCCCATTTTTAATCCATAGCCATCACCTATATTATGTTTTCTTTTATGGTTATATGCCTGAATGTTTTTATCTAAATCGTATGATTGGAATAGATCTTGATTTGTAGCCTTTAGATAATCTTCAATTATTGCTTTGTCTTTATCTATTGTTGATGGTTGTTTTGCTTTTATACTTATCTCTACAAAATCAATATTTTCATTGAGATCTTTTACATATGTACTATTATATATTTCAAATCCCTCTTCTTGGTTTTGGAGAAAACGAGCTAAGTATAAAGCTAAGTCTTCATCTTGCTCCTCTGGATTAGCCATTGTCCAGTAGATAAAAGTGTTTAGTGTGGATAATATAGTTTTGACAGTACTGGGCTTTACTTTTTTTACTAAAAGTTTATTTCGTATATATTTTTCTAAATTCTCAAAATAATAGATTTGATTGTTTATATGAATACAATAATAGTGTTTCTTTAAAATAGCAGCATACATATTAATTCCTAATTCATTTATTGATAGTTGTAGTATATTGAAAAGATTATTTGTTTTTACTTAAAATTATTGTAAGCAATAACGTTATGTATTAAGTGTTAATTCACTATACTAAGTATTGATAGTTGAGGTCTGATGCACGTATGGGTCCGAGTAAATTAGAGAAGAGAATCACATGGCT
>CAZBLM010000052.1:0-8913 GCA_964492675.1 uncultured Sulfurovum sp.
CCCTTTATACCGTAGTTTGATTGAGTTTATAGCACGCCATTTTTTGCATTAAGTCACTATTTTACAAATAAAAGTGGAAGATATTAGTTTTACTGATAAGACAATTTCATTATATAACTATAAGACTGATACGCCATATTTTGGGCATATAGTGAGTGATGAAGTAGAAAATACTCTAAAGGAATATTGTAAAAACAAAAAGCCAGAGGATTATATATTTTATAATTATAAGACACAGAAAGTATATGATGGGTATCCAATTATTGTTAAACGAAAATTAGATGAAATAATTAACAATTCAAGAGAGCCAAAAGATAGATTAGCTGTTAGAGACTTTCGTAATGTCTTTGCAACAAGATTAATCAATAAGGGCATGAACCTTTCACATATTCAAAATTTACTAAATCATAAAACTCCCAATATGACATCCAGATACGCTCAATTGCTGGATAAAACTGGTGGTGAAGAACTCAAACAAATGTTTGAAGGTGTCAATTTGTAATCTAAGTGGGGGACAAAACACCTCGTATCTACTTATAATGTGGTATATCGACAAGATGTTGTTCAGGTTGACACGAAATTTTAACACTCCCCTGTCTAACTTATTTTTCCTTAAGTCTATTTTTTGGAATAAGAAAGTCAAATTAAGTGGTTTGGTTTTTTGGGTTCAGTATAGTTAGTTTTATTTATCATCGCCAATTATAATCAACACTCTGGCTTATTCACCCAAATATTTCTTGTTTTTGTTGTACCAAAACTATCGATTACATTAATGGTATGTCCACCGTGTTTAAATGGCAAGTTAAGTATGTTAGTCTTATAGTCCTTTGATTCTCCATCTATATACCAATAGTACGGTTCTTTTCCATTTTCAACCATTATCTCTACAATAGCATCTGAACAATCAGCACTCATAAAACGTTCATTTTTTTGAGGATAAATAAAATTTAATTTTGCCTCTTTTAATTTTTCTTCTCTATCAAAATACTCTAGTCCTGGCGGTACACTGCTACCTAGATACGTGGCATTCCACTGCCAATACTCTTGCTCTCCTAATGAGTTCAATAATGAAAACACTTCAAAGGCTAAAGGTGCAGCTGTATTTCTTCCTGTACGCTTTAACTGTATGCCATTGTCTGGTCTTCCTACCCATACGGCTACAGTATGCGCTTTATTATACCCCATAGTCCAGGCATCACGATACCCATAACTTGTTCCTGTTTTATAGGCAATCTGATGATGTATATTGATATACCCATCAGGTGCAGGGGTTTGACGTAAAATAGAGGTAGTCATCTTTGCTGCATCTTCATCAAAAAGGTTCATTGTGCGGTTAGTATCTTTATGAAGATAATGTAAGCTTTTTGCACTACCGCCATTTGCCAATGTCACATAAAGTTGTGTTAATTGCCAGATAGATAGACCTACACCACCAAGAGCGATAGGTAAACTTGCTCTTTCTTTAGGTATATGCAGTTTTCCTGATACCTTTGATATCTTTTCTACAAAATCATCAACCCCTATTTTATTCAGTATTTTGACTGCAGGAATATTTAAAGAGTTTTGCAACGCATACATTAAAGAAACCTCACCCGTATACTTATGTGAGAAATTATGGGGTGTATAGTCACCGAATCGTGTCTCTTTGTCTATGATCATTGTATTGGGATGCACTATGTATTCTTCAAATCCATGCCCGTAAATAAAAGGCTTCAGTGTCGAACCTGGAGAACGTATTGCCTTGATCATATCAACATAGCCCGATACTCTTTTACTAAACATATTGTGAGAACCCATATATGCTTCTATACTGGAGTCAGCGTTTTTTACCACAAGTACTGCAAAGGTCGTACCTTTTGCAAGCATCCCCTCTTTACTGAATCCCCAACGTTCTAACTGTTTTTGTAAGGGTGCATTGATAGTAGTTTCTATTTCTAAAGATTTATCTTTTGTACGTGACAATAACTTTTGAGCCAAATGTGGAGAATATCTAGGTAAAGGCTTTAAATACTTCGGCAAAGCTTCTTTTAGGGCTTCCTGATACTCATATGTGCCTATAAGGTTCTCATTCTTTGCATACGTTAATACTTTATCCCTTGCTTGAATACTTTTTTTATAATGTTTATCTGGTCTATTTCTTTCAGGAGATTGTGGCATTGCAACAAATAGAGCAATTTGACTGGCACTCAAAGCATAAGGGTACTTACCAAAATACCGCATACTCGCAGCCACTAGACCTTCTACATTTCCACCATATGGGGCTAAGGTAAGATAGGCAGAAAGAATTTCTTTTTTTGAATAGTGTAGTTCCAATTGAAGTGCTCTCACAATTTCAATAAGTTTGGAAGTGATAGTACGGGGTTTAGGATCAAGTAGCCTTGCTAGTTGCATGGTAATAGTTGATCCCCCTGAAACCACTCTTTTATACTGTATGAGTTGCCCTATTGCACGTATCATTGCTAGAGGGTCTACCCCATAGTGCTCATAAAAACGTTGATCTTCATACGCCAATAACAGCTGTATGAAATTAGGATCTATTTTCTCAATATCTACTGTAAATCGCCACTTATGCTCACTGTTAGTGGTTGTATACATCCATGACCCATCTTTAAACTTTACAACTCGAGAAGTATCTTGTATAGCTTTGGTATCTATGGGGCTAAGCAAATCAAAGATAAAAAAACTTAACACAAAAATAGTGACCATTACCAATAGATATTTAAGTAAAGTAACTATTTTGTGCATCTTAGCTCCAACGTATTATTTAGTTTTACCTAATTCGATCATCAAAAGAATATTGGCTTTTTCCACCTCATTCATCTGCTCATCAAATATTTTACTGGCTGTAATTTCTTTAGGATTATACCAAGGCATATAGGCATATATCTCATCCAGATCTGGTGCATCTTTAAATGACAATCCATATCTGGCAAATAAACTGTTACGCAAAATTCTCAATTGTGCTTTATCATATTTAGCCAGATACTCTTTAGTAAGCATTCTCGTATTGACACGATAAAAGTCAGACAATACCAAACCACCTCCACGTCGTTTTTCTTCATTCAACAATGCTTGAACATTTGCCTTACCTAAAGAACTCAAGTTCTTATATACTTTTGCAGACTTATCTGTACTAGGCTTATACCAACTGTACGGTAAAAATCTTTGATGCAACATAGGGTTACTTCTCTCAAAACTCAATCCTGCATGGGCGAAGATTGAATTTCGTAGAAAATTGAGTTGTACTATTTTGTATTGAGCAAGATCATCTACCAGATAATTATATACATCCAAATAATCCTTCTCTGTTAAAGCACCTTGAATGGTTGTTGCATTTTTAGCTGCAGGTTTAACTTCTTGAGTCTTTTTACCTTGAGTAACATTATTGTCAACACTATTTTGTTTGACTACCTCAATATTACCCTTGCTTACAATCTCTACTTTAGATTGCAAGAATTTACTATAGCCTCTATATCTTGGTTGATACATATCTTCTATCTTACTTGGAGCTAACGTAAAGCTTCCTGCAGAGACTGCTCTTACCACATAAGCAATAATGAAGCCATTTTTTCTAAGATCTTGGTCTAGCGTTAGTGCTGCAGCAAATCGGTCATTTCTGTAAGCTTTATGATCTGTTTTGGACTGTTTCTTCAACCATTTCAATGTTGTTGTTGCATCAATGCCTGTTAAACTTGGATTTTCCAACTCAAATCCTGCAGGTATCCAGTCTGTGATTAATGGGTCTTTAATAGCTTTATTTCCTATTTTTCCTACTATGATAATGACCAAACGTTCATTCTGTGCGATATTGGACAAGTTAGCCTCTTTTCCTTCCATCGTATAAATCACTTTTTGTAGACTAAATCCATTGTTATTCTGACTCGCATAATAACTGGCAACTGGCGTTGCTTTAAAACTAAGATCATACCAATTATTGGCAGAACTAATATTTTTAATGCTTGGCATGTCACTTAATGTATTAACTTTTGTTTTGTAGGCACCATTTTTTAGAGCCAATAACCTATTATTTGATAACAATTTCAGATCAACTTTTTTTATATCATCAAGCATATACGCTACTGTTAAAAGTGTACTCATATCTTGTGTACTAAAATAGGTTTTCTTTTTTGTATTTAAAGCAAGATCCGCAGCAATATTTTCCCAATCATTCCCCACTTTAGATTCATACATAAGTGCGACTAAGGCAGCTTGGTCACGTAATGGACCACCATAGTTAGAATAATACCAATGTGAGTACGAATACCCTAATGATGATTTTGCCTTCAAAAACATTTTTTTAGCAAGTTTTTTATTCCCTACATACGCAAAAGATGCACCCAAATGTGCCCATGCCTGAGCTGACTTTATATGACTACTACTATTATTCGCATGATATTTCAACTCTGACATTAACGTACGTCCATTTCTGGTTAATACATATAAACCATACGCATCAGCTTCTTCATAGCCACCATTCCTACTCCATCTATTTAGATTATTTTCTATCCAATTAAGCCCTGCATCAATATTACGTTTTGGTACAACATACCCAGCTTTTTTTGCTCTGGTTAAGAAATCTAAAACATATGCACTAATCCACATATTCGTACGACTGCTATACCATAGTCCAAACCCTCCATCGATTTTTTGATAAGTTATCAGTCTGTCAATAGCCTTCTTGATAATTGTATCTTCACCCGTATTTCTCTGCTTCTTAAATAACCAAGGCATTGCCCTACTGGTTGTCTGCTCTGCACAACGCCATCTGTAGTCAATCAGCTCATCTTCTAAAGACTCTATCGGAAGAAGTGCTTTATCTGATATTTTTAATGTAAGGTTCTCTACAGAAGACCATACTGATGTGTCTACCATACTGTTTGCATCTAATGTTTCATTCTTTTTTAGCAGTCCCATATTGCGCACATAAGTTTCAGGGTAAGTACTTCTCACTGAGAGTTCCCAGTGTTTTTCTTTTATGACTTTCCCATTTTTATAGATTTTAACATTCACAAGACCATCAACTTTATTCTTAGCTGTCATATGTATTTTCTTAATGAACTTAAATGATTTGACACCATTAATGTTTACGTCAAAATCCTTAGCCCCAAGAACTATTCCACCCCCTGTAGCGACTTTTATTGTATATGACCCAGGTTCTACAGTTGTATCAAAATCAACAGTCAGCAATGTCTCTACCTTATCTCCCACAGAGATAAAAAGTGGCATGTAGTATTCCATTGAAATTTTGTCTTTTACAATCAATTCACTTTTAGCTGATCCTGTGGCATTTTTATTCCAGGCAACGGCCATCAATCTTAAAGCACCTTGATAATCTGGGATTTCAAGCTCTACTTGCGCGACTCCATTCTTGTCAAAAGAGATCTCTTTGGTAAAAAGTGCAACAACTTTTCGCTTATTGCTTACCACATCATCACGTATGGCTTGTGCCATCTCTTCATCAGATCCTACATTAAATTGTGCATGTGCTCCTCTCGCTTTTATGAGGTCTGCATACATATCTCTTATTTCTATACCTAGTTTACGCTGTCCCAGGAAATATTCTGCAGGAGCAGGAGCAGGGAAATCTGTTAAATTTAAAACACCTTCATCCACTGCGGCCAAGGTAAAGTGCGTTTTTCGTTTTGCAGATTTCTTTGATACTACAGTCACTTTAACAGTTTTATTTGAAGCTGTTTTTTTAACATGTTTCAAAGAGATATCTAACTCCTGTTCAGGATGAGATATTTTAATTGGTGCAATACCTACAGCACGATTTGCTCCCAGTTTTTTACTTTGTGCCCTAAATGCTGTTGCCAATACGTATGCAGAACTACCCCAGTTCTTTTTCACTGTAAATGATACTGTACTGCGCTTTCCAGCTTTAGCATGTATTGTTTTACTCTCAAGGAGTTCATCATGTGCTATATACACAACAATGGGTCCGGAAAACTTTGGCTGAATACTTACACTGATCTTATTACCTACTTCATAAGTCTGCTTGTCTATGGAGACCGGCAATCTGTCTGGTGAAGACTTGGAATTACTTTCTTCGTATCCACTGGTAAATTGATAACTACTGATTGTCTCATTGTCATCTTTAATGACCAATCTATAATTACCCCAATCAAGCTTTTTCAATTTTAAGGCTACTGGCTCAGTTGCACTTGTTTGCACAGTACCTTCTTGGATCATACCCTCATCACTGTAGGTTTTATAGTATTCCCAACTGTCTCCACCTGAACGCCAATGCCAATGTGTACGTTCCTCAATCACTTCATAGTGTAATGATGATGAAGCTAACTTTCTATCTGTCAAATAGATCAAGTCAAACTTTGAAGATGTACCCATATCTACAGCATTATTTGGAAAATTAGGTTTTATACCTATATAGGTTTTGTTATTAGCAAAAAATTGATTGATGACCTTATTAACGGGACGACCACCTAATTCATTCACTGAAATTTTGATATTTGCTGAGAGCGGAAAAGAGGTGGCATAAGACTTCTCAATTTTGAAAGGAATATCCAATACACCTTTATCATCTGTTTTAAGCTTTACAGCTTTCAATGTTTCATTTCTAAACTTATCTTTAATGTCACCAAAATGGTACGCTTTATATTGCTTAAATGGATTTTTTGCTTTATGTAAAATGGTATTGACTTCCACATTTGCATTGGGCAATGCTTCACCATTCAAATATTTTGCAGCTATCGATATAATCGCCTTTTCTTTAGGCTTAATTTCATCTACAGACTTCGTCACTTCCACTTTTATTTTAGGCGGTACAAAATCTTCAACTAAAAAACTATAATTTGCTATCTCATTTTCGCTACCTGCAAAAAGTGCCAAACGCCATTTCCCGGTACTGGCAGACTGTGAAATATCTAATGTATCTGAAAAATGTCCCAGACCATCTGTTTTAAATTGCTTGGTATATACATTCACTTCTCGTGAATCAAACACTTTTGCAGATACCGTTATACCTGCCTGTGCTTTACCTACTTTATCTCTTAGGAGTGTATGAAAATCCATACTCTCTCCGGGTCTAAATATACCTCTATTACTGTAAATAAATGCATCATAATAACTTGGGCTTTCTCGTCCTTCAACACCTCTGTCAGTAAGATCATGTGCTGCTCGTGAGAGGTCTAATACGGTAAAATCATTGTTACTACCGTAAGCATAAATAGCTTTGGCTTCCAAACCACCCTGACCACGAAAAACACTCGCAGGGAAGAATGCTTTACCATTCGTACTAACAACTGAATCTAAAATTTCATTGTTTTTAGCTATTAATTCTAATTTTACTTTATTATAGGCTTTAGCTGAAGAGAGCTTTTTAGTTAGAACCGTTAAGCCTTTATCTGACTGCAAAGTATATAAACCAATATCTGACACCATAAACCACTGCGTTTCATCCTTATAGTGATAAATTTCCTCACCATTTTTATCTAACATACTCGCTTGTAAAATGTAAACTCCAGGCTTTCTCTTTTTTAGGAAGTCACCCACTGGTATAGCCGTTGTTTTTATTCTATTCGGATAGTTTTGACTAATCTTTAATTTTTTTGTCCATAACTTGTATCCCTCTTTATTTTCAACTTCTTCTAATTTATAACTGTATAAAGACTTGAAGAAACCATAATCATTGACAGAGTTGATAAGATTACGTGTATTAATACGATAAAGAGAGACCTCCAACTGATGCACACCTATGGTTTCTACCGGTATAGAAATCTCACCTTTTGTTGGCAAAATATATCCTTTATCAGGAAAGGAAAAACTTGGTTTATAATTCAGTGTGGTTACATCAAAAGAATAATCTTCTGCAAGGGATGAAGCACCTAAAGGCATGTTTTTATACAAAGTAAAGTGATATTTTGTACTTGGCTGCAATCCCTCAAAACATAAAGCATTGTATGTTTCGGAAATTTTGAATGTATGATTTGGAGTGATCTTAATATATGGTTTTACATCATTGTCATTATCAGAATAAGAGGAATCATATGTTTTTACACATACAGATACATCTGTTTGACTATTGCGTACTTCAACTTTTCTGATAGATGTATTACCTGCCAATAACAGTATAGGAATGAAAATTAAATTAAATAGTAATATCAATTTTAACGTAAATCTTTTTTCTTGCATGGGATACTCCTTGTATCATATGTATAATTACTTACACTATAGTTTAGCTGTTTTAGCAAAAGAACAGAAGATTATTTCAAAGATTTTTTTGAAATAATTTAGTTCCAGTTGTATGCCGTAATCATAGCTGCTCCTGAGACAACAACTATTAATCCGCCTTTATCCGTGATCTTCAGTAGATCACTTTTGAGACCTAATGCAAAATTTGGCGTGCTAAATTATAGCCTATTGTTATAATTAACAAGATAATCATCAATTAGTTTTGTCTTTAAACTTCTGTTCATTCCTTGATGTAACTTCGTTAACTTTTTAAGTTGAGTAAAGACACCTCCATCAAGAGAGTTTGTAGTATTAGCTATGCCTAAATTAGGATGATTTTTGTAAGTAAATAGATATGGTAAGTTTCTTCTCAGACTTTTATATGCAGCCATTAGTCTTCTGTGGGTATATTGTTCCTTGCCAGTAGTTGGATTGATACTTTTCTCATTAATGAAGTCTTCATATTCTTGATACCATTGGTCAAGCTTATTTTCAAACCTGGTTTGAGTTGTAGAGGTTAGCCTTGAGATGATCTTCTTAAGATCTTTGGATGCGTCAAGCTTTGGCTTTCTGGTTAGATACCTTTGAAGTATCATCTTCTGGTGGAAGTGGCACATTTGTACGGGATACTCTTCTAAAGTGTCAAGCGCGGTGCTAAAATAGGCAGCATAAAAGACTGCTAAAAGAGTAGTTTTTACAACCAAAAAGCCAAAGAAACAGAGA
>CAZBLM010000053.1:0-8499 GCA_964492675.1 uncultured Sulfurovum sp.
AGATCCGGTTGATTATACTGCACCTCTTCAGAGAGTCTCACATCATTACGTAAAGAGAAATAAACCGTTACCATAAACGACTCACCTAACATCACTTTACTTTTACTCGCACGCATTTCAAGTGAAAAGAGACCATTGGCCTTATTGGTCTCACGACTGGCTTTCACTACCTTAATGTCAATGGTCTTTGTGTCATACTGTGCTCCATCGATCGTAACACTGTACGAAGGTATGGTCATATTATGCTCAGGAATGAACTCTATCACTTTTGTGGTACTTTGTTCACTAGTGACTTTACCATTTATCATACTTAAGTTTCTACTACTGCTTGTCGACTGACCAGATACGGGGACATTACCTACCATAAGGATCTTTGGGAATTTTGCTGAACCTCCTGTTGCTTTAATGCGAAGTTGTACAGGGTTTCCTTTAACAACTTCAATAGTATTAACAGTGGCACGTACACTTGCAGCATTTAGCAAAGTGAATAATGAATAGTGAATAGTGAATAGAATAAATAATATCTTAGATCTTTTTACCATGGCTTAACATCTCCTTCTCGTTGACCTTTTTTCTCCTCACCCATCTGATACATCATTGTAGGTGTTTTGCCTTTTTGCATTTTCTTCATAAGACGCTTTAATTCTTGCTCTTTAAGCTTCTCTTCTTTACTTTTTTTCTTCTCTTCTTTAGAGTCAGAACCTTCTTTGTCACCTTTTTTATCTTTAGGTTTTTTCTCTTTTTTAGAGTCTGACTTCTTTTTGTCACCCTCTTTTTTTTCATCTTCTTTTTTCTTATCTTTCTCTTTTTGTTCTTTATCTTTTTTCTTTTTATCGTCTTTATTGTTCTTATCGTTATTCTTTTTGTCTTGTTCTTTTTTGTCGTCTTTGTTCTCTTTTTTATCCTGATCTTTTTTCTGATCATCTTTTTTATCTTCTTCGTCTTTCTTCTTTTGCTCTTCTTGCTTTTTCTTCTCTTTTTTTGCAAGTTCAAGATTAAATTTTGTATCTTCATCTTCTTTAAGTTCTAAAGCTTTTTCATAAGATTCAATAGCTTTGTCCAATTCTTTTTTCAAAAAATGACTGTTCCCAATGTTATGCAGTCGTGTAGCTTCATCCACACCTTCTGCTTTTTCATATGCTTCCAATGCTTGATCATACTTTTTATCTTTATACAGTGCATTACCAATGTCATACTCTTTTTGTGGACTCTTTGCATCCAAAGCATTTAACAAAGCTGCACTCTTTCCATACTCTTTAGCTTCATATGCCTGATTTGCTTTTTCTATAGTCTTAAAATCTGTCAAGCCGGCATTCGCTGAAGTGAATAGTGAATAGTGAATAATAAATAGTGTTAAGATTATTTTTTTCATATTTCTCTCCTTCGCGGTGTAGAGCTAAACGCTATAAGCAAAAATAACAATCCTAGCCCTAAAGGATAATAAAAATATTCAACCTGCTCTTTCACTCTTACTTCACCCTGCTGTTGATTTTTGTATTTACCTCGTATGACTGCAGCTAACTGTGACATATCTTCTTTACCATTTCCAGCTACTACAAATGCACCACCGTTCTCTTTTGCCAATTCTCCCAAAGCATCATTTCTTTGGCTAATGGCTATCGTGCCGTCTTCAAGTGTAAAAGGTTTACCATCTTCACCTATCACCGGTGCACCTTTTTCACTTCCAAGCAACACAACATACAGGTCTATCTCATTGTCTTTAAGTATCTCTGCAAAACCTGCGATAGCTTCTTCATCTCCACCATCTGTAAAAAGCACCAATATCTTAGGCTTTTTCTCTTCAAGCAGAGAAGCTGCTAACTCTCCCAATGCAGAAAAATCTGTAGAGCCCATGTTAATGTATGAGTCATCTACACCGTCTATCATCATTTTCAGTGTCTCTTTGTCTGTTGAGAATGGTGCCAGAACAAAAGGACTGTAGGCAAATGCCATCACACCTATTTCATCACTTGGCATCGTATCAAAAAATGTTGCCATCTTCTTTTTGGCAAAGGTTAAACGGCTTGGATAGACATCCGTACTACGCATAGAACCAGAGATATCAAGTGCTGTCAAGAGTGTCAAGCCCTTCACCTCTACGACTTTATCACCTTTTTCCATCACAGGTCTTGCCATGGCAACGATCATTAAAAATATCGCCAAGAACATCAACACATTACGTACTACCATAGGCATACTCTCATCTGTAGCAGAAAGACGCTTGAGTACCTTGTCATCAAAGATGCGAGAGAGTCTCTCTTTATTAGTAGTAATGAGAAAAGCAAAGATGACAAAAGGAACAATAAGCCCCCAAAAGAACTGAATATTTACAAAGTTCATCTTTATACTCCTCTACTGTTTCGAACATAGATAAAAAGCAACAAAGAAAGTATCGCTATAAAGAGTGGATAGATGTACAAGTAAGTGTGTTGTACTATCTTCTTATTGTCAATTTTTGTGGCTTCCAGTTTGTCTATCTCTTCATAAACACGATTGAGTGTAGCCGCATCTTGTGCACCAAAAGCCAACCCTTTACCTGCATCTGCTAAAGCTTTAAGATACTGTCCATTATAGTCACGCTCATCCCCTATTCCAATGGCATAAAGTTTGATATCTCTTTTTTCTATCATGCTTTTCACTTCTTCAAAAGGTATCTTGGACATGTTATCGATACCGTCTGTCAGTAAGATGGCTATCTTGGATTTGGCTTTACTTTTTGTTAAAAGATTGTAAGACTGTACAATAGCATCATTGATCGCTGTACGTTTTCCTGCCATACCCATCTGTTGCATTTTAGTAATGTCCGTTAAGAACTTCTTTTCAAATGTAAGCGGTGATGCTATAAATGCGATGTCTGCAAAAGTTACCATTCCTATACGGTCATCTTCTCTGGTCTCTATGAAATCACCCACAACTTCTTTCACGACATCAAACTTATTTCTCATAATATCTTTTGGGTCAAACCCACGCTGACGCATAGAATCAGATGAGTCTATGATGAGGACGATATCACGTCCCTCTTTTTTTGAGTTAGTGTAAGACTTTGTGATGACCGGTGAGGCTAAAGCAATGATAGCAGCTGTAATACCCACCCATTTTAAAACAGAGAGTAGTGAAGAGCTGTTAGCACTTGAAGCCATCAAGGTTTGCACATGAGGAAAGAAGATAGCCCTACTTCTCTCTTTACAAAACTTTGCACATACTATGAACAATAATATAAGTGTTAGGAAAAGTGGATATTCGAAACTATACTGACTCATCGGCTACCTGTACATAGAGGTTAAAAAGTTTTCTGGTTTCATCATCTATTTCATCCACCTCTTTTTTATATTTATATTGTTCTAGTTTTGGTTCAAGTTGAGAGAACAACTCTTTTTTTCTGTCATCTGTTGCAAGTAACCTTGCATAGTATGTTGCTTCATATGCAGATTTTTTTCTCTCTATCCAGTCTATTTTTTTGATCGCTTCAAGATAGCCTTTTGCAAGATTTACTTTTCTGTTATCCCATAGTTTTTTAAGTACAAAAACCAGAATACCTACAGCCAGTAAAGCAATAAAGATAATCAGTCCCCAATAAATATAATACGAACTATCTGGTATCTCCATTAATGGTTTGATATCACGCAGTTGTGCACTTATATTTTGCTCTTGACCCATTATTGCATCCTCTTCATTATTTTCAGTGTAGGTTCCTCATGTGTATAAACCTTTGTAAACCGTACACCCTGTTTCTTAAAATGTTTATAGAGCTTTTCATCATTATCATGTAAAGCTTTTTTATAATGTTTTAATGTGCTGCTGCCCACATCACCTTCAAAACTCTTTTTGTTTTCCATATCGATAAGTCTGAGATACCCTAACTCTTGAGGGTCTTCTTCAAATCTGTCTCGCACCATGACTGCAAATACATCATGTTTTTTAGAGAGTAACTTCAAATCTATCTCACCCACAAAATCGGACACAATGAAAAGCAATGCTTTCTTTTTCAGACGATTTATAAGTGTATCAACCAAGGCCTTGTAATCTGCTTCTTTTCCTATAGGGTCAAATGCCACAACATCTTCTACTGCTTTATGCACAGAAAAAAGTTTTTTACTGGGTTTACTCAAGTCATACATTTTATCAGCAAAGATCATATGTGAAAAAAGATCAGAGTTTTTCACTGCCGAAAACCCCAGTGTTGCAGCCACTTCAGCCATGATGTCAGACTTTTGCTTCACTGTCCCAAAATATGTAGATCCGGAGAGCATAGAGACTACAACAACATTGAGTTCTCGTTCTTCCTTATATATCTTCACATAGGGTTTGGAAAGTTTTGCTGTGGTCTTCCAATCTATCTTTCGAACATCATCCCCATAGACATACTCACGAAGTTCTGAAAACTCAAAACCTTCACCCTGGAACAATGAAGCATTATTCCCAAGCATATCTCCATAGACTTGTTTTTTTGTTTTGAGTACGATCTTCTTTACAGCTTTGTTCATCTATAAGATCCTAAGGAATTGGAACAGCTGCCAGTATTTTTTCTATGATCTCATCTGTCGTAACCTCTTCAGCCTGCGCTTCATAACTCAAAATAATACGATGACGCAAGATCTCTTTAGCTATATACGCTATCTCTATAGGCGACACATAATCCTGCCCTTTTAGGTACGCTATGGCACGTGCTGCTTTATACATATCGATACTTGCACGTGGACTTGCACCAAACTCTATATAGGCTTCCAACTCTTCAAGACCATAGGCTTTAGGATCACGAGAGGCAGCTACCAACTCAATGATATACGCTTCTATTTCTTCATCCATATGGACTTGTAGTGCTTCTTCACGTATCGTGTTAAGGTCTTCAATCGTAGCAACTTGCTGGATGGTCTCAAAAGTGTTATTTGCTACACGTCTTGCTATCTCAAGCTCTTCTTCTTTGGTATTGTACCCTACAACTACCTTCATCATAAATCTGTCCAACTGTGCTTCAGGAAGTTCATAAGCACCTTCCTGCTCTACAGGGTTTTGTGTTGCCATCACCAAAAACGGTAAGTCTATCTTAAAAGTTTCATCACCAATGGTCACTTGTCTCTCCTGCATTACTTCAAGTAAAGCAGACTGTACTTTAGCTGGTGCACGGTTGATCTCATCTGCAAGTAAAAGATTTGTAAAAATAGGACCTTGTTTGATCTTAAAAGAGTTATTTGAAGGATCATAGATCTCAGTACCTATGATGTCTGAAGGAAGTAGATCGGGGGTAAACTGTACACGTTTAAAATCAAGACCAAGTGTCTTTGCTAACGCATTGACTGCTGTGGTCTTTGCCAACCCGGGAACACCTTCTAAAAGTATATGTCCACGACATAATAAACCAGCTAAAAGTCCTTCAACCATTTTATCTTGCCCAACAAGCACTTTTGAAATCTCTGTTTTGATATTTGCTACGATTTGACTCAAGTTTTTCTCCTGAAGTATTAATTAAAAGAAGTATACTTGTATGGAGTTAATTGAAAGTTAATACTATTTACCAGCATCATGTTATAATCGCACAATGAAACAATTTATAACTTTATACTTTTTATATTTAGGTATATTATTTACATTTTTTTATACAGATATTTTTATACTCTCTTCTATTTTGAATGAAGTACAAACAGATCTCACACTTTTATTACTTGATTATTTCTTACCCCCTGGGCAACTGCAAGGTATCAATATACATATAAATCCTCATTATAAAATCATTATTAATCAAGCATGCAATGGTATCGTGCCTATACTTTTTTTATTTGCTTCAATACTTGCGTATCCCTCATACTTTTTATATAAAATAATATGGCTGGGTATTGGATATTTTATATTTTTACTTGTAAATGTTTTTCGTATTTTAATAGTAGTCTATTTTGTAGAACAAGAGGGAGGAAAGGAAAATTTCTACTGGTCACACGATCTTCTTGGTAACAGTATACTGATGATTGTAGGATTGGGACTGTTTATAGTTTTTATAAAAACTGCCAGAAATACACATGATGACCCTAAGATTTTTTCAAATACCCCATTGCAGTAGCAATAATATCATCATCATCTTTACTCGGTGACTTCATGGTCACTCTCTCTTTACCTTCTTCTATGAATTCTATAAAGACATTCTCACCATAAGAGGAGACTTTAGAGATGCCCTTTTGGCGTGCTAAAACTTTCATGACGATCACATCGATGAACTGTCTTGTAATGGTATCTAACTTTCCAAATCTGTCTGCTATCTCAGACTCTATCTCGTAGACTTCACCTGTAGTTTCACACAATGAGAGTCGTCTGTAGAGTTCTAGACGCAAACGGTCTTCTTCTATCAGTTCTTCATTTAGATACGCATCAACAGAGAGTTTCATATCAATGTTTTGTGCCACTTCTTTATCTTGTCCTGAAAGCTCTTTAATGGCATCTTCAAGCATACGAAGGTAAAGCGAGTACCCTATCTGCTTAATGTGTCCGGATTGTGCTTCACCGATGATGTTTCCTCCACCGCGTATCTCAAGGTCATGGAAAGCAAGTACAGCACCGCTTCCTAAGTCTGAATGTGATTCAAGAGCAAGCAGACGACGTTTGGCATTATCAGTTAAACGTTCCTTGTCTGTCACCATGAAGTAACAGTACCCTTCTTTTCCCCCACGCCCTACACGACCTCTAAGCTGATGCAGGTCTGCGATACCGAAGTTATCTGCACCATCAACTATCATGGTATTGGCATGAGGCATATGTATGCCTGACTCTACAATAGAGGTAGAGAGAAGGACATCATACTCACCATCTTCAAAGAGCATCATCTCATCTTCTGTCTCTTTGGCTGATATCTTCGAGTGCAGTACTGCTATACGAAGTTTAGGAAGTATCTCAAGCAACTGTTTCTTCTTCTCTTCTATACCGGCAATGGAATTAAAAACATAAAATATCTGACCACCTCTACGCATCTCACGTATAATGGCTTCTTTAATGACCTTATCATCATAAGATTTTACAAAAGTTCTTACTCCTTGACGTTCTGTTGGCGGTGTCAAGATTTCAGAGAATGACTTCACATCAGACATTGCGAGATTTAGTGAACGAGGTATAGGGGTAGCGGACATTGACAAGAGGTGTACATCTATCGCTATCTCCTTAAGAGCCTCTTTCTGTTTCACACCAAATTTATGCTCTTCATCTATGATCACAAGCGCAAGGTTTTTGAACTTCGCTTTGAGTAGTGCATGGGTACCTACAACTACATCCAAACTACCGTCCGCAAGACCTGCAAGTACTTCTCTCTTTTGTTTTGGCGTACTAAATCTGTCAAGCTTTGCTACTTTGATACCATGTTCATAAAAACGTTCTTTTAAACTTTTATAATGCTGTGAAGAGAGCAGTGTTGTTGGTGCTATCATCATTGCCTGATAGCCATTTTTTACAGCAACGAACATCCCGTTCATCGCCACTTCTGTTTTACCAAAACCTACATCAGCAGAAAGGAGTCTGTCCATCATTTTTCCAGAGCTCATGTCATCCAACATATCATTGATGGCACGTTCCTGGTCTTCTGTATGTATAAACCCTGCTTCAGACATAAAGATGGCATGTTCTTCCATGTTCCGTTTAAGTTTGATACCTTTTTTCAAATGACGCTGCGCAGAGAGATTGATGATCTGTGATGCAATGGCAAAAAGTTTCTCTTTGACCTTGGCCTTAAGCTTTTTAAAACTTGCTTTGCCTAATTTATCTAAGATCGGCAAAGCTCCACCTTCTGCGACATAACGGTCAATCACTTCAAGGTTTGAAACAGGGATGAGCAGAGAGTCTTCATTTTGGTAAAACATCACTACAAATTCTGACGTCGCCCCTAAAACATCTCTTTTTTCTATCCCTTTAAAGATACCCACACCGTAATTTTCATGTACAACATAGTCACCCTGCTTCAACTCATCTAAAATGATAGTGGCTTTTTTCACCTTTTTACGTTTGATAGGCTTATTGAGTGAAAGGATGAGCCTGTCTGACCCTAAAAGATTGACAATACCCTCTTGATAGACAAATTCTATATCTTCAAAAGAGTCTAATTCTGAACCACGAACAATACTTTCATTTTTTGCGAGGATCGTGATCTTTTTATCTTTATGGGACTCTAAAAGTTTGTTTGGCTGTACCGCTTCGAGATCTCGATATTTATTACCTTCAGGTATGGTAGGGAGTAAAAAAGATTTTCTTGGTACAAGGGGAATGTCAAGCTCATAGATCTCTTTAAGCTCATCGTCCAGTACAGATGCCAAAACAGCATCAAACTGTTCCAATGCACTTTCACCCAGATCATCTAAATGCCATAAACCCAGAGAGTCGATATCTTTCACAAATGTATCATAGGTACTTCGTTCTGTTCTAAACTTTAATGCTTCATATTGTTCTTTATTGAGTGCCAGGAAAGCAGGCGTAAAAGTAAAAAGTTCCAACTCCTCACTTGATCGCTTCTGTGTGTTTTCATCGTAGTGC
>CAZBLM010000054.1:0-7771 GCA_964492675.1 uncultured Sulfurovum sp.
TTCTAAAAAAAATGACGAGAGAAACAACACCTCAAACATACACATGAGGAAATCAAAATAAAGCAAAACAAACACAAAATGATTTTGAAATCTTATATATAGTAAGTTTTAGATATAATTCGCGAAAATTATATAGGCATTAAGCCTTAACTCCAGGACATTTTATGCAAAAGATTAAAAATATTGCCGTTATCGCGCACGTTGACCACGGTAAAACAACACTTGTAGATGAACTTCTTCAGCAGTCTGGTACCTTTGAAGCACACCAGGAAGTAGAAGAGAGAGCAATGGATAGCGATGCTATCGAAAAAGAGAGAGGGATTACGATCCTTTCTAAAAACACTGCTATTACTTATCGTGATCACAAGATTAATATCATCGATACTCCGGGTCACGCCGACTTTGGTGGTGAGGTTGAACGTGTTCTTAAAATGGTAGATGGTGTACTTATGCTTGTTGATGCACAAGAAGGTGCAATGCCGCAAACTAAATTCGTACTTAAAAAAGCTGTGGAACTTGGACTTATCCCTGTTGTTGTTATCAACAAGATCGATAAAGACGGTTCAGACCCGGAAAGAGTACTTGATGAAATGTTTGACCTTCTTGTAGCACTTGATGCAAATGAAGAACAACTTGACTTTCCAGTACTATATGCAGCAGCTCGTGACGGGTATGCAAAGTGGGAAATGGAAGATGAAAACAAAGACATGACGCCACTTTTTGAAGCAATTTTGGAAAAAGTACCATACCCACAAGGTTCACCGGATAACGATACACAAGCTCAGGTATTTACACTTGACTCTGATAACTTTGTTGGACGTATAGGTATTACACGTATCTTTAATGGTCGTGTGAAAAAAGGTGATGAGTATCTTCTGGTGAAAGCATGTGGCACAAAATCAAAGTCTCGTGTCTCTAAACTCATTGGGTTTAAAGGTCTTGAGCGTATCGAGATCTCTGAAGCAGAAGCTGGTGACATTGTTGCTATCGCTGGATTTAATGACATTGATGTGGGTGACTCAGTATGTGACGCGGTAAACCCGGTAGCACTAGACCCTATGCACGTTGAGGAGCCTACACTATCTGTTATTATGTCTGTAAATGACGGTCCTTTGGCAGGAACAGAAGGTAAACACGTTACTTCTAACAAGATCCGTGAAAGACTTGAAAAAGAGATGGAAACAAACATCGCTATGCGTATGGAGCCGACTGGTGAAGCATCATTTAAAGTTTCTGGTCGTGGTGAGCTTCAAATTGGTATTCTTGCTGAGAATATGAGACGTGAAGGGTTTGAGTTCTTACTTGCACGTCCTGAAGTTGTAACTAAAGAGGAAAATGGTGTGAAGATGGAACCATTTGAGCATTTGGTTGTTGATGTTCCTGAAGAGTTTCAAGGTGTTGCTATAGAAAAACTAGGGAAAAGAAAAGCTAACATGACTTCTCTTACACCTATGCCTGATGGTACAGTAAGACTAGAGTTTGAGATTCCTGCACGTGGACTTATCGGGTTTAGAAATGAATTCTTGACAGATACTAAAGGTGAGGGTATCATGAACCACTCATACTTAGAGTACAGAGCCTATTCAGGTAGTGTACAAAGTCGTACACCAGGTGCACTTGTTTCTATGGATAACGGTGAAGCAGTTGCATTCTCTATCTTCAACCTTCAAGCAAGAGGGATTATGTTCATTAGCCCGCAAGATAAGGTTTATGAAGGTATGGTTATCGGTGAATCAGCTAGACCAGGTGACTTAGATGTGAACCCACTTAAGGGAAAACAACTTACAAACATGAGAACATCAGGAGCAGATGATGCGATCAAACTTGTTCCACCAAGACCTATCACACTTGAGTCAGCAATGGAGTGGATCGAAGATGATGAGCTTATCGAAATTACACCAGAAAGTGTAAGAATTCGTAAGAGAAGTCTTGATCCGGTAGTGCGTAAGCGTTTAGCAAGAGATAAAAAGAACCAAAACTAGTTCTTTTATTTCACTATATCTTTGATCGGATGGAGCATGCTTCGTTCGGTCACTTACTATGAGTAAGCTCCCTCTCTACGCATACCCCATCAGACCAAATCTACAGCAAACTAAAAGACTATTTATATTTTATATTTTCTTCCCAGCAACCTAAGAAAATAAATAAAAGAAGCATAGGGGCTATCCTACCATAATAATAAATTTTAAAAATAGTAATGAGTACTTTGGGTACTTTATAACATTTTTTTTTGATGCACAAATTTACCAATCTTAATGGTAAAAATACTATTAAAATCTCGTATTAATCGCAGTTTATCTGTAAAATTCATTTAGTTCCTTGTACCCTCATTCCACTCACCCAGGCAAAATGAAAGTTAAACCCTCCTCTATCTCCATCTACATCGAGTATCTCTCCTGCGAAGTAGAGGTTGGGTATGAGTGTTGACTCCATGGTCTGATGGTTTATTTCGGTGGTGTCTATGCCTCCTGTGGCTACTTCTGCTCCTTTAAAGCCTTTGGTATCGTTTATGCTTAGTTTGAGGTTTTTTATGGCGTGTACGAGCTTGTTTATCTCTTTTCTGTTTAGGTGGTCTTCAACACGTATTTTGCATTTGGACTGCTCTAGTATCATGGGGATGAGTTTTTTGTTTATGACACCTTGCAGCCATAAGGTTAAAGGTTTTTCACTCTCTTTTTTCACTCGGTTTTGCAGTAAGTTGGTGAGTTTTTCTTTACTTAGTTCCGGCATGAGATCAAGGCTTAATTCACAGTAGTCGAAGTTGGCAAGTCTTGTACTCACTTGACGGCTTAAGTCCAGTATGGCCAGACCACTTATACCGTAGTTAGTAAAGAGAAGGTCGCCTTTTTTTTCTGTGATGTATTCACCGTTAGCATAGAGTTTGGCTAGACCTGCTACCTTCACTCCGGCACATGCTTTTACCCAAGTCTCTTCAGAACAAAGCTGTACCAGTGATGGATGTCTTGGTATAAGAGTATGTCCCATTTTGGTGGCAAAGGCATATCCTGAATTAGAGCCGCCTAGATGTGGCGCAGCTGCTGAACCGGAAGCGATGACAAGTTGTTCACATGTTTTGCTACCTTGGGATGTCTCTAGCGTAAAAGTGTCCTCTTTCTTGTCTATGCTGCTAACTTCACAGTCACAAACTATCTCTACCCCTACTCTTTTGGCTTCATATTCCAAAAGTTCTACTACAGAAGATGCTTGTAAGGACATAGGAAACATTTTCCCTTCTTTCCCCTCCACTAGTTCGAGTCCAATGGATGTGAAAAACTTTTCTATCACTTTATAGTCATACCCTTCAAGTACTTCTTGTATGAAGTTTGGGTTTTGTGAGTGAAAACGGTTCAGGTTGATGTATCTGTTGTCTATGTTACATTTTCCATTACCACTCACTAAAATTTTTTTACCAACTTTATGATTTTGCTCTAGCAAAGTAACTTTTATGCCTTTTTGTGCAGAAGTAATAGCCGCCATCAAACCAGCTGCCCCAGCTCCGATAATGATTATTTTTGAATTATTCATAAAGAAATTATACATCAAATCACGCAAAGCGTGCTTGTTGTATCGAACGACCTTGTAAGCGTAGCGATTCGAGAGGTACAACGATTTTTTTGCTTCGTTTTTTTTTAAAAAAAATGATGAGAGAAACAACACCTCGATCATACTTATATGGGAATTTAAAATAATAAAGAGAATTTTTGGATAGTATTACAGAAAATATGACGAAGGATTAAAATGTCAGCATTAGTAGAATTTAGTATGTTCCCCACAGAAAAAACACAAAGTAAAAGTGCATTTGTTGCAAGGGTATTAGATATCGTAGACAAAAGTGGGTTAGGATATCAACTGACTCCCATGGGAACGATCATTGAAGGTGAGACTGTAGAAGAAGTGTTGTCAGTCATTAACAAAGCGTATGAGGAACTGCAAAAAGACTGTGGTCGTGTCTATAGCTCTATAAAAATTGATTGGCGTGAAGGTCCGGTAGGTAGACTGGAAAATAAAGTAGAGTCTGTAGAAAAGAAGTTGGGACGCAAACTAAATTCCTAACATGACAAGTCATGTGAGCTCTCTACTGAAGACAAGCATTAAAATGCAGTGCAAGTGAAGCACTAAATGCTGAATCGTAGTAGTAGATTTGGCTTTGCCAAAATACGCTCTATCAAATAAAAAGTTAGGACGTAAGCTCAACAGCTAGATTTTGCTATAATACGCAAATTTTTATAAGGATTTTAGATGATGTGTGCTGAAAGAGTACAAAGAGTTGTACAGGCAATGCTTTTAGGGTTTATTATGGGACTTGCCGGTATGGGTATGGCAGGAGATACGTTGATGTTGCAGTTGGCATTTATCTTGCAGTTTGGTATGATGGTGATGCTTATAATCGCAGGATTTACCGGGTGGTGTCCAGGGCTTATCATACTTAAAAAAATATTTCCTTCATGTGAAGAAATGAAAACTAAGGATAGTAACTAATGTCAGATATTTCATATAAAGATGCCGGTGTAGATATAGATGCGGGTAATGCATTTGTAGATGCTATTAAGAGTGATGTAAAATCAACATTTGATAAAAATGTTATAGGCGGAATAGGTTCATTTGCCGGTGCATATGCATTACCTACTGGCTATAAAGAGCCCGTGATCCTCTCTGCTACAGATGGTGTTGGTACAAAGCTTCGTATTGCCATTGATAGTGGTAAGCTTGACACTGTCGGTATTGACCTTGTAGCAATGTGTGTGAATGACCTTATTTGTAATAACGGTACACCAATGTTCTTTCTGGATTATTATGCAACAGGTAAACTACTTCCTGAAAATGCAAAAGACGTGGTTGCAGGGATCGCAGAAGGGTGTAGACGTTCTGAGTGTGCACTTGTAGGTGGCGAAACAGCAGAAATGCCTGGTATGTACTCTGAAGATGACTTTGATCTTGCAGGTTTTGCTGTAGGTATCGCAGAGCGTGCTGACATGGATATGGTTGCCAATGTAAGAGAAGGGCAGGTGCTTATTGCTATGCCTAGTTCAGGTGTACATTCAAACGGGTACTCACTGGTAAGAAAACTCTTTTTTGACAAGCTGGGTATGACTTTAGATACTGAATTTGAAGGTAAACCATTAGTAGATACTTTACTTGAGCCGACACGTATCTATGTGAAAGAGTATAAAGCCAATAAAGAGCATGTAAAAGCCTTAGCCCACATTACGGGTGGGGGAATCGTAGAAAACCTTCCTAGAGTCCTTCCAGAGGGCATGAGAGCGATTGTAAACAAAGATGATATACGTGTGTTGCCTATCTTTGAGTTTATGTCTCAGTATGTTGAAGAAGAAGAGATGTTCAGAGCCTTTAATATGGGTGTGGGTATGGTCTGGGTTGTTGAGCCAGAAGATGTAGATGCTGTACTTGCAAATACTGATGGTTATGTTATCGGTAAGCTAGAAGCTGGTGAAAAAGGTGTAGAGATGGTTTAATCCATCTCTACATAGTATTTACTTTGTAGGATCTTCACAAACCCCTTTTTCTATACACTCTCTATCTAACTCTCCACTTTTCCATTTTTCCAAATATTCAGTAAGATTCTTTTTGACATCGCCTTGCAGCATATAGAGCCCTATGAGGTTTGGCAGTGCCATAGACAATATGAGCAGATCAGAGAAGTCCAAGAGGGCTGATGCACTAGTAACAGAAGCTATGACTGTAAATGATACGAAGATAAGTTTATAGAGAAGCGTATATTTTTCTCCAAAAAGATAGGTCCATGAACGCTCTCCATAGTATGACCAAGCGATCATGGTAGAAAAGGCAAAGAGTACGATAGAAAAAGATAGGATAACAGGGAACCAGGAGATCACTGTACCATAGGCTGCTGCTGTGAGTGCTGCACCTTGCTTTGAAGCCACTAGGTTTGCAAATTCACCATCAGGTGCATAGACACCGGTTGTCACAATGACTAGAGCAGTCATGGAACAGATCACGATAGTATCGATAAACGGTTCATAGAGTGCAACCATTCCTTGACGTACAGGGTATTTTACAGATGCTGTAGAATGAACAATAGCAGCAGAACCGATTCCTGCTTCCGAGGAGAAAGCAGCCCGTTTGAAACCTTGTACAAGTACCCCGATAAGACCACCTGCTGCAGCAGTAGGAGCAAATGCTTCATGGAAGATGGTTGAAATGGCATCAGGTACCAAAGATGCATTGGCGAAAAGTATCCATATCGATGCAAGAAGATAGATGAACACCATGGCAGGTACGATCTTCTCTGCAGTATGAGCGATACGTTTAATACCGCCGATGATCACAAAACCAACCAATGTTGCCAATATGAGACCAAAGACAATAGGGTAGGTTTCAAAAAATGGTACTCTGTCAGAAAGTACACCCATGGCCTGAGAAGTTTGGAAAGCATTTCCCGCACCTAAAGATCCACCGATAGCAAGTACCGCAAAGAGCATAGCAAGTATTTTCCCCAGCTTTGCATGTCCTTTTGAAGCAAGTCCTTTGGAAAGGTACTGCATAGCACCACCCATAATGCGTCCATCAGGTCTTTTCTCACGGTAGATCTGGGCAAGGGTGACTTCTGTAAACTTCAGTGTCATACCAAAGAATCCTGCCAGTATCATCCAAAAAGTTGCTCCCGGACCTCCTACCGCAATGGCGATTGCAACACCTGCAATATTCCCCAATCCTACAGTAGCAGAAAGGGCCGTTGTTAAAGATTGAAAGGGGGTGATCTCACCTACATCATCAGCAGTTTTGTATTGTCCCGTGATGATCTTGTAGGAGTGTGTGAACATGCGTACATTGATAAAACCAAAACGGAAAGTAAGTAAAACCCCTCCGATGATAAGCCAAGCAACGATAAATGGCATACTGGAGCCCTCAACGGCTCCAAAAAAGACATCAAAAAAGAAGACAGAACCCAAAATACCATTGATCTGTTCGAAGATACTATTCATTATTTTACCCCATAAGTAGATGAAATGATTATACTGATATACGCCTAAAGTACGTCTAATTTAGAGGTCAAAAGGACTTTTTTTATTTTTTTTTGAAAATCTATTGACAAATAGAAACCTTTTGACTATAATTGCATTCCTTTTTCAGATGAGTCTGATTTAAAAAGAGGAAAGACGGAGTGTAGCGCAGTCTGGTAGCGCACCTGGTTTGGGACCAGGGGGTCGAAGGTTCGAGTCCTTTCACTCCGACCATTTAACATTTTATAATAAGTAAACATATTCAATTATGGTGGGCGTAGTTCAGTTGGTAGAGCGACAGTTTGTGGTGCTGTATGTCGCGGGTTCGAGCCCCGTCGCCCACCCCATTGATAATTAATCGAGTAACCACTCTATAGTTGAAGCGCTTGTGGCTCAATTGGATAGAGCATCAGACTTCGGATCTGAGGGTTAGAGGTTCGAGTCCTCTCAGGCGTACCAGTTTAATGTATCAGATATGTTATTTATTACTAAATTTTTGTGCACTCATAGCTCAGCTGGATAGAGCATCGCCCTTCTAAGGCGAGGGTCTTAGGTTCGAATCCTAATGGGTGTACCACCTTTTAACATTGTTTAGATAAACTATCACATGCGGATGTGGTGAAATTGGTATACACGCCAGACTTAGGATCTGGTGCTTTACGGCGTGGAGGTTCGAGTCCTCTCATCCGCACCATCTACAAAGCCCGTATTTAAGGCACTTAATCACTTTTTATAACTGTTAGGGGATACTCTAGGGGATACCTTTACAATAAAAATATTCTTTTATG
>CAZBLM010000055.1:0-7645 GCA_964492675.1 uncultured Sulfurovum sp.
ATTGAAGACTATGCAAAAAAACATAAATTGAGTATATTTAACGTTGTAAAAATGGCAAAATCAGGACAAATACCTACTGAGACCATTGTAGAGGATGGTAAAGATGTACTCTATGTAGTGATCGATGATATAGTAGAAAAAGAGGTTTCCGATGCCATTGTTCAAGAAGAAAAAACAGAACCCTACAGTCTTAGAAAAGAGAATGCTCGACTTAAAAAAGAGATCGAAAAACTTAAAAAGCAGTTAAGAGAAAAACGTGACTAGTCGCGAAAGAGCTGTCTGCTGAGGACAATTGCATGTGCATGGGCTTTGCCCATTCATAAATTAGCATAGAAAAAGTGTATAATCTAAGTATGAAAGCAGAAAATAGAAAAATAGCATATATTACGGACAACATTTATTTAAAACACAATACAGGTACTATGCATCCGGAATCTTCCCAGAGATTAAGTGCCATCAACCTTGCTATTGAACCTTTAAAAGAGCGTATGGTCTTTAAGTCACCCATCGCCGTCTCTCAAGATCTACTTGAATCTGTTCACAGCTATGAACAGATAGAACAGATACAAAGTATGTGTGAGTATGGTGGACAGATCGATTCTGATACAGTATGCAGTATAGATTCTTATGAGGCAGCAACGATGGCTGTAGGTGCAGGTGTTGTGGCATTGGATGGTATCAAAGCAGGGGAGTTTGAACGTGCTTTTTGTGCAGTAAGACCTCCGGGACATCATGCAACACCCACACAGTCTATGGGGTTTTGTCTTTTCAATAACATCGCTATAGCTGCCAAATATGCACAAAGCATAGGGTACAAAAAAGTAATGATCATAGACTTTGATGTGCATCACGGTAATGGTACACAAGATACTTTTTGGGAAGATGATACAGTATTTTATTTCTCTTCACACCAAGCTTATGCCTATCCTGGTACCGGTGCAGAGGCACACAGGGGAGAGGGGAAGGGAGAAGGTTATACTGCGAACTTTCTGATGATGCCTGAGAGCAGTGATGAAGAACTTATTGATATTTACGAAAATGATCTACCTCCTTTTATAGAATCTTTTCAACCAGATATTATTTTAGTTTCTGCGGGGTACGATCTGCATGAAAGTGATCCGCTTGCACAGCTTAATGTCACTACTGAGGGGATTCGACAGATGGTAAGAAGTATATTAGATCGTAGAGATGTACCTTTTGTATTTTTCTTAGAAGGCGGCTATGATGTAAATGCTTTGGGGAAAAATGTGAAAGTGACTTTGGAAGAGATGCTAAGATAAAGGATAGTATTTCCTTTATCTTAAGCGGTTCTATTTAAATGATTTTTTTAATTTTCTTTCAATAGCACCAGGTACTGATGAAATCAGCATAAATTTATCTAATGAAAGCAATGGGTATGCTATTGCAAGGTAATATTTTGCATGAAGCGCATAGGCTTTACCATCTTCTACAAGGATAGTATATGGTAGTAATAAAGCATTTTCCTCACCAATAGTTTCGATAAATTTTTCATTTGTTTTTGACATTTTAACACCAATAAGTTTACTGCCATTGTCTAAAGAGATCTCAAAAAGTTTGTTCTTTTTAATTTTAGCTGCAAGTCCTTCACCTTTTTTTATTACTAACATATCTGTATAGCTTGGCATAGATCCTTCAAAGTGATATCCTGCAATAGATTCTTCAGCTAGCACATCTTTTGTTGGTGTTAAGGCACCTAATGCTTTTGTTATCGCATCTTCAGTACTTTTGTCACTACCTGCTGTAAACTCTTTTTGCATAAATCCTCTGAGCCAGTAACCAGGGTTGGTAACACGTACAGTTTTTGCCTGATTGTTTACTAAAACTCTTTGAATAGCAGCAAAACCACGTGTTTTTTTACTGGCGATCGTTGTAAGTTCTTTGTTTGTAAAAACTATTACTTTTAAGTAGTCTTTTTTAGCAGGTGAGTAGGTCGTAAGTACATTAAAACCAGATGCTTCCAGTTTAGACTGTACCTGTTTTTCATCAGCGTATGCTGCATCATAATATGCCGAGATATTATTTGCCTGAAGTGAGACTGCTGAGACTATAAGCAGCATAAATGCTACAGAAAGCTTTGAAATTAGATTTGACATGTGTTTCCTTTATTTTGTACGACACTAAATAGGTGTCATATTAAATTGTAACTTAGATTTTTGAAAATATGTTAAAGTAGATAAGATGTAGAGGTAGAAGAGAATACTGTGTAACTTCTCTTCTATGGTAAGTATTTAGCTAATAATTAATTATAATTATTTAGAAAGTACAAAAGCTTCCATATCGGCAACGATAGGTTCTAATGTTCTTTCCCCATCAATCACATGAAGCAATGATTTTGCAGTATAGAACGCTTGGATCTCAGCCAATGGATCTGTATATATCTTCATTCTGTCAAAGAATACTTCTACAGAATCATCTGAACGTCCTTCACCCGGTTTTGCATCTGCTGCACGGCCTAGTATACGTTCTTTTGCTACATCTTCTGAAACTCTAACTTCTATAACAGAAGCAAGGTTTATATTGTCTTCTTTTGCTACAAGCGCATCAAATGCAGTCATTTGCTCAACAGATCTTGGATAACCATCTATCAAGATAGTGTCTACAGGAGCATTGTTGATCGCTGATACGATAGTGTTTACGATAATTTCCAATGGAACTAAAGCTCCCTTAGATATATAGCTCTCTATTTCTTGACCAAGCTCTGAACCTGAACCTACTTCTTCTCTCAGCATATCACCTGTTGAGTAGTGAACGATAGAATCTGCATGTTTTTCAGCGATGATACTTGCATCTGTTGTTTTTCCTGAGCCTGGTGCTCCAATGATTAAAAATAGTTTTTTCATTTATATATCCTTTTTATTTACGCTTGAGGTGTTTGTTGTCTAATTCTAAGGCTTAGCTCTTTGAGCTGTTCTGTATCCACGACATCCGGAGCATCTGTAAGAAGACATTGTGCTTTTTGTGTTTTAGGGAAGGCGATAACCTCTCTAATACTGCTTGCACCTGTCATAAGCATGATCAGTCTGTCAAGACCCAGAGCAAATCCACCATGTGGCGGTGCACCGAATTTGAGAGCATTGAGTAAGAATCCAAATTTCTCTTGAGCTTCTTCTTCAGAGATACCAAGAAGTTTGAAGATCTCAGCCTGCATCTCTTCTTTGTGGATACGGATGGACCCTCCACCAAGCTCTGTACCGTTCAGTACGATGTCATATGCGATAGAGTCTATCTCTTCAATGTCATTGAAATCCAATGATTTTGGCTGTGTAAATGGATGGTGAAGTGCTTTCACATGACCATCTTCTACTTCAAACATTGGGAAGTCCATGACCCATAAAAATTCAAATACATCTTTAGGAATGATATCCATGATCTCAGCAAGGTAGATACGGAAACGACCCATGTAGTCCCATACCAGTTTTTTATCACCTGCACCGAAGAATACTGCATCACCCACTTCAAGTTCACATCTCTCTATGATCGCCTGAATGTCATCTTCTGTAAAGAATTTAGTAAGCGGTCCTTTGAGGCCATCTTCTTTCATTTGGAAGTATCCTAGACCAGAAGCACCAAATTTACGTACATAGTCTTCAAAACCTTTCATCTGACGTTTTGAGAAGATCTCATCACCTTTTGGTACTTTGAGTGCTTTGATACGGTTTTTCTTAGGAGCTTTTGCGATATTTGAGAAGATCTCATTGTCACATCTTTCAAAGATATCTATAACATCTACCATTGCAAGATCATAACGCATATCCGGTTTGTCTGAACCGTATTTTTCCATTGCCTCAGCGTAAGGCATACGTTTAAATGTTGCAGGAATATCAAAACCACATGCAGTAAATACATCGTTGATAAGTTTTTCAGCAACAGTGATAACGTCTTCCTGGTCACAGAAAGACATCTCAACATCTATTTGGGTAAACTCCGGTTGTCTGTCCGCTCTGAGGTCTTCATCTCTAAAACATTTTGCTATCTGAAAGTAACGGTCAAAACCACCTACCATCAAAAGCTGTTTGAACAGTTGTGGAGACTGCGGCAGGGCATAGAACTCACCATTATGTACACGGCTTGGCACTAGGTAATCTCTAGCACCTTCCGGTGTAGATTTGGTAATGATAGGTGTTTCTACTTCAAGAAAATCCAATTCATCCAGTGAGTTTCTTGCAGCGATCGTAGCTTTTGAACGGAGTTTGAAAATGTCATAAGATTTTTGTGTTCTAAGCTCTAGATAACGGTGCTTAAGTTTGATCTCTTCATTTACATTCTCATCATTCAGCTCAAAGGGCATAGGCTTTGAACGGTTCTCGATCTTTAAATTATCAACTACGATCTCAACTTTACCTGTCTTTAGTTTAGGGTTCTCAAGTCCTTCACCTCTTGCTCTTACCGAACCGGTTGCGATAAGTACGAACTGGTCTCTCACACCTTCAGCAAGTTTATGTGCCTGGGCATTGTCTGCAGGGTCACATACAAGTTGTACAACTTGATCTTTATCTCTAAGGTCGATGAAGATAAGTCCACCATGGTCTCTACGACTAGATACCCAACCAGCAACGGTGACTACCTGTCCAATATGTTCTTCGTTTACTTCTGCACAATAATGTGTTCTCATAACAATCCTAAATGTCAAAATAATGTCGCGATTATAGCTAAAAGTAGTTTAGGGTTACGTTCAAAGTAAAAAGTATGACAATATGACATATTTTTCCCCTTCAAAGTGATAATATGATATGCTACTTATCAATTAATACAGACGGAGCGCTTCACTGTGAAAAAATTAGTACAGATCAAAACAGCAGGTTTCATTCTTAAACCAAATGACCCTGAAATCAAAACACTATATAAGCACATAAAAGGACAATTTGAAGCAAAAGGTATCTCAGTGATCCTGGCAGAACGTTCTGCTGATATGATAAATTTAGATGGTGTGACTTTTGAAACGATGTGTAAAGAAGCAGACTTTTTAGTCTCTTTGGGTGGAGATGGTACTCTTCTCTCATTAGTACGAAGGTCTCATGGTTATAATAAACCGGTTGTCGGTATCAATGCAGGGAATTTGGGTTTTTTGGCAGATGTGACCATTGATGATGTAGAGCACTTTTTAGATCAGCTTATCTCTGGAGATTACCGTATAGATGAGCGTATGATGATCGAAGGATATCTACAAAGGAAAGGAGGCAAAAAAGAGCCCTTCTTTGCTTTTAATGATGTGGTTATCACCCGTCCTGTTGTCTCTAAGATGGCAACTGTTTATGCTTCTATTGAGGGAGAGAGATTTAATACGTATAAAGGTGACGGGCTTATTATCGCAACGCCTACAGGTTCAACTGCCTATAATTTGGCTTCAGGGGGACCAGTCATGTATCCGTTGACACAGGCACTTATCATGACACCTATTATGGCACATTCTTTAACACAGCGTCCTCTTGTGGTACCTGCTGATTTTACCATAGAACTCTCTTCGCCTGAAGAACGTATCATAGCAGTGATTGACGGGCAAGATGATTATGAGATGACATCAGAGGATGTATTGGTGATCATGGGGGCAAAACGCGGGGCAAAACTTTTACATAGAAAAGAACGTAATTATTTTTCTGTGTTAAGGGAAAAACTCTCCTGGGGTGATGCAAATTGATAGAGCGACTGTATCTGCGTGAATTGGTCACTTTTGACAATGTTGAATTAGAGTTTGACAAAGGACTGGTGGTTTTAACAGGACCTTCAGGGGCGGGAAAATCTGTACTGATGTCTGCCATACTCTCTTCTTTTGGTCACAACACACTGGGTGCGGCAGCATTGTGTGAAGTGAACCTCTCTAAACCATCTGGCTTGCGTTCAGAAGCATATGATTTAGAAGATGATGTGACCATCAAGACATTGAAAAAAGAGAAAGTACGCCACTATATAGATGGACAAAATATTTCTAAAAAAGCTTTAGGATCACTTTTTTCTCCTTTTGTACAGTATCTGTCTGTGCGTGATAAAGGAGGTTTTGAATCAGAATCACTTTTATCGATGGTAGACACTTCTTTACTAAGTAAAGATAAAAACTTTAAAAGATCACTTAAAGAATATCGTAAACGTTATGCAAATTACAAAGCAAAAATGCAGGAGTTGAAAAAGATCAAAGAAGATGAAGCCAAACTGGCTGAGCTGATAGAATTTGCCACCTATGAAGTAGATAAAATAGAGAAGATAAATCCACAGTTGGGCGAAGAGACAGAACTGCTTCAAGTGAAACAACAACTTTCACGTATCGATAAAATAAAAGCATCTCTTTCTACGGCAATGGATATATTTGCCTGTGAAAGTTCGGTGGAAGAGGTGTACAGACTGTTAGATAAAGATGCTTCAGCTTTTACAGATGTGATGAATCAGGTACGGGCAGATTTTGAAGAGACAGAAGCACTTGCAGATGAACTTGAAGAGATGGATGTTGAAGAGATACTGGACAGACTTTCTGATATTACTGCGCTCGAGCAACGTTATGGTTCTATAGAAGAAGCTTTAGTCTATAAAGAAGAAAAAAAGAAAGAGCTTTCAGGTTACCGAAATATAGAGCATGACAAGAGTATGCTGGAGTCATTTTTAAGTATGGAGTTTGGGGAACTTACTGTTTTGGCCCATGCACTCTCAACTGCACGTCAAAAAGAGGCAAAAGATTTGGAAAATGTTTTAGAGGGCTATCTCTCTACACTGAAACTTCCTGCACTCTCTTTCTCTTTTGAAAC
Source organism: uncultured Sulfurovum sp. (assembly GCA_964492675.1). Taxonomy (GTDB): domain Bacteria; phylum Campylobacterota; class Campylobacteria; order Campylobacterales; family Sulfurovaceae; genus Sulfurovum. Next base: position 6,753 of record CAZBLM010000055.1, read on the forward strand.
GCAAAAATTGGATGACAATGGGTTAGACAGTATTGAAGTGATGCTTGGAGATTCTAAAACAGCAACACTTAGTGGAGGAGAGTTTAACCGTGTACGTTTGGCACTGATGGCTTCTACTATAGAAGAAGGTGCGTCACAAGGGGTACTGATACTCGATGAGATCGATGCCAATGTAAGTGGAGATGAGTCTATCGCCATTGCAGATATGATACACAAACTCTCTTCGGTCTATCAGGTTTTTGCTATCTCACATCAACCGCATCTTTCTGCCAAAGCACAGCAGCACATCGTAGTGACTAAAACAGGTAAAGAGAGTGAAGTAAATGTCCTGGATGATAGTGGACGAGTGGAAGAGATAGCGAGGATCATCGCCGGAGAAAATCCAACTTCCCAAGCACTTGAATTTGCAAAGAGGTTAAGAGCTTAGGTATATTGCTTTTTCAGCTCTTCAATATAGTGTACAAAATGCACATGATATGCTTTTACTATGTCCATATCTGTTCCAGATTTTAGATAGGTATTAAACTCTACCAAAAGATCTGCAATACCTCCTGTTCCCAAGTTGGTTGCAGAACCTTTAATTCCGTGTGTTACGCGTTCTATTTGAGTAAAATCAGCATTATTTATCGCCTCTTCAATAAGGGGTACCTGCTCTTCAAGTTGAGGGATGAGTTCATTAACAAATTCTTTTGCTTCATCATCTGAAAGTCCCATTTCAACAAGACGCACATGTGTAAATGTCGGGTATTTACAGTCAGGAAGTTCCTTGGCCTCTTCAACTTTTTCAATTACTTCTTCAGCGGCTTCTTTCTCAGCTTTAGCCCTTGCCGCAGCTTCAGCTTGTGCTTTTTCAGCGGCTTCTTTCTCAGCTTTAGCCATTGCCACAGCTTCAG
>CAZBLM010000056.1:0-7606 GCA_964492675.1 uncultured Sulfurovum sp.
ACTACTCTTTTAGCAGTCTTTTATACTGCCTATTTTAGCACCGCGCTTGACATCTGAAAACATTTAATAGCATCAATGATCACATCATCAACAAAGTGTGAACCATCAACATAGATGAAGTCAAAGTGATTTTGAATAAAATTATTATCAAAATAAGAAAATGAAGTACCTTTATATTTTGTTATTTGATCTTGAAAGCCTTCAAGGTTGCTATCGAAAAATGATTCTATATTTTTGTAGTTCTCAGATAGAGTATTCTCTTCTGTTTTATGTTCATCAGAGCCCTGCCAGGTGTCAACACATACAAGTTGAAGGTTAGGTAAGGTACTTACAAGAAAATGACCTGACAAGCCTTCCCAACTACCAATTTCGAGAGCTTTGATATTTTCTTTCGTATAAAAATCATACTTGTTAAAAATCCAAAACCAAAAAGAGATATTATGCGTAAACCAATCAGCAGTCAACTTTAATGAGGACATTTGTTCTCTATAAGCATTTTTTTCTTTATGATAATATTTTTTTATATTTTTATTTAAAAAGTAAATCCCTTTGAAATAAAGAATGATAACCTCAAATGGTGCATAGGTTTTATGTAAATAAAAAAGTTTTGATAATTTTGAAAATGACATGATAATCTTTTATATGGGATATTTAATTATATCTATAAAATGAAATAAACAATCTTACAATGTAATATTAGTAAAACGTCAATTCAAATTAATCATTTTTTTCTTTACAGCTCAAATAAGGCTTTGTGACCCAAATTAAAAATATAATGATAAATACAAGCCCTATAAAATGTTCGATCTTTTCAATTTTTCCAAAAAGCTGTTCTGCTCCCGTACCCAATATATATCCTATTGAAATCCCTGCTACACTCCATACCATGATACCAAGTGTATCAAAAAGTGTAAACTTTTTATGAAGATAGCCATAAGTACCCAGTGTTACAGGAAACACTATCGCACCGCTATAGATAAAACGTCCACAGAATGCTAACCAGACTCCACGTTTTTTTACAGAATGTTCAAGCTTTTTTATTCTTTGTTTTAAAAAGGGAAACCTGTTTAGTATATCTTGACTATAGTATTTGCCTATAAAGTACCAGAATTGGTCACCAATGAGCGCGCCCAATATAGCCACAGGGATAGTCTGTGATAAAGATAACATCCCAAGATAACAAAATACTCCGGAGACAATAATCATAACTGTCCCTTCAGTCATCATACCAAAGAACACAATCCATAAACCATATTGTGAAACAAGTGAGGTAAGTTCTTCTAACATAATTTTTTATCCTTATTTATCATTATACTGAATAGTAGATAGTAATCAAATATAACCTTGCAAATATGACTATTTTTATTATACTGGTATGCTAATTTATATGGAGATGATTTGCTGTCAATTTAGTAATGTATAACTTTTATATATACATATATTTAATTATATGCTATAGTATATGGAAAGAAACCTTCAAAAATATATTTAAAAGGATATACTATGAAGCCATGTAATGAGATATTATTAGGGATATTATGTGAAGACTCTTTAGTCAATGAAAAGTTGGTAAATAATATTGAAGAGTATTGTAGCTCGGTTGAACTCTATATAAAAACTAATGATGCACTGTATAAAGAAAGAATGAATATATTTAAGAAGCTTATAGCTATGGAGGGTGTACTCTCAGAAGAAGATCTTGATCAAATAGCCAATGAGTGTATACGTATCAGAAAAGATGCATTATCGTAAGAACTGCGTATTTAATGGCGTGATTTATACACTAGAAAAGAGAATCCTGAAAAAGTAAGAACCATATATCCGATTGTCCAAAAAAGAAAGTAGCTAACCCAATCAAAAAAATCTATAGCTAAAAATAATATGTCAATATCTATATCAGTCAAAAGCGGAATGAGTAGAAAAAATAAAAATGTACCTAAAAGATAGGGAGAAATAATAAGCAGAAGAAAAATAATTGTTTTTTCCCCTAAATAAGTTGGTGACTCTTCAGGTTCACTTCTTATTGATATCTTTTTATCAGGTGTAGTGAATTGAACCTCTTTTTTCTTTTCATCTTTGGGTTTGATGTTATGATGGTGTTTCTGCAATATCGAGTTTTCAAGAGCTAACTCATCTTCCTCTATCACCCATTCCTGGTCTTTCATTTCATCCATAACTCTACCTTAAATTGTTTGTGTCCATAGTATCTGTGTAATCAAATTTTTTTACATGATCGTTTAGTTATGAGTATAACAGAAGAGTCTTTATTTTTACGCCAATAATAGTATAAAACTCTTCCAATCCTTAGATGGATACTAAGGGAAAAGGATCAATAAAAAAGTTATAGCTTTTTCAAAAATGCTGAGAGTATAAAGATCATTGTACCGTTTACTCTACCTTGTATATGCTCCGGGTCACCTGGTACCATTCGGATATTCTTTACAGTTGTACCCTGCTTTGCTGTAAAACCGGCACCTTTTACAGGAAGATCTTTGATGATACTTACGGCGTCACCCTCTACTAGGATCGTACCGTTACTGTCACGTGTAGGTTCTGTATTTTCAGCATCCAGTCCTTCCTGTGCCCATACTTTTATATCATCTTCCAAGTACATCATATCAAGCTGGTCTTGTGCTCCAAGTTTCGTAAGCAGTCTAAACGCCATGACCTGAACAGCAGGCTCTGTACTCCACATAGAATCATGCAGACAGTTCCAGTGTTTTTCATTTATAGTCGGATCATCTATACTTGTTGCACAGGTAGAACAGATCGTTATCGTATCATCTTTAGGTACTACCGTATAGGCTGTTAAGCCCTCTTCACTCCCACATAAATCACATGCCATCTTGGATCCTTTAAAAATATTGCCGTATTTTACCCTATTAAGCTATAAGCAACTCTCTCTTCTTTAATTAAAACATCATCTTTTATACCATCAACAACCACATTCCCATCACGTAATACTATCACTCTATCTGCCAGTGCATAGGATGACTCTGCATTATGACTGACCATGATCGTGGTTGTCCCGAATGTTTTGTGAAGTTTGAGTATTTCTTCTTGAAGCTTACTTCTCATGGAAGGGTCTAATGCAGATAGTGGTTCATCCATGAGGAGAAGTTTTGGTTTTTTCATCATAGCTCTACAGAGGCTTACTCTCTGTTTTTGTCCACCACTTAGCCCCTGCACATTACGGTCTGCGAGTATTGTAAGTTCTGTCATTTCAAGAAGTTGTGAGGCTAACACTTTATCTTCATTTACAAAAAGAAGATTTTCTTCTACGGTCATATTTTCAAAAAGTGCATAGTCTTGAAAGACAAATCCAATCTCTCTCTGCTGAGGAGGAAGGCTTTTTTTAGCATCCATCCATATCTTCTCTTCAACAAGTATCTCACCTTCTGCTGTTTCCAATCCTGCCAAAATTCTAAGTAGAGTTGTTTTTCCAGAACCACTCTCGCCCATGAGTGAAATGAACTCACCTTCTTTCACACTTAAATTCACATTTAGCATCATGTCGCCTGAACTGCCGTGAAGTGATTTCTGTATCTTAATTTGTATCATCTATAGACCGAATTTTCTGTTTTGTTGATGGTTAAATACATACACAGCAAGAAGGGTCATAAAACTCATTAAAAGCATAATACCGCTGTAGATATGTGCTTTTCCATACTCTAGCACTTCTACCATCTCATAGATGGCTACAGAAGCAACTTTAGTTTCACCCGGTATGCTGCCACCCACCATAAGAACAACACCAAACTCACCTACGGTATGAGCAAAAGTGATGATAAGTGCTGTAAAGAGTGCCGGCTTGATATTTGGCAGTGCCACTTTCCATACCGTTTGAAATTTGCTTTTTCCGGCCAGATATGATGCTTCTATCATGTGTTTGTTGAGTGATTCAAAGCCGCTTTGCAAAGGCTGTACCATAAAAGGCAGAGAGTAGAAACAGCTTGCAACTACCAGTCCAGTAAAAGAAAAGACCAATTTTACTCCCAAATACTCATCAAAAAACTGACCTAAAGGAGAGTTTTGAGATAAAAGTACAAGCAGGTAAAATCCTATGACAGACGGAGGAAGCACTACGGGTAGTGCTGTCAAGGCTTCTAAAACAGGTTTAACTTTAGAACGTGATTGAGAAAGATACCATGCTAAAGGTACAGAGAGTACAAATAAAATAAGTGTGGTTAATCCTGCCAATTTAAAGGAGAGTACAAATGGTGCAAAATCCATACTTTGTAAAGTCTCTATCATTTAGTGACCTTATAACCATATTTTTTAAATATTTTTTTTGCTTCCTCAGATAGAACAAAGTCATAAAATACTTTAGCATCAATATTTTCATTGAGAAGAGCTATGCCTTGGGAGATAGGTGTATAAAGTTCTTCGTCAAGCTCCCACCAGTGTATGCCTTCATGGTATTTAGAGAGCTGTGGACTGTGTAACGCTGAAGCTGCTACTATACCTATGTCTGCTGCCATCGTCGCATAAAATACTGTTTGAGAGATAGACTCACCATAGACAAACTTTGCTTTATGCTTTTCATACAACTTTGCATTTTTTAAAGCTTCTACTGCAGCTGCACCGTAAGGTGCTGTCTTGGGATTTGCAATGGCTATTTTCTTAATATCTGCATCATTGAGTACAGTTTCCTCTTTACACGGATTGCGTTTTTTATTACTTAAAAATGCCAACACACCCTGTGCATATTCAATAGGCTCTTGTATCGCTTTACCTTCATCATATAGCGCTTTTGGATAGCTCATATTTGCAGACATAAAAAGTGAAAAAGGTGCCCCTTGTCTTATCTGTGAAACAAGTTTACCGGAACTTCCGAGTATCACTTCTATTTTTATATTTGGATGCTTTTCTTCAAAAACTGTTTTTAACTCTTCTATGGCATAACTTACATTTGCTGCTACAGCTACTTTAATAGTCCCTGCCATACTGTTTGACAACAATAAAGTAAGAATCAGTAATTTTAATTTCATTTTATTGCCTTAGAAGAGATAGTTGATCTCTAATCGTATCTCATTATATGACGGATCAAGTTTTTGTAAACCATTAGCAGCTATAGTGTCATCATCACCCATTACATGAGCATACCTTGTCTTTAAATAGTAAGATGAGTGCCCAAGTCCTTTTAAAAAGTCTATGGTGAAGACATTTGAATCTGCCTGTACCCCTACTTTCTTATCATCAAAGTCTTGTACTACAAAACGTGATATCACTTTAAATTCAGATATATCTTCAAACTCATAATCAAGTTGCATCATATAGCTCTCAGTATTTGCATTCCAGTTATACTGTGCCATAGCACGTGTAAATCCACCCGTAGGGAAACCTCTCCAAGGTGCAACGATATCACCTTTGTCTGCTATTTTTGTATATCCCAATCTCAATTTAAATTCATCTTGGACAATATCTACTCTCGCACCATAGAGGGCTGCATCTAAACTATCAGGATCCATATAGCCTTGTGTCTCTGTTTTAAGGTTTGCACTCCCTATAGCACCCGCACCATCATCGAACTGCTGCATATATCTTAATGCCGGTATAACAGACCAGTCAGCAAATTTGAGCCTGTAGTTTGCCTGTATCATCGCTGAACTTAGCAACTCAGGTACAGCAGTATAGTTCATGATGAATGTAAGGTTTTCGATACTGATGTTTCGTGCTTCTGTAACGATCAGTCTATCTTCAATCCCTCTGGCTTCAAGTTTAGTTTTTTGCAAACCAAAATGCATTGCAGAATCGTCATTTTCAGTATATATAGGATAATGATCAGGATCACCTGCAGCCAGAACATTATGGAACTCAGAATGATCCCTCAGCTTCTGTCGTGTTAAATATGCCATTTTAAATGAACTATCAAGAATGTCATGACTATATATAGTAATACCTTCAAAGGTATTTGGGATCATTTTTGTATCGTTACTTTTGGTTAAAAAGCTTTCAAATATTTGTCGCCCGGCCTTAATATAAAAGTCTTCATTTTTGTATTCTAAATAAGCCTGTGCAAAACTAAAAAGATGATTACTTCCATCTGTTCGAAAGTCATTACGACTAAAAGCATCTTTACCCGATTTATATAAATATGCTTCAGAATCATCTAGGCTTCCCATGGCAGAGGTTCCATAAACCCCCATACCTATAGCAAATCCATTTAGATAGGCACTCCTATAGATCAAACTTCCACCCAAAGCAGCAATAGCATGATCTTCTCTTTTTTTCTTAACACCATTTTCATGAAATGTATTCTTCCACTTATAACCAAAACTGTTAAAACGTAAACGTCCATAATAAACACCGTCTAAAAGCATAGCCCAAAGATTGTCTACAATCTCCGGCTCATCATTATGTAGATGGAGCATATTACATTTTAAACTATGCTTCATGAAGTCTTCATCACTATCATCCATTATTGTATATAGAGATGTAACCACATCAGCACTTTTATCTGTAACACTATCGCTATCTTTTTCTATATTTTCATCTGCATGTGCAGATGCCCCTAATATCAAAAGTAATCCAATAACCATAAACTGTTTCACTTACTACTTCCCCAATATAATATCATGACTTTTTATCTTTATCTCAATAACATTACCTTCAGATAACACTATACCCTCTAAATTCTTCTTGGATATCACAGAGATAATTTTATCATGTGAACCTATGTCTATAGCAATTTTTATATTTTTATCATCTTTTTCTATCTTGGAGATTGAGCCTTCTAAAATATTTTCTTTATCTTGCTTCTCTCCTACATACGGTACAACTGCACTTGACTTGAAAATAGCCGTTACTGTTTCTGCGACTTGAAGATGTAGATTCTCTACGGCTTCTTGTGTAATAACCACAATTAACACCTGTCCACCTTTTAGTTTTAAACCTATTTTTGCATTGACATCATGTGAGTCTATAGTTAAAACCTCTGCTTGTATCTGGTTCCTGGCAGAGAGCTGTATGGCCAGTCGTTCTATAGTCTTAAATGTACCACTTTGCATGTCAGTTAGTGTAGATAGTCTTTCTAAAAAGCGAGTATGTTCTTCTTTGAGTAAAGCATAGTTTTTTAGAAGTCTCTCTCCATACTCAGTGATAGTTGTACCTCCACCGTCTTTTCCGCCTGTCTCACGAGAGACTATAGGTTCAGGAGAAAGTGAGTTCATCATGTCTACTGCTTCCCATGCACTTTTATAGCTCATAGGTACGGCTTTGGCTGCTTTAGAGATAGAGCCGTGCTCTTTAATGGCATGAAGTAGTATAATGCGCTTCTCCAGTAAGAAAGGTTTCCCTAGCATTTCCAAAGTAAGAGCCGATGAGAGTTCCATCAAGAGCCTTATATTTTAAAGTATATAACGGTAATTGTAGCATTATATACTTAAAGATATAACGAAGTTGTTGATCTTAGAAGTCAAATGGCTGATTTACCATCAACCATATATTCGCACCCTCTTCACCATAAGCAACATCAAGCCGTACAGGCAGCTGTGCAGCTAAAGCACGTAGGCTTAATCCCAGATCATATTTCATATCATTTACAAGATCAAGGCTATACTGATTATGTACACGTCCTGCTTCAGCAAAGGCCACGACCTGAAAC
>CAZBLM010000057.1:0-7023 GCA_964492675.1 uncultured Sulfurovum sp.
TGAGGTCTGATGCACGTATGGGTCCGAGTAAATTAGAGAAGAGAATCACATGGCTGTCTATATACGCTTGGGTCTTTGCATTTTGCTCCTCATAGGCTAAATAGTCAAAGGCAACACCGGTGTAACGTTCTATGGCTTTCATAGTGAGTTCATGAATGATATCTTTTTTGTATTTGAGTATATCTGCTTCTTTTTTGATACCGAACATTTTAGAAAGAGCCTGCATGTCACCCTGTTGTAATACATTAGTATATGTATGTAAAAGTTTTATGCGATGAGGTGCAAGTGTATCAAAAAGTAAAGTAGAAGGATCGAATGAATATTCTCCACCTGATTTTTTAGTTTCGCTGGGTGCGAGTAGTATTTTCATTAAAATTGCCTATTAGAGTATGTAATTCGTATGTGATATTCTATAGAAATTAACTAAAAAAAAGAAATTTCTAAATATTTCCTAAAAACCCTTGACATTTAAAATGTATTTGTCTATAATTCCCGTCCATTTAAAGCAGAATAGCTTTTTATGATGGCGCTGGTGTAGCTCAGCTGGCTAGAGCAGCTGATTTGTAATCAGCAGGTCGGGGGTTCGAGTCCCTTCACCAGCTCCATAAAATTTTTATCAGTGTTTGACCGGAAAATAATCAAAACTCTTTTCATACTTTTGTATTGAATAGACTGAAGATTAACATAATGGTGAGTTACTCAAGTGGCCAACGAGGGCGGATTGTAAATCCGCTGACTACGTCTTCGAAGGTTCGAATCCTTCACTCACCACCATGTATCCATTTATGCGGGCGTAGCTCAGTGGCTAGAGTTCCTGCCTTCCAAGCAGGCTGTCGAGGGTTCGAATCCCTTCGCCCGCTCCACATAATGGTTTATCTGGGAGCTGATGTGAATAATATATTTACAATGACTTCACATTACTACTCTAACAAACACTCATAATAATTTTATAATAATAGACCTTACTATATTACTATAGTATTTAATGCCCATATGGCTCAGGGGTAGAGCACTTCCTTGGTAAGGAAGAGGTCGTGAGTTCAAGTCTCACTATGGGCTCCAGAACGAACCAACCTAACGGTATGGACAAGAGAGTAGTAAGTCTACTATTCTTCTGTCCATATAGGTTAATAATGACTTAAGAAGATTTGGGTATAATACTGCCTTTATAAAACATTTACGCTAGGAGAAAAGCATGGCTAAAGAAAAATTCGAACGAACAAAACCGCATGTAAACATCGGTACTATCGGTCACGTTGACCACGGTAAAACTACATTAACAGCTGCAATCACAATGTGTCTTGGACTTAAAAATGGTCAAGCTACAATGGATTACGATCAAATTGATAACGCTCCAGAAGAGAGAGAAAGAGGAATTACAATTGCTACTTCTCACGTAGAGTACGAAACTGAAGGTAGACACTACGCTCACGTTGACTGTCCAGGTCACGCGGATTACGTTAAAAACATGATTACTGGTGCTGCTCAAATGGACGGTGCTATTCTTGTTATCGCTTCAACAGATGGACCAATGGCTCAAACTAGAGAGCACATCCTTCTTTCTAAGCAAGTAGGTGTTCCATATATCGTTGTATTCTTGAACAAAGAAGATCAACTTGATGATGAAGATAAAGAAGAGATGTTAGAGCTTGTAGAGATGGAAGTAAGAGAACTTCTTTCTGAGTATGACTTCCCAGGTGACGATACTCCAATCGTTGCTGGTTCTGCATTCCAAGCACTTGAAGAAGCTAAAGCTGGTACAGCTGGTGAATGGTCAGAAAAGATCTTTGACCTTATGGCACAAGTAGATGCATACATCCCAGAGCCAAAAAGAGAAACTGATAAAGATATGCTAATGGCAATCGAAGATATCTTTACTATCCAAGGTCGTGGTACAGTTGTAACTGGTAAAGTTGACCAAGGTAAAGTATGTGTTGGTGATGAAGTTGAGATCGTTGGTATCAAAGATACTATGAAAACAACAGTAACTGGTGTTGAGATGTTCCGTAAAGAGATGGATTGTGGTCTTGCTGGAGATAACTGTGGTGTTCTTATCCGTGGTATCGATAAAGAAGCTGTACAAAGAGGTATGGTTCTTTGTAAACCAGGTTCAATCACTCCTCATACTCAATTTGAAGCTGAGATCTATGTTCTTACTAAAGAAGAGGGTGGTAGACACACTCCATTCTTTGACAACTATAGACCACAGTTCTATGTACGTACAACAGACGTAACTGGTTCAGTTAGACTTCAAGAAGGTACTGAAATGGTTATGCCAGGTGATAACGTTAAAATTAACGTTGAACTTATCGCTCCAGTTGCACTTGATCAAGGTACTAAGTTCGCTATCCGTGAAGGTGGTAGAACAGTTGGTGCCGGTGTTGTTTCTAAGATCATCGCTTAAGACAAACACTTGCGAGAGGCTTTTGCCCCTTGCAAACTTATCATAGGAGATAACAATGAGAGAAACAGTTCACTTAGGTTGTGAGAAATGTACAAGACGTAATTATCACACCGTTAAAAACAAAAAAACGACTACAGAGAAACTTGCTCTTAAAAAGTACTGTAAATGGTGTAAATGCCACACAGTGCATAAAGAGATGAAACTGTAATAAATACTTTTTTATTACCCGAAACTTTAATGTTTTGGGTTTTAATCTAGGCCAATAGCTCAGTTGGTAGAGCACTGGTCTCCAAAACCAGGTGCCGTGGGTTCGAGTCCCTCTTGGCCTGCCACAAAAAAAGGTAACAAATATGGGAAAACTTTCAACATTTATATCACACGCGAGAGCGGAGATCCATAAAGTAATATTTCCAACAAAAGTACAAGTTAGACAAGCATTTTTAGCAGTTGTTCTCGTAGTAACTGTGATATCAATATTTTTAGCATTGGTTGACTTTTTAATGTCATCAATCGTTTCATCAGTTTTATAGGATAAATTATGGCTTATCAATGGTATGCAATTCAAGTATATTCAGGTTCTGAACAATCTGTAAAAAGAGGTATAGAACAACTCGTAAAAGATCATGGTATCGAAGAGAAAATTGAACGCATCGTTGTACCTACTGAAGAAGTGATCGAAGTTAAAAATGGTGAGAAGAAAATTACTGAAAGAGTATTGTACTCTGGGTATACATTTGCACATATAGACCTGGATACTGACCTTTGGCATAAGATACAGTCTTTGCCAAGAGTATCTAGATTTATCGGTGAACAAAAGACACCTACAGCACTTACGGAAAAAGATATCAAAAATATTTTGGACAAGATGGAACAGAAATCTGCACCACGTCCTAAGGTTGATTTTGAAACAGGTGAAATGGTACGTATCATAGATGGTTCATTTGCGAACTTTACAGGTATGGTGGAAGAGTATGATCTTAACCATGGTACATTGAAATTGAATGTTTCGATCTTTGGTAGAAATACACCAGTCGAGATTCTTTATACACAAGTAGAAAAAATAATATAACCTTAAATGGTTAAATCAAACAAAGGAAAAACAGATGGCAAAAAAAATAGCTGAAAAGTTTAAAATGATGATCCCAGCTGGATCAGCAAACCCATCACCACCAGTAGGTCCTGCACTTGGACAACGTGGTGTAAACATTATGGAGTTTTGTAAAGCATTCAATGAAAAGACTAAAGATCAAATGGGATTCAAAGTACCAGTTGAAGTAACTGTATATGCAGACAAGTCTTTTACTATGGAGACAAAACAACCACCTGCATCTGAGCTTATCTTAAAAGCAGCAGGACTTAAAAAAGGTACAGATAACCCTATTACTACTAAAGTTGGTTCTATCAATCAAGCGAAACTCGATGAAATAGTTGAGAGAAAAATAGTTGATATGAATACAAATGATAAAGAGATGGCGGCAAAAATTATCGCTGGAACTTGTAGATCAATGGGTGTTGAAATAGTAGACTAATCAGTTTACAATTCAAATAAGTATAATCAAAACCACATGATTTAAAAATGTGGGAGCATTAAAGCGGAGAAATAAAATGGCAAAAAAAGTAAGTAAAAGAAGAGAAGCATTACTTAAAAAAGTAGATGCTACTAAAGAGTATGGTGTTGATGAAGCGATCGCAACACTTGCAGATCTTAAATCAGCAAAATTTGATGAAACAGTAGAAGTTGCACTTAATCTCAATGTTGACCCAAGACATGCAGATCAAATGGTAAGAGGTTCAGTAGTTCTTCCACATGGTACAGGTAAAAAAGTAAGAGTAGCTGTATTTGCAAAAGATGCAAAAGCAGATGAAGCGAAAGCTGCAGGTGCTGATATCGTTGGTGCTGCTGATCTTATCGAAGATATTCAAGCAGGTAACATTAACTTTGATACAGTGATCTCAACACCTGATATGATGGGTGTACTTGGTAAAGTAGCAAGAGTACTTGGACCAAAAGGTCTTATGCCAAACCCTAAGACTGGTACAGTAACAATGGATGTAGCTAAAGCTGTAACTGAAGCTAAAGGCGGAAAAGTTAACTTTAGAGTAGATAAAAAAGGTAACATCCATGCTGGTATCGGAAAAGTAAGTTTCGGTGCTGAGAAGATCAAAGAGAACTTTGTAACACTTCTTGAAACAGTGAACAAAGCAAAACCTGCTTCTGCAAAAGGTAGATACATCACAAATGCAGCGATCTCATTAACTATGAGTCCTTCAGTGACACTTGAAACTTCAGAAGTAATGGAAATAAAATAATTTAACAACTATTTTACAAGTCGGGATTTCCCGGCTTGTATCGTAATTTCAACAAAGAACTAGCAAAGTTTTTTGTTGAGATTACTCTCAATAATTTAGGTCAAAGACAATTAGGGGCGAAAGCTTAATTAGTAACTCTGAAGAGTGTTACATGTGGTACGCCACACCCTTTTGTAGGTCGAAAGGAGAATATATGACTAGAACTAGAAAAGAAGAACTTGTTGCAGAAATGACAACTGAGTTCAAAGATGCTGGTGCGATCATCGTTTGTGATTACAAAGGTATGACTGTTGAAAATCTTGAAATTGTAAGAAATCTTGCAAAAGATGAAGATACAAAAGTACAGGTTGTAAAAAATAAATTAGCAAGAATTGCATTAAAAAATGCAGGTTGTGAAGATGTTGAATTTACAGATACAAACCTTGTTATCTGGGGTGATGCACAAGTTACACCTTGTAAGATCGCAGATAAAGCAGCAACTGACTTTAAAGATTCTTTCTCAATTAAAACAGGTTTGATCCTGGGTGAAGTTGCAGATATGGAAACTATCAATGCAATGGCTAAGCTTCCTACAAGAGATGTACTTCTTGGTATGCTCCTTAATGTTTGGAATGCTCCGGTACAGAACTTTACAATTGGTATGAGTGCTTTAGCAACAAAGAAAGAAGAAGAAGCGTAGAGTGGTGAGAGCCACGAGGCTCTTTGAAATGAAGAAACTGAAAGAAGTTTCTATTTAATGTTATATAAGGAATATATTATGGCAACAACTAAAGAAGATGTTCTTGAGTTTATCTCAAACATGTCAGTACTTGAGCTTTCTGAGCTTGTAAAAGAATTTGAAGAGAAATTTGGCGTATCTGCGCAAGCTACAGTAGTAGCTGGTGGTGCAGGTGTAGCTGCTGAAGCTGCTGAAGAGCAAACAGAGTTTAACGTAGTACTTACAGATGCAGGTGCTAAGAAAATCAATGCTATTAAAGCAGTAAGAGCTATCACTGGTCTTGGTCTTAAAGAAGCAAAAGCAGCAGTTGAAGAAGTACCATCTGTACTTAAAGAAGGTGTTTCTAAAGAAGAAGCTGAAGAATTCAAAAAACAAATCGAAGAAGCTGGTGCTTCTTGTGAGCTTAAATAGTCTATACTATTTAAGTGAGTCTGGGCAAAGAGCCTAGACTCAACGTATATACTTACTTAGGTATACTGATAAACTATTCGGAGACATTTTCATACCCTCCTCTAATAGTTTCTTTGTGTATCTAACCCATTTAGAGTGATCTAAAACAACGATATTTATTAAATAAACCATTACTAACCCATCATACAAAGGATAAACATGTTAAATTCTTTACATTCTGGTAACAGACTTCGTGTCGATTTTTCTAAAACGCCAAGAGAAATAGAAATTCCAAACCTGCTCCAACTTCAACAAAAAAGTTATGAAAACTTTTTAATGTTAGGTGAAAAAGATAGAAAAAACTCTACGCTTGAGAGAGTATTCAGATCTGCATTCCCCATCCATGATCAACAGAACAGAGTAACGCTTACGTATAAAAACTCTGAGATAGTTAAACCAAAATATACTGTCAGAGAGTGTATGGAAAGAGGGTTGACCTATTCTGTATCTCTTAAGATGAATATTGCATTGACTATCTGGAATAGAGATGAAAAAACAGGTGAAAAACTAGACCCTAAAGAGATCAAAGAACAGGCTGTTTTTGTAAGAGACATTCCTTTGATGACAGAGAGAACTTCTTTTGTTGTAAACGGTGTTGAGAGAGTTATTGTAAACCAGCTTCACAGATCACCGGGAGTTATCTTTAAAGAAGAAGAAGGAACTACTGTTGGTTCTGGGCTTATCTACTCTGCACAGATCATTCCTGACCGCGGTTCATGGTTGTATTTTGAGTATGATTCTAAAAACATTCTTTATGCACGTATCAATAAAAGAAGAAAAATTCCTGTAACGATCCTTTTTAGAGCTTTGGATTACTCTAAAGATGATATCGTAAAACTATTTTACGCTACAAAAACGATCAGTATTAAAGACAATAGATTCCTAGTGAAGTTTGATGCGAGTGACTTTACAGGAAGAGCGGAATATGATGTCAAAGACATGGATGGCAACACGGTTGTTAATGCGGGTAAAAGACTTACTAAGAAAAAGGCACAAAAGCTTGTTGATGAAGGTTTAGAGTGGATAGAATATCCGCTTGAAGTCCTAATGGAAAGACACCTTGCTGCACCAGTGATCGATCAGGAAAGTGGTGAAGTACTGTACGATGTTGTAACGCCTTTGGATGAGGCAAAACTGAAAA
>CAZBLM010000058.1:0-6627 GCA_964492675.1 uncultured Sulfurovum sp.
TGAAGTGATGCACAACAAAGATGGCTCAGTCAATGAAAGAGGACTCTATGTATTACTTGACTATACGAACTTTAAAGGTGAAGGCACACTCAAAAGTGAGCGTTACAATGGACAGGGATGGGGACTTTTACAGGTACTTTGGAACATGGATGACAAAGAAGCCAATAAACAAAAAGCCTTTGCGCAGTCTGCAAGTCGTATGCTATCAAGACGTATCAAGAACTCACCACCAGCACGTGGTGAAGAGCGTTGGAGAAAAGGGTGGAATGTAAGGTTGGATACGTATTGGAAGTAAGTTTTTTCATCACTCCGGATTCTCTTCCTTTTTTTCTTCCTTCGAGGAACGACCGGTTAGAAAACTGAAAACCTTTTTGATCCCTTGCCAAAGTTTTGGCAGCAGCCAAATAAGTAAAAATATAAATAGGATCAGGAAAACTATGAACCATAACGGATGGTTCAATGCTGCCCACATACCGGTAAATACTGCTACATCTTCACTAATGGAAGCTGTCCAATTACTTGCCGGCTCAGGTGAAGTATTGATGAGAACACGTGAGCCTGCTTTAGTTGCATGGGTTGCTGCACTCATACCTCCACCAACGATCGCTGCGGCCAGCTCCATAGGAAGTGCAACATCTCCTACTGCACCGGCTGCCAGCATTGCACCGGCGGGAATACGGATAAAAGTATGCACTGAATCCCATACCGTGTCAACTCCCGGAGTCTTGTCTGCAACAAACTCTACCATATACATCAATCCAGCAGCTCCGATAACTAAGGGATTAGACAATATTTCCAGATCAGGCGGTAGGGTGACTTGACCGGTTGAAGCAGTGATTCCAAGTACAAGCAGGGTAGCATAAAGGTTGATACCACTAGCCCAGGCAGCACCCATCATCAGTGCAAGAACGCCTATGATCTCATTGTAAGCTTCCATCATTATTTCCTTTATATTATTACTTAAAAATTGCCTTTATGCATGAGGCATTTTTATAATTATACCTGAAAACATAGGGGAATTATGATGAACCATTTACTGCTTTTATCTATATATAGTGAATTATATAAACGGTGATATTATATATAATTTGAAAGATATCAAGCTCAGATAGGGTAAAATCATCAAAACAAATAGGACATATATTTACGATGACAGAAAAACTTACTATTTCATATTTTTTCGATACTCTCTCTAAGTACAGTGGCTATATCGCAGCATTGTTTGTAGTAGTGTTATCTTTACTTGTAGCGTATGATGCAATGATGCGCTATCTCTTCAGTGAAGGTTCGATCGCTTTACAGGAGTTCGAATGGTATCTTTTTGACATTATCTTCCTCTTAGGGCTTACTTATGCGCTTAAACATGATAAACATGTAAGAGTAGATATCTTCCTTGAACGTTACTCTACACAAAAGAAAGCAATCATTCAGATACTCTCTATGCTTTTACTGGTTATTCCATTTTCCTTACTTTTTTTGATAGATGCTTTTGATATGACCATGCAAAGTTATATGCAAAATGAGGTCTCAGCAGATCCTGGTGGGCTCACACATCGTTGGCTTATCAAATCCGTATTGGTACTGGCATTTATCTTGGTGATCATTCAAGCACTGAGTGAAATACTAAAGGCATACCATAAGATAGCAAATAGGATCGTATTATGGCGTACTCTAAGAGTAGTACTTCTTTTGGGTACACTCATTTATATAGGGTGGTATAACAGAGCTGAATTTTGGTTCGACCCTGTCTATTTGATGCTTGTCCTGTCTTTAGTTTTACTCATGGCCGGTTTTCAAGTAGCCTTTGTTTTTGCGGGTGTCGCACTTCTTTTTGCAGCTGTTTCAGATGAAGTAGGGCTTCATGCCCTTGAGATGCTTCCTTACCGTACCTATGGCATCATGGGTAATGTCACTCTTATGGCAGTACCTCTTTTTATCTTTATGGGACTGATACTTGAGAAGTCAAAAATGGCAGAGGGTTTGCTTATCTCTATGGGAAAACTCTTTGGAAGAGTAAGAGGAGGTTTGGCTATCTCAGTGGTGCTTGTAGGGGCAATTCTCGCTGCAAGTACAGGGATAGTAGGGGCTTCTGTGGTCATGATGTCACTTATCGCTCTGCCTTTAATGCTCAAACATAACTACTCTCCGGCATTGGCGAGTGGAAGTATCGCAGCATCAGGGACGCTTGGTCAACTCATACCACCTTCTATCGTTCTCCTCATACTTGGTGACCAGATGCATCTCTCAGTCGGAGATCTCTTTCGTGCTGCTGTAGTACCCGGACTTTTACTGATAGGACTTTACATACTCTACATATTAATCATTTCATATTTAAACAAAGAAACAGCACCTGCCATTATCTCTGATGAACCCTATGGAGATGTTCTTAAAGATGCTCTCAAGGCTATCGTACCACCATTACTTCTCATTGTTGTTGTTTTAGGTTCCATATTTATGGGTATTGCTTCGCCTTCGGAGTCTGCTGCCATTGGTGTGTTAGGCGCAGGCTTACTTGCTGTGTACAATAGAACTTTCTCTTTTGAATTAGTTCGTTATGCCAGTATTGAAACAGTCAAACTTACTGCCATGATATTTATGATACTCATAGGTGCTACTGCTTTCTCACTGGTCTTTAATGAGCTTGGCGGTGGAGATATGGCCTTAGAGTTCTTTGCTGGAGACTTGGGAGATAAATGGGCATTCATCCTCATAGCTATGCTAGTTATATTTTTATTGGGATTCTTTATAGACTTTATCGAGATAGCTTTTGTTGTTGTACCTATACTGGTACCTATCGTAGCAAGTTTTGGTATAGACCCTATCTGGTTTGCCATACTTATAGCGATGAACCTGCAAGCATCCTTCCTTACACCGCCATTTGGGTTTGCCTTGTTCTACCTTAAGGGTGCAGCGGGTAATAAAGTGAGTACAGGTGCTATCTATAAAGGGGTTATACCGTTTATAGGGTTGCAGTTGGTGGCACTATTGATCATTGTTTTGTTTCCTGAGTTGATTTATATGTTTGGGAAAAATTAGGTAAGTCTACGACCCCATTTTCCCAACAGCACAAGAAACAAAACTCTTAGCTGTTGTACTAACCTCACCAAATTTAGAAAGGTCTTCATCACTCATCGGGTAGCCAAGAGACTTAAGTTTTTTTCGTAGGGAAGGAATACTGTCTTCTTCTAGGTTAAGAGTGATCTGTCTGGGCTCTACATCCAAATTTACTTCAACTTCTCCAAACTCTTCCAGTAGTGATTTTTTAAGGGTATTGGCACAACCACTGCATTTTACATTGAGTACTTCAAATGTCTGTTTCATGGTGACTCCTTAATTTTTTTTATTGTAACATAGCGTGTGTGTAGTACTATGTAAAAAGCCTTGAGAAAAATGACCCTTTCCCTGCTAATTTATCTATAAGCTCAAAGTAATACGTTTCATTTTTTAGACCAAGTTCCGGATATTTCAACTTCTCATCAGGCATAACAACGATTGTAAAAGGTACAGAACGTACTTTAAATGCTGCTGCAAGTTTTGGGTTACGACTGATGTCACACTTTACTACCGGTATACCATTTTCTTCTCCATATGCTTCAAGTTTTTCATCTATAAGTTTTGTCAGCATTTGACAAGGTCCGCATGTAGGAGAGTAAAAGTCTATAAAGACAGGCACCTCGTTGTTTTTGATGATGTTTGTATAATTTTTATCTGTAAGTTCCATGGGGAGAGTATAGCATAATATATGATATAATAATTCATACTATCACAGAGAGGAATGAGCATGAAAGCTAGAGAATCCATTGAATTATTACAAAGCAGAATGAATGAAACTATTATAGGTCAGGAACATGTGATAGATAGGTTGATCTTGGGCTTGCTTTCCGATGGAAATATCCTCGTAGAAGGGTTACCGGGACTGGCAAAGACACAAAGTATTAAAGCAATGGCCAGGAGTATAGAATCTAAATTTTCACGTATTCAGTTTACACCTGATCTTTCGCCTTCTGAAGTGATGGGTAGTGAAAGGATCTACGAAGAAGATGGTAAACGTGCTTATCGTTTTTATCAGGGGGCTATATTTGGAAATATCATCTTGGCAGATGAGATCAACCGAGCACCTGCAAGAGTACAGGCAGCTATGCTGGAAGCGATGGAAGAGCGTCAGGTTACCGTAGCGGGAAAGACCTATAAACTGCCTGAACTCTTTATCGTAATGGCAACACAAAACCCCGTAGAACATGTAGGTACATACCCTTTGTCTGAAGCACAAAAAGATCGTTTTTTAATGCATGTAAAGATAGACTATGTTGATATGGAATCTGAATACAAGATGATGATAAGAGCAGAGAAAGAAAGATACAAAGAGGTAAAAAAATTACCTAAGATTCCTCAAGAGCTTATCTTTGCTGCACGCAGGGAAGCTTCTAATGTAACTATAAGTGATGAAATTGGGCATTATATTGTAGAACTTGTTTTTGCAACGCGATATCCTCTAAGATACACTCATCAACTGGAAGTTCTTATAGAACGTGGTGTAAGTCCAAGGGCTACACTGGCATTAAGCCATTGTGCACAGGTACATGCATGGATGAAGGGAAGAGATGAAGTGACCGTTAAAGATATCCATGCTATTGTACATGATGTGTTCCGACATCGTATAACATTGACAGAACATGCACTCTTTAATAACAGGACCAATGATGAGATCGTTGACCTTATCTTAAAACAAGTGAAAATACCTAAAAAAGATAACGCATAAATGAACCATATAAATATAGAATTTAAACAAAGTACTGTTGAAAATCTTGAACTTTTTTCCCAAATGCTAAAAAAGGATGTCAATACTATGTTGGAAGAGGCACTCGAACAATATTTTGACGCGGAACAAAAAAGGTTGATGGAAAAAAGTATCAATGATGAAAATGCTATGACCAACCTTGACTATGATGAGTTTTGGGATGGCGTAGATATTGATTAAGATCAAATGGGATTTGAAAAAAATAGTAAAAGAGATAGCTATAGGGCTTTTAATTCTGTTTGTGCTTTCCAATGTGTTGAGTTACATACGTAAACCTACTCTAGACAATAATACCTTTCCCCAGACTAAAAGTCAGCTTATAGATAACAGTTATTTTGAAACGACTAAGATCAAAGGTAAACCTCTTCTTGTACATTTCTGGGCTTTGTGGTGTCCAACATGTAAGCTTGAAGCAGCAAACATTCAAGCGCTCTCTAAAAAGTATGAAGTTGTGACTATCGCAGTCCGTTCTGGCTCAAATGAAACACTAAAAAATTATATGTATGAAAATGGATTTGACTTTAAAGTGATCAATGATATAAATGGAAACTGGGCGGAAGAATTCAAAATAGAGGCGTTTCCAACAACGTTCATCTATGATAAAAACGGTGAATTGCATTTTACTGAAGTAGGATATACAACAACTGCCGGATTGTTTGCACGGATGAAGATATTAGAATAATTGAGGTAAATTAACATCTTTGATTTAAATATTTGTTATAATCATTATATGAAAAATCGAAAATCATTTTTTAAACCTGTTATCACTTTATTCGCCTGTATAACATTATTTTCCAGTGCAGATAATACGTTTCCCGCACCTGCAGAAGAACAAGGCATTATGGACAGTGATGATTGGATAGTTCTGCCATTTGTTTTTTCTACTGAATCTACAGGTATAACCGGAGGAATAGGTGCGATAAAGCAAGGCTTACTTCAACCTCAAACTACACTTGTAACGTCTATATTTGGAGGCTTACCTGAAGAGGTAGTAGCAACAAAAGGGGAGGAAGAAGCAAGTTTTAAAGGTGGTTTTTTCTATTTTTCAGATTATAAATTACCATTTAGTAACAGAACTTTTTTTTCCATTATCGCTTTAAAGAGTTATTATCCAAATATTCAATATTTTATTGATGGTTCTAATGAGTCAAATAAAGATGATGTATTTAAAACATCAGGTGACTCAGACTTTGTCAATACCAAATTTACATATGTTTTGCCGATAGGCGAAGGGCTTGATAACCCTGAAGGATTATTTACCTTAAGAAATGGATTTTGTGTTGGTAGAGAAGGGTGTGGTGGTCATGCACCTTTTGTAACGGGTCATACATCCGTAGGGATAGAAACATTTTATCAGACCAATACCTCTGATCATGACTCATATACTGAACTTTCATCATGGAATACAAATGGTTTACGATTGTTTTTAAAACATGATAATACAGATTTTGATCTTAACCCTTCACGCGGTTACTCTTTCGATCTACAATTCTCTAAAGATTTTGGAAAAGGGGATTCTCTTCAAAGTTGGGATTTTCTTGAATTTAAATACAACCATTATGTAAATCTCGATACTTTCTCATTTACCCAGCAGAATGTATTGGCATTTAGTACTTGGACAGGATATTCATTCTCATGGGATAATGACAGAGAGATAGCTCCTGGTATCAATGCCCATCGTCCTCCTATGTGGGAAGGTGCAAGGCTTGGCGGATTTTTTAAAATGAGAGGGTATGACAATAATAGGTTTTCAGATAAAGCAGCGTTCTATGCTACAGCTGAATATCGTGCAGTATTAGACTGGAATCCTTTAAAAGATAACGATATTG
>CAZBLM010000059.1:0-6142 GCA_964492675.1 uncultured Sulfurovum sp.
CCATACTCAACGATAACTTTGTGCTTATTATAGAGTGATTGTGCTTTAGTGTAATCTAAGACCTCATCATCACTTTGTAAAAGAAGAAGATATTTTCCTTTTCCCGGCAAAACTTCCAAGGTTTGCAACTGTTCAAGATAAACAGATTTAAATTCAAACACTTCTTCATCACAAAAACGTTGTTGCCAACCCACATAAGGTGCCAGTGTTTTCCATGGCTCAGTTGAAGGATTAAGCAGTACTGCTCTCATCTGATATTTTTCAGCAAGATAAGTTGCATAAAAACCACCTAATGATGATCCTATTATCAGACCAATATCTTCAGACCTTAGAAGTCTTTCTACCATTGTTATAGTATCAAAAGGAGAAGGAGAAAGATCTGGGGAAAGAACATTTCCTTCACCAAAATATTTTTTAAGTTCTGAAGATTTATTTCCTTCTCCACATGAGGCAAAACCATGAAGATACAAAATTTTGTTATTTTTCAATTTCACCACGATATGTCACGATCCCGCCAAAGTGATTGACAACACCGGTATGTCCGTTTTGTCTAAACACATTTTGTATCTGTGCACTACGATTACCTGTACGGCAAGTAAATACCACTGTTTTATTTTTTGTGGCAGTAAAAAGTTCTTGTGCCCATTTTTGAAAATCTGAAGTAGGTTTAAGCATATCAACACCTTTAATATGACCCATATTGAACTCCATATCTTCTCTGACATCCACCAATACAAAATCAGCTTTCCCTTCTGTTCTTGCCTGTAGCAAGGACTGAAGTTCAGCGGAATTAAGATCGTTTTGTTTTAATAATGTTTGCACGCTGTTATCTCCCTAAGATAAAATTTTCGCGTATTATAGTGAATAATTATTCTAATTTGCTTTTTATGATTCCGATGTAGAAACCTGAGCCAATTCTTCTTTGGCTTTTACTTTGGCTTCTTGCTCTTTAATTTGTGCTTCTTTGTATTCAGGTGTACAAAAGATCTGACAATGACAAATACCCGTCTCTGGTATCTCTTTTTCTATCGCCGGTTTACAGGGACATATTCTGTCATCAGTACTTTTGAATTTTCCTTCTTTTGCAGGATCTGGTTCGACCATAAAACAGGGGCAAAATCTTTTTCCAAATAAAAGTTTATGACGTGCCAGTCCCATAATGACACCTTCATTGACATCTTTATTGACAGAGTAGACCCATCCTTTACTCTCACACACCTTATCTGTAAACTTTTCCGTTTTTTCCAATTCTGTTTTAAACTCTTCTGAGTTCATGTCTAGTTGTTGCATCATCTTTCTATCCTTCTATGACATATGTTATTCTATTTATATCTAAACAAATTTAATATATAATAAGAAAAATTATGATGAAGAGAAATATATGCAAATTGATGACGCAGTTTTAGCAAAGTTAGAAAAATTATCCCACCTTCGGATAGATGAAGATAAAAAAGAAGAAGTAAAAGAACAGCTTACAGGTATACTTGACTATATTGAGAACCTTAATGAACTTGATACTGATACACTGTCAGCAACTTTTTCAACACTCGAGGGAGGTACTCCCCTAAGAGAAGACACGGCACGTGACAATAATCATATAGCAAAAGATATCTTGGCACATGCACCTGAAGCAAAAGATGATTTCTTCATCGTACCAGCAATCATCGAATAGGACGCAAAATGAGCAAAGCCCATTTTACTACGCTAACGCTGAGTTTCATTCAGCAGGATGCTCACGTGACTAGTCACTTTTTAAGAGCTTATCAATGTTAAAAATTTACGGTATCAAAAATTGTGACTCAGTCAGAAAAGCTATCAAGTTTTTAAAAAACAATGATATTGCTTATGAATTTGTAGATTTTCGAGAAACACCTGTGGATGATAAAACGATCGCATCATGGCTAAAGGGTATAGATATCAAAACACTTTTTAATACAAGAGGTACTACCTACCGTACGTTAAAGCTTAAAGAACTCGACCTTGATGATGATGAAAAACAAAAATGGCTTGTGAAAGAGAATATGCTTATCAAACGTCCTGTCATTACACTTGATAACAAGGTTATAGTTGGATATAATGAGACTTTATATCTTGATAATTTAATAAACTAAAGGATAATCATGGCAGCTTTTGACATCAAAAAATTACTTCAATCAGTGGTAACACACGGTGCCTCAGATCTTCACCTCGTTTCACGTACAGAACCTCAGATCAGACTTGATGGTATACTTAAACCGGTAAACCTTCCAAAAATGACTGGGGAAGACATTGAAGAGATGGCTTATTCTCTCATTACAGAGAAACAAAAACAGCACTTTGAAGAGAATGATGAACTTGATTTTGCCCTTCTTATCCCTGGTATAGGCCGATTCAGAGCAAACTATTATCGTACTTTAGGAGATACTGCTGCTGCTTTCAGGATCATTCCTATTGATATACCTTCTTTAGATGATCTGGGTGCGCCACAAGTTTATAAAAAAATTGTTAAAAGAGAAAAAGGTCTCATACTGGTTACTGGACCAACAGGTTCAGGTAAATCAACCACGCTTGCAGCCATGCTTAATGAGATCAATATTTCTGAACAAAAACACGTTGTTACAGTAGAAGATCCTGTGGAATTCATCCACCAAAATAAAAAGTGTGTATTTTCACATAGAGGGGTAGGTGAAGATACCAAGTCATTTGCCACAGCACTCAAGTTTGCTATGCGTCAAGACCCGGACATCATACTCGTCGGGGAAATGAGAGATAAAGAGACTATTGAAGCAGGCTTAACTGCTGCAGAGACCGGTCACTTGGTCTTTGCTACCCTTCACACCTCTTCAGCTGCGGGAACCATCAACCGTATTATCGATGTATTTACAGGAGATGAACAACCTCAGATCAGGGCAATGATCTCTTCATCACTCGTTGCTGTTATTGCTCAGGCTCTATTGCCTAAACTTGGAGGTGGTCGTGTTGCAGCTTCAGAAATACTGATCACAAACCACGCGATCGCCAACCTTATCCGTGAAGACAAAGTACACCAGATCTATTCACAGATGCAACTGGGTCAGGGAGATACAGGTATGCAAACACAAACGCAGGCACTTGTTAAGTTTATCAGGGATGGTAAGGTTTCAAGAGATGTTGCTTTACAATATGCAAATAAACCTGATGAACTTTCAAAAGCAGCATTGATATAAGCAAAAAAATATCTCTAAAAGTCTTTTTAGATACAATACACAAACTTTAACTGAGGATAGATACTATGGACTTTTCAATGGAAAATTTTTCAATGATGGACTTCAACTACTTTGATGTCACCATCGCTTCGATCATACTGATACTTGGTATTAAAGGATTTATGCAGGGATTCATTAAAGAAGCTTTTGGTCTTTTAGGCCTTGTTGCAGGAGTCTACTTTGCATCAAGATCAGCAGATACCGCTGCTGCATTCATTGATACGAACTTTTTACACATGGAAAATACATCCTTACTTAAACTCATCGGTTTTCTTGTTATCTTAACTATTATCTGGCTTGGTGCAACGATCGTTGGGGCTATTTTCTCTAAACTTACAAATCAAAGTGGTTTAGGTTTTCTGAACCGCCTTTTTGGATTTACAATAGGTGGAGGAAAGTATTTTCTTATTTTTGCACTGATCGTAACTGCTTTGTCCAATGTCACATTGGTAAAAGATAATTTAGAAAAATATGTAAAAGATTCTGTACTCTATCCTTACCTCAAAGAGTCTGGTGCATATCTTATCAACCTTGATCCGGCTACATTGGGCTTTACTGTAACAGAAAACCAAGAGAAGAAACAAACACATACAGAATCAAACAGTACAACAATTGAGACCGATACAGCGGTTCAAAAAACACCAGAACAATAGATAAGGTTTAGCATGATTGAATATCCTCTACTTTTAGAAAAGTTTCAAACGATACTCAAAGAAAACACACTTAAGTTCACAAAACAAAGAGAACTTGTCTTAAAGTTTCTCTACGAAAATGATGGTCACTTTACACCAGAAGATATCTATACTTTGCTCAAACAGGAAAACCCGGATATCAACATTGGTATCGCCACAGTATATCGTACACTGACACTCCTTGAAACCTCTCATATAGCAAGTTCCATCTCATTTGGTGTCCAAGGGAAAAAATATGAACTTGGACTTAAAAAGCACCATGACCACCTCATTTGCACCAAGTGTGGTGACATTATAGAATTCTTTGATGAGATCATAGAAGAGAGACAAGAAGAGATAGCCAAGAAGTTCAATTTTAAAATGACTGACCATACCATGAAGATCATAGGTCTTTGTGAAAAGTGCCAAAACTAAACATACAAAATACAAGTATAACATCACCCCGTAGGAGCCCCCTTGATATTTGAAAATCAATATATTCAAGAACGTATTAAAAAAACAGAAACACTAAGAGAAAAAGGGATCAACCCTTACCCTAATCAAGTCAAAAAAGGTACACCCTCAGCAACGTTTTTAAATGAATGTGCCTATGTACATGATATCGACACTGATGATATGAAAAAAGATGAATCTAAATCTTTTACACTGACTGGACGCATAAAGTTCGTACGTATCATGGGTAAAGCCGCATTTGCCAAAATAGAGGACAGTAATGGGTTAGTACAACTCTACTTTAACCGTGATGACCTGCCTGAGGGCTACTACAATGACGTTGTTAAAAAACTTTTTGAAGTAGGTGATATCATAGAAGCAACAGGTTACCCTTTTGTTACCGGTACAGGAGAACTTACCTTGCACTGTTTAGCAGTAAACCTGGTAACCAAAGCGATCTCTCCACTTCCAGAAAAGTTTCACGGCATCCAAGATCAAGAGATAAAATACCGTCAACGCTACCTCGATATGATCATGGACGCACAGGTCAAAGAACGTTTTATCCTACGTTCTAAAATTGTTTCATCGATCAGAAGATTTTTTGAAGAGAAAGGCTTCTTGGAGGTCGAAACACCTATGATGCACCCTATCCCCGGTGGAGCAAATGCAAAGCCGTTTACTACGCATCATAATGCGCTAGGTGTAGATCGTTACCTTCGTATAGCACCAGAACTTTACCTTAAAAAACTCGTTGTTGGGGGTATGGAAGCGGTCTTTGAGATAAATAGAAACTTTAGAAATGAAGGGATCGATGCTACGCATAACCCTGAGTTTACTTCTATAGAGTTCTACTGGGCATATAAAACCTACATTGAACTGATGGAGGTGACTGAAGAGCTGTTTGACTACCTCTTTGACAACCTAAATTTAGAACGTAAACTTCCTTATGGTGACATGGAGATAGACTTTGCCACACCATTTGCCAAAGTATCATGGGTAGACTCTATCGTAGATATCGGTGGTGTACCAAGAGAAGTTGTTGAAGACAGAGATGCAGGTCTTGCCTACTTGAAAGAGCGTAACCTCAAAACAGATAACAACTGGACACTTGGTTATGTACAGGCAGAACTCTTTGACGAATTTGTTGAAAGAAAACTCATCAACCCTACGTTCATCACGGACTACCCGGTTGACATCTCTCCACTGGCACGTAGAAACGATGAAAACCCGGAAATCACTGAACGTTTTGAGCTTTTCATGGCAGGTAAAGAGATCGCAAATGGTTTCTCTGAGCTTAATGACCCTATCGACCAATATGAGCGATTTATGGGACAGGTAAATGCAAAAGAAGCAACCGGAGATGATGAAGCAATGCACATGGATACAGACTTCGTACGTGCACTTAGCTACGGTATGACACCAACTGCGGGTGAAGGTATAGGTATAGATAGACTGGTCATGATGCTTACCAACCAACACACTATCCGTGATGTACTACTCTTCCCTGCTATGAGACCCGAAGCAGTACTGGAAGTACCTGCAGTAAATGCTGATGAGCAATGTAAAAAATGTGGATACGATGTTATCGAAGAACTTAAACCTGCCAAAAAAGGTAAAGGGATGTTCTGTAAAGATGGCGCTGCATGTAAACAGAGGATCTCAGAGAGATCATAGTATTCATAAAAAGGGGAAATATAGTCCCTTACCCACCTAATATTCCATCTTAAAACCTTATAAAGTTATATATTGAGCCACTTGCAAATTCAAGATCACCAAGTGGCTAATTCTTTATAA
>CAZBLM010000060.1:0-6021 GCA_964492675.1 uncultured Sulfurovum sp.
ATAGAAGTTCAGTATTCTTATCTTTAATATTCAAAACACCTTCTCTACTACTTGCTTTCTTCTCTAAAGTATTTTGACCAAAAGCTGATAAAATTTGTTCCCTTGTATATCTAGAGTGCACCTTTACAGGAGAAGGATATGGTAAATTTAAATCACTTTCAACATAATTAATTTTAGATATTAATATGTGGATTACTTCCTTTAATTCATTTACTAAGAGACTATTCTCGCCTATAAATCTAATACCTTCATATAGACTATTAAACTTATTTGCTTCTTGCCAAAAATCATAATAAAACATCATAGCCATCTGCTTATCAGACTGTAATGTAAATTTTGAATAGTCAAACTTATTTTCAATAAGTTGTAGAATAAATTTAAAATAACTTATAGATCTTGTTGAAATCCATTTTTTACTTATAGCTCTAACAAGTTGACTTTCATTGGTACCATCAAATTCTCTAATTTCACCAGCTTCATAACAAAGTTTTGTAAAACTATCTTTTTTATAAATTGATGCTAAAGATATATTATTTATACTTGTAAAGTTTTCTAGCGTTAATGGTAAACTTGTATGGTTTTTATAATTTACTATTTTATTAATTATCTTTTTTCTATTGATTAATGTTGCTTTTTTGATATTGTTTAAAATATGTTCTTTAGCTTTTTTCTCTAATACAATAGAACAACCAAGAGGTAAATGAGGAAATTCATTTTCTATTTCATCTTCTATTGAGCGACTTGTTTTACCAACTAAGTTTCTAAATTTACCTTCAAAATCATATTCATCTCTAGCATTTCCGACAAAATCTAAAACAGTAAGGCAATCTTTATTGTCTGCAAATCTAAGCCCTCGTCCTAGTTGTTGAAGAAAGATCGTCAAACTTTCTGTTGGTCGTAAAAACAATAATGTATCAATTTGAGGTATATCAATACCTTCATTAAAAATATCAACAACAAAAAGATAGTTTATCTCCTTTTTAACAAACTTAGCTTTTATATTATCACGAACATTAATTCTTCCACTTACTAGATAATCTGCTTTCAACCCCGCTTCATTAAATTTTTTACTCATATATTGAGCATGTTCTTGAGTTACACAAAATCCTAAAGCTATCACATCATTCAAGTCAGTTAAATAATTTTTACATTTTAAAATGATATCAGATACTCTCATATCACTATTAAATGCATCAGTTAATTCACTAGGAGAATATTTACCATTTTGCCATTTAATATTATTCAAATCAATATTGTCACTAATTCCAAAATACTGAAATGGACAAAGAAGTTTCCTATTTAGAGCATCTGGAAGTCTTATTTCTGAAGCAATAACATTACAAAAATCATTTAAAATATTTGCATTATCCATTCTTTCAGGAGTTGCAGTTAAACCCAATAAGATTTTCGGATTAAATTTTTCCAAAATTGGTCTATAACTATCTGCAGTAATATGATGAACTTCGTCAATAATGATAAAGTCATAATATTGACTTGATAGATCTAAATTTTTAATGTTATTTTTTAACGTCTGTACAGAAGCAAAGACATATTCATTAGAGTCAGGAACTATTTCATCTACCCATAGTTCACCAAAATTATTATCACGAAGTACACCTTGAAAAGTAGCTCGTGCTTGTAAAAGAATTTCTTTTCTATGTGCTACAAAAAGAAGTCGTGCTCTTTTGTTTTTATTTTTAAAAGCCTTATAGTCAAAAGCACTTATAACAGTTTTACCTGTTCCTGTAGCAGCCACGATTAAATTTTTGTATCGTTTATGGATTTCTCTTTCTACTTGCAATTCTTCTAATATTTCTTCTTGATAATGAAAAGGTTTTAGCTCAAAATATGTTGAATAACTATTTTTATCTTTGTATGTTTCATTTTTCAGAGCTTTTTTAAGCTTTTTTGTATCTGCCGTGCTAAAGAGTTCAAATTCTTTATCTTCCCAATATGTTTCAAATGTAACTTCAAATTTTTTAATAATGTGTGATATTTCTGCTGTAGTAACTTTTAGATTCCATTCCAAACCACTAGTAAGTGCACTTTTAGATATATTTGATGAACCAATATACCCTGTATGAAAACCTGTATCCCGAAAAAACAAATAGGACTTTGCATGAAGTCGCTCATTTGCAGTATTGTATGAAACTTTTACTTCTGTATTTGGTAAACTAGATAAAAATTCAACTGCTTTTAAATCTGTAGCACCCATATATGAAGTCGTGATAATTTTTAGTTTTTTGCCTGACGAAGTAAATTGTCTTAATTCTTTTTCAAATATTCTAATGCCGGTCCATTTTATAAATGACACTAATAAATAAATCTTATCTGATGATAAAATCTCTTTTTTTATCTCACTTTCTAGTGAAACACCTGCATTACTCCCTGTAAATAATTCACTTTGGGTGAGCCCTGTATATGGCGTAACCTCTTTAATATAATTCTCAAAATCATTTATATTTGAATCAAGTTTAGGAAGAATTGCATTTAAAACTAATGTATTATTTTCAAGTATATTATTTGAAAAATCTTGATTATTAAGTTCTTTTTTCAGTAATAGGACAATTTCATTTGTAAGTTTTATTTGTTTTTCAATACTATCTTCACCACTAATAAGATTTAAAGCAAAATTAATTACCTTGGTTAAATATTGGGTAAGGATAATCGATGCTTCATTTTTTTCAATTTTTGATTTTTTGAAATAAAAATTACTACCAGTTAATGAGTCAAGTTTTTCAGATACTATCTTGTTGATAAGTTGTTCATAAATACCGGTGCTTAACATTTAAATCACTTTTACTTTATTTAGAATCCCAAAGGGAACTCTTCTTGTATTTCTAAATTATAACTATAGTCTCTTATATATACTTATTTTGAAACTGAAGATCGGCTATCTCTGCAATATTTCTTTTTACTATCCATATTTAATCATAGCATGTTACATATAAAACCCTAGAAAAGGAATAAATAGGAACCACACAACACACTATGCTATACTAAAGCACAAAAACAAAATGCACCCACCATGAATAAACATACCACAGTCATACTCATCAACATAACATCCTTACTCCTCATAGCATAAAGAGAAAGCCAAGATAAGAGCAGTAGTTCAAAAGGCATAGAAAACCCTGTAGATACGTATATGGACAGTCGTGTTTCTGCTATGGATATGGCGAAAGAGTCTGTTAAAGAGAGTAATGAACGGGTGGCACTTCGACCACTTCGACAAGCTCAGTGACCGAGTTAGATATATGTTTAAATGTGTAGGGGCATCCTTCATGGGTGCCCAAAATATGGATAAAAACAATTATAATGATTGTAATTAAGGGCACCCACGAGGGGTGCCCCTACGTTAATTTCATTTGTTATTATATTTTTTTGATAACACATCATCCTCCCATGTCATGGGGTTATTGATAATATACGTGGCGATACGATCATAATCCACATCATCACGAATAACATGTTCATGATAATTACGTTGCCATATGCGTTTGTTGAATGGCGGTAATGTGTTGTTTTTTACCATTTTTATGTATTGATTTGTTGTCAATGATTTAAATGACCCAACCACATCACCCACCGTAGGGGCACCCCTCGTGGGTGCCCTTTTATCATGGATATCAACCATATTTTCCGTATCAAGGGCACCCACGAGGGGTGCCCCTACGATTTCCACAATAAAATGAATATGGTTTGGCATGATTACAAATTCATGTAATGCGATATTTGGAAAATCATTCATCATATCAAACCATAATGTTTGTATCATCTCCCCCGCAACATTCAAAACCATGACCCCATCCACGATCTTGCCAAACAAATGTTCCCTGTTTTGTGTACATATCGTGATAAAATAATACTCTGCTTTTGCATAATCATAATGTTTCAATCGCAATGAACGACGATGATGCATACTCACAACAACCCCTCATCTGAAAAAGAGTAAAAACCGTGTTTAGAGAGTATGACATGATCTAAAAGCTCTATGCCGACCAGTTTTGAAACCTCTTTTAGACGTTGGGTGATCTGCATATCTGCCCTGCTCGCTTCGAGTGTACCTGAAGGATGGTTATGGGCGATGATGATACCTGCAGCCCTGTCTGCGATGGCATCTGCAAATACTTCTCTCGGGTGCACCAAGCTTTGATTTAACGTGCCTATGAACACCGTCCGTGTGTTGATGATGTGAGATGCACCATCAAGCGTGATGCTTAAAAAATGTTCTTGAGATTTAGTACTGAAACTTTTGAGCTCCTCATACACATCTTGTGCAGAAGTGATGCGTTTGTTTGAGCGTATAAGATAACGTTTGCTCAGTTCTATAGAAGCTAAGATCTGTGAAGCTTTCGCTTGCCCCAAACCATGGATACTACAAAGTTTTTCTAAAGTGAGTTGGTCTGTATTGTGAACTCCATTTCCCTTCGACAAGCTCAGGGAACGGTCACTGAGCCTGTCGAAGTGCATGTCCATAAGAGAAATGATCTCTTTTGACAACTTACGCACATCTTTCCCCTGCACACCCGAACCAAGGAGTATGGCCAAAAGCTCATCATTTTTTAAAGCTTCTACACCTTTGTTCAGAAGCTTTTCTCTTGGTTTGTCATCTTTATGTAAGTCTCGTAATGCTGTCATTTGATGAACCCCATCACATTATCTTCTGCTATTTCAGAAGTGGCAATGAGTTCATCCAATGCCTTCTTTAATTCCTTGTATTGTTTGTCACTCTTTTTTTCTACTTCTATGATCTGTTTTGCTAAAGCATTGTAATGTTTAGAGAATTCTCTTAGTTTTGTAAAGGTACGCATAATATTTTTACTTACATCAATAGCTACAGGACTATTGATGACCGCAGCCAACATATATACACCTTGTTCTGTGAAAGCATAGGGTAATGCTCTTGTCTTTGCTAAACTTGCGGTGCCAATTTGGCTCCGCAATTTTTCAAACTCTTCTTTTGTAACTACAAACATAAAATCATCTTCATTAAAACGTTCAATATTTCTCTGAACTTGTCGCTTTAGGTATTTGGTTTCTACACCATAAAGCTCTGCCAAATCCCTATCTAACATCACCTGCTTACCACGTAGTGTTAATATATGTGAACTTATCTCACTCTGTACTATCAACTCATCCATACTATACTCCTAGTAGGAACATTGTACATAGATAAAAGAGAATGAGGCAAAAATATGACAAATTGTCATATTTTGAGTTAAAATGGAAGCGTAGCCTAGTTAGGCTATAATTGCAGTGGCATCACCTGACTCTCATGCTTAAGAAAATTTCAAAAGGTTTTAGTACATGGTTAAACCCTCAACATATTATAAAGGGATTAGAAATGAGATAGTACCGTTTCTACCTCAAAAATACTCAAAAGTTTTAGAGATAGGATGTGGCAATGGTGGATTTAGAGCAAATGTCTTTGATGATTGTGAATATTGGGGAGTTGAGCCCTTTAAAGAGGCATCAGATATTGCAAAAGAGAGATTAGATAAAGTTTTGGTTGGAACATTTGATGATGTTTTTAATGATCTGCCTGATAACTACTTTGATCTTGTTATCTGTAATGATGTCATTGAACATATGGTAGATCATCATCTCTTTTATAATAAGATCAAAGATAAATGTGCGAATGATGCTTATATGGTTGGTAGTATCCCTAATGTCAGGTATATTGGTAATTTATATGATGTGATCATTAAAAAAGATTGGGAATATCAAGAAAAAGGTATTTTAGATAACACACATCTGCGTTTTTTTACGTTAAAGAGTATAAAGCGAGATTTTGCAAACAGTCAATTTCATATTGAAAAATTATCTGGTATCAATAAAACTTCTTACTCAATAAGAAAGTTTAGAGGATTAAAGATGATTCTTTTTCGTTTTTTACTTGGGAAAGATAGTAAGTTTGTACAGTTTGGATTTAGGGTCAAGTTAAAATAGCATTGGCATCATCTTGTATAATACAAATCTAATCTAAATGATATGAAATCATGTTTTAAGTAAGAAATT
>CAZBLM010000061.1:0-5500 GCA_964492675.1 uncultured Sulfurovum sp.
CATACGAGATACCCTCTTGTAAGTCACCATCACCACAGAGACAATATACTTTGTGGTCTATCAATTCACATGTCTCAGAGTTGACCTGATTTGCTGTGTACGCCTCTGCCATGGCAAAACCAACCGCATTTGCGATACCCTGTCCCAAAGGACCCGTTGTTATCTCTACGCCCTCTGTATGCCCATACTCAGGATGTCCTGGTGTTTTGGAGTCTAACTGACGGAACTGCTTTAGATCTTCAAGAGTTACATCATAGCCCCAAAGGTGTAAAAGTGAGTAGATAAGTGCAGAACCATGTCCACCAGAGAAAACCAAACGGTCACGGTTAAGCCATTTTGGATTTTTAGGGTTATGGCTTAATTTTTCAGAAAGTACTACAGCGATATCTGCAAGACCCATAGGTGCTCCAGGGTGTCCTGAATTTGCCTTTTGTACCATATCTGCTGCTAAAAATCTGATAGTATTTGCCATCTTTTTACGCATTTTGTTTTGCTCTGTCATTACTGCCATAGGGTTATCCTTTATGTCTATTGAGGTATTTTGTTATCAAGGGTTGTAAAGCTGTTTGCAGCTTCTCTTCAAACGTTTCAAATCGTCTTTGTAAATCTTTTGCCAAAGTATCTGCTTCTTCTACAGTTTTCTCTAGTCCTAAAAGATTAACAAAGCTATTTTTATCACCATCATTTCCTGTAGTTTTTCCTGCCTCTTCTTCACTCTGTGTCTCATCTATAATATCATCTTGTATCTGAAACAAAAGCCCCAGGTCTATACCGAAATCATACAGTGCATTTTGTGTCTTTTTTTCAAGCCCTACGATCACTGCACCCATTTGCAAAGAAGCTGCGATGAGTTTGGCTGTTTTGTTTTTATGCAGTATTTTGACCTGTTCTATGTCAAGTGGACTGTTTTCAAAATAACAGTCTATTGCCTGACCCAGTACCATACCGCGAGAGCCGCCATTTTCAGCAAGAAGGGTTATAAGTTTAACTTTGATATCTTCTCTGAGTGGTGCTTTTGCGATCAATAGAAATGCATCAGTATTGAGTGCATCTCCAGCAAGTATAGCAGTTACCTCATCGTAACGTTTATGCAAAGTTTGATGTCCGCGGCGCAGATCTGCATCATCCATAGCTGGAAGGTCATCATGTATAAGAGAATAAGTATGGAACATTTCAAGAGCAAGCGCTACAGGTAACGCTGCACTATAGAGCATAGGTTCATAGGCATCTACAACATCCAAAAGTAACATAGGACGAAAACGTTTCCCACCGGCAGTAAGCATTACACCCAGTGCATCTTCATACACGGGGTGAAAACTTGGTGCTTGTGGTAAGTTTTGGGAAAGGTACTCTTCGAATCGTTGCATAATATCCTCTACTTTATAATGTTGGAATTATATCTAATTTGGATAAAATACTTCTATGAAGAAAGAAACGATAAAAACAGTAGTGATTTGGTTAAAAAGAGTTTTAGGGTTTGCTGCAGTAATTTTGTGGATGGGTATCATTTTCACCATCTCACAATCACCAGCCCCATTTATAGAACAAGCACCCTACTGCATGGTAAGCACAATGCTTATATTTGGGTTATTGAGTATGTCTTACAAAGGGTTAGAATACTGGGAAAACAGTAGATAGGTTGCTATATAGTCAACCTTAACTACAACTCTTTCCCTACTATTTTACACTTCTTAGCAATAAAATCAATCTGCTCATCAAGTGTCATATTTTCCACATCCACCACCACATCTGCCAACTTTCTATATGCCTTTTCACGCTCTTTATAAAGTTTTTTTGCCTCTTTCTCTTGAGAAAAAAGAGGTCGTTTAGCTAATTTATTTTCAGAGTTCTTCGCTGTTTTCAAACGGTTATGTATCCATTCAAAAGAAGCATCAAGCAATACAACCGTACCAAGTTTTTTAAGATTATCAACCTTATAAAAACCACCTCCGCAAGAGATAAAAGTGCCCTGGATACATTTTTCTATCCAATCTGCAGTCGCTTGTTCCTCTGCTCTAAAATACTCTTCACCTTTTTGAGCAAAGATCTTTTTAACTTCTTTATTTTCTTTGGATTCTATAAGATCATCTGTATCAATGATATAGGTACCGTACTTATTACTAAAGGCACGTGCTGTAGTACCTTTACCTACACCCATAAAACCAATCAGAATAATGTTATTTTTCAAAGTTCATACCATGTTATAGCGCGCTATGATCTTTTGAATACGTTTACGCAATGTTTTCAATGCATCAATGGCATCATCACCTTCTGCTACAAGAGATTCAAACTCGTCAAATTGTATCTTGGCAACCCAACCTATCTTAGCATGTCTTTTAATTCCTACAAAACGAACACTACCAAAGTGCTCTTCTGCCATCTTATAAATACGATCTATTCTTTGGTCTAAAGTTTTTGCTTCTTTATTTTTTGTTTCTTTAGTCATTGTTATCCTTCTTATTCAAAAATTATTTAGGCATAATTATAACATAGGACTATTACTAAAGGATTACATGATGAAAAATATATTAATAACGGGTGTAAGTTCAGGACTTGGGTTAGCATTGGCAGAAGAGTACTTGTCACAAGGTAATACTGTCTATGCAGTGGGAAAAACCCTGCCTAAACACCTAGACCGTAATCCTCGATTTTTCTTTTTTCCTTATGACCTCAGTGAAACATTTATGATCAGGGATTCTCTGAAAGATTTTGTTTCACACCACTCGTTTGATACTGTTATCCTTAATGCCGGTGTACTGGGTGATATACAAACACTTGGTGAGACTGTATTGGCAGATATAAAAAGTGTGATGGAGATCAATGTCTGGGCTAATAAAGAACTCATAGATACCCTTGCCCAAAATGCACTACACATCGGACAGGTCATCGGTATAAGTTCAGGTGCAGCAGTCAATGGATCAAAAGGTTGGGGAGCATACTCTCTTTCCAAAGCAGGTTTTAACATGCTTCTAAATCTCTATGCTAAAGAACTACCAGAGATACATTTTACTGCACTGGCACCAGGCATCATCGATACGCCTATGGTACAACATATTATAAACAATGTGAATGAGGAAGAGTTTCCTTCTGCCAAGAAGCTCAAAGAAGGTGACATTCAAACACCACAATTTGCGGCCAAACGCCTCATACATCTCTTTCCAACACTACGCGAGTATGAGAGTGGAAGTTTTATAGATGTTAGGACGATATAGTCAATACCTTATAAAATATATGACTTTATAAGGATTATAATCAACATTATTTAGTCATCATTGTGCAGTTGTCCACTAAATTCAAAGCCAAACTTCATTTTATTTGCTATTTCTTCTTGCACTTCGTCTATGAGGTCTTCAGTTGCACCTTCTATTTGGTGTATGAAAAAACTTTTTTCTCTTTCTCGTTTAAAGGTATGTATCTTGTAAGGTCTGGTACCATGTTCTTCTATAAACTTTTCTATCGTATCTTCCCAAATAAAGGTTAGTTCATGTTCTAGGGTCTGTGGCTCTTCCTCATCGGGGAGGGTGTAGTTAAATGCTACTATATCTATATAAGATATGACTTCATACACATTATTTTCTTTTTGAGACGTTACTTCATTGCTTGTCATGATTATGTCCTTTGATATCTATTGTTTTTTAACAGTTATATCAAAGATAGCTTTAAATAGGATAATTTTTATCTGATTTAGTTTTTTTGTGCCAAGATAGAGCGTTTAAGTATCTTTTAGTGTTTTCTGAGAAGAAATCGGATCAGGACATCCCACTGATATTGGTCACATGAATCATAAGACCTACTAAAAAGATAGATAGAAGAGCCATCATCCAAAGTATCGCTTCCATCATACGTCCCTGAAGAAAGATCTTTCTGGTTCTATACAGTAACACAGGAATAGCGATAAAGACAATAATAGTCGGTGCAAAAGCTGTTACTTCATTTAATTCAAATTCTTCAACAGCCAATTGTGTTGCCCTGAATGAAGCATAGACTATCGTATACATCAGTGCCAGCAGTATCATCTGTACTACAGCAAAGATAATATAGACACCTTTTGCATTTTCTTTGTCACTATATTTTTGCATTTTTATTTTCCTTGATTTAAAACTAATGTTATTGCTTCAGCCAATGTCTCTTTTTCAAGTGCCCGTATCTTGAGATCATACTCACTAAAACCTAAGTCTTTTTTAGAAATACTTTTTTGTAAGATCACTTCTCCACCATCAAGTTCAGAACTCACATAATGTATACTGACCCCACCTTCTATAAACTTATCTTTATAGCTCTTCTCTATGGCATTTAAACCTTTATGTCTTGGCAACAGGGAAGGATGAAGATTGATCGCTTTTATCTCTTCTGTAAACACCGGTGTCAAGATACGCATAAACCCTGCAAGCACTGTCAATTTTGGCTCATAGTCATGAAGTGTTTTAACAACCTCTGTATCAAAAGACTCCCTCTTGTCATACTGTTTGGAATCTATGATCTCTAGAGGAATATTATGCTTTTTAGCAATCTGTATACCCTCAGCATGAGGGTTATTCGTTAATGCCACCGCCACTTCACACGCTTTACCATGTAAATTCTCAACAATATAGGCAAAGTTAGATCCTTTGCCAGAAAAAAGTACTGCTATTTTATCCATAAGGCGAATTTTACTCTAAATTACCTCTAATCTAGCTACTTCATCAATAATATCTGTAGGTAGCATAGCATAAGAGGCACCTTCATAATTATCAGCAGCCATCACCAGTGCCAAAGAAGCATGTATCGCTGCATCAACAGCAGTATAGCCCTGAGCAAGCAGTGAGACGATGAGACCGGAAAGCACGTCTCCGGATCCTCCTTTAGACAGCTTTGAACATCCTAAAGGATTGATGTAGAGCCTTTCTTCTTGCATAATGAGTGTATTGGCACCTTTTAACAGGAGTGTGACATGCGGGTACTTTGCATTAAACATACGCACGGCCTCAAAACGTTTGGACTGTACTTCCGTCACAGTAAGCTGTTCATTTGTCAGTAGTTTCCACATAATGACAAACTCTTTGGGATGTGGCGTGATGACTATCTCACGGTCTTTTTGTGACAACACAGATAAGAGCTCTTTACTCAAAAAAGCATCTGCATCAAGGACAATGGGTAAGTGACTTTTAAATACATATTTTTCTAAAAATTCACTCTCAAAATGTCCTCCAAGCCCCATACCTATGGCAAGTGCCGTTGTATTGTTCGGTACTACTGTAGAGTGCATGAGATAAGGTGGCGGTGATACTTTTTCATGCACAACAAGTGTTGTCAACCCTGCACCAAACTGTGTGGCAGCCATCCCTGCAATAACCCCTGCACCCTCTTTCTCTCCACAAAAGACCGCAGCATGTCCAAAACTTCCTTTATGACTGTTTTGTCTTTCTCTTGAGGGAAGTTTCAAGTCCTCTGCTTCAAGTACATACGTTTGACTTACTCCTTCATAGTACGAAGCAGAAACCCCTAGATCTACACAGTTTAT
>CAZBLM010000062.1:0-4038 GCA_964492675.1 uncultured Sulfurovum sp.
CAAACCAGAAGAGGCATAGACGAAGAAGAATCTTTTATCCTATCTCTGCCCTTAGAGAGTAGACAAAGGCTTGTAAAATGGGGCAATGCACGTGAAGAAAGTGAAGACTTTTCCAGATATATGCACAGTGCACCAAAGAATGCTGAATTTACTGTACTGCCAAAGGTGATACTTGAAGATAAGGCTTTAAAAAAGGCAATACGAGAACTGAAAGAGTCACTTTATCGTACAAAAGAGTTAGTACTATGGCGTTCTGTCTCCCCAAAACTTGAATCAAAAGTGGGTGAGTCTCGTACAGACTTTATGGTTAAGTTACAGGATAGTTTGAGTGAGCGTAAAGAAAAAGAGATCGAAAAACTTCAAGAGCGTTACGCAAAAAAAGAAAAAATACTCACAGCGCGTCTGGCTCGTGCAAAGGAACGTGTAGAAAAAGAGTCAGCAGATTCTACATCCTCGATGATAGACACAGGTATCGCTGTACTTGGGGCACTTTTTGGGAAAGCAACACCTGCAAAGATAGGAAGGGCGTTAAGCAAGGGTAGAAAAGTACTTAAAGAGCGTGGTGATATAACAAGGGCAGAAGAGCGTATGCTTGAAGTGGAAGCAGATATAGAAACACTGGAGTATGAACTTGAAGATAAGGTCGATGCATTAAATGAAAAATATGCAATTGAGAATTATGAAATTGAAAGCTTTAGTATTAAGCCAAGAAAGACAGATATAGATGTAGAAGTATGTGCTGTAGTTTGGAGAACTTTATAAGGCAAGAGGCACCCTTAGGAAATCTCCTTGGGTACCCATAAAAAACTTTAGCCTTTGCTGCCTGGTTTGATTGCTTTTGAAGACCCCTCTTTACACATTGGGCATTCATCAGGCGAATACATTTCAAATGTAAAGTCATCGAGTGCAAAAAGCGGGGTATTCTCAGGCAAAGCACATTCCGTTTTAGCAGTATCGTTACCACCTACACGTTTACAAAACCCTCTGTTTGCAAGTGAAGCAAATGCGACCACTTCTCCGCCAAGCGCCTCTATCGCTTTAGCAGCTTTCAGGGCAGAACCGCCTGTGGTAATGATATCTTCACAGATGATAATTTTTTCACCTTTTGTCACTTCAAAACCACGACGTAGTTCCATACCACCTTCTTTTTTCTCTACAAAGATAGAACGTACATCCAAAGAACGTGCAAGTTCATATCCTGTCAATACACCACCAAGTGCGGGAGCACACACGGTATCAACTTCTATACCTGCATCTCTTATCATTGCCGCAAGAGCATCCGTAAGTAACGCAGCTTTTTTAGGATGTTCCATTACTTTTGCACTTTGCAGATAACGGCTGGAGTGGTTACCGCTTGCTAAAAGAAAATGCCCATCAAGCAGTGCATTGGCATCTTTATATACCTGTTCTACATTCATTCTTATACCTTAAGGATATCAGCTTCTTTTGTTTTAAAGGCCTCATCTACTTTTGTTGTATGCTCATCAGTGATCTTTTGTATCTGATCCTGAGCTTTTTTAGACTCATCTTCACTTATCTCTTTATCTTTTTCAAGCTTTTTGATCTGGTCATTACCATCTTTTCTTACATTTCTAATGGAAACTTTTGCATGTTCAACCATTCCTTTTGCCTGCTTAACGATCTCTTGTCTTTGCTCAGATGTCATTGGTGGGAAAAAGAGTTTGATGAAATCACCGTCATTATTCGGATTAACACCGATGTTTGCTTCCTGTATCGCTTTCTCGATCACAGGTAAAAGTGTTTTTTCCCAAGGGGTGATACTGATCGTTGTAGCATCTGTAGCGATCACATTCCCTACCTGTGTCAATGCAGTCATTGTTCCATAATAATCTACTTTGATATTATCCACGATTCCAGTTGTAACTTTCCCAGTTCTAAGTGTTGCAAAGTCTCTTTTAAGAGCCTCTATGCTCTTATCCATATTTTCTGTTGTCTGTTCAAAAACTTCATTTACCATAAGGTACTCCTTGATTCAATTAGGAGATTTTACCCTTTTTTACCTTGTTGTGTATTTAGAGGGTCTTTTTGGAGAGTAAGAAGAGAGAAATTGGCAAAAGAGTAAAAACTCTTTTTACCTTATGTTAGTTTGCAGTTGGTGCAGATGGTATAGCAGGTGTTGTGTTTTCAGTTGTCGGTACTGCAGGCACTGCAGCATTGTTCGCAGGAATAATAGTATCAGCAACAGATGCAGAGTTTTGTGATGTGTACATGTATCCTATCACTAAAGTATTTACGATAAATGCGAATGCAAGCGTAAATGTAAGTTTTGCAAGAAAACCAGTTGGCCCTTTTGCCCCAAAAACAGATTCGTTACTTCCACTGTATGCGCCAAGTCCTATACTTGAACTTTTCTGAAGAAGTACTGCAATGGTAATTGCGATTGCAAGTACGATTTGTACGATTAAAAGTGTTGATGTCATCTATGCCTCTTTCTACTTTAAGTAGCCCAAATGAAATTTGGGTGATAATTTTCGCGATTATACCCAAAAAAGTTTGAAACAGCGATGAAGAGAAAGAATAGACAAGAGGTATTAAGAAAGATCTTCTTTTAAAAAAAAGGTTTTTTCAACACCATACAGACCATAACGTACTTCTTTGCATAGTTCCGAGAGTTTAGGATCTACAAGCTTGAAACTCTCTTCAAGTACCCTTGCAGACTCTTGTGCTCTAGAGAAGTTTGCTATCACCAGATCCGTGATACTTGTACGTTTCAGTTCAGATGCGATACTTTTTTTCTGTACATCATTTTCTATATCTCTATAGCGTAAACGCGTTTGATTATAAGCAGGTTGGAGTGTGTGTCGTAATTGTTTGAGTGTAGAGGTGAGAGAAGCATCATCGAAGATATAGCGATTGATATCTTCGATAACACGTATACCTTCTTTGAGTCGGTTAAGATTGGCATCGATGAGACGCTCTATCTTTTCCGAAGTTACCTGATTAGTCATCACCACCAAATATTCCAAGAAGTTGAAGCATTGCTGTAAACATATTTAAAAAGTCAATGTACAGAGATACTGCTGCATCTACAGGTGAGTCATATGCACCATTTGCAATGTTCTGTGTATCATAGATCGTAAAGATCGAGAATAACAATAAAATACCTGCGGTAATAATGATATGCATCATTGGACTTTGAAGCAAGAAGTAGTTTACCAAAGAAGCGATGATCACTATGATCAAAGTAATGAAAAGTGGTTTTCCCCAGCTTGAATAGTCAGTTTTACTGTTGATTGCAAAAAGGCTTAATGCACCAAAAAGCACAGATGTCATTAAAAATGCATTCCCTATCATTGCACCTTGCCCCATACCTATAAGTGAAGCAAGTAATGGAACCAACGATACACCTGTTAAAAATGTAAAGGCAAAAAGCATTGCAAGATTTGCTCCTGCATGACCTCTTGTCATTCTCAATCCAAAAAACAAGATCAG
This sequence comes from uncultured Sulfurovum sp., assembly GCA_964492675.1. Lineage (GTDB taxonomy): Bacteria > Campylobacterota > Campylobacteria > Campylobacterales > Sulfurovaceae > Sulfurovum. Next base: position 3,454 of record CAZBLM010000062.1, read on the forward strand.
TAGCTCTGCTCCAAAGATAAACCATTTATATTGCATTACCATTTCTGCATAAGGCATGGTCGCATAAGCACCGGCAGCTGCAGCGATCATACTCGCTGCTAAAAGTTGATAGGTTTTCTTCATAAAACTAACTGAAGCACCTTCTTGAACGTATCCAGCTTCCACTGAACTGTAGTCTCTATCGTATAAAGCCATAATATTCCTTTATTATTGTTAATATAATTTCAAAGTATAGTGCAGAGAGATTAATCTAAGGTTAATCTATCCTTTTACTCTTTATCTCGTTGCTCTTGTAGCTGTTTATATTCATTTTTTGCCTGCATTGCATCCGTTTGGTTAGCAAGTATTTTGGACTGGCTCTCTTTTTCTGCAGTTGTTGAAACCTCAGGGGTAATGCTGCAGGCAGCAAAGAAAAATAGAGTAAAAAATGACAAAAAGAGACGCATATGATTCCTTTATATAATATAAGCATAGGCATTATAAACAAGAATATAAAAAAGATTACTTAAATGAATATGAAGACAGATAAAATATATATTTATGTAAGTAAAGCACAAATTTCAACAAATTTCAGAAAATTGCGTA
>CAZBLM010000063.1:0-3669 GCA_964492675.1 uncultured Sulfurovum sp.
CAGCTTCAGCTTGTGCTTTTTCAACAGCTTCTTTCTCAGCTTTAGCTTGTGCTTTTTCTTTAGTCTTAAGTTCTTTTTCTAGAGGTTTTTTGGGAGTTGGTTTTTGACGTTGCTCATCTCTTTTATTCTGAGACTTTCTATCATTGATATACTCAATAAATATGACTAAAACAATAAAGGAAACAAATATATATAAAATAGTTGATGAAAGCATGTGTACCCTCTTTACTGATATCGATATCTAAACTATAGCTTATGTAAGATTAGATTAAGATGTAATAATCATAAAAAATTATCCTAAAAGAGGTAAACAAAGTATTTTACAGTATTTTGTTATAATAACTAAAAAATTAGGTTATAGATGATTATAGATACACATTGCCATTTAGATGATGATCGGTATAATGAAGATATAGAACAGGTTTTAATAAATGCCAAGCAACAAGGTGTAGAAAAATTCATTATTCCCGGGGCTGATCCTAAAACTTTAGAACGTGCAGTAGATCTTGCTGAAAAGTATGAGGGGGTCTATTTTGCTGTAGGTGTACACCCTTATGATGCAGAGCATTATGATAGAGCATTTCTTGAGAGATTTGTATCACATCCTAAGTGTATTGCTATTGGTGAATGTGGCTTGGATTATTTTCGTCTGCCTGACAGTGAAGGTGAGATCGCTAAAGAGAAAGCGATGCAAAAAGAAGTTTTTATAGACCAGATACTGTGGGCAAAGGAAGTGAAAAAACCTTTGATCGTGCATATACGTGAATCAAGTAGCGATTGTTTGGCACTTTTAGATCAATATGCCGGAGAAGAGGGCGGTGTTCTACACTGTTATAATGCAGATGAATCACTCCTTAAACTAGCGAAGAAAAATTTTTATTATGGCATAGGTGGTGTCTTGACATTTAAAAATGCTAAAAAACTCATTAACGTCTATCCTAAGATCCCACAGGATAAACTAGTGATCGAGACAGATGCCCCTTACTTGACACCACATCCACACAGGGGTAAGCGGAATGAACCTGCTTATACAACATTGATAGCAGAAAAAATGAGCGGACTTTCTGCCTTAAGTTATGATGAAATGTCAAATATAAGTACACAAAATGCACAGAGACTTTTTAAGTTCTCATGAGTTTGGATTGATGATATATTTTTTCTTTTTTCTCTCTGTTCTGGCATTTGGTGTTTTATATTATAAATACCGTAAAGAAGCAGAAGAAAACAAGTTACTGTTAAAAGTTATAGATAGGATCGGCACCTACGCTTCAGAAGAGTTGGAAACGATCCATACACTCTCAGACAGTATAAAAAGTAAAGAAGAAAAATATAAGTATATAGAGAGTAGTTTTCAGCTTTTACATAAGAAAATAAAACAGATCAGAGATGAACGAGATGCTAAAAGTCAGTTTCTTTCTACAATGTCTCATGAAATCCGTACACCACTGAACGGGATCATAGGTTTTACTAAACTGCTTAAAGATATGGGGGCAACACGCGAACAGGGAGAATTTTTATTAATGATAGAAAATTCTTCACATAGTCTGATAGATATCGTCAATGATGTTTTGGATCTGTCAAAAATGAATGCAGATAAAATGGAGATTGAAAATGTTCCTTTTGATCTCACCAAAACAATAGAACTGACTACCGCTTCTTTGGTGCAACAAGCAGAACAGAAAGATATTGAATATGATGTGTTCATAGACCCTTCTTTAGATCGATACTTTTTAGGTGATTCAACAAAACTTTCTCAAATACTTACAAATCTCATAGGAAATGCTATTAAATTTACTGATGCTTATGGGAAGATCAATATATTTATTTTTAATGTAGAGGACAGTGCAGAGGCTACTGAGATAAGATTTGAAGTTCATGATGACGGTATTGGTCTAACTGATACGCAAAAAGAAAATATATTTGAAGCTTTTTCCCAAGCTTCTGTAAGCACTAGTAGAAAGTATGGTGGTACAGGATTGGGACTGACTATCTCTAGTAAAATGGTTATACTCATGGGTGGTCATTTAGAAGTTGAAAGTAAAGAGGGTGAAGGTGCGACCTTCTTCTTTACCCTTCATTTAAATAAAGACAGAGAGGCAGAGACACAGGTTACCCCTAGATTTCCTGATCTTACTGTAGGTCTTGCATTGCCTGTTAGAGGCATTGAACGTCAACTTTATATAAATCTTAAAGCATATGTTGATTACCTTGGTGCTGATTTGACTTTATATTATTATGATGAACTATTTGAAACCCAAAATGCAAAGACTTTACCTGACCTAATGATCTTTGATCATCATTATGCCCGTTTACCCGGAGAACTGGAAATGTGTGCATCACTGGAATGCAAGTCAGTACTTTTAACATCTGGGAATTTAAGAGCACGTATTGACCCTGAACATCATAGTTTTCTAGATATTCTGCTGTCTCCTATAAGTTTGAGTAAAACGATCAGGATTTTAGAAAGTGCATTAGAGAATAATGAAGTAAAAGATGAGACATACCTTAATGATAATCCTCTTAAAGAGTTCCAAGAGGTTTCTGCATTAGTCGCTGATGACAATATGATAAACCGTAAATTAATAAATATTATTTTAGAAAACCTTGGAGTAGAGGTTACACTTGTCTCAAACGGTCAAGAAGCATTTACAGCATATCAGGACAATAGATATGACATACTGTTCATGGATATACAAATGCCTGTAATGGGCGGGATTGAAGCAAGTAAAGTGATCTTAAAATATGAAGAAGAGTCTGATCTGAAACATGTACCGATCATTGCACTTACTGCTGATGCATTGCCTGGAGACAGAGAAAAGTATATCTCTGAGGGGATGGATGATTATGCAACCAAACCACTTGATGTTGATGCTTTAAGAAAGATCATTTCAGCACATTGTTCTTCTCGTGATAACAAGCAAAAGCAAAGTCAAATAAAGTGATAATATTGACTTAAATCTGTGATTAATTGAGGTAGTATGAATCGTATTTTATCCCCTGTATTAACGGTGGTTCTTTTATTGGTATCTGTGTCATTTTTTAGCACAGGTTGTTCAGAGCAAAGAGCACCTGGTGCTACAAAACACACTTCTGCTGCAAGACATAAGGCGACCATGCGCTCTTACAGGGTGCTTGGTAAGCAGTATCATCCGACCTATGTTGAAGTAGGACAGGTGATGAAAGGTATCTCAAGTTGGTATGGACCTAACTTCCATGGTAAACACACCAGCAATGGTGAAGTGTATGATATGCATGCACGTACTGCAGCACATAAAACATGGCCTATGGATACAATGGTCAAGGTAAACAATCTCGAAAACGGGAAAAGTACTATCGTGCGTATCAATGACAGGGGCCCATTTGTGAAAGGGCGGATCATTGACTGTTCATATGCAGCAGGTAAAGAGATAGGTCTTGATCGTATGGGTATAGCCAAAGTCTCTGTAGAAGTTCTCGGATTTGCAGGTAAGGTTGAACCTGCTAAAGTGAGAATAAGCCGAAAAAAGACACATACACAAACACGTGTAAAACTGTCTAACTTTGGTGTGCAGGTCGGAGCATTTAGACGTTATGCAGGAGCGCAGATATATGAACGTAAATACTCTGCTGCGTATTCACGCTATAATGCTGAGATCAAAAAGTTTGATAATGTTGACGGTGCACCTTTGT
>CAZBLM010000064.1:0-3333 GCA_964492675.1 uncultured Sulfurovum sp.
ATAACAAATTAATATTTTTTAATAAGTTTTAATAAAAGGCTGTTGTAAAAAAATTTGCTGATGGTAAAGTACTGGAAAAAGCCAGAAGTGATGGCAAAGAAAGCAGAGTACATTCGTGAGCGGTATGCTTCTGATCCAAGTTATAGAAGATACATGAAGAAATTCAATGCCGAATATTATGAAGAAAACAAGGATCTACTAATAAGACGTTCACGTAAGCGAAACAATGAGAATGAAGAGGGGTACAAAGATTATCAAAAAAATTACTATGAGGAAAACAAAGACCGACTCAAACTATACCAGAAACGTTATCAAAAAAAGAACAAGAAAAAAATTGCCGAGTACATGCGAAAGTACAGGGCAAAGAAAAAGAAATCTACCAAATGATCCTGTAGGTCATCCAGAACACCATGCCTATGATTAACAGTGCAAAGAGTCTTCGACGATTGACCTTACCTAACATCTGGAATTTTACCTGAACTTTCCAAATTTTGTTTGCTACAAAGTCCTCTTTTTTGTATTTTCTCCAGATATGATAGTCAATTTTTGATATTGATTTCATGACTAGTTGAATAAATGCCCAATTAACCCATACCATGACCTTTGCAATCTGGTCAAGTATTGTCATGAATATCCCAAACAGTAGTATCAACGGCATAAATGCAAGAACCTCGTTTGGAAGTATGCCTTCAAGGTATGGGTTTATCACCCACTTTGCACCATATATTGAGACTACTAAACCCAGCATTAATGCATGCACAACTGGTATCTTCCAGTTGGGAAGTGATTTTTTGTCAGAGTACAATTTTACTGCTTTTAGTTTTGCCACCCTATATGTGATGATATCTTCTATGATCATAGGAGTGTTACGTATAACACTAATTTAAATTTCAAATAGTCGAAATCCCTAGAGATGTGGTTGGCTAAGAGAAATTCCTTCAATGTGGACTATACAAACCCTTTTTCAATTGCAGGTAGACCGACTACTCATTCAAGTTTGCCTGATTTTACTGTACGTGGAAATTTTACATCAAAGGGGTATGATGTCCGAAACGTTGGATTTAACATAATGGGTGAGTACAAAGACAACCTAAGAGTATCATACGATGGTGGAAAGAGTTCTGCAAACATTAACAAAAAGACTCTAGAGAAGAGTGGTGCCACATTAATCGGCATGTCACCACAGGTAAACAGACAAGGAAAAAAAGTGAGGGGATTTAATTACTCCAACCCAAGATACAACCAAAGAAATCAGCCAAGGATAACAAAAATTCAACAACGTGCTGTTGTAAATAAACAGACACAGAAAATTCTTGATGCAAGAAAATTAGTTTCTGCACTACCTGATGCATTAAAGACTGATGCTGTGATTAACAGTATTAAAAACTCAGCATACGCTGGAACAAACTCATCTAATAATCAGAATACCCCATCACATGCTAGATTATCAAAGATATCTATTGCCAGAGCAAATGCAATGAAAAATGCATACAATAACTGGAGTGCCATTGGTTCTGCAAATGTAATTCTCAGTGCAAGAGGTGAGAAAAAAATTTACGTAAAGACTAGACGTAGAAGACGGGGCAGGTACACTACATATCTCACTGGTAATCCAGTAGGGGTGTTACAAGGATTTGCAAATCAACAGGCAACTGTCAAATGGGCACAGGAGACAGGTGGACTTGCACTTGATGGTGAAAGAGAGGTGACAGTGAAGGTAGGAGAAGAGACACGTAGAAAATCATACACAGTGATAGTCGCTAACGGCAGACGTGTGTCAGGCACAAGTTACTACCAAGTACCAATATACAAGACGACAAAAATCAAGAATCTTAACCATGTTCAGAAATCAGATTTACTGATGCAGAAACTGGAGGGTGAGATCTCAAAGAAGAAATCAAGGTATGCAGGTTACTACAAACCAGATCCTGAGGTATCAAAGTACAGTTACTATGGATTAACTGATGATGATTTTGAACAGATGGACACCCACAAAAAAGGATTAATCTCAAACATTAACACAATAAATAATACAAAACGTGATTTGACTAACAAACTTGCCGTCTCACCTTTCATGGATGCAAGCTCACCAATTGATGACAGTTCTCCAAAACAGACATATCTAAAATACCAAAAAACTGGAGAGGACAAGTTTATCAAACCAACAGTGTCAGATTTATCATCAAAAATATCAACAATTGAAAAGGATGTTGGAGAACAAGAAGCAAACATAAAATCATATGAAGATAATATTAAAGCAAACTTGAGTTCTTTGGATTCTGAAAAATTGATTGGTGGAATACAGGGTGTTATTGGTGGACAGCAATCTCAAATTAAATACCACAGTCGTTACAGATGTAGACCTGCACGGTTATGTAAAGGTCATCATAACGCAATCAGACAAGCACAGACAAAGATAGGTGATTTGAATAAAAAAATATCATCAATAAAAGGTGCAAACTTGGATAATAAAATAGAAAACATTGACAAGTTCAAAAAATATGGTTGGGCAAGCGGTCACGTATCAAATATTGAATCCAGTCAAAAAGGAATTGAACAGGCGACAAAAAATATTGCAACAATAAAGGCAGATGTTGGAGGATACCGTGCAAAGGAGAATCAGAATATCAGAAACTCAATATCATTTATCGAAGGTAGAAACAAAAATCTAGTGATAAATGATAAAATAGTTGCAACTAGAACAAACATGGGGAAAATATTACTAAACGACCCTGAAACATTCAAAAAATATATCAAGAATCTTCCAAAGGAGTATCTTCGAGAAGAACCTAATCTTGAAAAGCAAACCATAGCAGAACTTGATGACACAACAAAAGAAGAATATGATGAATATCAGGATGTAGAAAAACAATACATCAGAAGAGAGAGGTCAAGAGCACAGTTCAGTGGAACCACCAGACCAAAGAGACTTCCAAAACAATTCCAACCAAAAAGAAGAGGTAGAAGATAATGGGATTCTTGCGTTCAGGTAGAGTATACAAACTGACAAAAGAGAACTTAGCCAAAGTGCCAAACACTGCAGGTAATTACAAACTATACAACAAGAAGAGAAAACCTCTGTACGTTGGAACAACTGCAGGAAAGACTGGTGCCAAGTGGGGTAAGGAGGAGCATCAGAGGTATAGGTATGGGCTTAGACACCGACTTGGTTCATACCAGCAAAAAGACGACTACAAGGAACATCCAACTAAAAGACCACTAGCCAAAAACGGTAGACCAAAGTATTTCAGCTACAAGTCGATCAGAAATGATAACACCAGAAAAGCCACTGAAAAACGTGACAAGCAAGGTCACAGATTCAATTTCAGATAG
>CAZBLM010000065.1:0-599 GCA_964492675.1 uncultured Sulfurovum sp.
ACTCGCTTTTCCCGTAGATACGACAGACAAACTGTACATTTTGACGACCTGTCATAGAACCTTGAAATCCACCTGCCAAGCCCATAGGCCATGAGAAGCTGTGAGGCGAGTTAATGATACCCGAATTGGGAAAGTCTATACCGCCCAGCATACGTAGCAGTGTTGATTTTCCTGCACCGTTTCGACCCAGTATACCTACATTGACCCCAGAGGGGATCGTGAAGGTCACATTGTTCAGAACATACTTTCTTTCATGCTTGGTCTGATAATACTTGCTGACATTTCTGAGTTCGATCATGTAGAGAGGATCCTTTTTTCTGCCTTAGTATAGAAAAATAACCCAACGTAAAGAGGTATCAAAGTCCAGTAGAGCATATATTCATAATCTACATACTGAGTATCTAGCGCTTTAAAGTAGTACCCATGGATCATCTCAATAAAATGGACCAAAGGGTTATAGAGGATAAGTTCCCTGAGTACAGGGGGGAGTGACTCCACCGTATACATGAGAGCAGAGACAAAAAGCAGAGGGGTCATCAGGACATTGATGATCTTAGCAAAAGTCTCATAGAAATGCCCAAAAACAGCACTCATCAAGC
>CAZBLM010000065.1:641-3325 GCA_964492675.1 uncultured Sulfurovum sp.
GACCATAAGAAAATCCTCTACAGCGATATCAAACTCAAAATAAAGACCGATAGCTATAAAAACCAGTGTAGCTATCGTGCTGACTAAAATTTCAAGGATAATCCTGGTGATGATGGTATCAAAGGGCTTGACCTGCCTGTAGGCAAACAGTGCGCTGTTGGCACTAAAAGCATTCATAGAACGGTTGACAATATTTCTCCATAAAAAGAATGCCAAAAAACCAGTCGCCAAAAAGACTGGAAAGTCAACACCAGGCATAGCATTTTCTGCTATAGCAGCCTTTAGTCCTGCAAACACCATTACCATCAGCATGGCATCAAATATCGCCCAGAAGTATCCCATCTTTTGAGACCCAAAGCGTGTTTGCACTTCACGTAAAAATAATGCCATTACAACTGATTTGAAGATGATAAAAGAAGATCGCCTTGTCATATGAGCTACACGTTTCCTTTTTTAGAATGCATTTAAGACTACAGCAGCCCCTACAGCCACCTGATAAATGATCTGCGTTAGATCTTTGGCCAAAAGCAGATCTTTTGTATCTGTTTTTCCCAGTACCAAAATGGAATCTCCCGGTTCTATGCCGGTAGAAGATCCATACTTTTCAACTTTCCCATTTGATTTGACAAGCAAGACATCACTGGTATTGGCACGATCCGTATACCCTCCGCAGGCATCAAGATAGTACTCCAGCCCTTTCCCCGATCTATAGGTAAGCGTATTTGGTATATTGACCTCCCCTTGGATAGTCACAAGGTTGTTTTTTCTAGGTATATATATCCTGTCACCATCTTCAGGCAGTATCTCTCTAAGATCTTCTTTTACAGAAAGTATGATCTGCCCTTTAAATTCGATATTTTGTGCTCTTTTGATAAACTCGAGAATACGTTCTGCTTCACTACTCCTTATGCCTGCTTCTTCCGGTGTAGATGAATCAGTGACAAGTGTTCTAGCCTCTAACTCTTTTAGATTTGTTTTAAGCAACTCTTTTTGTTTTTGTGCAACAGACTTTCTAAAAAGTTGGATACTTTGTATATTTGAAAGAGGTGTATAGTTTATCTTTTGGAGGACACTGTATAGAGAGGTACCTTTCGGTACAGAGATATGCCTTACTCCTTCATGTTCTCCTTCTATCGTCACACTAAAGCTCTGCAGATGACTATTGGAAGTAAAAATAACTTTTTCACCATTCTTTACTATGACACTTTTGGCCCTTGTAATAGAATGTTCATTACTGACTTCCTTCATGCCTCTACGTTTGATATGTGTAAATCTGTTGACTCCAGCTTTAGGTAACGCATATTTCATAAGGCGAGCAACGCTATCTTGATTATGTTTCAATTCAAAAATATAGGGACGGCTTACATCACCATCTACTTCTACATAACTTTTAACAGGCTTTACTAAAATAATATCACCATCTCTGAACCTGAAACTGTCACGGTATCCATCTAGTAAAAAAGCATAAAGATCGATCTTCTTAACCACTTCGTTATCTCGTAAAATATGAATATGCCTATAACTTCCTACACCTGAAACAATGCCTCCTGCTTTATCTATAAATTGAAGTACCGAATCATTGGATACCCCATCATAGAGCCCTACATTTTTTACCGATCCGGAAACATATACTGAAAGTGCCTGATAGTCTCTTACATTTGCATATATCTGTACGTTATCATTAAATTCCTTTTGCAGGTAGGTTTCGAGTGTATTCTGAAGTTCGCTGTTCTTCACTCCTTCTAGAGGTACTATGCCTATCTTAGGGATAAATATATTCCCTCTTCCATCAATGGTAGCATCCCCCTGGAACTCACGTGCCCCCCAGATGTTGATATGAATGATATCCCCTACTTTAAGAATATACTCAGGGTTCTCTCTAAACTGAGATTTATTTGTAAAATGACCTTTAAAAAGTTGTTCGCCAAAATAGACTTTTCCTTTATGTACACTTTCCAGCTTACTCTCATCCATTATGGTTTCTGATTTAACTTCAATACTGTGAAGTAGTGTAGAAAATAACAAAAACAGTATCATATATTTGATAGATTTAATCATTTTTATTCCTTGTTTCTGTATGCATAATCGATAGATTCCAAACTATAAGGCGATCCACTATATGCCTTGGAAGAAGATACTGTAGGTTGCTGAGTGCAACCAGAAATAAAGAGAAGTGAAATAGATAAATAAAGCAGTATTCTGTACATCTTTTGTTTATATCCTTGCCATGAGTAAAGTTGCCATATTATAACATAATAATTGCTATGTCAATTTCAAATATATCTGGGTTTAAATAGCGACTATTATACCTGCTATATGTCATATTTATGTTATATTTACTAAAAACATGGTTATCTATCGCTATCAATCCAGAGAGAAAATAATTTATGACAATGAATAATTCTAGGAGAAGACAGTAAAATGCCTCATAATAAGTAGTTATGTGTCAATAAACTAAAACGAAAATATTCTTGATAGAATTATTATCCATATTACAAAGTTTTACAATGCGAAGGTAGGTATAGGGTATGACAAATAAAAAAATATTTTTAATTATTATTAAGAAAGTTCGTATTTTAGGGGGTTTAAGTGAGTTCATTAAAAATTTATGGTGTCAAGAGAGGGACTTGAACCCTCGACCTCCGGCTTATGAGACCAGCGCTCTAACCAGCTGAGCTACCTTG
>CAZBLM010000066.1:0-3219 GCA_964492675.1 uncultured Sulfurovum sp.
CATTGAATGCATTTAAAGCAGATGATAAAGACTCTTTATGTGAGTTATTTCAAGTTCAAAGAGCATTTTTAAAAGAGCATCTTTTAGAGTGGACACCGCTTTTTCTTATCAATGCAAAACGTGAGTCACGTACACCACTTTACCATGACGGTACAGAACTTACCTTGGAGTTCTTACTTTCTGACTTTGAGTATGTTACAGGACAAGTAGCTGATTACTGTGGAAAGCCTATCTAGAGATGCCTTTACACTTTAACCTCTCAGCGTGTGTAAGAGCAACATCAAAGTTCTCTGAATGTACCAAATGTGTGGATGCCTGTCCAGAGTCTATACAACTGTTGGAAAACCTGCCTTCTTTTGCAAACAAAACAGGTGTGGAAGCAGCAGCTTGTATCGGTGTATGTCCTACTGAAGCATTTTCACTTTCTGATTTTTCTACTACAGAGTTCTTTTTTACTTTTTTAGATTCAAAAATTAGACTTATCTCTCCCAAGATCAATGTGCCTTGTATCTCTGTATTGAGTGTGGAGCATTTGATCTCCTTGGCATTGGCAAGTGATGAGACTATTACGCTTGATATGAGTGCTTATGATACTGAAAGTCTTTTGTATGAACAGATAGAAACACGTATAGATGAAGCCAATTTTGTACTCTCTTCGTTTTCAGATAAGCAGCTTGAGACCAATATGGAAAAAGTTGTAAGAGAAGAAAACGTAGATGAAGGTGATGAGGAAGTTTCATCAAGACGTTCTTTCTTGGGTAATGCATCTCTTAAGGGTGTTGTGAAACATAAAATGACTTTTGATGAAGCGGTGGAAGCAGAAGAGTTAAAGGCATTTCAACTCGATTCAATAACGATATCGAAGATACGAGAGAAAAATCTTCCAGATAAAAGAAAGATACTCTTTACAACACTTAAACATGTTAATGCTCCAGATACTTTTGACATCTTAGCTCAGGAAGATATCTCATTTGTTTCTCAAAAATATGTGGATGAGAGTTGTACAAACTGTCAAATTTGTTACCGTATATGTCCTACGGGCGCACTTTCATCAAATGGGAAGTTCTCCCTGATAAATTTTGACTCTATGTTTTGTGTAAAGTGTCATCTTTGCCATGATGTTTGTGAACCTGATGCGATACATCTACAGAGTGGGTTTGAACTGAAAGAGTTTTTTGAACCGCATCAACGAACATTGGCAACTTTTAATATTAAGCGTTGTAATGAATGTGGTAGTAACTTCACCTATACAGATGGAGAGCAAATATGTCCTCGTTGTCTTGTAGAAGAGGAAGAAGCAATGTTCTTGCATAGTAATGCTTTAGCAATGAAAGAGAAAACAATGAAGCCTGAAGAGATCAAACCTGATACAAAGTTATGTACTATTTTGGGGCATAATGCACAGACAGGGTACATGAGAAAGTATTTCAACAAGATCATGAAACATAATGGTTTGAATGCCACGGCGATTGCACTCAACATTACTGATGAACATTTTGATTTTACTATGAGCAATGTAGGAGAATCAAGGGTTGACAAAATGATGATAGAGCGTGAATTTGGAGACAAAACTTTGCAGTATTGTGAAAGTTTGAATGCGTGTGCAACACAAAATGGACGGGTAGATTTTGTTGAAGTAAATGATGGAAAAGTGCATGGTTATTGTTTAGATGATGAAGCTAAAGCACTTTTTGAAAAACCGGAGTTTTTAGATGATCAGATCATTTTTGTAGCAAAGATGATGATACTTGCAAACCGCTGGTTTGGAGCAAAGATAGATATAGATGATATACCAATGTTAATAGGAGAAAAGTAATGAATGATTTAAGAGAAGATTTTGATAATTTTAATAAGGTTGCAGAACAGAATTTTAACGGAAACCCTGCATTTTGTCCTGATGGACAGTGTGCTTCAGATGAAGAAGTAGATCTTCAGGATTACCCTTCTTACACAGAAGCATTATATGAAAAATTGGTAGCGCCACATGTAAGTGGTATCTACATTTCGCGTTGGGATATTAAGGAGATCGCATTAGCAGCAGGCGATTCTATGGCGATACACCCTCGTAAACGTATGTTTGAATTACTTATGAAGTATACAACAAGCAGAGAAAATATGGAAAAAGTCCTTGATGCACTTGAAGCACATATGGAAGATAAAATTAAGATCTATACAGAACTTATGACAGATTTTCCGGCATCAAAAGAGATCTTTCAACCAAAGATAGACAAGGCTAGAAAAACAATGAAGATATTCCCACAGATCCTTAATGAGTATTTTTCAGAATAACTTGTCTCACACATAATCTACTTTGCAGTATAATAGTTATATATTAAATTGCAAGGTAATCCATGTCACAAATCACCAAAGAAGAAGTATTAAGCTATCATAAACAGGGAAAAATAGGTATAAACCTTACAAAACCCTGTGACTCTCAACATGAGCTCTCTTTAGCTTATACACCGGGTGTCGCTATCCCCTGTCTTGAGATCGAAAAAGATCAAAACCTCTCTTTTAAATATACGAACCGCTCAAATCTTGTAGCCGTTGTTTCTGATGGTACAGCTGTACTTGGTTTAGGAGATATAGGTCCACATGCATCAAAACCTGTGATGGAGGGTAAATCTGTACTTTTTAAAAAGTTTGCAGATGTAGATGCCTTTGATATTGAACTGGATGTGCATACAGTTGAAGAGATCGTCGCTACTTGTAAAGCCATTGCACCTACTTTTGGAGGTATCAACCTTGAGGACATCTCGGCACCCAGATGTTTTGAGATAGAACGTATATTGAAAGAAGAGCTTGATATCCCTGTTTTCCATGATGATCAACATGGAACAGCTATTATTACAACTGCAGGACTGATGAATGTACTTGAGCTTACAGGTAAAAAAGTAGAGGATATTAAGATAGTGGTAAACGGTGCAGGTGCAGCTGGTATCTCCTGTGCTAAAATGTACAAAGAACTGGGTGTTGGGCATATTATCATGTGTGATTCTAAAGGGGTTATCTCTACTGCACGTACAGATTTGAATGAATATAAAGCAGAGTTTACTATAGATACCGAGGCGAAAACGCTGGATGATGCCATAGAGGGTGCTGATATGTTTTTAGGACTTTCTGTTGCTGGAGCGTTGAGTAAAGAGATGGTTGCTAAAATGGCTCCTGAACCGGTTATCTTTGCCTTGGCAAACCCTGTACCTGAGATACTACCTGAAG
>CAZBLM010000067.1:0-2894 GCA_964492675.1 uncultured Sulfurovum sp.
CAACTGGACAGGCTGTCATCCTTCAGCCTATCGCCATCTCTATCGGTTTTGGATTGCTTTGGGGTACGGTACTGAATCTTATTTATCTTCCGGCTCTGTATGCTGTTGTTAATAAGATAAAGCCTTCAAGGGATTAAGAGAATTCATGAGTATCGTGCTTACTTGATAGTTGTGATTTTTCTTAGTGTAAAGAGGTATAGCGTGGGAGTAGGTAAAGCTGAATATTAAGCCTTACCTACACTGGAAGAAAAGAACGATAATGAAATTATTGATACTTTAATTTACCCACTTCGTAAGTATATCCAGTAATTAATTTATAAAATCTTATATATTCATATAATTTAACCTATATTATCTCTTTGGGAAATATGTTGTCATATAAACATATAATTAGAAGTGGATCAGTGTGCCAAAGGTACTTTGTCTTTGATGAACTGTGGCATAAAACGGAGTAAAAAACTTCTGGCTGTTGACCAGAACCCTGAGAGAAGGAGAAGTGAAAATCCTATGAATATACCGGTGATCGCAAAGCTGTTATTACTCATGCCATAGGTACTAAATAGAGTATTGGTTGCATACAGTACATATAATAATGAAGAGACCATAAAAGCACGTCGGTTTATGATTATAGAAAGGATACTTAGTAGTATATAGAAACCAACAATAGCAAATATAATTTCAATACCCGATTGGCTATCAAATACACCGAGCAGTGTAAATGTAGAATGTACTATAAGGGGAGCGGCTAGTAAATGTAGCCAAAAAGCAACATCTGAATTGTTGCTAATACGTTTAGTGTCAGAAGCGTCCCATACCATAGCAATGAAAAAAGTAATAACACCAAAAAGTAATATGAGGTAAGGTGCATAGTCAATAGCGTCTCTTATATGTGTAATAGTGTCTATATAAGAAATGAGCAGGGAGAGAGAAAAAACGATCATTGTGGCTATACCTACTGCAACGGTAACAGGTACAGCAAAACGTTTCCAGTGTATGTATGCAGCAAATGCAGTAATAATGGTTGATAACATGAGTGTATTTTCTGAAATATTCATGAAAAACGGGTAAGCGTTAATGACTTTACCAATACCTATGAAAAAACTACCTACAAATGTTATAAACAGGACAATAGCAGGCAGAGGCATTTTACGAATTTTAACAAAGAACTCTGCAAGTCCCCAGGAAAGTAGTGTAATAACAAAGGAAGAGTATAAGTTCTCAGGTATGATCCATGAAACAGACAGTAGTAGAAGTAGTGATGTTACAACTACGAAGATATCGTTAAAACCGGAGATGAGTTTAAAGTTTTCTTCATCAACACTTGGGGAATTGTGTGTATCTGCAATATGTTTACGGAACGCTTCTACACTCTCCTGTGTAAAGATACCTTTATTTACAGCATTATTTAAATCTTCATTTGTATACATTCGTTTCCTTATTTTTTCTAAAAAAAGTGTATCTGAATTTTACTAACAGCATATGCTAAAACAGTGGTGAGCCCTCTTTTTCATGCCAGAGGAGAATCTTATTCCATGCTTCATCTGCATTGTCTACATATATGATAGGTTTTAAGTCTTCAGCAGAGATAACTCCCTCTTCAAGTAAAAAGTCAAGATTTATAACATTGTCCCAATATGATTTTCCCAACAGGACTATAGGGATATAAGGGCTTTTTTCAGTTTGAATAAGTGTGAGTATCTCAAATAGTTCATCCAGTGTTCCAAAGCCTCCAGGGAAAATGACCAGTGCTTTTGCTCTGTTCATGAAATGGAGTTTACGTATGGCAAAGTAACGGAACTGGAAACAGAGTTCAGGAGTGATGTATGGGTTAGGGAACTGTTCACCCGGAAGTTCGATGTTAAGACCTATGGACTTGGCACCTACATCTAAAGCACCACGGTTGGCAGCCTCCATAATGCCTGGACCACCACCGGTCATGAGTGTAACATGACAATCTTCAGGACTTTTACCGCTTTTACCGACCAATTGACCAAATTTACGGGCTTCATCATAGTAGATGCTTTTTCTTACCATACTCTCAGCCCTTTTGAGTGCACCTAAAAGTGTATCTGAATGCGGGGATTTCTTTAATTTTTCTTCAATTTTTTTCAGTTCATTCATGGCAGCATCAAATTCGATAATACGAGCACTACCGAATACAACGATAGCGTGTTCTATACCTTGCTCTTTCATTTTTACTTCAGCTTTAAGATAATCAAGTTGAAGCCTCACACCTCTTGCATTATTTGACTGAAGAAATTCTTTGTCTTCTTCAGCAATTACAAAACTTGGATCATTGATGATGGCTTTTATTTGTTTTGATGTTTCTTTCATAGTTTATATTATACATATTTTTTGTATAATTTAATATCTAAGGTAAAGGGATAATGATGAACCATATAGCCATACTATGTTCAGGTGGTGATGTTTCGGGTATGAATGCTGCATTAAAACGTTTTGTCGAGTACAGCAAAGCAAAAGGACTGACACCATATTTTGTAGACAAAGGGTATGAAGGTCTGATAGACAATGAGATCTATCAGGCGGATTATAGTGATGTGGCAGGTATCATTTCACGTGGTGGTACAAAGATACACTCTTCGCGTTCAAAACGTTTTATGGAACAAAAGTATCGTCAAATTGCTATAGATAATCTTCACTCCCATGGTATAGGACATCTGATCATCTTGGGTGGTGACGGCTCTTTTAAAGGGATGCAGTTGCTTAGTGATGAAAGTGAGAACATACGCTTTTCAGGTATACCCTCAACGATAGATAATGACATAGCAGGCACAGAGTATTGTCTGGGTGTCGATACTGCACTCAACAGCATAAAAACAGCCATAGACGCTATCCGCGATACGGCATCTTCTTTTAGTCGGGCATTTGTCATT
>CAZBLM010000068.1:0-2733 GCA_964492675.1 uncultured Sulfurovum sp.
CAAATGTTTTCATATTCATCTTCTGCTTCTTCCACAACCAGACGATAACTCTTTTTATCCACAGGGATCAAATCAAAAGAGATACCATACCCCTTTAGCATACCTATTTCAAATGGACTCCCTTTATAAAGTTCAACTTCTTTATATCTTCTGGTAGTATAGTAACGATGAGAAAGATCAACATCTTTGAGTGCTTTTTCAGTAAGAAATCTCGATTTGATGATATCCATCTCTGTATCTGCATTCATGGTTCCAGGGTCCATGGCCATAGCAAGCATATCTTGGCTTCCATAACCACGTTGACTTAAACCTACTTCAACAGTTGCCGAAGCTTTATAAACATTAGGTTTAAAATACGCATAAAAACTACTACCTAATCCAAATAAAATAACCAATATAATGATCATATATCGATAATGATAGACGGTTCTAAAGACTTCTTTAATGTCTATTTCATCTTCATCAATATGTCTACTATTTATATTCATTATTTTCCTTGAGATATTTTACCTTGACATTATAATGAAAGCATGTAATATTTATGTCATACTATCAAACAATTAAATAAGGTAACGCTTAGGGAACCGAGTATAAGCTCCCTAAAAACTTCCCTGAGAGAGAAGACTAAAAGTTGTATATAACACCTAGTGTCAATGCATCAGAATCTACATCTGGTGTGTTACCAAGGAATGCATCTGATTCCATATCACTTGCAAGACTGACATAGTCAAAAAATACTGAAAAAGTTTCTGTCATAACATAACTTGCACCTAACCCCCACTGAAAACCACTATCATCAACATCCACATCTGCACCATTTACACCATCAGCATCTATACCACCAAAGCCTACTAGTCCATAAACTTTGAAATCTTCATTCACAGGATACTGTGGTTTCAAATAAACACCCCAAGTATCACTATTAAGAAAGTCCTCTTCAGCTATATATGTCGAATAACGTCCTTCTACAGCTACATATGGATTAAACTCATATCCAACTAAACCTAAAAGGTTTCCTGTTCTGTCTTGTCCACTTTCTGCATCAAAGAAGCTCAAAGAACCATCACGTGTACTTACTGCAGAGACACCAAGACCTGCATAAAAACCATTTTTCTCTTCTTCAGCCATCGGAATAACTGGTACTACTGCAGGTTCAACGTCCTTCATATCTCCACCTGCAACTGCAAAACTACTTACACATACGGCTGTTAATACTGATAATGCCATTTTTTTCAAAACTTTTCCCTTTTTTTTAAAATTTTTATTATTATATCATTTGAATCTTATGCCTATTCCATATAGGAACTATACATTAACCTGCTATCCAATATAATATTTCATATATTTTACTATATAAATGTCATATTTATGTCATATTAAAAACTAACAATGATATTGATTCGGCACGAGGATTCATATGATTCTATTTATAGGTATAAAATTAACATATTTATAAAATATACCCCTAAAATATTCTGATAAAATTAATAGAGTTGCTTTAATCACCCATCATATTTTAACTACATATTACTCTAATTACAAAGATTTACATTTCAACAAATTATGAGTTCTTAACGATATAATCTCATATGCCAATAAATAATAAAGACCAAAAGCTCAATGATGCACTGTCATTTCTAGTCGCATGTTGCCAAATAGATCCGTCTAAAGAGGATATCGCGTTTATTTCATCATATCTTAATGCTGAACACTTAGACATTAACAATCTAATTAAATTAGCCAATCAACACGGCATCCTACCATTAGTCCATAAATCTATGAAAAATCTACACATCGAGAGTCAAGAGCATTTTCTTAAAAACTTAAAATCTTCCTATACACAAATTGCGCAAAGAAACATGCTTATGTCTGCTGAACTCATTCGTATTGTCAAACTGCTTGAAGAGAATGGCATTCAAACGCTTCCTTTCAAAGGCCCTGCTCTTTCTCAAATAGCATATGATGATATTACACTACGGCAGTATGTAGATCTGGATATTTTAACAAAAAAAGAGGATGTATATAAAATAGATGCTCTTCTAAAATCACAAGGATATGAAAGACTATTAGCCCTTACTGCTTACCAAGAGAAGATATGGGTAAAGTATGCTCACGACATGGGATTTATTCATCCTACTAAAGGCGTTCATCTTGAGATGCACTGGTCGTTCCTTGATGAAGATTATCCGATGCAGGTCAATTTAGAAGATTTTTGGCAAGAAACGCAAAAGGTAAAACTCAATGGTCACCCTATTCCTACCTTTTCAAACGAAAATCTTATTGTCTATCTCGCTATACATGGTTCCAAACATTTATGGGAGAGGATAGAGTGGATCAAGGATATTGATCTTCTAATACGTAAAAATACAATAAACTGGGAAAAAGTGATAGAGAAAACGAACGGGACAGGATTTGAAAAGATGGTCTATTTGGGTCTGTCGCTTAATACTTCTCTTTTTCACACACCTGTGCCAGAGATCATACAAAAAGAAATTGTAAAATACCCACAGATAGAACAACTTTCCACTTTCATCTTTGAAAATTGGGCTACTCCAAAAAGCATGTTTAAAAAAACAAAGATTATGCTCAAACTCTTCCCTGGACTAAAAGAGCAGATCATCTATCTGCATAAAATCATCCTCAAGCCTTCATTCAACGAATACTGGTATGTTGATTTACCAAAAGGTTTATATTGGGGTTACTACTTGGTTAGACCCTATCTTCTCTTGAAAA
>CAZBLM010000069.1:0-2624 GCA_964492675.1 uncultured Sulfurovum sp.
TGGAGAGCAGGACCAATTGGTCACAAAGGTGGATGGATGATCGCTAGATCAGCATTCTTGCCATTTGTGCTTCGTGGTGCTTTTAGAGGAGATAAAGGTGGTATGGGACTTCACAAATGGCACGTTATTTCAGTCAATGGTAGAGGTGATGAAGCTGCACAAGCTGTGTCAAGACCTCCAAAAGTTGATGTATGGAATGAGATCGCATGGCCACCTGAGTATCCCTTAAGTTCTTACGAATTGTCTCACATTATGCCTCACCTATTATTGGATGATGAGTGGAGAGCGAAGTGGAACGCTAAAGGTCTTAACGTACCTTCTAAAATAGAAGTATGGGTCCCTCGTATGTATAACCCTGTTTGGATCAACCCGGATGGATTTAGATGGATAGAAGCACTTAAACGTGAAGATAAAATAGGATTGTCATTTAACCTCTCTCCAACATGGTCAGAGACAAACTGGTACTGTGATTACATTTTACCAACTGGTTTGGCTGGTGAAAGACATGATCAACACTCTGAAGCAACAGAACCAAAAAGATGGCTCTCTTTCCGTAACCCTGTATTAAGAGTTGCATTGGAGAAATCAGGTTGGAAGCCAAAAGATCCAACAAGAGCAACACTTGAAGCACATATTGAATCAGGTCTTGGTGAGATTTGGGAAGAGGTAGAGTTTTGGGCAAATATCATGGTTCACCATGTAGATCCAGACGGTTCTTTAGGTGTTAGAAAGTACTGGGCATCAAAAGAAGATCCAACAAGAGCAGTGACGATTCCAGAGTGGTATCAGGCAGCATTTAATAAGCTTCCTAATCTTAGAAAAGCAGCCAAAGCTGACCCTAAGTATGCAAACTCAAGATATCCTAACTATGAGATGATGAGAGATCAAGGTACGTGGTTAGAAGAAGATAACATCTATAAACCTCAAGAGAGACCACTTAAGAAAGTTGGGGATAACTATAGCTATCATGGTCATGAATATGCACAAGAGAGTGTAAGAACAGATGACTTTGGTCTTGTACAAGCAATAGATGATCACGGTAAAGAAAAAGCGATTGGTGTTGAAGTAGAGGGTGAAAAGAAGCAAGGCTTCAAGACTCTCTCTAAGAAGCTTGAGTTCTACTCTAAGTATTTTGCAGAGTGGAAGTGGCCTGAATATGCTGTGCCTATTTACCCTACAACTAAAGAGGGTAGAAAAGAGATGACTCATGTTGTAACGCATGTACACCATGACTTTATGCAAAAAGATAATGAGTTTGCATTGAATACTATATTTAGATTACCGTATATGATCCATACACGTTCAATGAACTCAAAGCATCTTATGGAGATCTCTCAGAATCATAACCCGATCTGGATCAACACGGAAGATGCAAAACGTATGAATATTAAACGTGGTGATTCGTTGAAAGTTACGATCTCAGATACAGTTTCTGGTCTTGAGTCTGGTTACTTTATCGCAATGGCTGTACCTACTGAGGCTACTATGCCTGGTGTACTTGCTAACTCTCACCACGCTGGTAGATGGAAGCTTAAAAATGCTATCGATATCCCAGGGTTTGAGCATAAGCTAGGTGTTATGGGTATTGGTGCACCATTGTATGAAATGACTATGGATGGTAAAGTCGGTACGATGAAGCCAGTACAAGGCATTAAAGATGGTGTGGATGAAAACAGAGACTCTTGGCAGTTTAAAGAGTACAACAAAGACCTTGACAACATTTGGTGGGATGGTCTTTCTGGTTCATGGCAAAATGCTGTAGCACCTTCACACCCAGATCCTATTGCAGGTAACCATGCATGGCACCAAAAGGTTGCTATTGAGCCAGCAGGTAAAGATGATCAGGTCGGTGACATTTATGTAAACTATGAGAACAACATGAAAGTATATCAAGCATGGAGAGATGACTTAACACGTCCTCTTAATGAAACTGATACACTCAGACGTCCAAAACACATTAAACGTCCTGCTGTACCTTTGTCTGACAAAGCGTATGCAGTAAAACTTAAAAAATAGTTGTAATACAATACTGTTCCCGTCTTATGACGGGGACATCGATATCTACACCATACAATTTTCCAGATAATTAATATACTTAAGCCTTATTTATCTTGAAAGTGGTATAGTGCCAAATATTTAATACGAAAGACAGCACAAATGGAAGAACTAGAACTAGAATTAAAGAACCGTATAGCGCTTTATGGTTTGATATCAAGACTTATGATGGTCGAAGTAGATGAGGAATTTTTAGATACGATTGAGAATGATGAGGATCTTCTTGTACTATTTCCTAATTATAAGGCTTGGGATAAGCGCCAAACTCTTTCACGTAAAGAACTTGTTGATGAATACTACAATGTAGATTTTACCAACCTCTTTTTAATGCATTTAGTGCCTTATGAAAGTTTTTATACAAGAGATGATCAAATGATAGAGAGTGGTGGAGACAATCCTGTACTTGACCTTTACCATGAATTTGATTTCACTGTAAAGTTAGATAAAGCAAGAGTAGTAAGTCCAGACCATATAGGTGTTGAACTAGAGTTTATGTATATGCTTTGCATCGCAGCATTGAATGCATTTAAAGCAGATGATAAAGACTCTTTATGTGAGTTATTTCAAGT
>CAZBLM010000070.1:0-2183 GCA_964492675.1 uncultured Sulfurovum sp.
GAAGCAGGGTATGAAAAGCCCATGGATATAGAGTGGGCAAAAGATGGGTTGGATGGAAAACTTTATATCGTTCAGGCACGTCCAGAAACAGTGGAGTCTAGAAAAAATGCTCAAACTATAGAGATGTATACATTGAAAAACAGATCAAATATTTTGACAGAGGGAAGTGCAGTCGGTACCAAGATAGGGAGTGGGAAAGTACGTAAGATCATGGATGTAAGTAAACTCCATCTCTTTGAAGAGGGTGATGTTCTTGTTGCAAAGACAACTAGTCCGGACTGGGAGCCGGTGATGAAGTTGGCCTCTGCTATTATTACCAATACAGGAGGAAGAACCTGCCATGCTGCTATAGTCTCTAGAGAACTTGGTATTCCTGCTATTGTAGGTGCTTCAAATGCTGTAGAGATACTAAGAGATGGTGAAGAAGTAACAGTAAGTTGTGCGGAAGGAGAGAGAGGATTTGTTTATGATGGTCTGCTTGACTTTGATGTAGAAGAGATAGTGTTAGAACATGTAGTAAAAACAAAAACGAAGATAATGATGAATCTGGCAAATCCTGACAGGGCTTTCTCTTTGGCGTCTTTACCGGTTGAGGGCATAGGACTTGCCAGAATGGAGTTTATCATCAACACTGCCATAAAAGTCCACCCTATGGCACTTGTACACCCTGAAAAAGTGGATAAGGCAACGCAAGAAGAGATAAAAAGAATGACTAAGAACTATGATGATCCTCAAGATTTCTTTATCAAAAGACTCTCTGAGGGTGTAGCGACCATTGCATCAAGTGTGTATCCAAAACCTTGTGTGGTAAGAATGAGTGACTTTAAGACCAATGAATATGCTTCACTGCTTGGGGGTGCATTTTTTGAACCCACTGAGACAAACCCTATGATAGGCTTTCGTGGTGCATCACGTTATACACACCCTAATTATGAGGAAGGGTTTGCTTTAGAATGTGCAGCTATGAAACGTGTGAGAGAGGTCATGGGTTTTACAAATGTCATCTTGATGATCCCTTTTTGCAGGAGCATAGAAGAGGGTGAACGTGTACTTTCTACGATGGAAAAGTATGGACTGTCACGTGGGGTAAATGGTCTGCAGATATATGTGATGTGTGAGATACCGAACAATGTCATACTTATTGATGAATTCTGTAAACTTTTTGATGGCATAAGTATAGGCTCAAATGATCTTACACAACTTACTCTGGGTGTCGACCGTGATTCACAACTGGTTGCATTTGATTATAATGAACGTGATCCGGGTGTCATGAAAATGATAGAGATGGCAGTAGAAGGTGCAAAACGAAATCATGTTCACAATGGTATCTGTGGGCAGGGTCCTTCTGATTATCCTGAGATGGCAAAAGCTTTGGTGCAGATGGGTGTTGATTCTATGAGTTTAAACCCTGATTCTGTTCTGCAAACGATTCAAAGGGTTAATATTTTTGAGTGATGATATGACGTTAAACTAGTGCCAGAATGCGTTAAATATGTTTATCTGTAATGGTACTGGTTTTATAGTTCAATGAAAAATAAATCTATAGAAGAGACTCAAATTATAAAGAATTACGCTTTCACACATATTGTCTCACGTCATCCCTACATTAGGTGAGACTATGGAAAAAAAAGGAGGTAATGTAAAGAGTAATCAATATAGTATTACCAGTACCATAAAAAGAGTATAACCACTACATGTCACATATTATGTCACAAAAACCATATTTATGCATTAAATCTTTATATGTCCAGTTTAAGGCCTTGATTATATACAGTCTCTATGAATTTGTATTCCATTTTTCCTCTTAGTCTATATATAAGTGTTCTTACGGCTGAAGTACTAATTGTATTGTCATTCCAGAGTTCGTTTTCAATTGTTTCAAATTCTACAATGAATCCCCTATGATAGATGAGAAGTTTTAAGAGTTTTAATTCTTTTGTACCTAAATTAATATGGATATCATTAAAATATAATTTTTCTTTTTTTTCATCAAAACAATACCCTTCACCTAGAGTGACAGTTTCATTACGATCAGAGGTCGGTTTTGAACTGTCATGATCTATTATTTTATATTTGGCCAATAAAAGTAGTGCTTTTAACTCATCAGAACTGTAAGGCTTGATCAAATATGTCAACCGCGGAGTTAAATTAGGCAGTTTTTCGTAAAAAAAATTAACGAAATG
>CAZBLM010000071.1:0-2033 GCA_964492675.1 uncultured Sulfurovum sp.
ACCGCATCAACGAACATTGGCAACTTTTAATATTAAGCGTTGTAATGAATGTGGCAGTAACTTTACCTATACAGGTGGAGAACAAACTTGTCCACGTTGTTTAGTGGAAGAGGAAGAAGCTATGTTCTTACACTCGAATGCTTTAGCAATGAAAGAGAAAAACGATGAAGCCTGAAGAGATCAAACCTGATACAAGATTATGTACCATATTAGGGCATAATGCACAGACAGGATACATGAGAAAGTACTTTAACAAGATCATGAAACACAATGGGCTAAATGCCACAGCTATTGCACTCAACATTACTGATGAACATTTTGATTTTACTATGAGTAATGTAGGAGAGTCTAAAGTAGATAGAATGATGATAGAACGTGAATTTTCTGATAAAGCTCTACCTTACTGTGAAAGTTTAAATGCGTGCGCTAAAGAAAATGGACGTGTTGATTTTGTAGAGGTAAAAGAGGGAAAAGTGTATGGCTATTGTTTAGATGATGATGCTAAAGCACTTTTTGAAAAACCGGAGTTTTTGGATGACCAGATCGTTTTTGTAGCAAAGATGATGATACTTGCAAACCGCTGGTTTGAAGCGAAGATAGATATAGATGAAATACCAATGTTGATAGGAGATAATTAATGAAAGATTTAAGAAAAGATTTTGATAATTTTGCAGAGCAGAATTTTAACGGAAACCCTGCATTCTGTCCAGATGGACAGTGTGCTTCAGATGAAGAGGTGGATCTTCAGGATTATCCTTCATATACAGAGGCGCTTTATGCGAAACTGATAGCCCCGCATGTAAGCGGTATTTATATTTCACGTTGGGATATCAAAGAGATCGCTTTAGCAGCAGGTGATTCTATGGCGATTCACCCTCGTAAGCGTATGTTTGAGCTGCTTATGAAGTACACAACAAGCAGAGAAAATATGGAAAAGGTGCTTGATGCACTTGAAGCACATATGGAAGACAAGATCAAGATCTATACGGAGCTTATGACAAGCTTTCCCGCATCAACAGAGATTTTTCAACCAAAAATAGACAAAGCGAGAAAAACAATGAAGTTGTTTCCTCAGATCCTCGAAGAGTATTTTGCAGAGTAACTTGTCTCACCTATTAATCTACTTTGCAGTATAATAGTTACATATTAAATTGCAAGGTAAACTATGTCACAACTCTCCAAAGAAGAAGTACTTACATATCATAAACAAGGGAAAATAGGTATCGACCTGACTAAGCCTTGTAACTCTCAACATGAACTTTCACTTGCATATACTCCCGGAGTAGCCATCCCCTGTCTTGAAATAGCAAAAGATGAAAACCTTTCTTTTGAATATACAAATCGTTCCAATCTTGTCGCTGTTGTTTCTGATGGTACAGCTGTACTGGGTTTAGGGGATATTGGTCCTCATGCATCTAAGCCTGTGATGGAGGGGAAATCGGTACTCTTTAAGAAGTTTGCCAATGTAGATGCATTTGACATAGAATTGGATGTACATACAGTTGAAGAGATCGTTGCTACATGTAAAGCCATTGCACCTACTTTTGGAGGAATCAATCTTGAAGACATTTCTGCTCCTAGATGTTTTGAGATAGAACGTATTTTAAAGGAAGAACTTGATATTCCTGTGTTTCATGACGATCAGCATGGAACAGCCATTATTACAACTGCAGGGCTGATGAATGTTCTTGAACTTACAGGTAAAAAATTAGAAGATATTAAAATTGTAGTAAATGGTGCAGGTGCAGCAGGTATCTCTTGTGCCAATATGTATAGAAGACTGGGTGTAGAGCATATTGTCATGTGTGACTCCAAAGGGGTGATTTCTACTTCACGTACAGACCTAAATGAGTATAAAATAGAGTTTGCAATAGACACTGAGGCTAAAACGCTTGATGATGCGATTGAGGGTGCGGATATGTTTTTAGGATTAAGTGTTGCAGGAGCGTTGAGTAAAGGGATGGTAGCTAAAATGGCCCCTGAACCGGTTATCTTTGCCTTGGCAAACCCTGTACCTGAGATACTACCTGAAG
>CAZBLM010000072.1:0-2010 GCA_964492675.1 uncultured Sulfurovum sp.
AAGACAAAGATGTCTTCACAAAACCTTGGTGAAGACATAGGGGATAAAGTACGTATGCTACTTAAAGACACAGAAGGTTTCAAAGAAGTCAGACGTGTAGATATGGTAGGTGCGAAAGTAGGTTCAGAGTTACGTGAAAAGGGACTTATGGCGATGGTACTTGCGATCATCGGTATCTTGATCTATGTGTCATTTAGATTTGAGTGGCGTTTTGCTGTTGCAGCTGTAATGGCACTTGTGCATGATGTTACTATAGCCATGGGTATGATAGTACTTGTGGGTATCGAAGTGAATCTCGATATCTTGGCAGCATTGCTTACGATACTTGGGTATTCATTGAACGATACCATCATTGTATTTGACCGTATCCGTGAAGGGGTCAGAACCATTAAAGACCCTGATCTTGAAGGGATCATCAACGAGTCAGTATCACGTACACTTTCACGTACGACATTGACATCACTCACAACATTCTTTGTTGTACTGACACTTTTCCTCTTTGGTGGTGAGATCATTAACGGGTTCTCATTTACACTTCTTGTAGGGGTTATTGTGGGTACATACTCTTCTATCTTTGTGGCATCACCTATCTTGATGTGGCTTGGTTTTTCTGTTTCTGGGTTTAGACTCAAAGAGGCAGAAAAAGCTAAAAGAGAAAAAGAGAAAGAGAAGATGCGTGCTATGTATGAAAATGGTACGCTATAATACTTTTATAGCAATGCTAGCATTGTGAGCTGTCTGCTGAAGACAATAGCGTGTTCAGAAGCTTTGCTTTTGAACAAATGAGCATAAAAATAGATGCGTGCTATGTATGAGAACGGTACGATATAATTTACGTTATAATAAGTCAAAGAGATTAAAGGATTTAAATGAACTGGGGTAAAGTTTTTTATATGTTTTTTACGTTGATGTCACTTACGACATCAGCAGCATTTTTGTATGAACCTAGTGTTGTAGCATTGTTTATAGCAGGTTCGGTCAACGTCATTTCCACACTGATGAAAATAGGTGTAAGAAACTTGCTTTCTGCAGAGCTTTTAGCAGGTTCTTTAGTAGCTGATCTACACCTTTTACCGGCATTTTTTGCATTCCAATTTTATGAGAACCAATCATTGGCAATGGGCTTGGTGATCGGTGCTGTTATCGCAAATCTTTATACTATCTTTATATCGATGATAGAGTCTGCAAAAGAGAAAGCAGACTTTTAACGGTATTTTCTTGATACACATTATGTGCACAGTTGGTATGGTATTTTAAGCTATCATTTTAAGGAAATTATGTGATTAAGATACCTACATTACATGGCACAGATGCTGAAGAAAAACGCAAAGAGATAAGATCATATTTTCAATATTGCTATAAACGATATGAATCTCTCTTTAATATCGTAAGTGATGAAAAAGCCTACTTTCAAAAATCTGACCCACTTCGTCATCCTATTATCTTCTACTATGGTCATACTGCCACCTTTTTTATAAACAAATTTAAACTTGCAAAGATGGTCGATGCACGTATTGATCCACAGTTAGAGTCTATCTTTGCTGTAGGTGTTGATGAGATGTCCTGGGACGACTTGAACGACAGGCATTACGATTGGCCCTCTGTAGAAGAGACTAAGTGTTATAGAGACAAAGTGTATGACGTGGTCAACCATGTGATAGATACTTTACCTTTAACACTGCCTATTACAGAAGATTCGCCTTGGTGGGTAGTGATGATGGGGATAGAGCATGAAAACATTCACTTGGAAACCTCTTCTGTCCTTATACGTCAGCTCCCATTTTCAACTGTACAGGAAAATGATGCATGGAAAGAGTGCCAAATATACGGGGCTGCTCCTGAAAATGAACTTCTGCCTGTAGAAACAGGTGCTGTTATACTTGGCAAGGGTAAAGATGCCAAGCTCTTTGGATGGGATAATGAGTATGGGGAACATCAAGCAGAGATACCAGCCTTTAAGGCAGCAAAATATCTCACTTCCAATGCTGAGTATCTTGATTTTATGGAAGA
>CAZBLM010000073.1:0-1900 GCA_964492675.1 uncultured Sulfurovum sp.
GTTGATAAAACGCTGCTAAAGAAGCTGCAAAAGTTGTAGATGTATCTCCATGAACAAAGATAATATCAGGTTTAAAATCTGTAAGTACAGATTTCAATCCAAGAAGAACATTTGAGGTTACATCGTAAAGGTCCTGCCCTGGCTTCATAATGTCAAGATCATAGTCAGGAACAATCTCAAACAATTTCAAAACTTGATCTAGCATCTCACGGTGTTGTGCTGTAACGCACACTTTTGTTTCAAAAATATCTAAGTGTTTTTGAAATTCTTTAACAAGGGGTGCCATTTTTATGGCTTCAGGACGTGTACCAAAAACAATAAGTATCTTTTTTAACATTTACTATCCACCCCAATACTCTCAATATACCATTCAATAGCCTCTTCCATTCCCTGATATATATCATGCGTAGGAGCATAACCTACAAAGTTCTGTGCTTTAGAGATGTTTGCATTAGAATGACGGATATCTCCTGCCCTGAAATCACGGTAGATAGCTTTTTTTTCAGTGAAAGAGTCAATGTGAGCATCTAATTCTTTGTTGATAAGTGTATAGAGTTCATTCAACGTGTTTCTACCACCCACTGCAACATTAAATGCTTCACCAAATGCTTTTATATTATCTGTAGTTCCAGCTAGGAGGTTCATTTGGATGACATTGTCTATATAGGTAAAATCACGGCTTGTTTCACCATCACCATTAATATACACATCTTCATTTGTAAGTAATGATCCTATCCATTTAGGTATAACAGCAGCATAAGCACCTTCTGGATCTTGACGACGACCAAAAACATTGAAATAACGTAAACCTAATGTTTCCATACCATAGTTTTTTTCAAATACACCGGCATAAAGCTCATTGGTCATCTTCATCGCAGCGTAAGGTGATAGAAGGCTACCTGTACGTTCTTCCACTTTTGGAAGTTCCTCTGAATCACCATAAACAGCACTTGAAGATGCATAAACAAAACGTTTGATACCAGCATCTTTCGCTGCTGTAAGTATGTTTAAAAAACCAGTTACATTCGAACGGTTTGACGTTATAGGGTCATCTATGGAACGTGGAACTGAGCCAAGTGCAGCTTGATGAAGAACGATATCCACACCTTCACATGCTTTCACACATATATCAAAGTCAGCAATATCGCCTTCTATAAAAGTAAAGTTCTTTGCAGCCTCTTCACCTACTTGATCCAATACATCATCAATGTTATGTTGATAACCTGTAGAAAAATTATCAAGACCGATAACTTTTTGATTATTTTTGAGCAAAAACTCAGCCAAATTTGAACCGATGAAACCAGCATTACCTGTTACAAGCCAAGTTTTCTGTTCAGTTTTAAATCGTTCTAAAAGTTCTTCAAAGGCTGTCATTATAGTCTTCCATCTGCCTCATCTAAAATAGCCTTGATATCAAATACAATCTGATTATCATTGTTTAGATTTAACTTTCTGTATTCATCATGTGCTACAGCCAATACAATAGCATCATACTCATCGGTATTTGCATCTTTAACTAGATCAAGCCCATACTCATGTTTCACTTCAGCTTGATCTGCCCAGTAGTCACTCACCTCAACATCACATCCAAACTCTTGTAGTTCCCTTATCACATCGATAACACGAGAATTTCGAATATCCGGACAATTTTCCTTGAAAGTAATACCAAGTACTAAAACTTTCGCACCAGCTATCTTCTGTTCTTTTTGGATCATCAATTTAAGCACTTGATTGGCTACATACATACCCATATTGTCATTAAGTCTTCTTCCTGCAAGGATGATCTCAGGATTGTACCCTACTTCTTGTGCTTTATGTGTCAAGTAGTATGGATCTACACCAATGCAGTGACCACCAACAAGTCCTGGACGGAATGGAAGGAAGTTCCATTTTGTTCCTG
>CAZBLM010000074.1:0-1754 GCA_964492675.1 uncultured Sulfurovum sp.
AGAAATCTGTTAGAGTCTTTTTCTAATGTATTTTAGAAGGAGATTTATGCTTAAAAAAGGTGAAGTAAAAATGATCCATAAGATGATAAAAGAGGGTCTAAGTAAAAGTGCTATTGCACGTAAACTTGGAATGAGTCGAGATACGGTTTCGAAGTATGCAAAATTACCAGAAGGTCACATTCCTGCTATAAAAAGAGAAGCTACAAGTACCACAGTAGATGCCTATCTTCCTCATATTGCCAGAATGCTTGAAGAAGCACATAAATTAGAAATAGAAATACCTGCATCAGCTATCTATCAAGAGATACAGAAGATGGGATACAAAGGTTCATTGCGCTGGATGCAAGAGATCATGCTCAGGCATGAACTACGCGAGAAAGTAAAAGATGAGGAACTGCTGCTGAACTTCGAAACAGCCAAAGGCAAACAGATGCAAGTAGATTGGATAGAGTTCCCTAAAGATGGGTTGTCCGCCTTTGTAGCAACGATGGGATACTCCAGAGCATCGTATGTTGAGTATGTCACTGATGAGAAGGTTGACACCCTTATAAACTGCCACATGAATGCCTTTAGCTACTTTGGTGGCGTTCCTCAGGAAGGTCTATATGACAATATGAAGACGGTCATCATCAAACGTAATGCCTATGGTAGAGGGAAACATAAATTCAACGAACAGTTCCGTGACTTTGCCAAACACTGTGGGATGGATCTCAAAGTTTGTAAACCTTATAGACCACAAACCAAAGGGAAAGTAGAACGTTTTAACCACTATTTACGATACAGCTTTCATAACACATTTAAAGTACGTCTGTCGATGATGGGATATAAGATGAATAAAGAGAACGCAAATGCTGAAGTGATGGACTGGTTGGACTATACAGCCAATGCGAGAATACATCAGACTTTGTTACTCAAACCATTTGATCTACTTGCAGAAGAGCAGTTGCAGCTGCTTCCTCTGCCGAAGCCATATAACGGTATCCACCCATTAAAAGCAACGTCTAAAAGTATAACACAAGAGCCTATAGCCAAACCTAAACAACGTGTACATATCCCTCAACGTGATTTACAGAGTTATGATGAGTTCATCCCTGCAGCTGTTGCATACCTGCTTACCTACAGTCTTATTACAGGTGGTGCATCATGGCAATAAATGAACAGATAGAAACCTTGTGTAAAGAACTCAAGCTCACTTCACTATGTAAGACACACCATGAACTAAGCAACCGTGCTGCCAAAGAGAGTTGGAAGTATAGTGAGTATCTCTATGAGGTACTTAAAAGTGAATCTGATTCTAAAGCAGAACGTTCAAAGGCTACACTGACAAAGATGGCGGGATTCCCTACGCTTAAAACACTTGAGCAGTTTGACTTTGATTTTACAGTAGGTGTAAACAGAAGACAGATAGAAGAACTCTCCTCTATGGAGTTTGTAAAAAGAAAAGAGAATATTATTCTACTGGGACAATCGGGTGTTGGTAAGACTCACCTTGCTATAGCTTTAGCGTACCAAGCTGTACAGAAGCGTGTGAAAGCACGATTTATTACAGCCTCTGATTTAATCCTTCAAATGAGTCAAGCTAAGAAAGAGAAGCGTTATGATGCCTTTCTTAGACAATCTGTTATGACTCCTGCACTCTTAGTGATTGATGAGATAGGATACTTTCCTATGAACAAAGAAGATGCACATCATTTCTTTCAAGTGATCTCCAGAAGATATGAAAGAGGTTCAACCATTATAACTTCAAATTTAGT
>CAZBLM010000075.1:0-1737 GCA_964492675.1 uncultured Sulfurovum sp.
GTTTTAATGTAGGAATAGCTGCTTCTATTATGATGTACCAATTTAAACACTTAAAAGTTAAAAAGTAAGCACTTTCCAATCTGACTTCAAAGCTTCAGTCATTAACTCTCCAGTATGGATCGCCTCTACACCCATAGACTGAAGCTCTTCAGTCACACCATAGTCATCACTGCATACGATACAACATGAGAGTTTGACCCCTGTCTCTTTAACTTGGACAAGCATCTCTTTCAACTCATCATTTTCAGCCAAAAGTTTTGCCGAAGGTCCCCATATCATGAGATGGGCCTCATCCCAATAAGCCCGTGGCAAGATCACAGAGCTATAGAGAAGTACCATCTTTTTGGCTACTTCTATCTCACCAGAACTCCATACAATAAGTAATTTATCCACATTTTCTCCCATAAATTATTTAAATATATATCCATGCTCTTTGGCCTGTTCTCTAATACTCTGTATTATAGCCGAGCCTAAATTACTACTATCTTTGGTACTTTTTTTTGCAATGTGTTTCGCTCTTTTATGCTCTAGTATTTTGATCTCTTTTTGTAGTAAACCTCTTGTAACCTTCTTCTCTTCAATTATCTTTTTGATCTCTATTTTACTCTTACCTTGAAGTTCATCAGGAAGTCTTTTTTGATCTATTTTATCTATTGAAGCTTCATCTGCTATATATGCATCAACTATATCGGACTGTATCGATGTATACTGTTTTTTGGATTTAACGAGATTTCTCTCTATATATGATGATTTTGAAATAGACATACTATTGGCATCCTGTTTTACAATATTTGCCATCTTCGCTTCACGATAAACTTTACTTCCATAACTCATATAGGTACTGTTTAATTTTTTACCCAATGCAATGATCTTATCATCATAGGGTGTCTCAATATACACTCTTTTATCATTATGATCTATGTTAAAGTATTTACCTCCACCAATTTTAGCACCATCTGCCCAAAAAAGACGTTTACCTTCATACAGAGCACCACAAAAAATAGTATTAACAATAATACCATTATGTTGGGCTTTATCTATCGCCTCTTTATAAGGTACATTCCCTTGATCAAACCCCTCATTACCTGCAATGATCAATAATTTCAAATCATCTTTATGTGATGACCAGACAAAACGATTTACCGATTCAAGTATCACTTTACCTGCATATTCCTGACCTCCATTAGTACGTAATGAAAAAAGCTCTTCAGAAACTTTATCTAAGTCATCTGTGAAAGGTGAAAGCATCTGTAGGTGACCTTCATATCTGGGTAGAGAAGACTTACCATACTCAAATAATCCTACTTGAATTCTCACCTCTTTATTGTTTTTATTGGCTTTAGTAACCTCATTAACAATTTTCCAAAGTTGGTCTTTGGCTTGATCAATAAGACCATCCATACTGTTACTTGTGTCAAGTAGTATCCCAATCTGTACAGTGGGACCAGTACGTTGAAATGTCGAATGGATATCGGTAGGATTGGTGATTTTGTCAGGATTAAGTATATCAGGCAATACCGGTTTAGTTGCATAGAGTGTTGTAAAAAATAGAGTTGAGATGAGAAGTATCTGGTTTAATTTGATCATGTACATCCTTTTTTATAGTCTAATAGTTTAAAGTAAACCGATATTAACTAAAAAAAGTGAAAAAGTCGTGAAAGGGAAAAGGTAATTGTGCGGGGTGTATACCCGCACTAAATTTTTAATGTAAAAAATGTCTTACTGTTGTAAAATATA
>CAZBLM010000076.1:0-1679 GCA_964492675.1 uncultured Sulfurovum sp.
ATAGGTATAGCCGCTATGAAGAGTATACTCACCGTAGGAAGATAAGCCAATGACTTGATCGCCAACAGTGAGATCACAAAGCCTAAAGTTAAAGAGCCGCTGTCCCCCATGAATATAGAAGCCGGATGCCAATTAAACAGAAGAAATCCTAAAAGTGCCGATATAAATGCACCTGAGAGTACTGTCATAAACAGATCATCATGTGTATACCCTACAATAAAAAAACTTCCCAGTATCACTATACTCACTGTAGCAGCAAGTCCATCCAAGCCATCGATGAGATTCAGTGCATTGGCAAACCCTACTACCGCAAACATCGTAAAAGGAAGTGCAAACCATCCAAATGAAATAGGAATTCCAAAAAATACCCCAATGTCATCGATCACAATATTATCTAAGTAAAGAAATACCGTACTGAGTATGATCACAAAAAATTTGGTATTTGGAGAAGTGTCACGGTGATCGTCCAATACCCCTACTATAAAGACAAGGAGTATGGCTACACAAGTCCATATATAGGTAACCATAAGGTCAAAATGAAAAATAGGAAGCATAAGGCCCACAGCAAGGTAAAAACCTATCCCTGCGCCCCTTGGTGTATGGTGTATATGTGTACTTCGGTCATTAGGAATGTCTACAAGTCCCAAATGATCTGCATAATTACGTATGATTCTTATAAAAAGTAGAGAGAAGAGAAAAATTAAAACAAACTCGATGATCATAGGTATTTCATATCCTTAACTAAATAATATATTCAAAGTCGTACTATACATTAAAAATGTCATATTGCTGTCATATGTTTAAAAAACTTGTTTAATATATAAATGCGAAAAGAAATACCCACTATACACAATTGATTCAGAAAAACCTTCTTAAGGCCTTTCTGATCAATCATTGCCCTATATTCTAATTATCATCCAAGTAAGTAAGTGCAACAAACGGTGCCAATACTTTTGCCATTGTTTCAAATGGTGATGTGTAGTTGTCTGCAGCCACTTTAAACTGCTTCCAGTCATCCGGCTGCACATACACAATGTCATTTGGTCTCAACATCAAAGAAGCATATCTCATAGTGTCAAAGTTTGTCAAGTCAACTTTTCGCATCTGCATGCCTTTTGTATGGCTATTAGAGAGGATGATAACCTCATTTCTTACAGCATCATCTGTCAGATCCCCTGCAAAAGCGATCGCTTCAAACAGTGTCATTTTCTCTTTATCTAATTTGATCACACCTGGATTCTTTACTTCCCCTAATACAAAAAGACGTTTATTAAGTACTTCTACATAAACAGAAGGTGTATTCAAATACTTTTTATACTGCGCAGTGATGCGATCAGCAGCTTGAGATTGTGTTAAACCTGCTACCTTGATCTTCCCTATGAGAGGTAAAGAGATATATCCTGCTGCATTCACAAGGATACCTTGTTTATTCATACTCTGCCCGAGTTCATTCAATCCACCTGCCATAGCATCTTGAGCAGGATCTTTATATAGTGCGATCTCTAGCCTATCTTGAGGCAAGATGCGATACTCGATACTTCTGTCACTGACTTTCTGTACTGTTACAGGCTTCTCTGTCTGGGCAAGCTTGTAGTCTTGTCCTGCACATCCTCCCAATATTAACGCTGCACCTACCAATAACATTAACTTCATTTTAAACATTTAAATCCTTCTCCTCT